>NZ_JACKZA010000030.1 GCF_015100155.1 Acidithiobacillus sp. HP-2 | reverse complement strand
GACTTCCCCCTTGCGCACGTCGTCAACGAGGCCGTAGACGACGTGCGCAAGGGGGAAGTCCTCACCCAGCCAAATCTCAAAAAGACCCGCTGGCTTTGGCTCAAGAACGATTGCAACCTCAAAATGAAGCAGAAAGAAAAGCTGCAGGAATTGCTCAAAGACCAGAACCTCAAGACGGCGCAGGCCTACCAGTTCCGCCTGACCTTTCAGGACATCTTCACGATCAAGAATCGCCACCAGGGGGCTACCCTCTTGAAAGCCTGGTTGGAAAACGCCAGAACCAGCGATCTGCCGCCTATCGTCAGGGTCGCCTACACCATCATGAATCACTGGGATGGCGTGCTCCGATGGTTCGAGAGCCAGATCACCAATGGAATTCTGGAAGGTTTCAACAGCCTCATTCAATCCGCCAAGGCCAAGGCTCGGGGTTACCGCACGCACAAGAACTTTATCAACATGGCCTACCTGATCCTGGGCAAGCTGGATCTCAGGCTACCCACTTGAAATGACGAGGAACCCTAAAAGTTATATATCTATCTTAATTTAATAAGATTTTCCAGGCGTATGAACCATAAATAAACGGTCAAATAAGACTTGCACCTGATTGCGGACAAGCAGGAATCGGCGCCCAGATGGTCCACGCTCAAAAATGTCAATTTTTGTATAATGCTTTGAGTATATCCATCGGTTAAAGATAAATTGTCAGGGCACAGCGTGGCAATTCGTGATGCGGAAGTGACTAACAAATGCCATGGGTTGGCTGTCCTGCCACGTGCTGCAACGGGTTTGCAGGCATAGAAGTTTTCCGGGAAGATCATAAAAAGACATAATTAGACTATTTTATAGAATTACTAGAGTATGCTTATATACTAATGTGGTTAGTCGCTCACTGATCCTCGCCTTCTTACGGGTTCAGTGCGTTTCATGCAATGACGAGGGGTTAATCCATGGCACATGTAGTCATTTTGGGCGCGGGGACCGGTGGAATGCCCGCAGTTTATGAAATGCGAGAAGCGCTGAGTGCTGAGCATCAGGTGACGCTTATCAGCGCAGACGATTATTTTCAGTTTGTGCCTTCTAATCCCTGGGTAGGGGTGGGATGGCGAACCCGCGAAAAGATCACTTTCCCGATCCGGCCTCATGTCGAGCGTAAGGGCATTCGTTTTATTGCACAGACCGCTGAAAAGATTGAGGCGCAACAGCAGGAAATTATTTTGGCGGATGGCAGCAAGGTGTCTTACGACTATCTGATCATTACCACGGGACCGTGGATGGCCTTTGAGAATGTGCCGGGTTCCCATCCCCATGAAGGACCTATTCAGTCTATTTGCACCGTGGATCATGCCGAAAAGGCTTATCAGAGCTATCAGGCATTACTGGCGGATCCTGGGCCTATTGTGATGGGCGTGATGGCCGGGGCCAGTTGCATGGGTCCGGCGTATGAGTATGCCATGATTGTCGCTGCAGACCTCAAGAAACGCGGCCTGCGGGATAAAATTCCGTCTTTTAGTTTTGTGACCAGTGAACCTTATATCGGTCATCTGGGTATTCAGGGGGTCGGGGACTCCACCGGAATTCTCAGCAGAGGCCTGGAGGCTGAAGGCGTTGATGTCTATATCAACTGTAGAGTCGACGAGGTGAAAGATGGAAAAATGTTTATCACTCAAGTCAATGAGGAGGGAGCAACGCTCAAGACGTTCACCCTGCCGGTCAAGTTTGGTATGATGATTCCCGCCTTTAAGGGGGTTCCAGCGGTTGCTCAAGTGGAAGGTCTCTGCAATGAGAGCGGCTTTGTTCTGGTCGATGAGCACCAACGTAGTCTGAAATATCCCCATATTTTTGCTGCGGGCATTGCCATTGCGATTCCACCCGTGGAAAAAACACCGATCCCGACGGGTGCCCCCAAAACAGGCTACATGATTGAATCCATGGTGACCGCTGCCGTTCACAATATTCAGGCGGACATTGAAGGTCGCAAAGGTGAGCAAACACGGGGCACCTGGAATGCGGTCTGTTTTGCGGATATGGGTACCTACGGTGCCGCGTTTGTGGCCCTGCCCCAATTACGTCCTCGCAGAGTGGATATGTTTGCCTCTGGTCGCTGGGTACACCTGGCCAAGGTGGCGTTTGAGAAGTATTTCCTCCACAAAATGAAAAGTGGGGTTTCAGAGCCCTTTTATGAAAAATACATGTTTCAGATGATGGGTATTACGCGTCTTGAGAAGGAAAAGAAGGCAGATCGCAAGGTTTCCTGATCGGTCCTTGCTGCGCATTGGTGAGGGCGGAAGCGGGAGATTGGAGAGGGTGACGTCTGGAAACCTCCATCCATGGTTCACTGCGCGCGTTTTGGCTTGTTGCCGGTTGGCAGACGCGTGAAACCAGCCTTTAAAAGGGCTGGTTTCGGGGTGGAAGTGTGGGTATTTCAGGCTGCACGGACAACCGCCAGATCTCTCAGATCCTGATTGTTCCAAAAAGCGTGACGAATGGCTTCATCGGACACGTCGGCAAAGCAGTATCCGTCTTCTTCCAAGGCATAGACTAAGGCCACCATTTCAAATTCCATTTCCATTTCAGCATCCATGATGATTACCTCCATTAGTAAATCAGGAATATCCAACATACAAAAATATTATGGCAATGTAAATACCATAAAATCATAATATAATAAAATGGTGTCAGGTTTTGCTCTGAATCCCGTTTTCGGGCGGCATCGAATCCTGGACCTTGATATAATCCAGCCCACCGTCCATAGAGAACTCCCGTGATTCACAGAACCTTCCGCAGCAACAAGGTGCGTCAGCATGAGGCCCTTGATTTTGAATGTCCGCAAGGTCTGTTCAGGCACGAGCCATTTGTCGGCAATCCGCCTTCTCTATAAAGATTTTTCAGCACTACGCCCCGTGCACACTTATCCCCCAGGAGGAGTTTATGGATTCTGCCCCAACGTCCGCATTCATGGATGGTTGCTGGACGAATATCGAAAAACAGTTCGTCGTACGAAGCCCAAGCAATCAGCAAGCGGTTATTGAAGTTTCCGATTGTGGGTTGCCCGAGGCTGAACAGGCTCTCCAGGCTACGACCCGTGCTTTTAGCACTTGGAGCCGAACGACTGCTTACCAACGCTCGGATATTCTGCGCCGATGGGCAGAGCGCATTCAGGATCAGGCGGAAAATCTGGCACAACGCATCACTTGGGAAATGGGCAAGCCGATCCGTCAGAGTCGTTCTGAAATCCACACCGCAGTCACCCTGGCGCGCTGGTATGGCGAAGAATGCAAACGCATCACCGGCGAAAGCCTCCCCTCCCAATTTCCGGACAAGCGCTTACAGATCTGGAAAGTGCCGGTTGGCCCGGTATTCGCCATTACGCCGTGGAACAGTCCGGTCTCTATGGTCGTTCGTAAAATAGCGCCGGCTTTGGCAGCGGGCTGTACGGTCATCCTCAAACCCGATGAGCAAACGCCAACCTGCGCATTAAGACTTGCCGAACTCTGGGCTGAGGCGGAGGGGCCGGCTGGCACTCTACAGGTACTTCCTAGCTCTGATCCTGCGCCTCTGGCGGAACGGATGATGGCGGACCCACGTATAGCCAAGTTGAGTTTTACGGGCTCCACTTCCGTGGGGCAGAAACTTTATGCGCAGGGATCGTCGACCATCAAACGGCTTTCGCTGGAGTTGGGTGGACATGCTCCGGTGCTTGTTTTTGCCGATGCGGACATCGACGCAGCAGTGGCCATGACCATCCAAGCCAAATTTCGCTATGCCGGTCAGTCCTGTGTTGCCGCCAACCGCTTGTATGTGGAGGATGCGATCCTGCCGGCGTTTACGGCGCGCTACCTGGAAGCGATAAGTCACCTCAAGGTCGGAGACCCTTTTGCCGAGGACACGGACATCGGACCGCTGGTTTCCGAAGCCGCTGTCCAGAAGTTTAAAGCGCAATTGCAGGACGCTCTGGACCGGGGTGCCAGGCTCCTCTGCGGAGGGGATACACAAGGCTTGTGCTGCTCCCCTACCCTCCTCGCCGACCTCGATCCGCAGAGCCGCATATTCCACGAAGAGAGCTTCAGCCCCCTGATGCCCATACAGGAATTTCGTAGTGAAGCAGAAGCAGTTGCCCGCGCCAATGACACCCCCTATGGCTTGGCTGCTTATCTATGGACCCGAGATCTGGGCCGTGCATACCGCATCGCGGAGGCGCTGCAATGCGGCATTGTCGGTATCAATGACGGGGCTCCCGCTACCCCACAAGCGCCTTTCGGCGGTAGTAAGCTCTCCGGACTGGGTACCGAGGGCGGTAAATGGGGACTGGAGGAATATTTGCAGCTGCGTTATGTGTCTCTTCGGTTACCGGAAGAACCATCTCCTTCCATATAATGCTTTGGAAGCGTGCCCAAGCCTTGTACACGCTGGATAAGTCGGCGCTTAATGCTCCGTGAGGTAGAGCAGCGATGTGTCTATATATTAAATCAGCTTAACTCACTGTCCGTAACTCATGCGCTGCTGGAGCCACTGGTAATTCAGCACGTTGGATTTGCGACCGGAGACGTTCTTGACATGACATGCGTTGACCGACAGCACGGTGAATCCGCGTGATTCCAGCAGTTCGAAGAGCGGTATCCAGTACACGCCCGTTGATTCCATCGCGACGGTGTCCACATCGCAGTCTTGAGCCAATCGGCCAAGGCCTCCAGATCTTCCGTGAAACTGGCAAACTCCCGTACCGGCTCGTCATCACGATCCGCAGGCACCGCGACATAGTGGGAGGCACTGCCTATGTCTATACCCGCTGCGTTGGATGCATGATCTTCGACCTCCCGGGATTTGCCTGGTTTAATGTTGATTTTGGGATTACGTTGGGCCATCACATACTCCATAACTCGGAAGTTGGAATGGGGCACTGCTTCGGGTACGTCGCCTTGCCCACTCTCTCAAACGGAATACCCGTTCGGTGGTTATATACCATCCACTGGGTTTATCAATGCCGATACGTCACCCAGGACCACGCTCATGTGCGGGCGCATGATGAAGCATTGTCTCCTCCGCTTTGTGCACGCCCCACTCCTACTTTGCTATAAGTCGATTACTACGCTCCTTTCATATTGAACAAGGTGTTGCCTTGGCAAAGAAAATATTGTGGAGCACAATGATCAAGTATATAAACAGATGTTAATGTTTATTCGCAATAGCTGGCCATCCGGCCAAGGAGTGCAGCGATGAGCGACAACAGCACGCAGCAAGGAGTAGCGGGGCACGGGGCTTTTTTCCAGGACACGAACTTATCGGCCAACGAAGCAGAAACGGCCACAGCATGGGTACGCAGTCATGTAGACCGTCGCACCATGGACCTGGGCGAGCGTATGGACGACATTCGCGAGCACATGTGGGCACTGGAAAAAGAAGGTGAAATCATTGTTCACCGCATTACCGATGAACATAAGCCCGTAAATGTGAATACTCTGTATGGTTGGAATAAGCGCGTTCCGACCAACAATCTGTGGCATCACAAGAGCTGCGGTCAGTGTGGCAACATTCCCGGCTATCCCACCAGCCTGCTCTGGTTCATGAACCACTTTGGCACGGATTATCTGGACGAAACTGACCAGACCTCCTGCACCGCCTGGAACTACCACGGCTCTGGCATCGGCAATGTTGAATCCCTCGCCGCCGTCTTCCTGCGCAACTTCCATCAGGCCTATGTCTCCGGCAAGCAGCACGGCTATGAAAACGGCCACTTCTTCCCGCTGGTCCACTGCGGCACCTCCTTCGGCAACTACAAGGAAATCCGCAAGTATTTGATTGAATCTGCCGAACTGCGCGAAAAGGTCAAGAAGATCCTCGGCAAGCTCGGTCGTCTGGTCGATGGCAAGATTGTCATTCCCGAAGAAGTCGTGCACTACAGTGAATGGTTGCATGTCATGCGCAACCGCATTGCCAGCGAACTGCAGACCATCGACATGAGCAACATCCGGGTGACCACCCATGCGGCCTGTCACTACTACAAGATGGTGGCGGAAGACGCCATTTACGACAACAGCATTCTCGGTGGCAACCGCACGGCCGTTGGCACCTCGGTCGCGCAGGCGCTGGGAGCCCAGGTCATCGACTACTCCACTTGGTATGACTGCTGTGGCTTTGGCTTCCGGCACATCATCTCCGAGCGCGAATTCACCCGCAGCTTCACCATGAATCGCAAGATCAAGGTCGCCCGGGAAGAAGCCAACGCCGACGTCATGATTGGCATCGACACCGGCTGTATCACCACCATGGACAAGAACCAGTGGATCGGCAAGGCCCATGACATGAACTACAGCATCCCGATCATTGCAGACGTGCAGCTGGCCGCCCTGGCCTGTGGCGCTGATCCCTTCAAGATCGTCCAGCTCCAGTGGCATGCTTCACCCTGTGAAGATCTGGTGGAAAAAATGGGCATCAGCTGGGACAAGGCCAAAGCCGACTTCCAGGAATACCTCAAACAGGTCGAGCAGGGAAATGTGGAATACCTCTACAACCCCGAACTCGCCACTAACCAACATATCAACATGAAAGCGGGCGCTTAAAAAATTCTCGCTCATCGGTATTCACAGGATGTACGGGCAATAGCAGATTGCTTTGTGCATTTAGACTTTGGCGTGATGAATTAGGGTTTAGGAGCAGCTATGGCTATTCATGAAAAAACACTGATCGATCCAGATCGGATTTTACAGCACGACCATCTGGTAGTGGACGGAGTGGATGTTTCAGGGTCCTGGAACACGATGATTACTCCTCGTACACTCACCGACTATGATGAAAATTTCGAAAAAATCATTCAGAGCTACAGCGGTGGCGAGAATGTACATCGTTGTTGGCAGTGCGGTTCCTGCACCAACTCCTGCACCATGTACGCCCAGAACGTGGACTTCAATCCCCGTTACTGGATTTATCTGATTCGTCTGGGCCTGAAGGCCGAGTTGATGAAAGATAAAGACATCATCTGGCAGTGCGTGTCCTGTAACAAGTGCACCAACATTTGCCCCAAGGACGTGCGTCCTGAAGGCGTCATGAAAGCCACCGCACACTGGATGGAAGATAATGGGCTGACCCCCAAGACCCTTTCCACCCACTTTGACGAAGAATTCACCCATCAGTGTATTGAGTTTGGTCGCATTGAAGATACCGAAGTCATGATGGGTTTTTACAAGCGTTCCAATCAGCCTCTGGTTCAGGACTGGATAATTGAATTCGGAAAGCGGCTGTCCAAGGGTTTGCCTTTGGGGCAGTTGGCGAAAATGGGCTTGAATTTTGTTTTCCGTCCGAAAACCAAGTCCTGGGGCAAGACCGGAGAAGTACTCGCAGAATACGTGAAAGCACAGAAGGAGGCCGCTCATCATGGCTAAGGTTGCATATTATCCGGGTTGTGCGCTGGAAGGTTCCGGCGGCCCCTACGACAAGTCCACGCGCGTTCTGGTCAAGGAACTTGGCCTGCAGATGGAAAACCTCGAAGACTACAACTGTTGCGGCGCCATGGAGGTGAAGAATATCCACCCCATGCTGCAGACCTACATGTCCGCACGCAATCTGGCCATTGCCAGCAAATTGCAGGGTTGTGATACGGTGATGGCCCCTTGCAACGGTTGTTACCGCAATCTGAAGCAGACGGAATATGAATGTGCCACTTCCGAAGAGACCATGAAGACGGTTCAGGATCTGGCCGACAAATCCGGCGATCCGGTATACGACGGTGATGTACGGACGTTGCATGCTCTGGAATGGTTCATGGAAGAAGTCGGTCCTGATGGCATCAAGAGCAAGGTCAAGAAAAGTCTGAACGGTCTGAAAATAGCCAATTATTATGGCTGTATGTACACCCGTCCCCGGCAGATTTTTCCGGAAAAAGATCAGGGTCCCGGCTCTGAATCCAGCTATGCCCCGCATTTTATGGACGACCTGCTCAATGCAGCGGGTGCCGTAGCCGTAGACTTTCCCTTGAAAACCGCTTGCTGTGGTGGTGCGCATACGCTTTCTGATTCGGATACCTCCACGCAGTTGGTGTTGAACATCCTCCAGGCAGCCGAAGATGCCGGTGCTGAAGTTATTGCGACGGAATGTCCGACCTGTCACTCCGGGCTGGAAATGCACCAGGTCCGTGCGGAGACGGAATTCGGTATCAAATCCAACGTCAAGGTCATTTACTTCACCCAGTTGTTAGGGTTGGCTATGGGCCTGTCTGCGCGCAAGGTCGGCATTCCCGACAACGTCAGCGATTCCATGGACCTGCTTGCGGCCAAAGGTATCGTATAACAAGGTTGGGAAGCGCCCCGTAATGGGGCGCTTTTTGCCTGCTGAGTCGACAGGAAGACTGAACCAGTGTTCTGCACTGGTGGTTGAACAGGCTCAATGTATTGAGCATAAGCGAGGAGCAAGTAGATGGCGACTTACGCTGAAATGAAAGAGATGTTTGACGAAATCCGTGCGGATTTTCGTTATGACCACGAACTCAATGGCTGTTTGAATTGTGGCATTTGTACGGCTACCTGCCCGTCGGCGCAGTTCTACGATTATAGTCCCCGTGAAATTGTCCAGTTGCTCTGGACCGAAAACGTGGAACAGATTTATGACGCCATGCAGGAAAAAATCTGGGCCTGTGCTCAGTGCATGACCTGTGCAGCACGTTGTCCTTTCAAGAATTCTCCCGGTGGACTGGTCATGATCATGCGCGAAGTCTCCATTCGCCATGGTATGCAATCGGCCAAAGATGTGTTGCGCCCCTTTGGTCGCGTAATGCTCAAACTGATTACCACGGGTAACCAGCTTTCTCCTGACATGATCCAGCCCGATCATTTCCCGGACTGGGGCCCCAATATTCAGAAGGTTGAAGGAGATTTGCGGATTCTACGCAAAGCAATCCCGGTTCGCACGCTGCAAACGGTAGAAACGGCCTGGGAGGTTTCCCTGAAAACTTCCGTAGAAATGTACACCATCTGGGAAATGACGGGTGTGCTGAAGTCTCTGGAAACCATGGATGAAAACCTCTTTGATGTGATTGAGGATTTCATTGATGAAAAACGGGAAGATTATGAAGATTGGCTCGAAAGCCAGGAAAGCTGACGGATTAAGGAGATTATGGTTTTCAATGCCCGCATCGCGGGCACGATCAAACCCTGTCACTGACCGGCAATATGGCGCCACCGATGTGCGGCGTAATGGCGCCATTTCAAAGTGCCTGAAATGGGGTCTCGAACGGTGTTAAGAATGGGTGTTTTTGACTCCTTTCGCAATGGTGTTTTTTGGGGATTCCGGGAGCGGTTGTGGGGCGCGAAAACTATCGCCTTCCAGGATCAGTCGATAGGCGCCGTGGCGCAGCCGATCCAGGGTGGCCACTCCGAGCATGCGGTTGGCCGGGAAGACGTCTCCCCATTCGGCGAAGACGAGATTGCTGGTCAGCATGGTGGAGACGCGCTCATAGCGTTCGGCGATGAGGTCGTGGAAATCCTCGTCATGGGGCGGGCGCATGGGTTTGAGGCCGAAGTCGTCGATGATCAGTAGCGTCACTTTGGCGAGTTGGCGGAAGCGCCGGTCAAAGCCACCGGTGGCCCGCGCTGCATGCAGGGAGCCCACCAGATCACCTTGGGTGATAAAGAGCACGTCCACCCCCTGGCGGATGGCACAATGCCCCAGCGCCTGGGCGAGATGGCTCTTGCCGGTGCCACAGGGCCGCTTGATGGGCTAGTAAATACCCTCCACCGAATCCGGGGCGGTTCAAATAGCCATTGGCCGCTTACGCGGATAAGCGCGGCCTGTCACAAAAAAGGATCCATGCAACGGTGTAGCCTGACCAGATTGTTCGGCATCGCGGGGGTAACTACAAAAACATAACCCCGCGCGCCGTGGTCAAATCAAAACCGCACAGACACGATGTAAGCCCAAAGTCTGGGTACAACAAATCGGTCGAAACAATGCAAAAAACGAGCGGGGTTTTGTGGGTAGACATATTGAGTGACCATTTGCCCGAACATATACCGGGAGCAGGCTGGCAGTATGGCCAACACCCCAGACAAGCCTAGAACCTATAAAAGTGCTGCCTTCATGAAAAGTAATCACATTGCAAAGATGCATCTGGATTGATACAGCAAAAGAGACTGCATTGGTATGGATAGAAGTCTATCCTCCTGATTTTACATGATAGCTCAACAATGCAAAAATGTGTCCATTAGGTATGGAGAGCGCTTCATGAAAACCTCAAAGGTTAAACAGCGAATTCTGGATTATCTGTCTGCTCGCCCAGATGAAAATGCCTTTATTCGTTCAGAGTTTAACGCGCTATCTAAATCCCGCTCTGGCGTGGATAAGGCCATCAGAGCACTGGTCGCTGAGGGTATGTTGGTACGTGGGGGATATGGGGTACTCGTGCGTGGGAAAGTAGGTACGCTTACCGGCGCCGTGATTCCGGCGGTTCCTGTAGATCAATTTAGTAGGGAGGTGCTGCGGAAGCTTGGCGTTTCTTATGGCCCTAATAGTGCCTTACGGGCATACAACGATGATCGAAGTACGCAAATCCCTGTCTGGCTGGCTTATGAAATCGGGGGTAGCCGTATCGTTCGAAAAATTTATTCTGGCAAAAGAATGGTGAACTATGAACGTCGTGGAAAATGGGTACCGATGTCTCGGTGAAAAAACGGCAGAAATGGTTTCCAGCATTGTTGAGGAACACCTCGTCCTGCTTCCAAAGGACATGATCGAGAAAGACATTCTGGTAGCTGACGCCGTTCGTGCCATTTGCGCGGCTGGCAAGGCCCGTGATGCACAAATTATCTTTGGTGGCGGCACTTCCCTCTCCCAAGCACAACAGGTCATCCAGCGCATGTCCGAAGATGCCGATTTTCGGATTGTGTTGCCACCGGACGTCACCAGCCAGAACCAGCGTCGCAAATTTCTATCCGCCATAAAGATTGATATTCACAACGCCATGGAACAAGCGGGATTCCCCCTGGAAGGGGAACTCAAGAGCAGGAACGGGAATGCTTACATCATGGGCAATTTCGGATATGCCTCGGTGTTCGCGCGCTCAGATGCGTTACGACCACAGATTAAGCTGGAAATCACCGCTTTTGAGCCTGTAGCCAACGTCGAATTAAAGCCCTTACGAACGATTCTGGATCGCGTGCTGAATAGTCCGATAGAGGCTCTGCTACCCATGGTTCCGGTTGTCAGCATTGAAGATACCTTGTCCGACAAGGTAGTGGGTTATTTGCGTCGCACGGCAGCGGACAGGGCTGGATGTGGTCGTGGTGACTACGATGATCGGCTCGTACGGCACCTGTATGATGTCCACTGCATTCTGCAGGCCAAGGGTGATCTCTCCGGCGTAGTGGCTCCTTTATTTGCGGGTACTGTTGAACGAGACCGGGAAACCTACGGCAACCAGTTCCCCGCATTCAAAGATCATCCGTATGCGGTGCTTCAAGATGAAATCACCCATCTGGCAGACGCAGACATCCGCGCACGGTATGAGCGATTTTGCCAGATCATGATTTATGGAAACATTCCTGCCTTTGATGCTGTGGTGGAGAGCTTCCAATCTTTTGCGGATAAGCTTCTGATGCGGGTGCCTAGACAGGAGATGAGCACGGGAGCGCAAAAAATTTTAATGTAGGACAGATTTTTTGTTTTTTCTTTTGTGTTAGGGACGGATGTCTGGTTATTAATATTAACGTTTTTCTCAGGGGACGGGATAATACCCATGCTGGTATCTGCGTCGGCAAATATCCCGGGACCAGGCCACGGTATCC
The DNA here is from genome assembly GCF_015100155.1 of Acidithiobacillus sp. HP-2. Taxonomy (GTDB): domain Bacteria; phylum Pseudomonadota; class Gammaproteobacteria; order Acidithiobacillales; family Acidithiobacillaceae; genus Acidithiobacillus. The sequence continues at coordinate 12,806 of NZ_JACKZA010000030.1, read as the reverse complement.
CAGGTCTTCTCCAGAGGGAGGCGCAAAATGCGTGAGGGGGGCCGCTGGCGACCGCCCCAACGTATTTCAATGACCTCCTCATCGGGAAACAGCGTGGGCACGACCTGAATCAGATACCAGCGACCGTCGGTGGCGCGTTCCCAGGCACAGATCCCCTGCCGACGTTCCAGAATCGCAGACAGGTGCTGCACCGCCCTCTCCCAGGGTTGGGCAATAGCCTTAGTCGGGGTGTCCATGTTCCGTGTCCACCGGTTCTGCTGGTTGCGATGGGTCGTGCGCGATCAGGGCGGGTTTTTTGTCGTGCAACAGAAAATCCGTAAATTTCGAGAGGTATCCGTCCGATTCGAGCCAGGCTGCTACATCTGCATAACTGGGGTACTTGTCCCCATTCAGCCCGGAATACGCCGCAACATGCTTTTTCAGGGAGAGCACGGCCAGTTCCATCAAAGCTGTATCGCGCTCGCCTTTGTTGCGGTAAGCCCGATTTATCCCCAGTTGAACTTCCAGCAGATCCAGCTCGATTGCGGGATCATCGAAGAAATCTGCACAAACCCGTCTGGTTGGCCTTCCAATCTGCATAGCGGTTATCCATGGCAATCATACGATGATTCGATATTATGCCGGTTTTTTGTAAATGCAAGCACATATATAGAATAAGCGTTTTGTTTTTTGCGCTGTTCTTGGTAGCATTGAGACATTCTTAGATAGAATAATGTATACTATTATCCGATCTACAGTCACAATAAACTCTTGGAGACCCGATGATACCCATAGATTCTCTCGTCGCAGACTTTGAAAACTGGCTGAAAAGTCCATTTTTTGAGATTCCCTACGCGCAGACCTCCATCAAGGGATATACGGTGAAATCCCGTCAGTTCCTCCATCATGCCGAGGAAAGCGGCATAGAACAGATAGAAGCGGTTTCCTTGTCTTTCGTGAAAAACTGGATTGTTCAATCTAAAAACGGCATCGCACCGGTTTCTACACAGATGGTCCGATACTCCGCCCTCATGCTGTTTTTTGACTGGCTGCAAAAAACGCGGGACTTTCCCTTTAATCCAGCCAGAGTGCTCCGTGAGGAAAAAGTCCGGCAACGCGCTGAACGGGCCCTCACGGGGGGCCAGGGCGGTCGCGGGGGACGCGGTGGTGCCAAACCCCATCGTCTGCCTCCCGTCCTCGATCATGCGGAGATCGACCAGCTCTGCACCGAAGCCAAGCGGTTTGAAACCATTGCCGGCTATCGGGATGCGGCGCTGGTCGATTTTTTACTGTCCACAGGATTGCGTGCCCATGAAGCGGCGAGCTTCAGGCTTGATGCCCTGAACGGTTATCTCTCCGGACGCCTGCGCGTCATCGGTAAAGGTAACAAGGAAAGATTGGTGCGCTTCCCTCCCCCGCCCGCCGAGTCTATGGAACTTTGGCTCACCGCCAGGCACCGGCTTCCGTCTGCAGCGGACACCCTGTTTCTGACTGATCAGGGGAAGCCCTTAAGCGCTGCTTTTATGTACCTGGTGATCCGGCGCCTCATTGAGCGCACCGCGATTCATAAGCCGCAGGTCGGACCCCATCTGTTGCGGCACACCGCCGCCAGTCTGTGGCTTGCACAGGGTATGGATTTGCGCCAGGTACAGGCCAACATGGGGCATAGTAGTATCGTGGTGACCAGCCGATATCTGCATTTGCTGGAGTGAGGAGCGTATTTACCCGATGATTACGGCGGCAGGTACCAAGCTCTTGCAGTGGCTACTATTCCAGGCCTATATCCATCGCTACATCAAAGTCTTCATGCGCAAATGCGCCTCTCCATCGCTCCACCTCCGCTTTGGGAATGCCCGCTTTTTTCGCTTCTTCCGCCCAGTTTGCAATCGCCTGTGCGATCTGTCGCACCGCCGCGCGGGCGTTGGCTTCTTTCCATAAAAAATCGCCAGCAGCCGCCCATATCGACGTGAAATCCATCGTGGTTGTCCCGTCGACCCGTAGGGTGGTGCCATGCGTGGTCCGGTCGTGAGACGGCGGCGAAGGATTGATATCAAAAGCGGGAGACAGGCGGAATCCTGCCGCTGGCGACCAGAGCACGCCATGATTCCGCAGGTGGTCGTCTACGTTGCTGACCAATACTGAAAAAGCCATGCGGCGCCATAGCTCCCGCACATCTTCTGCGGGAGCTGCCAGTTCGCGTAACGATTCCGCTATTTCTTCATAAGATCGCGTATCGCCATCGCGTGCGCCGAGGAGGGTCATGGCGGACGCATAATGTATGCGGTGCCCAATGGCGTCCCGATCGAATCGCCGCGTTAAAAAAACGCTCGTATTGCCCGCCAAATGAAGCAGCCGATAATCGGGGACGTGAATACCGCTTTGTCTGGCCAAGTGAACGGACAGGTATTCCCAATGAGAACGGTAGCGGTCTTCCGCGTGAACGCCGGGAAATTTGGCGATCCATAAGGATCCTTCTTTATCCATAACGGCGGCTTTAGGATGGGCACCGCCCAACGAGGCTCCCGGTCGCAACAGCAACCGGATATCCTCCATCTCCCGGTCGTTATTGCCTGCGTCCAACCTTTGCGCCGCAGCGACCAGCCTCGGCAGCTCAGTCAATGGCGGAACGCGAACCCGAGATTCGGCTGCCAAAAAAGGACCATTGCCAACACGGAACCGCAAAGCACCCATGCGTAAGCCGTCATCCACACGCAACAGATAATCTGACGTGAATAGCGGTCGTTTTGACGGGTCTCCTTTGCGCATCAACAGCCGACCCCATCGATCTGGTGCGGCATCAGAGAACACACCAAAAAGCGACGGAGAATGATATACGCCGGGGAGTAGCGGTAACTCAGGATCGATGGGAAACCCGATCTGACTGGTCAACCATGCGTTGTCGTATTCGAACGATGTGCTTTCATGGCCACCCCGATAATGGCACCAGAATCTACCTAACAGGTGAGGATTTCCTGCAACATCCATGAAAACGTGCACTGCATCTTCGTGTTTCACGCTAACATCCTGGATTACTGCGCCTTGAAGACGATTTTTCTCGCCCGTCTCCGCCGCTGCTCTGCCTCTAGGGCAAGACCAATACCATCTTTCGTCTCATCCGCTAGTTGCATCATGCGATCATTCAACCCCAGAAGCCATAAGGTCAGCGTCAATGTACCCATGCCCACCCCGGGATCTCCGTTTTCCAGCCGCAATATGGTTCCGGGGGATACCCCTGCGCGCTCGGCGAGTTGGGCCACCGTGATATTTCTGCGCAAGCGCGCGGTACGCAAATCCTCCCCCAGTTTTTTGAGAGATTTGCGCACCTTGGGCGGCAAGGCGTTTTTGGCTAATGGCTTCACCCTGTTTATTATCCATCTATAGAATAATGTTGCGCATAAAGTACCATAAATGGATGATTAACGACAAATTCATGAAAAACGGTGATGCCGCTTATCCATGCTCCGCATCGCTATTTTTGGGTTGAGTAGGGGCCCTGTGGAAGAACCTGTATCTAGCATCCTACGTCCTGACAGATAAAAGCTGCTGGCCCGGCTTCGGTGTCGTATCTATTTGGCGATACGCCGCATGTTTCAAATATCGTATGTTGTGTGTTACTTGATAATCATGGATTGGAGAATTGTGAAGAGTGAATATTCCTTTGTGGCAGTGAATGGCCTGACTATTCCCGACACCGTACGGTTCCTGCTGAAAGTCATCTTAATAAATATTAAATATCACAATACCTGGCGGCAAACTTAATTGAGATATCCATGCTATCAGATGAGCAACCAACTCTAATTCTATTCCAGCGACGAGAATTACCATGGGCCATGCCCAACTACGTATGCCGTCTCGCAATGACTTCTCAAATGCTAAAATGATATTACGCCACATGATTATCCACACAATAATATAGTTTCAATTTTCCTAGAGGATATTCTATATACCAGGCTATAGCAATAAACTTCGCCACCAGATAAGAAACAATAATAAATCCTGGTATCCACCAAAACAAGAAAATTAAAAGCCCGTTTATTAACCAGGCCATCCAAGATATGGCTATAAAGACAATTATCGCTTCTATTGTTTTAAGTGACCTTTTCTTCTTTGATCCAGAGAAGCAGAAATAATAACTTTCTCCGTCAATATTTATTTTTCTTTTCCATACCTGAATTTTTAATATGAATATGCTGAACAAAGAAAAAAATATAATAATAAGTGGCGCATCTACAAAGAAATCTAGCAATACCCCCCAAAAATTACTTGGGTTTAATATGGTAGAATATATGTCATACCCATCCAGAAGATAGAAAATGATAGTTAAAAAAACTGCGAACAATGTTTGTCGCCATGTCATTCTCCACCACAATGAAGTTGCCAGCTGCACATTGGATAGCGGCTTATTTCTTATGTCTGTTACCATTTTTTCCTCGACATGCTTTTCTCTGAGGTGAGAACTAGGGTAATATACCATGAACGTTAAGTTGATAGAATGTACTATCACCTAGATGGCACACTGATGCAACAGGTCTTGCCAAATACGGTATTAGATTTCCTGCGCCTGAATGCTTAATCTTGAAGCGGGATGGAAAATCACTACATCATTATCAAGACGCTGACAACAAGTTGATCTATCCTAGTCTTCTGTGTGTATGATAAGGATGGTGGGAATACATCTCCGAGAGCGTTGATAACTAATAAAATATGCTGCATAATTATATATCTGATCGGCTAGTATTTATTAAATATTAAGACGCACGGAGTGAGGAGTGCTGATTATGGAATGGGCTCCATGATTACTTGAGATAGAAAAAATAGTTTCTCAAAATAAACACATAGATTTATTATTAGAAATGGAAAGATGATCTATTTTTCGTGCGTTAAACAGATTGACTTTCAGCCTACCTGTTCCTACCTCCAAGCGGTTATCCCTTTTCTATTCGAGTAACTTGCGCTAGTGGGAAGGTCTCTGGATTCGGTTGCCCCGCAGCATGAAAATACACCTGACCATGAGGGTCGGCCTGTATCCGGTTATTAATGCTTCCTAAAGACCGCCCGACCAATGTGTATAACAACGCCCAGTATTTATTGTATTGCCAGTCTATTCGATAGTAATGCCCACGCTGCAGAGACTTCGGAAGACAACGGGCTCCCCAGGCATCCGCCCAAATGAAATCACCCGTCACCTCTCGTCCTCCATGAAGCACTAGTCGATCCCAGGTCGGAAGATTGTCTAGCGTTTTTTCCAAAGCGGCATGCAGCGGCTCAGGAAAGGTCTCACATAAACCCTGCCCTATCTGATCCGCCTGTTCTCGCTCTAATACCACACGAGCGAGCTGCAGTATGATTTTGTCGAGTGTTCGCATACCGACCTTTGCGGAAAATCGCCTGACGGCATCCATGGTCACAATCTCTGGCATTCGGGCAACCGTCCCGGCAAGAGAGAGATTGGCATTGGTAAAGAATACATAATTACGTAGGTGTGCATCTGTTACTGGAATACCCTGCTGAGAAAGATAACTTTTCAGACTGCGAACTTTCAGAGCATTGGTTGCTACAACGTTAGCGCATGGCTTGGGTCCCGGATCATAGCGTCGTTGCCGAATCCATACGTCAGGATTCTTTGCGTCTGATTCTAGACGACCCGACCAGTTTTTGATTTCGATCACGTGGATATGACGTGGGGTGAGCAATATCAGATCAATTTCGGTGCGTTTGCCGGGAAGTAAAGGATGCCCCGGCTGTATATTGGGAATGCGTTTGTTGACGTATAGATAAGAGCCTTTAAGTGATCGGTGTCTCTGCAGGGTTTTCAGCACAGCCCGTTCTCCTTCATCACCCGCTAGCTTGATGGTATCTTCGGGTATAGGTTTTACGCCGGACAGCACTCGCCATTGAGCGAACCGTTCCGATATGGATAACGTCGAGCGAGCCGGAACGTCCTCCGGACGTGGCCAGATGTAGGTGGCCGGTGCACTGGCTACTGCGCGCAGGGCGCTGGACTTCCAAGGTTTGATAAATGGCAGCTCTCGATGAAAAAATTTTTGCATGCCCCATTCTGCCGAAACATACACACCAGACAGAACGAAATAGATTTGTATGATTGGCCCGAGAACCGATAGAACAATAAGCAGGCCTATCCAGCACAAGACAAACCAGAAGCTGTTGACCGACCATGAAAACTGATCTTGCAGGTCTTGCATGTGATGCTTACGAAAATGAAAAACGCCGACTAAACTCAACACCGCCAGACACAACATGCCTGCTGCTGGCACATTATCCGCACTTTGCCCTATGTGTGAGAAAAATCTTAGGCCATGCAGAAGTAGATAAATGCCGAGAAGGGCTGCCCATATCCTTGTAAATATATTGAAGTTAATTAAACGATACGTCTTACGCATTTTCTGTAACCATAGCTATCCCAACATATATGCGGCTGGAGCACGAGGATTATTAGAGCAAAAACACCCTTCCCGCAATGAATTAAACAACGAAACCAGTTACTACGTTTCGCAATAAATAGGGGAACCTTGTGATTCCTGTTGAGAATATCTTATTTGAAACAGGCTTTCATAGGAAATATAATCACTTATTGACCTTACAGGTCGGTTACGGTTTATTTGCCCCCCCAATTGCCCTGGCAAACGCAAGGAATCCGGTAAGGCATCCCGAATCGATCCTGGTAGCCCCCGATTGATCGTCTGCGTCAATAATGCAAGCGGGCCGTCTTTCCACCATGTCGGCATGCTCTACCTGTCCGCGATCACGGTAGCCGAGCTACGTGCGGGTGTCGCGCTGATGCCGGTCGGAAAGCGCCGGATCAGCCTGCATGAGAACCTGGAAAAGCGCCTGCTGCCAATGAGGGGTATTCTCCCCAGTGATCCTGAACCAACCGCACGGCCCGTTCACGCACTTCTACAGAAAATTTGTTCATCTTGTTGTGAGTCTTCGTCGTCATCGTATTGGCTCCATTCTGTCATGTTGTAGAGCCTCCATAGAACCCGGGGCGGTTCAACCCGTACTTTTCGCGGTATTACCCACCCTTTTGCGGTATCTTTCTCCGTATGAACCCCGCTGCTTCGCAAAAGCCTCCGGTAACTCCCCTCCTGCAATTCATCTTGCATGATGGCCAACGGGTGGGTTTTGTTCTGCAGTACGATCCCGATCATCTTGCGGTGATCCGGGCTATTTTTCAGGAGCATCGCGGGGTCTGGCGCAAGCCTTCCCGCGCCTGGGTCGTCCCTCAGGGCGCCGCCCGGGAGATAATGGCGGAACTCGCTGAAATGGATCCCGACCGGTTTCCGCTCCCCCGATCCGAGGCCTTCCTCGAAAAAGCGACCCAGAACCCCCGTGCGTTTGTGGCCCCGCAGCTGGATGTGCAGATACAGCCTTTGACTGATGGGCGCCAGGCCGTGCGTTTTGCCTACGACCCCGTCCTGGTCACGCTGCTGCGCAACATGCGGGGTCATTGGCATAAACCCTGGTGGGTGGTGGATTCTCCTCTGGAGAAACTGCAGGACCGCCTGGAACGTCTGGGTGCGATCCCGCGCCCTTACATGACGATTCACAACGATCTCTGGGAGCTCCTTGAGAGCGGGACGTTGCAGCCCACGGGGCTGATCCACGTGGAAGAAGGCGACATCGAGCCGGAACACGGCGACGCAGCCGCTTTTGCGGGTTATCCGACAGAAGGCCCCGCCGTTCTGGTGCCGCTGATCACGCCACTGTCCTTGCTGGATGTGGATGCCGATCAGATCCGGTCCATGTCCGAGGCCTACGGACTCTATCCCTATCAGGCGGAAGGCCTGCACTTTCTGCTGGCTCGCAGTACCGCCCTTCTGGCCGATGACATGGGCCTGGGCAAAACCCGGCAGGCCCTGGTGGCGGCCCTGGCGGTGCTGGAGGCCCCTTCCGACACCAGCAACGGGGACAGTCCCCGCCGTGCGTTGATCGTCTGTCCGGCGAGCCTCAAACGCAACTGGGAAGCCGAACTAAAAGCCATAGGAATCCCCGACTGTGCCATTGCACGGGTGGAGTCCCTGGCCGCAGCCAGGGCTATCGACCAGTCCCCTTCCCTCGCTGCCGGCGTCACCGAACCTCCGGAGAATCATTCAGAAACCGCCTCAGAGACCGTACGCTTTGTTATCGTCAATTATGAGTTGCTCCGGGCATTGGATGGCCATTACACCGTCGCCATATTCGATGAAGCTCATTATCTCAAGGAACCCGGCGCCCGCCGCACGCAGGAAGCGTTTCGTCTGGCGCAACGGATTCCCCGCCGCTGGCTGCTGACCGCCACCCCGATGCTGAACCGGGAAGAAGAGCTTTGGACCCTGCTGCGTTTGGGTGGGCACCCCATGGGGGCTTTATCGCTGTCGGCTTTTCGGTCGCTGTATGCCGGAGAGGCTGAACAACGCGCCCTATTGGGTACCCGTATTCAGGAATGGATGCTCCGCCGGCAAAAGCATGAAGTGCTGACCCTGCCGGGTAAATATCATCAGACCCTATCCGTAAACCCTGAACCCGATTGGGTAGCCGCTTATGCGGAGATCCGCGATAACGAGCAACTGCGCGCCATCGAAAAAATTGGCCGGATGCGTATCCTGTTGGAGCGCGGCAAGCGCGAAGTCGTGCTGGATGTGCTCGATAATCTCCAGGAAACGGCCAAGGCGCTGATCTTTTGCCAGTACCGGGAAACGGTACACTGGTTTGCTGAACAATTGGGCGATAGTTCCGTCACGCTGACGGGTGCGCTGACCAACAAGGCCCGGGATCGGGCCGTGCACCGCTTCCAGCAGGATCCATCCGTACGCTGGTTGGTCGCGACCATTGATACGGCTGGCGTCGGGCTGAACCTGACGGCCGCCACCTACGTGTTTTTTGTATCGCGGCCCTGGACCCCGGCAGCGCAGGATCAAGCGGAGGACCGCGCCTACCGGATTGGGCAAAATCGGCGGGTGGAGATTTATTTGCCCCTCATCGCGGAGACCATCGATAGCGACATCGCTGCCCTGCTGGAGGCCAAACGGGCCGTCAGTGAGGGGGTATTGGGGGAAATGCTTACGCGAAATAGTAGGTTAGATTAAGGCATCTTCTTGTTTTAATGAAATTAAGTCCGACATCATTGAACCCAGGTTGTGTTCGATTGATCATGCTGGTTGCCCAATTGATGGTTTTTCACGTGGTTTAATGGTCTAGCGTTTCAACCTACTTCTTACCCCCCTACTCCAGCATACAGATTGAATCTAATCTCTGACTGTATACAGCGGCGTCCGTTGCATTGTGTCTGGCTTATTCTCCACGAGTGCGGGCACGCCTCTCTTCAGAGGCAGCTACCTTAAAACTAACCTGCCCACACATTTATTTCATGAAATAATGCAAAAATGCAATAATGAAAGGATTAAATAATGAAAACAATTGCTGTCACGTCACAAAAGGGTGGGAGTAGCAAAACAACGCTTGCCGCGCATCTTTCTGTCGAAGCTGAGCGAACCGGTGGTGGAGACGTATGGCTAGTTGACACAGACAGACAACTTTTGAGCCAGTGACATTCTCGCTGAGGGGTAGAGGTGCATGGAAAGCCGGGTGTTCCTTTCATATGGTTTCCCATGAGCTTAAGAATTTGCCCGCACACTTATTTCATGAAATAATGCAAAAATGCAATCATGAAAGGATTAAATAATGAAAACAATTGCTGTCACGTCACAAAAGGGTGGGAGTGGCAAAACAACGCTTGCCGCGCATCTTTCTGTCGAAGCTGAGCGAACCGGTGGTGGAGACGTATGGCTAGTTGACACAGACAAGCAATCTACATTGAGCCAGTGGCATTCTCGCCGAGAGGCAGAGACGCCTGGAAAGCTGGAGGTTCCATTCGCACGGTTACCAATGGGCTTGCAAACCCTTGCTACACAGAATGCGGCATATTGTTTCATTGATACGCCGCCAACCATCTCGGAACAAAGCAAGACTGTTATTGAGCTTGCCGATCTTGTTCTAATACCCGTCAGAGCTTCTCCTGCAGATCTTTGGGCCGTGGCAGATACCGTAGAGATTGTTAAGCAAGCGAATAAGCCATTCTTATTTATTATCAATCAGGCGAAATCTCAAGCGACAATCACTGCACAAGCTGTAGCCGCTCTCTCGCAGCACGGCCGTGTTGCTGAAAAATTTATTGTGGACCGGGTGGCCTATGCTGTTGCAATGACCGGTGGGCGTACAGCGCAGGAAATTGCCCCAAAAGGTCCAGCAGCAGATGAAATACACGCCTTGTGGCTTATCATTATTTCATGTTTTAATGAAAAAAGTAAATCAGCAAGGAGAAATGCTAATGGCTAAGACTGCGACTATTGGTCTAACTGGTGCCGATTTAATACCAGCAAAAATTCGTTCCCAAAGCATCAGCTGCCAGCGTGGTGTAACCCCATCTTCAGAGCTTGTTCCGTTACAATTCAGGATGCCTCCCGAGTTTGTGCGTGCCTTTAAGCAAGCAGCCCTCGACCGAGGCTTGAAACTGAATGAATTGCTGAATTTATTATTTCAGGAATTCATGAAAGAAGAAAAGTAAGATGCCGGAAGGGCAGGAACATGATCGATAAGCCGACGCCAGCTAAAAAGTCTAGAAGTCGAAAGACTATTGTGCCAGTGCAGCCAGAAGCTTTCGCAAACCAACAACTCAGTTTGTTTCAGGGATTCTTGGCGAACGGTGAAAATGAGAGGGAGTTACTATCAAATGCTGTAGACCTTTGGGATAATATTCCTCGTTATTCTGTATCCCGCGCACGCATGAACAGCATGCGAACGGCAGATGGTTTTCTCGAAGAACTTGAACTTCCTTTCCAGTATCGTGGACGGAAATTTACTGCGGTAATCCACCCCGCACGTGTAACTGGTAAGAACGGTAAGCGACAGAGTTACTATCCAAGCGCGCGGGAGGAATTAATCGAGCACGCACTGAGGAAGATTTCCGCTGAACGGAAATCTGGTTTTTTTGACCGGCTCGACTATCGCTCAGGAGTCGTTTTTTCCCTACATGCTTTGCGTAGCGAGTTAGAGCGGCAAGGCCATAGTTTGCGGTATGACGAGATTATTGAAGCCTTAGACATCCTCTCCCTGAGTACCATTGACATAGTAGCGCTCAACGCGGATGGTGACGAAATTTGTACGCGGTCAAGCTATCTAGATCGGCTCACGGTGATTAGGCGAAAGGATTATGACGCTGATCGGAATTTGAAGTGCGCCGCGCAGTTTCATCCCCTTGTTACTCAGAGCATTGATCGCGTTACTTACCGCCAGTTTAACTATCAACGTATGATGAAATGCCGCAGTCAAATTGCCCGCTGGCTCTTGAATCAGCTTGTCTTGAAATATACTCAGGCAGCCATGTTGACTCCATTCGAGGTGTACTACAGCACGGTGAAGCGGGACAGCGCTCTGCTGAATGGGTACCGGCTCGAACGTCAAGCTGTTGCGGCTGTTGATGATGCGTGGCAAGAACTAAAGGAGTTGGGAGCCTTAAGTTCTATCAGCAAGAGCGAAAAGCGCGGCCAGCGCGGCAAACTTGATGACGTGATTTATAGTTTACTGCCAACCTACGAATTTATGGCAGAACAGAAGGCAGCTAATCGCCGTCAAGCAAACTCACCCAACCAGCAAAAAAAGCGTGACACTATATCGCTTGGCAGGGGGAATAGGTGACGGGTCGCGTTGATTGGCGGGGGGAATAGGTGACGCTTGGCAGGGGGAATAGGTGACGGGTCGCCAAAAGAGACTTCTGTAGCCCATTGTTCGCATCGCTTAGCAGGGGGAATAGGTGACGGGTCGTCCAAAAGACAGGGGGAATAGATGACGGATCCTCAAAAAAGCAGGGGGAATAGGTGACGGGTCGCCAAAAGGACAAATAAATGCTTCCGAATCTGTGGATAACCATCGAACTTTTGCCTTAAATTCATGCCTCGTTAGGGGGAATAGGTGACGGGTGGAAATCATAACACGCTAATTTTATGTAAAAAGCCCGCCATTTTTCAGCCCTTATCCTTTTTATCCTTTTAATTAACCTTTTATTATTCTTGGCTTCGCAAGCTTCGCCGCCGTCTCTTGGGGGCTTCGCCCCCGCCGACTCGAACCCACGCCTCTGGACGCTTCGCGTCCGCCTGCGTGTCCCTCCCGGCATCCCCCTTATTTTAATGAGCACCCACTTGCCGCCTACGGCGCCGGGCACAAACCTAACCCGGCGGGGACCCTGCTGGTCCCCCTGTCCGCGCCTACGGCTTGCCGGGTCGACCCCCTTCGGGGACTGCGTCCCCCACTGCTAATAGCAGCGGCTCCCCCTCTGGTTTTACAAAAGAGAGGGTGAATTTGGCTCAGGACATGATTTTGGTGGTTGAGTGATGGAAATGTACCGGAATAGGATTTACGTGGGTTCTGGGGCGGTTTCTGGGCCTCTAAAGCGGGATTCTTTGTCGACTTTTTGATCGGTTGTCAATTCATCGGTGGGCGATTCCTCTTGTGGTTGTTACAGTCACGGTTTATGCTCTGCTCCTGTAACCGTTTTGGGGGTTCTTAAAAATGGGCAAAAGCCCGGCTGAACGACAAAGAGACAAGCGGGAAAGGGATTATGCGTTGGTCTGGGGGGGAGGAGGTGATGAAACCCAGTTGTCCGATACCGCCTTACTGGAACAAATCGCTATTGCCTATCGCAAGGGACGAAACCTTCCCGGTGAGAACGTCATCCTGCGCGGATTGATTCAGGAACTGATGCAACGGGCGCGGCTGTTGTCAGAATGAACGCGCGGACCCCGCAAGCCCGCCATCCTCTGGCGGCTCAGGAT
>NZ_JACKZA010000008.1 GCF_015100155.1 Acidithiobacillus sp. HP-2 | reverse complement strand
CGTGGGCTCGGAGATGTGTATAAGAGMCMGTATTCAGAGTCGCTGTTCCGGACGCTGAAATACTGCCCACAGTGGCCGGAAAGCGGCTTTGCAAGCCTTGAAGCTGCCCGGATCTGGGTGCGTGACTTCATCGCCTGGTACAACCATGAGCATCGTCACAGCCGCATTCGCTTCGTCACCCCCGCCCAGCGCCATCGGGGCGAGGATCATGCACTGCTGACGAGGCGCCATGACCTCTATGAGGCGGCCAAGGCGAGAAACCCAGCGCGCTGGTCAGGCCACACACGCAATTGGACACCCGTCGGTGCGGTAGATCTGAACCCGCAGCGGCAGGATAAAAAGGTTACTTAAAAAATGGGGGACGCGACAACTACCTTGACAGACGCCGCCTACTCAGCGAGCCATATCCGAATATGCAAAAGAAAAGATACCAGACTTGGACACTATTGATGCACTCACCTCGAAAAGAGAAATACAGAACATCAACGCCAAGATTAAGGCAAAAGGTTTGGGAAATAAGTGATTCGTCTACCAACAATGGCTTTTTTGTTCTGAGCGGTATCGATCAGTCGCGTTGTCTGGTTACAGTAACGACCATGATTCAGACCCCCGGATTGATAATCCGCTGGTCTGACCTATTCAATCACCAGCAATAAAGGCATTTCAGCCTGTGGCCATACCGTGATTTCTGGCACTTTGCCAAAATTGCGCCCAAGTGCCCCGAAAACTCCCGTTGATTGCGAGCACGCTGTGTTCGATTGCAGGCCGCACCTGCTTAACTGAAAAGCTCGCTGTGTGAGCCAAGCCGTGCAAGCTTGAGCGTATGGGTATTCGACTTGCGGTAGATCAGTAGCAAATCGGGCTTTACGTGACATTCCCGGTAACCTGCCCAATCGCCGCTTAGGTCATGGTCGCGATATTTGGCATCAAGCAGCTGGTCAGTCGCCAACGCCACCAATACGGGCTTCAGTTCGTCATCCAGTGTGGCCCGGTGCTGTCCTTTGGCTTCGCGTTTGTAATCACGTTTGAATGATGAAGACCGGTCAATCGTCCGCATGCAGGTCTGCCATCAGATCATCAACGCTGGCGAAGCGCTTCCCTTTCCCGGCCTCCAGCTCGGCAATGGCCTTGCGGGTAGTCGTATTAGGTACCTTTACCTCGAAAGGCAAACGGCGCTCATCGGCTATGCGCAACATCAGCAAGCGAATAGCATCAGAGACGGACAGGCCCATCGCTTCGAGGGCTTCGGCGGCGCGTTCCTTGGTGTTAGTGTCGATGCGAGCGCGGACATAGGTATCGGTGGTACTCATGGTGATTTCCCATAAATCGGTTTCAGAGTTTCTAATGTAGTCTTCTTGTGACTACAAATCAAAGGCCGCCGCTGGATCGCTCCCCCTGCTTCGTTCGTCGGAGATTTCGGCAGTTTATTGGACCATCGGGAATGGATCAGCTTTCAAGTGTCTGCAGCACACCATTCTGCAGGCGCAACACCCGCCCCATATGTGCCGCCAGCGCGGGCTCGTGGGTGACAATAACCAGCGCGGTGCCCAATTCCCGGTTCAGGCTGAGCATCAGGTCATGGACACTCTCGGCCGATTCGCTGTCCAGATTTCCCGTCGGCTCATCCGCCAGAAGCAGGGCCGGTCGGGTTACCAGGGCACGGGCCAGGGCCACCCGCTGCCTTTCGCCTCCGGACAACATGCCCGGCTTGTGCTGCAAGCGCTCACCCAGACCGACTCGTGCCAGAATTTCTTCGCCCCAAGCCTGTACCGAATGCCGGGGCACCCGACGAATCAGGAGCGGCAAGAGCACATTTTCCAGGGCGGTAAACTCCGGTAACAGGCGATGTAACTGATACACAAAGCCGACACTCTGGTTGCGCAGGCGGCTGCGCGCAGATTCCCGGAGTTTGTAGATTTCCTGACCGAGAATACGGACCACGCCCCCTGTGGGTTTTTCCAGTCCCCCCATCAGATGCATCAGGGTACTTTTACCCTGCCCCGATGCGCCGACAATGGCCAGGCTTTCGCCTTTGCGGATTTGCAAATTGACGTCGCGGATGACTTCCAGCTTGTCTCTGCCAATGGCAAAACTCTGACGCAAATGCTCTACGGACAGAACCAATTCATCATTCATAGCGTAAAGCCTCCGCCGGGGCGACCCGTGATGCCCTCCAGGAGGGGTACAAGGTGGCAATCCAGCTCATGATCAGGGCCGCCACAGCTACATGCACCACATCCCAGGGTTCGAGCTTAGAGGGCAACTGACTGATGGAATACACCTCCGGAGAGATGAACTGGGTATGCAGTAATTGTTCAAGGGCGGGCACCAGGGTGGGAATATTCAGGGCCAGCAGGACACCAAAAAATACCCCCAGTAAAGTCCCTACCAGGCCGATTACCGCTCCCTGCACCATGAAAATCAGCATGATACTGCGTGGCGTGACACCCAGAGTGCGCAAAATGGCAATATCGGTTTCCTTGTCGGTCACCACCATGACCAGGGTCGCCACAATGTTGAATGCCGCCACCGCAATAATCAGGGATAAAATGACGAACATGACCAGTTTTTCCATGCTCAGGGCCTTGAAAAAGTTTTCATGGGTCTGGGTCCAGTCCTGAATATAAAAGGCGGGCCCCAGTTGTTTCTGGAGATGGGCGGCAAAAGCCGGTGCATCAAAGGGATTTTTGATCTGCATACGCAGGCCGGTCACCCCTTTATCCAGCCCATAAAGGCGCTGGGCATCCCCCAGATTGATGTACGCCATGCCGCTGTCGTAGGCGTAAATACCCACAGAAAACAGACCGACCACGGTAAACTGGCGCAAGGACGGACTCACGCCCAGAGGGGTGACTCCGCCCTGGGGCGAAATCAGGGTGATCCTATCGCCTACGGTGACTCCCAATTGCCGGGCCAGAGCCGTACCCAGCACAATACTCCAGGGATGACTTTGCAGGCTTTGCAGCTTGCCTACTTTCATATCCTTGGCCAGCTTGTCCACTCTCCCTTCCAGAGCAGGATCAATGCCCTCAATCATCGCTCCACTGACCAGACCATCATGGGAAATCAGTGCCTGCGCCTGCACATAGGGTGCCACGCCAGTCACATCCGGCACCCGCGACAAACGTCGGGTAGCGGTCTGCCAGTCCATGACCGGCACCCCGTTGCCCTGAATGATGACATCGGATGTCACCGCCAGGATCCGCGAACGCAGGGTGTGGTCAAAACCATTCATGACCGCCATGACCGCAATCAGGGCGGCTACCCCGATGACCATTCCGAGGATGGCCGTTCCGGTAATAAAAGAAATGAAATGATTATTTCTTTTGGCCCGGGTATAGCGCAACCCGATCCACAACTCATAAGGGCGCATGATTATTCCGGTCGCAAGTGCGGGAAGAGAATGACTTCACGAATACTGGGCTGATCCGCCAGCAACATGACCAGACGATCAATACCCAGCCCGACGCCCGCAGTGGGTGGCATTCCATACTCCAGGGCGCGGATATAATCGGCATCATAGAACATGGCTTCTTCATCACCGGCATCCTTGGCCTCTACCTGGGCGCGGAACCGGGCGGCCTGATCTTCGGGATCATTGAGCTCCGAAAAACCATTGGCCAGCTCACGTCCGGCAATCATCAACTCAAAGCGGTCGGTCACCTCCGGATCCAGATCATTACGGCGCGCCAGGGGGCTGACTTCCAGAGGATATTCGGTAATGAACGTCGGTTGCTGTAAATTACATTCCACGGTCTTTTCAAAAATTTCGATCAGCCGTTTGCCCCAGCCCCAGGAAGCCTCACAGGGCACGCGCAACTGCGCCAGCTTGGCAGTCAGGACTTCCGGATCGCGCAGATCGGCGTCAACCAGATCCGGATTATAGGCGCGCACCGACTCGCTCACGCTCATCCGCACAAAAGCCTTGCCCAAGTCAATTTCCAGGCCCTGATACTGAATCCGGGTGTCACCCAAGGCCGCTTGTGCCGCAGCGCGAATCAGGGTTTCGGTCAAATCCATGGCATCCCGATAATCGGCATAGGCCTCATACCATTCGAGCATGGTGAATTCCGGATTATGGCGGGTAGAAACCCCTTCATTACGAAAATTACGGTTGATTTCAAAGACCTGCTCAATACCGCCCACTACCAGGCGCTTCAGGTAAAGTTCCGGGGCAATGCGCAGGTACAGCGTCATATCCAGGGCATGATGATGGGTCATGAAAGGACGCGCTGTGGCGCCACCGGGAATGACATGCATCATGGGCGTTTCTGCTTCAAAAAACCCGCGCTGGCGCAAGCCTTCGCGGAGAGCGGCCACAGTTTCCGCCCGGATCTGAAACGTCCGGCGGGCCGATTCGGTGACGATGAGATCCACATAACGCTGCCGAAAGCGGGTTTCCGGATCACTCAGCCCATGCCATTTTTCCGGCAGGGGGCGCAGGGCTTTACTGAGCAGTTGCAGAGTGTGGACTTTCAGGGACAGTTCGCCGGTTTTGGTGCGGAACAAAGTCCCTTCCACGCCGATAATATCGCCAAAATCCAGGGCCTTGAAACGCGCATAGTGCTCTTCCCCCAGGGCATCACGACTGACAAAAAGCTGAATACGTCCGGACTGATCCTGAATGTCGGCAAAGCTGGCTTTACCCATGACCCGCCGCGTCATCAGGCGCCCGCCCAGTCGGGTCTGGATCGGCTCCTGCTCCAGCGCCAAGGCATCCATATCCCCATAACGCGCCTGCAGATCTCCCGCCAGGGCATCGCGCCGAAAGTGGTTGGGGTAGGCCTGTCCCTCATGCCGCCACTGGGTCAGCTTGTCCTGGCGTACCTGCATCTGGTCATTCAGTTCATGATCCACTTTGTTCTCCTCGCGCCAATTGTGCGTGACTGCATTTTATAAGCCGGCCTTCAGTGCCGCTTCGATAAACAGGTCCAGTGCCCCATCCAGAACTTTCTGGGTATCTCCCACTTCGACCCCGGTGCGCAGGTCTTTGATCCGTGACTGGTCAAGCACATAAGAACGAATCTGATGCCCCCAGCCAATGTCACTCTTGCTGTCTTCCAGCGCCTGTTTTTCCGCATCACGCTTTTTCATTTCCATTTCAAAAAGCTTGGAGCGCAACATGCGCATGGCTTCGGCGCGGTTTTTATGCTGGGAACGATCCGTCTGACAGGCGACAATAATGCCCGACGGGACGTGGGTAATCCGAATGGCCGAATCCGTCTTGTTGACGTGCTGCCCACCGGCACCACTGGCGCGGTAGGTATCCACCTTGAGGTCTGCGGGATTGATTTCGATTTCAAAACTGTCGTCAATTTCGGGATAAATGAACACGCTGGCGAAACTGGTATGACGACGATTTCCTGAATCAAAGGGCGATTTGCGCACCAGACGATGCACACCGGTTTCGCTACGCAGCCAGCCGAAGGCATGATCGCCCTTGACGTGAATACTGGCCGACTTGATACCCGCCACTTCTCCTTCCGAGACTTCCACCAGTTCCGCAGCAAAACCGTGCTGCTCACTCCAGCGCAAGTACATGCGCAAAATCATCTCTGCCCAATCCTGGGCTTCGGTGCCGCCCGCCCCCGCCTGAATATCGACAAAGCAATCGGAAGCATCATGCTCTCCCGAAAACATCCGCTGAAATTCCAGTTTTTCGACCATCGCCAGGGCCGTATCCAGATCGGCATCCACCGAAGCCAGCAGTTCCTGATCCTGCTCACTGAGCGCAAGTTCCAGCATTTCGTTACCGTCCGCCAGACTGGCACTCAACTTGTCCATCGGTCCGATGATGGCTTCCAGAGCCGCTCGTTCCCGTCCCAGTTCCTGGGCTTTTTCAGCCTGGGTCCAGATGCCCGGATCTTCCAGTTCGCGCTGAACTTCTTCTAAACGGCCACGCTTTTCTTCGAGGTCAAAGATACCCCCTCAGGCCGATCACCCGGGCCTGGAGATCTTCGTGCAAAGCACGCATCTCATTCACTTCTCTCATGATTTTTCCTTTTCGAGCGGACTGCGCCGGGATCAACCCCGCGCCAGGCCGTTCACCTAGCACACAAAGCCCGTAATTATGCGCAGTTTCGGTGCTGATCTCCAGTGGAGTTTTGACGGTGTTGAGAGCAGGTCATGCCGTTACCCAGTTTTCTACCTGCAAGCCTTCCACCCGGCATGTTAATCAGCGTCATTCGTTTGCCAACTGTCAGCATCAGGTGTTTACCACCCCATCTCGCGGAAAATGAATCATTAATCCGTTGAAATATTATGTGCATCAGCGAAATACCGAGGTTCCAAAAGGCGAACAATCTAAACGCTGATTTCTGCTGAAAAATGGCTAATCACCAGCGCTGTCTGACAGCCATGTCCTTATTGCCGAAAGCGGCCAGGAACGCAAAAGGGAACTCCACGGCATCAAAAGGCTGACAGGCGAGTTCTGATATGGCCGTCTCAATTTCTACTGCATTCATGTAGCTACTCGCTGAACCATCAACGGGTTTCCTGCAATAACCACCGCATGGCGGACGCGCAATTGCAAGGACGTCTCGTCTCTGAAGGTATTGGCCTCCAGCTCGAAAGTCACCCGGACAAGCTGCCCCGTTTCCACCGGACACACTCCGTCGCGGACCGCCCCAAACCAGATGGCATCGAATCGATTTGGCCCGATGCCCAGCAACAATTTGAGGTGGGTACCGTCCCCGACGGGACGCACACTGAGAATCTGGCCTTCCGCACAGAAGATGGGTGCCTCCCATTGCCGACCGAAAGGCTCCAACAGCGCGAGCTCTTTGAGCAATTCCAAACTTGGGAGCTGTTCGAGCGTCCCATCGCTCAGTATCCGGGGGCCCGGGGTCCACGCTGCCAGGGCGCGGGTTGCGGCTGCATTGAAGGCTGTCGCGAAACGATCAAATCCCTCCCGTTTCAAGGTGACTCCGCCCGCACCTGCATGACCGCCCCAGGCGACGAAGTCGTCCGGATAGGATTCTGCAATCCCTGCAAGGGCGTTGCGGATATGAAATCCGGGCACGGTACGCAGCGAAGCGGTGATATGCTCGCTCTCCTGCTTGGGCGAGAAATAGGCAGCAGGCCGTCCATAGGCTTCCACCAGACGGGCAGCGCAGACCCCATGTACGCCCGGATGCCCTTCCGGATCGAACACGGTAATGGCCATAGCCCCGTCCACCGCCTGCTCCTCCGCCAATGGCAGGATACGGCGCAGCATCTTGGATTGGACCCGCTTGCGCTCGCTATTGTGCTCCACCAAAACATGCGCTAGGCGTATGGCTTCCGCCTCGTCGTCGCACATCAACAGGTCGACGGCCCCCAGTGCGCAATCCAGCCTGCCCCGGGCATTGATGATCGGCCCGAAGGTAAAACTCAATGTCGCCGCTGTAATCGGGCCGCTGCAACGGGAAACCTGGTACAAGGCACGCCACACAGGGCGCGCCTCTGGCGCATTCATCAAGGCAAGACCGCGTGTCAGCACCGCACGGTTGTTCGCCGAGCGGGCCAGATCCACACAATCCGCCATGGTTCCCAGGGCAACCAGGTCAAGAAGGCCACCCAGACGGGGCGCATTGGCCGGAAGGTGCCCCCAGTCGATGAGCCTTTGTCGTACCGCGCAGCAGAGTAGCCAGGCCACATGCACGCCCGCGATGTAGGGATCGGCGAAGCCTGAATCCGCGCGGACGGGATTGACACAGGCGATGGCGGCGTGCGGCGGGCCTTGCTCTGGAACTCCATGGTGGTCCGTCACTATTGTCGAAAAGCCATGATCGCGGAGCTTCTCGATACGGTCATGGTCCGAACTGCCCTGGTCCGCAGTAATGACAAGTGCAGGACGCGGTGCCGAGTCCAGAATCCGCTGGGTGACGCTTTCCGAAACGCCATACCCTTCCCGCAGTCGATGGCCAATGTAGCTGTGTATCCGGTGTTCGGGCACACCGAAGTAGTCACGCAACGCAAACTTCAGTACCGCGTGCCCGGACGCTCCGTCACAGTCGAAGTCCGACAGCAGAATCAACGGCAACCCTTGTCTCACAGCGCTCGCAACTGCCTCGGCGGCGACGCCGATATCGGGTAAACGGTCCGGTGGATCGAGCGCACTCAGCGGCGGGCGCACAAGCAATCCCACCCTTCCCGCATCCTCGTCACCCAGTCGACCCGCGATGATGCGCGACTGCAGAGGCGTATAACCAGCAGCAGCGGCCGCACTAAAAACATCTGGCGACAATGGCCTGTCGATGATTCTTATGGGTTCTGGCATCACGCGCTACCCTTGTTCTGGTTGACCCCGTGCAACTTATCGCGCTCCTTTAACCAAGGCCACCCCGTATATTTTCACAACCATTTACCAAATCCCTGGAAGCGCATGACCCGGTCGGGTTGGCCTGCGCCAGAAGCGCCAGCGGTCAGCACTGCGCAGGGTCAGGCGCTCTACCCCACCATGGGCGAGCACGCCGGTCAAACATTGCAGAGTTCCACCCCTGCGCCAGAAGTTTTGCAGGGCAGGATGCAGCGCCGCGAATGATTTTGCTGCATCGGGATACAACCAGGCTCCGGACCAGACCCAGAGCAGGTTATCAGGAAGTTTACCGGCTGCCTGCAGTGCTTTGGGATAAGCGAGCGGTAACCCAAGCCAGGCAGCAGCGGCCTGAAGATAATCGGCCTCCGCCGCCAGACTTTGCCACTTTGTCAGCGGACACTGTTCCGGCAAGCGGCCCTCCCCCCAGGCCCAGAACAAACACCAGGATTCCATTCCCACTGCATGGATATCCTGATTGACGGGATGGGCCGCCAGAAACATCTGCAATTCATTGAGAAACGCATTCCAGCGCCGGGCATCCGCCCCAGTGACCTGCAAAGCCAGAGGCTCACGGCCCCACACCTGTTCCGGATCAGGACAGTGCAGATCGGGACTTGTACTGCTCAGCACATACCAGCGCCGCGCTCCACGCTGTAAAATCCAGGGTGTTTCTGCCAAAAATTCGACCGCAGCGTCAAACAACGCCACCGCATCACTTTCTTCCAGACCCGGCAACGGCTGCAATACCGCCCGCCCTGCCTGACCGCGAAAAGCCACTGGCTCCAGAGCAATGACCCAACGTCCGACGGTATTTATCCCTTCTGCTTCTGCCAGGAGCGCCGCCGCCGGGAGTGCGCCAGCAAAGCCCAGCAAATGACCGGCCACTTCCAGAGAAGATTCAGCCACCAATTGTTCGCGCTGCCCA
This sequence comes from Acidithiobacillus sp. HP-2, assembly GCF_015100155.1. Taxonomy (GTDB): domain Bacteria; phylum Pseudomonadota; class Gammaproteobacteria; order Acidithiobacillales; family Acidithiobacillaceae; genus Acidithiobacillus. The sequence continues at coordinate 160,063 of NZ_JACKZA010000008.1, read as the reverse complement.
CGCCCCCAGTAGCGCGGTAATACTGCGCCCAGGTCCTCCTCCGGCATGCCGTGCAACCCCGACAGCCAGAGGCAGACATCGGCCATCAGCGATCCAGTATGGCGCGCTGTACCGCATCCAGAGTGGCATTGACGGTCACCACCTCGCCGCCCTGGGAAATGGCCGTGTCGGGATCCTTGAGACCATGTCCGGTAAGCGTGCAAACCACCGTGGCCCCCGCCTCGATTTTTCCGGCGCGGGCAGCGGCAACAACGCCCGCCACCGAAGTGGCGGAGGCAGGCTCACAAAACACGCCTTCAAATTTGGCTAACCAGCGCTGGGCTTCGAGGATTTGGGCATCGCTGTGGCTGCCAAACCAGCCACCACTTTCTTCCTGCACCCGATGCGCCTGATCCCAGGACATGGGATGCCCGATACGAATGGCTGTCGCAATGGTTTCCGGATTTTTCACAAACTCACCGGCCATAAACGGCGCGCTGCCCTCTGCCTGAAAACCGAGCATCTTCGGACGTTTTCCGGGTTTGCCATGACCATAGCGACACACCCCATTGCAGAATTTGCAGGCCGTGGTCAACACCTGGGAGGCATCAGCACGGCCATCGGTGGCTTCGCAATAACCCATCCAGTGCGCGGTGATATTACCTGCATTACCTACTGGCAATACGTGATAATCAGGGGCTTCGCCCAAGGCCTCGATAATTTCAAACGCAGCGGTTTTCTGTCCCTGCAGACGGTAGGGGTTCACGGAATTGACCAGGGTAATGGGCGCATTGGCAGCCACCTCCTGCACAATCTGCATGCCTTCGTCAAAATTGCCGCGAATTTGCAAGACCAACGCGCCGTGCATCATGGCCTGAGATAACTTGCCCAAAGCAATTTTCCCTTCCGGGATCACCACAAAAGCCTGCATTCCGGCCCGCGCCGCATAGGCCGCTGCAGCCGCAGAAGTATTTCCCGTAGAAGCGCAGATGACCATCTCACTGCCATCTTCCTTGGCCTTGGTCACCGCCATGGTCATGCCCCGATCCTTGAAAGAACCGGTGGGATTCAGCCCTTCGAATTTGAGAAACAGGCGGATATCCACCCCCAATTGGCGCGGAAGATTCAGACATTCGATGAGCGGTGTATTCCCCTCACCGAGGCTGACTGCCTGGGTATCCGGAGCCAGGGGCAAAAAATCACGGTAACGATCAATAATACCGGTGTAACGCGTCATGACTAATTCCTGAAGCAATAAAAAATGGATTCGGAAAGCGGATTCACTGTTCGGCCAGACTTTCGACACGCAGCCGTAAAACGGGACGAGCCACTACCGGAAGGGCTTCAATCCGGCGGATGGCCTGCTCCAGATCGCCTTCGCGGCAACGGTGCAGCAAAAGAACGATGGGAACCGTATCGGCTTCCGGCGATTCTTTTTGCAGCAAAGCCTCAATGGAAATCTGGTGTTCCGCCAGCATGGTCGCCACCTGGGCTAAAACACCAGCACGATTATGGGCATGAATGCGCAAATAGTAGGCGCTCTCCACTTCGGCCATGGGCAGCAGCGGCAAGGCACTCAAGGCATCCGGCTGAAAGGCCAGATGCGGCACGCGGTTGCTGGGGTCGGCCGTCATCGTCCGGGCCACATCCACCAGATCAGCCACCACCGCGCTGGCCGTAGGATCACCGCCCGCACCGCGCCCGTAATACAGGCTCTGTCCGGCCGCATCGCTTTCGACGAGAATGGCGTTGAAGGGTCCTTCGACATTGGCCAGCAAATGACTTTCGGGAATCAGGGTCGGATGAACGCGCAGTTCCACACCATCGGCGCGACGCCGGGAGATACCCAGCAGCTTGATGCGATAACCGAGTTCTGCTGCATACACCACATCATCCCGCTCCAGAGCACGAATGCCCTCGACATGGCAGTGAGCGAAGTCCACCGGGATGCCGAAAGCGATGGAGGCCATCAGCGTGATTTTGTGGGCTGCATCTCCCCCGTCCACATCCAGTCCGGGGTCCGCTTCGGCGTAGCCCAGGCGCTGGGCCTCGGTCAGCGCCTGCTGAAAATCCCAGCCTTCACGGAACATCTGGGTCAGAATATAGTTACTGGTGCCGTTGATGATCCCCGCCAGCCATTGAATGCGGTTACCGGCCAAACCTTCGCGGATGGCTTTGATAATCGGAATGGCTCCGGCTACGGCTGCTTCAAAGGCCACCATCACCCCCTGTTGCTGGGCGGCGGCAAAAATTTCGTTACCATGTTCAGCCAGCAGGGCTTTATTGGCTGTCACCACATGCTTGCCTGCGGCAATGGCTGCCAGAATCAGTTCCCTGGCCAGCCCTGTACCGCCCATGACTTCCACCAGCACATCCACTTCCGGATCGCCCACCACGGCCCAGGGATCGGTGCTGATCCGCGCCTGCAGGCCCAATGCTTCCAGACGCGCCGGATTACGCACCGCAGCATGGACTACCCGTAAATCCCGACCGACCCGACGGGTGATTTCTTCGGCATTACGTGCCAGCACCCGCACCGTGCCCTGACCGACAGTGCCCATTCCCAGAATACCTATACGGACAGGATCCATGCTGTCGCTCATCATAAATCCTCACGGAACATTTGTTTGATTCCACGGATGGCCTGACGGGTACGATGTTCGTTTTCCACCAGACCAAAACGCACATATTCATCACCCAGTTCACCAAAGCCAATGCCGGGACTGACCGCCACCTTGGCCCGGTCCAGCACCAGCTTGGAAAACTCCAGCGAGCCCATTTTGCGCAGATTTTCCGGAATACGCGCCCAGACAAACATGGTTGCCTTGGGCTTTTCCACCACCCAACCTGCTGCATCCAGCCCTTCGCAAAGCACATCGCGGCGCTGTTCATACATCAGGCGAATGTCTTCCACACAATTCTGAGGGCCTTCCAGTGCTGTAATGGCCGCCACCTGAATGGGGGTGAAGGTGCCGTAATCCAGATAGCTTTTCATGCGCGCCAGGGCACCCACCAGCTTGGGATTGCCTACGGCAAAGCCGACCCGCCATCCGGGCATGTTATAGCTCTTGGACAGCGTGAAAAATTCCACCCCCACATCTTTGGCCCCCGGCACCTGCAAAAAGCTGGGCGCCTTATAGCCATCAAAGACGATGTCAGCATAAGCCAGATCATGCACCACCCAGATGCGATGCTCCTTGGCAAATTCCACAATCCGCCTGAAGAAATCCAGATCGACCACCGCTGCCGTGGGATTGTGTGGAAAATTGATGACCAGCATTTTCGGCTTGGGCCAGGCGGCCTTGACGGCTTTTTCCAGTTCCTCGAAAAAATCCACACCTGGCAGCATCGGCACATGGCGCACGTCTGCTCCGGCAATCACAAAACCGTAGGGATGTATGGGATAAGTCGGACTGGGAACCAGCACCGTATCCCCAGGGCCCATGGTAGCCAGGGCCAGATGCGCGATACCTTCCTTGGAACCAATGGTCACAATGGCCTCTGATTCGGGATCAAGAGCCACCCCGAAGCGTTGTTCGTACCAGGTCGTGATAGCGCGCCGCAGCCGGGGAATACCCCGGGATACACTGTAACGATGGGTATCCCCGCGCTGGGCGGTCTCGCAGAGCTTATCGACAATATTCTGGGGCGTGGGCTGGTCGGGATTTCCCATGCCAAAGTCGATAATATCCTCACCGCGCTTACGGGCCTGATTTTTCAGGTCAGTGACAATATTAAACACGTAAGGAGGCAGACGGCGGATACGTTCAAAATCACTGTTCATGGGACACAGGCCTTCAAGGGTTGTCGTGAATACCGAAACCGAAGAACAATAGAGAGGCTACGCTGGCCTGTCAATCCGCATCATGGAGGAAAGTCATGAAATTACACCTGCAACAGGACGCCCAATACAATCTCATCAATGGCTATGGACAAGACGGCATCGTAGTTCGCGGCCAGCATTACCGCCATGGATTGTTGGTAGCGGCGGACTGGCTGCAGAGCCCCTGGGGGCCGGAGAGTGCTGAAGGGCTCGGTCTGGGGCATTTTACCGAAGTGCTCGCCCGCAAGCCGGACGTCATGCTCCTGGGCACCGGCAAAAAACAGCATTTTCCTTTGCAACTGATGGCAGCCCTTCGCGATGCCGGCATTCCTGTGGAAGTCATGGATACCAGCGCAGCCTGTCGGACCTACAATATTTTAATGGCCGAAGACCGCATGGTGCTGGCCGCCCTGATGCATCCAGAGGCCTGAAATGTTTTGGCCAGCGGTTTTCAAGAGCAGGCTCCGGCAGGCCGGTGGCGGGGAGGCTTTTTGCTCCAACGTCCCTTGCCTGTTGTTCCAAGGCTCATCCTGCTGTCAGGAGAGAACTCGCCCTGCGGGCTCAGACAGCTCTCCTGACGGGCGCAGGATTTCACCAGGAACAACAACGGCGCGGGACAAAGTCGCTGCAAAGCCTCCCCGCCACCGGCCTGCCGGAGCCTGCCTCACCCGAACAGGGATTCTGTGGTCAGACCTTCTTCTTCAATACGGTGACGTAACGCCAGCAAGGCTTCCACCTGGATCTGCCGCACCCGCTCCCGGGTGATACCCAGACGGTTACCAACATCTTCCAGAGTCGCCCCCTCCGTACCATCCAGACCAAAGCGCCAGAACAGTACCTGCCGATGTTTTTCAGACATGGCACCAATCCATTGATGAATCTGCAGGGACAAATCCTGCTCAGCAAAAGCCGCTTCAACGCCAGGATTTGCCATATCAGCAATCACATCGGCCAGGGGGCGCTCAGATTCTCGACCATGAGGTACATCGAGGCTGGTCACCTTGCCGTCGTTTTCCAGACAGCCGCGAATTTCGTCCACAGGCCGATCCATGGCCGCCGCTACTTCCTCAGGCGTTGGGTCGCGCTGCAGGGTCTGACCCAGACAGCGTGCCGCACGCAAGACGCTACTCAGTTCTTTCATCACATGAATGGGCAGACGAATGGTGCGTGTCTGATTCATCAGGGCCCGTTCGATATTCTGGCGTATCCACCAGGTAGCGTAGGTCGAAAAACGAAAACCCTTTTCCGGATCAAATTTTTCCACGGCACGAATCAGGCCCAGATTCCCCTCTTCAATCAAATCCAGAAGGGGCAGACCACGGTGGATGTAACGTCTGGCCAATTTGACCACCAGACGCAAGTTACTCTCGATCATGGTGCTGCGCGCGGCCGCATCACCCGCCTGAACGAGCCGCCCCAGGGAAATTTCCTGCTCTGCCGTCAGCAACGGATTATGACCGATTTCCCTCAGATAACAGCGGGTAGCATCCCAGTCTGGGGCCTCGCCGTAATCCTCCTCGGCAGCTTCCGGCGTCTCATCTGCCGTCTCCACGGAAAGATCTTCTTCCTCTTCTCTGATCGCGTCGTTCATGCTTAACACTCTCCAGAGGCTAATGAAACCGTACCAGCCAGTAAGGGAACAAAAAAACAGTCACCCAGATGACTGATCCGGGCTTCATGACCATCCCAATGGCTGACCTGCAAATGTTGCTTGCCCCGATCTTCCACCGGCATCACCAGGCGACCGCCAGGCCTTAACTGGCGATATAAGGGGGCCAAAGCACAAGGAACCGCCGCCGTAATCACAATGGCATCATACGGCCCCTGCTCCGGCCAGCCGCCACTACCATCACCATGCAACAGATGTACCTGGGAATAACCCAGTCGGCTCAGCACCTTGTCCGCATGATGATGCAGGGGACCAATGCGTTCCACAGTAAACACTTCCGCCCCCAGTTCCGCCAGAAGCGCCGTCTGATAAGCAGAACCGGTCCCGATTTCCAGAATGCGTCGGGGAATCGGGTTGTTTTCGAGAATAGCCTCCATCATCCGCGCCACAGTCCACGGCTGGGAGATGGTCTGACCATAACCAATGGGCAGGGAGACCAGTTCGTAGGCCCGTCCCGCCAGGGCCTGAGCCACAAAATGATGACGCGGCACCTGATTCATCACATCCAGCACCCGCTCATCACGAATACCCGCCGCCCGCAGGCGTAGCACCATCCTCCCCCGGGTGCGGGGAGAAATCATTCCTACTTCCGGGTTCAGGACTGGCAAGTGCGCAGCCACTGACTTAAGCCTTCCAGAAAATTGTATCGGGTCATATCCAGATCCAGGGGGGTGATGGAGACATAGCCCCGGCGTACCGCATCAAAATCCGTACCCGGCCCGGCGTCTGCTTCCCGCCCGGAAGGGCCAATCCAGTAGACTGGATCGCCGCGTGGATCCGCAGCAGGAATCACCATATCACTTTTGTGGCGTCGCCCCAGACGGGTGACTTCCAAGCCCCGCACTTGCTCATAGGGCAAATCCGGCACATTCACATTGAGAATGGTATCTGCAGGCAGCGCATGGCTGAGCACGCCGGTGACCAGGGTGGCAGCGACTCTGGCCGCCGTTTCAAAGTGACTGCAATCACGACCCGCCAGGGAGACGGCAATGGCTGGCAGCCCCAGAAAACGACCCTCGGTCGCTGCGGCGACGGTACCGGAGTAAAGCACGTCGTCACCCATATTGGCGCCCCGGTTGATACCGGACACCACCATATCCGGAGCTTCGGCAAAAAGACCGGTCACCGCCAGATGCACGCAATCCGTTGGGGTACCGCCGACCAGATAGTGAAAACCATTGAGGCCGGTACGCATGCGCAGGGGACGGTCAAGGGTCAGGGAATTGCTGGCGCCACTGCGATCCTGCTCAGGTGCCAGAACCTCGACTTCGCCGAGAGGGGTGATTGCCTGGGCCAGTGCTGCCAGTCCCGGTGCCAGATATCCGTCATCGTTACTGAGCAAGAAACGTGGCATCTAATCTCCCTGACGGTCTTTATCCAGGCTGATATACTAAGCCACGAAGGTGTTGCCGGTCTATCCCGGCTCTTAATCGGGACAAGACCACAACCCGACTCAGTGCTCCTGATGTCCTTGCATGGATGCGGGCATAGTCGTTTCGGGAAGCTGTTCCAGTTGGTGCTGCAATAACATAACCCGCATTTGGGCGTTATCCATTTCCTGCTTCAGACCATTTACCCTTTGTAAATAACGGGCATAATTTCTTTCATTACCGGTGCGGACAGCTTTACCCTGTTGATAATTATGGGTCGCCTGCAGCAACTGCAGACGCGCCGCCGCCAATTCGGCTTCCAGCCGTTTACGGGCAGGATTACTCGCATTCAGCTCCGGCTTGTCTACTTTGGGCTGAACATTCGGGGCCACTTCCGGAGGGCGCTGAACCTCTGCAGGCGTACTCACCGATTGCTGAGGCGCAACGGCAATTTGCTCAACCCCCCTAGCGCCTGCGGGCGGATTTTCTCCGTAACTTACCACACCGTTGCTACCCACCCAGCGATATATGGTTTCTGCGTTGGCAAGCACACTGAAAGTCCCGGCCAGCAGCAGAGTCATCATCACACTGCGGCGCACGAAAGTGCCTGCTCCACCACAAATACTTGCATTTTTCATCAACCGATCTCCCCATCATCCAGCGCAACTTATATGGTCGCCCCGCTCATGATTGTCAAGGCGCAGCAATAAAAAGGCCCCGCATGCTGCGAGGCCTTTACCTGTGCAAAACAGCGGGCCAGATCGCCCGCTATGGGCTCAGAGGCTGTAGTACATCTGGAATTCCACCGGATGGGTAGTAACGCGCAGAGCCTGCACTTCCGCCCATTTCACATCCAGATAACCTTCCAGCCAGCTCTGGCTGAACACACCGCCCTTCATCAGGAACTCATGGTCCGCTTCCAAAGCACGCAAGGCTTCTTCCAGAGAAGCAGCCACGCCCGGAATATTGGACTGCTCTTCGGCGGGCAGATCATAGAGGTTCTTGTCCATGGCATCGCCGGGATGAATCTTGTTCTGAATACCATCCAGACCGGCCATCATCATCGCCGCAAAAGCCAGGTAGGGGTTGGCCGTGGAATCCGGGAAGCGGACTTCAATACGCCGCGCCTTGGGGCTGTTGACGAAGGGAATACGAATAGAAGCAGAGCGGTTTTTTGCCGAATAGGCCAGCAACACCGGCGCTTCATAGTGGGGGACCAAACGCTTGTAACTGTTGGTGCTGGGATTGGTCAGCGCGTTGATGGCCTTGGCGTGCTTGATGATGCCGCCGATGTAATAAATGGCCAGTTCCGACAAACCACCGTACAAATCACCCGAGAACAGGTTTTTGCCGTCCTTGGCCAGCGACTGATGGACGTGCATGCCACTACCGTTGTCACCGACAATGGGCTTGGGCATGAAGGTTGCGGTCTGACCGTAAGCGGCGGCAACATTGTGAATCACGTACTTCAGAATCTGTACTTCGTCGGCTTTGCGGGTCAGGGTGCTGAAGCCCACACCAATTTCATGCTGCCCGGCAGTAGCCACTTCGTGGTGATGGACTTCCACCTTCAGGCCCATTTCTTCCAGGGCCAGACACATGGCTGAACGCAGGTCCTGCGCAGAATCCACCGGAGGTACCGGGAAATATCCGCCCTTCACACCGGGACGATGGCCCATGTTACCGGATTCATATTCCTTACCGGAATTCCAGGCAGCTTCTTCCGCATCGACCTTGTAGCCGCAGCCGCTCATGTCGATATTCCAGGTCACTGAATCAAAGACAAAAAACTCATTTTCCGGGCCAAAATAAGCAGTATCGGCAATGCCGGTACTTTTCAGATAGGCTTCGGCACGTTTGGCCACTGAACGCGGATCGCGCTCATAACCCTGACCGGTAGCCGGTTCGATGACGTCACAACGAATGTTCAGGGTCGCTTCGTCGGTAAAAGGATCAAGCACGGCGGAATCAGGATCAGGCAGCAGAATCATGTCGGATTCATTGATCCCTTTCCAGCCAGCAATGGAAGAACCATCAAAGGCCTTGCCTTCTACAAAAGTATCTTCTTCCATGGTGTGGGAGGGCACAGAAACATGCTGCTCCTTGCCCTTGGTGTCGGTGAAACGGAAATCAATAAATTTGATGTCTTTTTCTTTAATCAACTTCAGCACATCTTTCGGGCTGTGACCCATCTGCTTTTCCTCCAATCAAGAAATATGTACGAACTGAATACCATTAAGCATGCAAAACTGATACCACATTCAAATGAAGCACCCCCAGAATCCTGGTGGATTATTGCACCAAATTAGCACCCCATAACAGTGCAATCAAACGCTTTGCACCAACATTGTGCACAACCGCTCATTCCTTCTCCGTGGCAGACGTCTGCCAGGCGACATCTACCCGCTGCAGGCCGGAAACCTTTCCCTGCAAGGCTTCCTGAATCTGTTTTTCCTGTGCTTGCAGACTCTCCAGACTCGCCGCAGGCGGAAAAGGATAACGCAGGCAAATCACCACACCATCTTTCAGATAATGCAAGGTCATTTGTTGAGGTAAAGGCAAATTACGGGCCAGCAATACGGATTCCACCTTTTCATCAATGACACTGCGCGGCGGCAGAACGGCACCACCCTCTTCGTCATTTTCACTATCAATATGAATGGTGGCGTCCACCAGATCATCTACCGCCTGCAACAGGGACATACGCACCCGCTCGGCAATCTGGTGCCCCTCGGAGACACTGAGCAGCGGATTGGTTACCTGCAAATGCACCTCAGCCAGAGCCTGATGCCCTACCTTGCGTGTCTTGAGCAGGTGCAGGTCGCGCACCCCTTCGCAACCCAGAATCACCTCGCGAATTTGCGCTAAAACCGCATCGTCCAGCCCCCGGTCTGCCAGTTCCTGCAGCGCCTCCCAGGCGGTCACCAGGCCAATGCGCAGCACCATCAAGGCCACAATCAGAGCCACCACCGAATCCAGATAAGGGGCACCCAGAAGGCTTCCGCCAATACCAATCAACACAATGACGCTGGAAATCGCATCGGTACGATGATCCCAGGCATTGGCCCGTAACGCTGCCGAGCGGGTTTTACGCGCCACCCGAATGGTAATCTGATAGAGGGTTTCCTTGGCGAAAATGGCAAAGGCGGCAATATACAGAGTCCAGACCGCAGGCATCCCGTAATGTCCAATCACCAGACGTTGCACAGCCTCATAGCCAATACCCGTGCCATTCAGCGCCAGCAACGTACCCGTGCCCAGTGCCGCAAGCGTCTCGAAACGCTCATGTCCGTATGGATGTTCCTGATCCGGTGGCTGGCTGCTGAAATGCATGGCCAGAATCAGGCCCAAATCCGATAGCAGATCAGATAAGGAATGCACCGCATCGGCCACCAAAGCATCGGAGTGACCGAAAATGCCCCCCGCCAACTTGGTAAAAAACAGCACCAGATTGGTCCCCGCCCCCATCAGGGTCACCCGCATATTCTTTTTACCGCGATCGCTGCGGCTGATGGTTTCTGTCACGCTTCCTGACCTCTGATGTTGTTGGGACACTTCTGGTGCTTTGGTGGCGACATGATAGCCGGAAATGGGTGTGCGGGATAAGTGGGGATTACTGGTTGGTTTTGGCCGGTTGCAACATTTCAACCGTCATTGTTGATGAAGGGCTTTTGCTGGTCCTTGGCTTTTGACGCCGTTTTTCTACAGCCCCGTAGAACGATGAATCAACGAAAAATACCAGCGATAGGGCAGGCAGCGCAGAAATTTGAGCTTGCGGGTAAAGGCGCGGGGAAAGTGAATTTCAAACGCGCTGCTTTCCATACCCGCCAGAATTTCCGTGGCTGCCTGTTCGGGGCTGATTAAATTGGGCATGGGAAAGTCGTTGTGCGCGGTCAGGGGCGTTGCAACAAAACCGGGATGAATGACCTGAACCTTGATCCCCTTGGGTTCCAGATCCAGATGCAGGACTTCGGCGAAATGGGTCAGTGCCGCCTTGCTGGGTCCGTAATATAATGACTGGGGCAAACCACGCAGACCAGCAACGCTGGAGGTCAGGACGATCTGCCCCTGTCCGGCCACGAGCCAATCGGCAAGGACCGTATGAACCGCATCTACCGCGCCCAGATAATTGGTGCTGATGGCCTGACGGGCCTGGTCCGGATTGAGTTCCCAGCTCCGCGCGGCCTGATAGGTGCCGGCAAGAAACAGCAGCACATCCAGACCGCCCCACTGTTCGCGAATATCTGTATAGGCTTTGTGTAGTTCATCCGGAGTCATCACATCGGCGGGGCAAACCAGGGTGTAATCGTTACCCAGTTTGGCGGCCAAGTCCGCAAGCTTGGCTGGATTGCGCGCCGTCAGCGCAAGCCGGGCACCTTGGGCATTCAGCGCTTCGGCACAGGCAGCACCGATTCCCGTACTGGCCCCGATCAACCAGCAACGTTTACCCTGCCAACAGGACTTATCGCTCATACGGGCACCGTATCGTCCACACGCGGTAACTGCAGCATGGCTTTCCGATTTTCTGGCGTATCTGCCAAGCGATGGATTTCAATACTCACGTCACCCACAAAAAAGCCTAAAAAACGCATTTTACTCCGATTAATGACATGATCTTTATCAATCAGATACATCCAGTCATCCACACGCAAATTGAAAAACCGTTTACCCACCGGTTGTCTTACCGTATACCGCCAGCGCATGGCAAACCCTTCGGCTTCTCCCTGAGCAAGCCCCACAATATCTCCTGCTGAACCTTGTGCAGTTGCGGTAAATTTATGGGCACCAGTCACCTGTAATTGCCACAAACGCTCAGCGTAACTGGCCTTACCGTCATTATCCAGAAACAGAAATTTTTCGCTCAGGGAACCGACAGAATCTGTCTGCCACGTCCCCAATAAATACATGATAAAGCGATTGACCACCTTACCTGATCGGTCCTGAAAAACTCCCGTAGCCACCGCAGGACCATTGAAAAATTGATTGATATGAAATACCGGAAGTGATGATTCGTATAGTTTCATAGCGCGCCTGTCACTGGAATTTGTGAATACTGTTTAAACATCTTTATACAGCAAAAAAGAGGGATGCATAGCATCCCTCAAGGCCACCAGAATCCACAACTGGAGAAAACTCAAAAATAACGGAAAATCAGGCAGAGGCCGCCAGCAATTGATACAGGTCAGCCACCGCCCGGGCACCCGCAGACTGGCCTTGTGCCATCGAATCATCAATGGTTTCAGGACCTGTAGCTGCGCCACAAACATAAATGCCCCTGCGGGTTGTTCCTTGCGTGTTGGTATATTGCTCGGCGCGATCAATAAAGCCGTGCTTCTCAAGACCGATACCAAACACTTTGGCAATTTCAGGATTCAGTGCATTAGGATCCATGCCAATAGCGTGCACTACCATGTCCATGGGAATAACGATAGGACGTTTAACCAGGGTATCTTCGCCTTTGACCAGTAAGCGTCCATCCGGAGATTTCGTTACTTCGGCAATACGAGCCTTGACGAACTTGGTTTTGAATTCTTCCTGGCTTTTCCAGTAGAACCTGTCTTCGTAAAGACCGAAGGTACGAATGTCCATGTAATAGATGAACACATCGGTGGTCGGTGACATCTCCTTGATTTCCATAGCCAGATTAGTCGAAACTGTGCAGCAGATCTTGGAACACCACTCTCTGCCGATCTGGCGGTCGCGAGAACCTACACACAACAATATCGCGACCCGCTCCGGGACTCTTCCATCCGAGGGACAACGAATTTGTCCGGTTGCGACCATCTGTTCCATCTGGGTGGTGGTCAGCACATCTTCATAGGTGCCGAACCCCCATTCGGGTTTATTGATGGAGTCAAAATGCGTAAATCCGGTGGCCAGAACCACCGCACCCGCATCTACTTTCTCACCGGAACTCAAAGTCGCCGTAAAATAGCCTGCTTCACCTTCAAACCGGGTTACTTTGGCTGAAGTATGAATCGCCACATTTTTATTGCCGGTGACCCTGCTTACCATGCGACCGATGGCGTCCTTGGCCCATTCACCCGAGGGGACCAGACGCGCATACCCTGAAATGATGGGGGCGCCACCCAGCACATCTTCTTTCTCGACGATGACGGCATTTTTGCCCATGGAGGCAATGGTGGCTGCTGCTGAAAGACCTGCGGGACCCGCTCCTACTACCAGCACTGAATCGGTGTTTGCCATGACACGCTCCTGGAATTCAATCAACGGTTGAAATCTAGACCACGCCCATGACTTTGTCAATCATTTGTAGTAAACAAATGTTAGTCACTGCAAAGCATATTCAAACCCATTCGCGAATGGCTCTCAACATATCCTGCAAACGCACAAAACAGGATTCATCCTTTGCAGCTCCCAGCTCCTGGCAACCACTACCCCCCAACCATAAGCTAACTCCCGCAGGCATGCGCCGTTGCAGATCATGTAATAGCTGGCGATTCTGCACATTGACTGAAGCCGCCGATACTGCCAGATGAATCACCTGCACATGACAGGCTTCTGCCGCCGCAATCAAATCATCCACTTCAGGCTCCGAACCAATGAACAAAACATCCACGCCCTCACCCATCAGCAGGGCGCGGGTCATCTGCAATTCCAGCGTACGGCCCTCTCCCGGAAAACTCGCCAGCAAAACCCGCAGGCGGGTTTCGCCACCCGGCAACTGACTGGTCGCGACGTAGAGACATTCCATCAGCAGTTCCTGAAGGCAGCCCTCCCGATAAGGCTTTATTTCGCCCATCATCCGGGCGCGGGCGACGCGCTGCAGCAAAGGCGCGGCTACCTGCAGCACAAAGCGGGGGAGTCCTTCCTGCTGCAGCTGGCGGCGCATATAACTACGCAATAGCTCTGGACGATCGGAGGCCAGCATATTGAGAGCTTCTGCCAGCACTGCAGGATCTTCGTGGGGTGCAGAGTGCTGCGCAGGAATTTCAGCCACCAGGTTGTCGATTTTCTGCGCATCGGCACCCACCACGGCACCCGGCCGATACCCTGCTGCCAGTAATTGATTAATCCGGTGCAACTGCTCAATCTGCGCGCGACTGTACAGACGGTTACCTGCCGCATCCCGACCCGGCACCGGAAAGGCGTATCGCCGTTCCCACATGCGCAGTAACTCTTTGGAAATACCGGTTTCCTGCTCAACCACACTGATTGGAAATTGCGGTACTTCTGTTTCATCCGTGCTGATATCCACAACCGTTCCCTTTTTGTATATGACGCCTTATTGACATATGGACCCTGAACAGTAATCTACTCTATCATTGTTATACAGGTTTCTGCACATGTTTACAGGATGTATCGCCCCATAAATAATCATGAAAACCTATGAACTAAAGGGCTTCTGGCAGCAACTCCGCTACTAGACAGGGTCGTGACACTGAAGCTGTTCTGCCTGTTATTGTATCTTTGTCCAAGGAACGTGAATGTTAGCCCACACTTTTGTTGCAGATGCCATCCTGAATAACCCCGACCAGATCAATGCGCAAATGGCTGACCGGCAGAGTTTTGGCATCATTGCTCTGGACAGTCACGCTCAGGTAAAAATTTTTAACGCAGCAGAGGCGCGACTCAGTGGTTTGTCTGCGGACGAAGTTCTGGGGCGTAATTTTTTCACGGAAGTAGCACCCTGCACGGCCAGCCGCCTGTTTCGTGGACGATTCCGTCAGGGTATCCAGGAGGGGTCTCTGGACACGCATTTTTATTATACGTTCACCTATCGTATCCGCCCTATCTCTGCCCATGTGCACATGTTTTTCGATAGGCGTAAAAGTCCGCTTTTTTTTATTTTTATTGATCGTATTATTCAGTTATATGAGGATCTGGGCTGATGCAGGTTCCTGCGGAAAACCAGGTCATTAACCAGTTTCTGGCGTATGCCGATGAACTGCTGCAAGCACTGACAGATCTGCCCGAAATACATCAGGAACAACGGCAACTTTACCTCGTCTGCCTGAACAGCCTGTGGCAAATGCTGAACAACGCCTTTCAGCAGGATGGTGGTAATTTCCTGAGCGAACAGCAAATTGAGCTTTTGCAAATGGTTGACCGGGAAATCCAGCACATTGAAAATGACATTCCCGAAGATTTTCGTAACCAGCTGCACTTGTTGTTAAGGCAAATGAATATGGATCTGGTGTCATGAACTTGTCGGGTCGCCATGAATTTCTGCAACAACTGGCAGAGGGGCTGCATCAGGGTTTTGCGCTGGATTGGCACCAGAATGGTAATACCCATGCCTGGCCGGGACAGTCGCTCTGGGCCAGAGCCGCCCGTATCAAAACCCGCTGGCGTCGTGCCAAAATCATCCCCGGAAGCAGAATTGCAGTCAGCCTGCCCAACAGTCCCGCTTATTTGGCCTATATGCTGGCCTGCTGGATGGGAGACTGGATATTCTGTCCACTACCCACCCTGCATCCTCTGGAAATCCAGCGCCGCCTGAAACTGCTCCAGCCCGCACTGTGGATACATTATCCATCAGATCGTGTTCAGGAAGAAGTCCAGGAAGGTGGCATCCATGACGATCAGGATGCGGCCCTGATTTTGTGGAGCTCGGGCAGTATGGGAGCCGGAAATGCTTACCGACTCAGCTTTGCAGCGTTGGATTGGCAGGTTGCTACCCATTTACCGGCACTGCAACTCAGCGCCGATAGTCTGCTCTGGAACACCCTGCCCTGGGCCCATGCCTTTGCAGGTGTGCTGGAATTACTGCCCGCCTGCATGGCAGGTAGCGTTATTCAGGCAGAAGCACAGCGCGCCCGCCATCCACCCCGGGACTGCACCCATCTCTTGACGGTTCCGCGTATGGCACGCCTGCTTACCCCAAAATTCTTGCATAGCTTACAGGGTGGCATCATTGGCGGAGCCCCCATTGGTAAAGTCCTTGCCAATCAACTCCAGGGCACTGCGCTGCGGGTGGGTTATGGACAAAGCGAGGCCGGGCCGGGA
The DNA here is from genome assembly GCF_015100155.1 of Acidithiobacillus sp. HP-2. Classification (GTDB taxonomy): domain Bacteria; phylum Pseudomonadota; class Gammaproteobacteria; order Acidithiobacillales; family Acidithiobacillaceae; genus Acidithiobacillus. The sequence goes on along the minus strand of NZ_JACKZA010000008.1, from coordinate 144,252 downwards.
ATCACGCTGGGACCTCCCGGAGAGTTTCAGCCATTTATCCTGGGACATTCCCTGGTGGAATATGCGTTGCGTGGCGAAACCCTCCATTATCATTCACCCGGGCAAGCCGATGCCCGCCTGTCCGCGTCGGGTTGGCAAAGCATTCAGGATGATCAGAGCTGGACCAACAGTGGCGATGAAGTCAGCCAGGATCCTGACGGCTGCTTGTTTTGGCGCGGCCGTGAAGATGGGGGATTCAGTCTGGCAAATGGCCACAGCATCCGTCCTGAAGCGGAGGAAGCCCGGTTGACGGACCAGTATCCAGAGGCCGAAAGCATTATCCTTGGCGCGCCAGGAGCACGGCACCTGACCGCCGTTGCAAAAGTACCCGGCGAGCAGGTCTCTACATTGCGCAAACAATGGCAAGAGCCCTATCTGCTGTGCATTCCAGCGGCACGGTTCTGGGACGATGCGCCAGTGCCGCAGGGCAAGCCCAGTCGGCGCTGGCTGTATTCACACTGGCCGGACTAACGCTCTCATCGCTTTCATAGGGCCATCCCCTTATAATTTTTCACTACAGTCAGAATCAATGAGTATCCCGATTTATGCACTCCAGCTCCAAGTCCGTCAGCCCCAGTGAAATTTGGGGCCATGCGGTCGCCAACATTACCCCCTCGGCAATGCCCGCCGTTACCATTTCCCTGGTGGCGGTGCACAGTGGCAATTTTACCTGGCTGGCCTATAGCGTCATAGGCATGCTGATGATGCTGGTCGCCCTGCAAATTGGCATTTTGGCACGGCATTTCCCTTCTCCGGGCTCCTTGTTTTTTTATCTGAGCAGCGCCTTGCACCCCATAGCCGGGATGCTGGCGGGCTTTGTCATGATTGCCGGATATTTTGGTGCCCTGGCAGCTGCGCCCCTGTTGGGAGGCCTGTTTCTGGAGCAGGCCCTGGCCTTTTTCTGGCCCATTCATGGCATCGGCTGGATTGCGCTTATTGCTTTTGTGTACCTGCTGATTGCCTGGCGACTGGCGCGGCGCGGCATTGAAATTTCCGCCCGCTGGGGACTTTGGGTTGAGATTTTTTCCATTGCCTGCATTGTGCTGATTGCCGCATTTACACTGGGACATTTTGGCTGGCGGGATCCGGCTCAATGGCATTTTATGCAACTGCAGCAAGGCCCGTTTACCCAGGCATTAATATTGTCGCTGTTGGCTTACGGCGGTTTTGAAACAGCCGGAAACCTTGCCGGGGAAACCCGGGCTGCGCGCACGGCGATTCCCAAGGTCATGCTCTTTTCCGTGGGTATGGTCGGCTTGTTTTTTGTGGCTATGGCCTATATTGAAATTCTGGCCTTTGCCCACATCCCCACCGCCATTGGCAACAGCCCTGCTCCTCTCAACCGGATTGCCGAGGCTATTGGCAGGCCCTGGCTGGGCATTTTTTCGGATCTGGCCATGGCTACTGCTGCTTTTTCAGCGACCATCGCCACCCTGAACAGTATTTCCCGCATTTTATTCAGCATGGCGGGTCATCAAGTCATCAGTCAGTATTTGCATTTCCGGCACCCCTCATATGGTACCCCTACCCGCGCCCTGGGTCTCCTCGCTATGCTGGTTCTGTTCAGTATAGTGGGGGTGAGCGTGAGCGATTTTTCCATTTTGTCCGTGGTCGGGACTTTTGGCACATTTACCGGACTGGCTTTTTTGCTGATTTACAGCCTCGCCAATATTGCTACGCCTCTGTATTTATTTCGACAAAAACATGTCTGGCGCGGGTTCAGCCTGGTCGTTGCCGTCATTTCCCTGCCGCTGCTGCTCAAAGTGCTGGAAGTCAGTTTATGGCCCCTACCTGCAGGCGGAGAAGGCGCTGCCACGGTGCTGTTTGTGCTACTCGTGCTATTGATATTGATCTGGGGTTTGCTATGGGCCCGCTTCAAACCCCAGAAATTGCAGCAACTGCTTGAACTGGTTGATGAATAAAACTATTTAATTGCGGCGACTTTTTCCCGATTAGCCGCCGTATCCGGTAACTTATGCATCTCCAAAAAGATGTTGCCGGCATGTAATCCATACCAGGTGACGTCGGTGTGATCCATGACCGTATCGGGGGTGATCATATACATCCAGTCATTGGCGTGCAGATTGTAAAAGCTTTTACCAACCGGCTGACGCACATCGTAGGACCAGTGCAGGGCAAATCCGAAGGCATCACCCGAAGCCTTTTTCACATCACCGGCCGAACCTTCAGCACTGCCAACAAAGTGATGTGCACTGGTTTCAGTAAGATGCCAGACCCGCTGTTGATAGGTCTTTTTACCGGCAGCATCAAAATAGGTGAAGTTTTCCACCAGAGTTCCCTTGTTCTCCTGCCAGGTGCCCATCATGCGCACCACAAAACGATTGACGACCTTACCTGAGCGATTTTCAAAAACACCCTGGGCCATCAAGGGGCCATTAAAAAACGTCTTCAAATCAAATTTAGGATGGCTTTGTGCGTATTCCTGCGGCTGAGTGGCACAACCAGCCAGCGCCATCACCAAAGACAAACCCAAAACTTTATGTACTGTATTCATGATGCCCTCCCAGATATGGAACCAGAAAAACGTAACTCCCGACCTTCTACCGACCAGTAGCCCATCAAAATAATGGCGATAATTTTGGTCAGCGCCGGAATCACGGCATAACAAAAAGACAAAGCCCAAAGATCTTTCCCTGAGGAATAACCGAGAGCCTGCAAAAGTGGCAATATCAAACCGGCGCCCAAGGCCGTAGCGGCTTTACCCACCCAATTCAACAACCCGAAATAATTTCCCGGTCGACTGCGACTGTCCTGATCACTGTGGTCTGCCAGAAGACTGGGCGGCAGGGCCTGATCTGCCCCGAGGGTCAAACCGGTAAACACGCAAATCAGCGCATAGGCCCAGAGATCACCGTTGCGTAGAAAAAAGGCGCAGAAAAATGCCAGGGTGGCAATGAACATGGAAAGGCGCCAGGCCAGACTTTTACTGAAATGACTGGATAACCACAGCCATAAAGGCATTCCCAATGCGCCCGATAGAAAGTAGGCCAGTAAAAATAAGGGGGCCAATTGATGCGCACCAAGAATTTCATCCACAAAAAAGAAAAACAGGGTTCCAGCTACTGCATTGGCAGACTGCGACAAGGTATAAATAATCAGCAAGTGCCGTAATGACTTACGTCGCAACGCGGAAAAAAATGTCCACCACGGCGTTTTCTCGCCGACCACCGGGCGCTGCATACTGCGCCTTTGCAAAGGCATTACGGCCAGAATGAGCAACACCGCAAATATACCCGCAAAAATTTCCAGACCATAATGACGCCCAAAATGCTTCATCAACAAGTCGGGTAATGCGGCTGCAAGTAACACCCCGATTAATGCACCGGCCTCACGGCTGGTCGTCAGCCAGGTCCGGCCATTGTAGTCATGAGAGAGTTCTGCACCCAAGGCCTGATAATTGACACTACTGATACTAAAAAATACATAAAAAATAATGAGAGACAAGCTCAGACTCAACCAGATCATGCTTGCCAGCGGATTGAACAGCAGATAAAAACCCAGAATCATTCCGGGAATACCCAGAAGAATCAGCAGACGCCGCCCCCGGTGCTGTTCTGCCCAGCGATCACTCCAAAGCCCGATCAAGGGATCCTGCACGGCATCCAGCAAGCGGACTGCCAACAAAATCACCCCCAGAAAACTCAGGGACATCCCGAAATCCGTGGCATATAAATGGGGAATTAACAGATATACAGGCAAGGCACCAAATGCCAGAGGCATTCCCAGCGGAGCGTAAAGCAGGAGCATTTTCAGGGAGGGCCTGTCCTGCTTATTCATGCAGGTCCAAAAGCTTGTTGCGCAAACCCGGTACCTGGGTATGGGGACTCAACCAGATGGCAAAAAATTCCGGACAGAATTGCGGGTCATCAATTTTGCTATGAAGCACACCATTATAATAAAAAGCCGTGTATTTCCCGGGCATACACAAGCCGACAATCTGATCACCGGGTTTCACATCCGGGAATGCATGCTGGAGGTCAGTCCGATATTTTGCCAACTGGGCGGCATCCAAATCATCCAGTCGCCGCATTTCCTTGAGCGAAGTCTTGACCAGCTCGTGACTGCTGAAACTGCGCTCATAGTCAATGCCCAAGGCAAAAGTCCGGGTGGGTGTGTACTGATCACCGCTGATCCACAACGCAGCGTTATAAACACTGAAAAACAGCCAGTTCAGATGCCCCGCACCCAGCAAATGCAAATCTGGAGCCGCCGTTTTTACCGCTGCCGGCAATGGCACCTTGGGTGCTGCGGACCAGGCGAACGGGCTCATTAAAAGCAAACAGAAAATAGTCAGTAACTTAGCCATGCGTCAGGGTCACCTGGGTCAGATCAATTTCTCCTTCCGCAAAACCGGCTTCACAATAAACCAGATAAAAGCGCCACATTTTGCAGAACACCGAGTCATAACCGAGGCTTTTAACGGCTTCTTCCTGAATATCAAATCGCTGACGCCAAATGCGCAAAGTCCTGGCGTAGTCCTGACCAAAATCTTTGCGTTCGAGCAATTGCAAACCGGCGGTGGATATTTCTTCCTGCAGCCGGGCCGGAGAAGGGAGCATCCCGCCTGGAAACACATAATGGCGGATAAAATCAGAACTTTTCTGATAGGCCGAAAAACGCGCATCGGCGATGGTAATACTCTGGATCAGCGCCCGTCCGCCTCTGCGCAGCAGCTGATGAATTTGCTGAAAATAGCTGGACCACCATTCAGCGCCCACCGCTTCGAGCATTTCGATGGAGACAATTCCATCATAATGTCCCTGTAAATCCCGATAATCCATCAGGGAAAATTCCGTTAAATGACTGAGTCCCTGCTTTTCGAGACGCTCTTTCGCATAAGCCAACTGCTCTTTTGACAGAGTAATGCCATGCACAAAAAAACCACGGCGCGCTGCATATTCGGCAAATCCACCCCACCCACAGCCTATTTCCAAAAGTCTTGATCCAGGGGCCAAGTTCAGGGCACTGAGCGCCCGTGCATATTTTCTTTCCTGGGCGTCAGTCAGCGTCAGGGAATCGTCACCATCATATAAGGCACAGGAATACGTCATACTCGAATCCAGCCAGAGCTGGTAAAATTCATTACCCAGATCGTAATGAAAAGAAATATTCTTGCGGCTACCGCGCCGGGTATTGGCGCGCAACAGTCGGTTCAGCAGGGTGAATATCAAGCGCCGGAACCATGAACCCTCGATATATTTTTCGACCATGCCACGATTGGCAATAGCCAGACGCAGCAATGCCACCGGATCACTGCTCTCCCACAAGCCTTCCATGTAACCGCGCCCGAAAGCAATATCACCGTCCCGCGCCAGCAGCGACAAAATCCGCCAGTCATTCACCACCCACTCGGCGTGAATACCCGATTCTGCCCCCTGAAACTGCAAAATATCCCCTTCCGGGGTTTTCAGCGTCAATTGTCCGCAATGCATGCCTTCCAGCATCTGCAGCAAGCTTTGTGCAGAGCGGGGAAGTCCTGGCATAGGAATTCGTTGGTTACCAAGCGCTGTACTCATAAACTGATCTCCTGCTGGGGGGGCTCCGGTTTTTTATGAAAAGGAATGTGCGCACGCCATAGTCGGATGGCCTGCCAATGAATAAAAAGAACGACTGAGAAGGTCATGAAAGGCTGCTGCAAAACGGCCCGCCAGACGCTGGAAATATTCAGATTACGGCGCTGTCCCGCAATTTGGGTGATGAGACAGGGCGCGCCAGCCGCATCCAGATAATGAATATCTGCCTGAAATCCTTGATCTTCAAGATGAAAGCGAAAGCGATACTGCCCTTCTACCGGTAAAAACGGGGATACATGAAAAGCCTTGCTGGCAACCAGCCAGTCACCCTTGCTGATAGCGCGCCGGTCTTCATGCGCCAGCAAATAACTGTGGTGCTCGCCGAAAGTGTTGTTCACCTCTGCCAGCACGCCGCGCAGCCCGCCGGTTTCGTCCAGGCCCAGCCAGAAACTGACCGGATTAAAAACATACCCCCAAAGACGGGGATAGGTGACCAGGACAAAGCGGCTGGCTTCAATCTGCTGTTTGGCAAAAATGTCGCGAATCCAGGCTGAAAGTGGCGAACCATCACGGCCGCCGTGATCTCGACCGTGAAAACGCAGGGGGCTGAAGCGGGAAAGAATTTTCTGCAGCTGCGGCAAATCATCCAGATCAAAACAAATACTGAAGGTCCGGTAATGAAATGCCCGTCGCAACGGCTGCAGACGGCGATGCATGACGCGGCCCAGCAGAAGCCCACCCTTCAGCGTAGAACTTGTTGTGGCCATGTTTCCATCCGTGGTTCAGTAATGGGACTCGCCTGCTCTTGCCAGGCAGCGCGAATACCCATGTGATTGGCGACTTCGACGGCGCTGCGCAAACCGTCTTCGTGAAAACCGTGACCCAGCCAGGCACCACAAAACCATAAGCCATTACGACCTTGCAGACGCCGCACGGCCTCCTGACCAGCCAATGCCCCATGGTCAAATACCGGATGGGCATAATGAAACTGTGCCCAGGTTTTTTGCGGATCCGGTACGCGCTGCGGGTTCAAAGTGACCATAACCGGCGTCTTGAAGGGCAGCGGTTGCAACTGATTGATCAAATAGGTAACCGCCACCGAACGCCGGGCAGCGGCAACCCCTTCTTCATGAAAATTCCAGGCAGCCCAAGCTTTGCGATGCTTGGGAAGAAAACGTTCATCCCAATGCAGATAGGCTTCATTGTCCTGATATTGACACTGCGCCAGCGCGGCGCTTTGTTCTGGCCAATGCTCACCAAGCAACTTTCTGGCCTGATCACCATGCAGGGCACAAATGACCTGATCAAAGTGTTCTTTCTGATGGCCGGCAAACTGGACCGTAAACCCGCCTTCCGGAGCCGGATGCAATGCTTCCACCGGCGCATTCAGACGGACATCATGGAGCTGTTGCGTGATGCGCCGGACATATTCACGGCCCCCACCGACGACTGTCCGCCATTGTGGCCGATCAAAAATCTGTAAAAGTCCATGATTCCGATAAAACTGCAAAATGGAACGCGCCGGATAAGCCAGCATGGTTGCGGTCGGGCAAGACCAGATGGCTGCCGCCATGGGAAGAAGATAGGCTGTCTTGAACCACTCCCCGTAGGCTCCCCGACGCAGAAACTCGTCCAGGGTGATGTCCGCATCGCTTATGTTTAACCAGGCCAACGCTTCGCGATTGAAGCGCAGAATATCCTTGAGCATTCCCCAGAAGGCCGGGCGCAAAACATTCCGCTTCTGGGCGAAAAGCGTGCTCAGACTGGAGCCACACCATTCCAGATTCAGGGCAGGAAGACGGACACTGAGGGACATGTCACTGGCGGTCCAGGGTACGTTCAGTTCCGCGAAAAGCCCCAGCAAATTCGGGTAGGTTCGATCATTAAACACCAGAAAACCTGTATCTACAGGTGCTGAAACGCCCTGCAGGCTGACATCCACGGTGTGGGTATGACCGCCGGGGTAGTCCGCCGCCTCGAAAACACTCACGCTATGCGTTTTCCGCAATATCCAGGCGGCCCCCAGCCCGGAAATACCTGCACCAATGATGGCAACTCGCATAAGTCTCCTTTATTGTTTTTAAATGTATTGTACAAATACTCACTTAGTACAGGATAGCGCAAAGTCTCCCAAACATCCTGTGTCGGTTCCAATGTTCCATAACCTGCAATGTCCTGATACGCTCAACACCCCACAGTGTAATCGCAACACCTTGGCAAAGTGGCATTATCAGCTATTACGCAAATACGTCGTCAGCGGATGCAGGTTCAGACACCTTGCGCATTGCGCCGAAGCCTTGTTAATCTTATTGTACTATACACTTTCTTATTTTGTATAAGCCATGAAAGCCCTACAACGTTATCAGGAAGAAAAAATCTGTGTGGTCTGCCAGCGCCCCTTTACCTGGCGTAAACGCTGGAAGCGCTGTTGGGATGAAGTACGGTATTGTTCAGCCGCCTGTCGAAAAAATCGGCATCGCCCTGGAAACCCGCCCCATGTCTCAGACTGAAAGGACTGTTCGTCATCTGGTAGTGATTCTCGGTGACCATCTGGATCCGGACAGCCTGGCCCTGGAAGGCTTCGATCCAGTTCAGGATCTGTGCTGGATGGCGGAAGTGCCCGAAGAGTCCACCATAGTCTGGTCGCATAAGGCCCGTATTGTCCTGTTCCTGAGCGCCATGCGTCATCATGCTGCGGCCTTGCGGCAACGTCGCTTTCCTTTGGAGTATCTGACCTTTGGCACACACCCCTATCAGAGCATGAGTCAGGCCCTGGAAGCGGCTCTACTACGCTGGCGGCCCCGGCAAATCATCAGCCTGCGTCCCGGCACCTGGCAGCTGCGCGAAACCATTCGTCAATGCGCAGAAAGCAGGCAGATTCCCTGGCAAGAACGGCGTAATCTTAATTTTCTGTTTTCAGTCCCGGAATTTGGCCAGTGGGCAGACAATCGTCGCCAGATGCGTCTCGAATTCTGGTACCGCCACGCCCGGCAGAAAACCGGAATACTCATGCAAAAAGATCAGCCGGTTGGCGGACGCTGGAATTTTGATCAGGAAAACCGTCAGCGTCCCGGTTCTCAGGGTCCCGGCTGGATTCCGGAACCTTTGAGTTTTACCCCGGATGCCATCACGCAGGAAGTCATGGCCCTGGTCGAAACACAATTCGCCGGACACCCGGGTAACCTGCAACACTTTGACTGGCCGGTGACTCCCCAACAGGCCCAAACCGCTCTTCAGGATTTTCTGGATGATCGTCTTGCACAATTTGGTCCCCTGCAGGATGCTTTCTGGCCGGGGCAGGTCTGGCTTTATCATTCCCGGCTGTCTGCAGCACTGAATCTCGGTCTGATCCGTGCCATAACGGTCATTCGGGCGGTTGAAGAAAATTTCCGGGCTGGTAAAGTTTCCATCGCCTCTGCAGAAGGATTTATCCGACAAATTTTGGGCTGGCGCGAATACATACACGGCCTCTATTGGCTGCACATGCCCCAATGGCTGCAGCAGAATATCCTCCAGGCCCATCAGCCCTTGCCAGCATTCTACTGGACTGCAAAAACCGACCTGTCCTGCCTGCAGGACACCATCGCGCGCACTCTGGAGCATGGTTATGCCCACCATATTGAAAGACTGATGATTACCGGTCTGTTTGCATTGCTGCTGGGCGTCGGGCCGCAAGCCATTCATCGCTGGTTTCTGGCCATTTACGTGGATGCCGTAGAGTGGGTGGAGCTGCCCAATGTCATCGGCATGTCCCAGTATGCAGATGGCGGCTGGATGGCATCCAAGCCCTATGTCGCCAGCGGTAATTATCTGCAGAAAATGGGCGGGCATTGTCAGCGCTGTCCGTATGAACCCAAATTGGCTAGCGGCGCAAAAGCCTGCCCCTTTACGGTGCTGTACTGGGATTTCCTGCAGACGCACCAAGAACGTTTCCGTCAGCATCCGCGTACTGCGCTGCAATGGAAGCATCTGGAACGCATGTCCGGCGAGCATCTTGCGGCGATTCGCGCCCAGGCTCAGGTGATACGCAAAAATCTTGAAGATGGTCACGCATTCGAGGTGAATAAAATGCATCCAGAACCCGAAATTTCACGTAATCTGGAATAAGTCTACAAGTGAGGCAAGACATGGCAGAGATCATTCCTATTCCCGGCAGCGTATTCTCCGCTCAGACGCCTGAAAACCTGGTGGAATATCCTGTTTATGCCAAGATTTTGCATCTGGGACTGGTGCTGAGTGTTACCTTTGAGTTATGGAACAGCCTGGCCGCCTTGTGGTTTGCCAATTTCACCTGGTTCCCGCTGCATGTACTTGCCGGGCTGATTCTGACCGGCTGGCTGGTTCTTACCTGGCTGGTATATCTATTCACGCCCTGGGGGCGTCATCTTTTGGGTACCTGGTTTTCCTGGCGCACCCCTCAAGCCGTAGGTCATGATCTTGCCCGGTTATTTCGCGGAAAACTCCCCAGCCATGGGGTGAGACCGGGTTTATCCAGCCTCTGGCAGGCCATTTTTTTCATCGGGGTCAGCATCGTGACCTTTGGGGGATTTATCGGCTGGCTCGTTCTGCGCGGAGATCTGCATCTGAGCGGAGGCGCACAAATTGGGCTCACGCTGATGCGCCTGGGCACCCCCCTGTTAGCTTATTTCTGGATCGGCCATGTCGTCATGGCCACTTATCATGCACTGCGCGGCGAAGCCCTTTGGCGCATATTTGCCGTCTGGAAAAGAGGATAAAAGTCATGTCAATCAATCGTCGAGAATTTCTGCGCTCAGCGGGTGGCCTGATTTTGGCGACCGGGGCAGGCAGTCTGGCTTATCCTGCCCTGGCTTGGGCAGATGCCAAAATCCCGGTTTTTCCGGAGTATTACACTTATGCGGGGTTTTATCCCAAAATCAATCCAGATACCTATCGTCTTGAGACTACGGGACTCATCAACAAACCCCAGACTTTCACCCTTCCCGATTTATATCAACTCAGCAAGGTTCGGGAAATCGAGACCTTTCACTGCGTGACCGGCTGGATTGTCAACAATGTTCACTGGCAGGGTATTGCCCTGTCGCACTTTCTGGAGCAGATACAACCTCAGGCAAGTGCCCGCTATGTCGCTTTTTACAGTGCCGATGGCGTCTATGTAGACAGTCTTTCCATGGATCAGGCCCGCGCCCCCGGGGTCATTCTTGCCACGCACATTTCCGGACAGCCGCTGCTGCAAAAAGGCGGATATCCGCTGCGTCTGCTGGTCCCGCAAATGTACGGCTACAAAAGTGTCAAATGGGTCAACAAGATTGTGCTGGACAGCACCCGCCCCCAGGGCACCTGGGAGAAGGACGGCTATGCCAACAATGCCTACATCAAGAAGGGTTTCAGCTTCATGGACCTGCTGTAAACCAGAAACGTTGATTCTCTGCCATTTAGCGGAATTTAACTGGTCGCCGGAAACGGCGGCCAATCAACAGAACAATCAACCCGACCACAAATAAAATAGCTCCACGGATAATCCAGATGGTTTCATTGATCATGAAACTGCTTTTCGGGTAGGGAAATATTCCGGTGCCCTGCAGAAAAAACAACAGGCCTGAAAGCATCAGAAAAATGCCGATGATACTGAGTATGACCAATGCTGTTTTGCGCATGACAACACCCTCAAATGAATCCACGGTTATTTAAATTAACATCTGCCAGGACTGATTTTTCCGCTTACAGAACCACTCAAGCCTTGGGAAGAGTCACGCCACTTTGGCCCTGATATTTACCACGCCGATCCGCATAGGACACTTCGCAGACCTCATCAGACTCAAGAAAAAGCACCTGGGCGACGCCTTCATTGGCGTATATTTTGGCCGGCAACGGCGTGGTATTGGAAAATTCCAGGGTCACATAGCCTTCCCATTCCGGCTCAAAGGGTGTGACATTCACAATAATACCGCAACGCGCGTAGGTACTTTTGCCCAGACAAATGGTGAGCACATTGCGGGGAATCCGGAAATATTCCAGGGTACGCGCCAAGGCAAATGAATTGGGTGGAATAACGCAGGTATCCCCACTGAAATCCACAAAAGAATCTTCGCTGAAATTTTTGGGATCGACGATGGCACTGCGCACATTGGTAAATACCTTAAATTCACCGGCGCAGCGAATATCATAACCATATGACGACAAGCCGTAGGAAATGATGGGACTGCCCTCTACATGGCGCACCTGACAGGGGGAAAAGGGCTCGATCATCCCCTCATTTTCTGCCATGTGCCGAATCCAGCGATCTGATTTGATACTCATTTTAGCGATTCTGCACGACAATATTGGGGAATTTGTGGCTATGATCCACGGCCTGATTGGCCACCCGCCCGGCCACATGACGCGCCAGTTCGATGTAGATTTTGGCCAGACGCGAATCGGGTTGTGCCACCACCGTGGGCGCTCCATTATCGGCTTCGCTACGAATGCTGCGGTCCAGAGGGATGGCGCCCAGAAATTCCACACCATCCTGCTCGGCCATGCTGGCACCGCCACCATGGCCGAAAATATCGTCCTCATTGCCACATTTGGGGCAAATATAAAAGCTCATGTTCTCGATAATCCCGATGATTGGAACCCCGACTTTCTCAAACATTTTCAGACCCTTGCGGGCATCCAGCAAGGCAATATCCTGGGGCGTGGTGACAATGACCGCCCCAGAAACCGGCACTTTCTGCGCCAGGGTCAACTGGGTATCGCCCGTACCCGGTGGCAGATCGATGACCAGATAATCCAGTTCTCCCCAGCGGGTATCCGAGAGCAGCTGCTCCAGCGCCTGCATGACCATAGGCCCGCGCCAGACCATGGGGGTTTCTTCATCAATCAGAAAACCGATGGACATGGCTTTAAGGCCATGCCCCTCCATGGGTTCCATCTTTTTTCCATCCTTGCTGGTGGGTTTACCGGAAATACCCAGCATGCGCGGCTGGCTGGGACCGTAAATATCGGCATCCAGAATTCCTACCCGGGCACCTTCCCTGGCCAGCGCCAGCGCCAGATTTACTGAGGTGGTTGACTTGCCCACGCCACCCTTGCCCGACGCTACCGCAATAATATTGCGCACGCCTTCCATGAGCTTGACGCCGCGCTGGACCTGATGGGTGACAATACGATGACTGACCGAAACATCCGCCTGCAGGCCGTGGTCATTTTGAATCTGCCGCGCCACGTCCTGACTCAGACTGATAGCTACACCAGCGCTGGGATAGGGTAATTCCAGTTTGACCTGGTTACCGTCCACACTTTTGAGTACGCCGGCTTTTGCGAGAGTTTTACCCAGATAAGGGTCTTCCATTGCCTGCAATGACTGCTCTACTTGTTCCCGCGTCAATTCTGCCATGCTCGTCCTCATCTCCGGCATCCAAAGCTGCCGTCATATTAAGTGGTGTATCCGCAAAAATCTGTTTTTTCGCGACAGTGGATCAGGGTGCGGTCTCTGCACTGATCACGACTTCGTGACGCTCCAGACCGCCCCCTTCACCAAAGGCTTCCTTGGGCAGCGGATTGGTATGGGCCGCCTTGAAATCGTCACTTTTCATCCAGGCCTCGAACGCTGTCTGATCAGCCCAGTGCGTCAGCACGACATAAACGCCGTCATCATTGACCGGACGCAAAACCTCCATGCGCACAAATCCCGGCTGCTTATCCACTTCTCCCGCGCGTTTTTGAAAACGTGCCTCAAACTCGGCCCGATATTCGGCCTTTACAGGTACCCGATTCGCGACAACATATTGCATGATAGCTGCTCCTCGTTACTTAAGTGCAGGGAAAATTACAGGACCGGCCCCTGCTTCAAACCCAGAACGTCCTGCATATCGTAAAATCCGGGGCTTTGTACCGCCAACCAGTGCGCCGCCCGCAGTGCGCCCTCGGCAAAGTTCAGACGGCTGGCGGCACGATGGGTCAATTCCAGACGCTCGCCCGCGCCCGCCAGCCATACCGTATGTTCACCCACCACGTCAGCAGCACGCAAAGTAGCAAAGCCAATACTGCCTTCCTGGCGTGGCCCCCGGATAGTATTACGATCAAAGCACTCCACGTCCTTGAGAGCGACACCGCGTCCCTTGGCGACGGCGCGCCCCAAAGCCAGTGCGGTTCCTGATGGCGCGTCTACTTTGTGACGATGGTGGGCCTCGACAATTTCCACATCGTAACTTTCCCCCAGCGCCTTGGTGATAGCCGGAAGATAAGCCAGCAACACATTGATGCCAACACTCATATTGGGGGCCAACAGCAGGGGAATAACCTGACTGGCGGTTTTCAGCACATTTTGCTGTTCGGAAGAAAACCCCGTCGTACCAATGACGATGGGGGTTTTCGTCCTCTGACAAGCCAGCACATGGTCCAGCGCGGCGGCTACCGGACCGAATTCAACGACCACATCCACGGCCTTGTCCTGCGCCAGCACCGCGCTCAAATCTGCCGTGACAGACACACCCAGCGGCCTGACACCGGCAAGGCGACCAGCGTCTTGCGTCAGATATTCCGCACCTGCACGACCGATGGCTGCGCTCAGCTGCAGGTCTTCGCGCCCCTCCAAAGCCTGAATCAGCGCCCGGCCCATACGTCCCGAAACTGCGGTTATGGCGACGCGGGTTGGCTGGTTCATCAGAGTCCCATCCGGTCCAGAAAGTCTTTGGCCTTGTTCCACCAGCTTTCCTGCTGGGGATGCTGGCTCTGATCTGCGGCAGTGCTGGCAAATTCTTCCAGCAGTTCTTTTTGTCGTGCCGACAAATGCACGGGCACTTCCACCTGCAGTCGACAATGCAAGTCACCATGCAACTTGCTGCGCACCCCCTTGATACCCTTACCGCGCAAGCGAAACACCATGCCGGACTGGGTTCCCGGCGCAATCTGGATTTTGGCCCGACCCGTCAAAGTGGGCACTTCCAGTTCGCCCCCCATGGCCATGGTCGTGAAATTCACCGGAACGGCACAATGCAGATCATCTCCATCGCGCTCGAACAAGTTGTGGGGCTGGACCCGCACCTGAATATACAGATCACCCGCCGCTGCGCCGCGTTCCCCAGCTTCGCCTTCACCATTCAGACGGATGCGGTCGCCCGTATCTACACCGGCTGGCACCTTGACTTCGAGATCACGGGTTTTGCGGACCCTGCCGTGCCCCTGACAATTGCTGCAGGGATCCTTGATGGTTTTACCACTGCCATTACATTGCGGACAGGGGCGCGTCACCGAGAAAAAGCCCTGAACCATCCGCACCTGACCGCGTCCCCCACAGGTGCTGCAATCTTCAACCTTACTGCCCGGTTTTGCCCCGGTACCGTGACAAACATCACAAGGCGCGGAACTGGGAATCTGAATAGTGACCTGTTTGCCCAGTGCGGCTTCTTCCAGCGTCAGATCCAGCTCATAACGCAAATCCGAGCCACGCCCGGAATCCTGACCACGCCCACCGCCGCCAAAAGCCTGTTCAAAAAGATCCCCGAAAATATCTCCAAAGCCAGCGCCACCGCCAAAACCTCCGAAGCCGCCACCAAAACCGCCGCCGGGACCAGCACCACCCTGCACCCCGGCGTGTCCGAAGCGGTCATAAGCCTGACGCTTGGAAGCATCGGACAAGACCTCGTAGGCCTCGCTGATTTCCTTGAAGCGATCTTCCGCACTGGGATCATCGGGATTGCGGTCAGGATGATAGCGCATCGCCAGACGACGGTAGGATTTTTTGATTTCCCCATCGTCGGCGCTGCGGGTAATTTCCAAAATTTCGTAATAATCGCGTGTAGCCATTTTTTATCCTGAAACAGGCAAGGGGACAGGATACCAGATCCTGCCCCCTTATCACCAAAGTCTGAATTACTTTTTATCGACTTCTTCAAACTCCGCGTCGACCACATCATCCGCCTTGGCTTGCCCTTCACCCTGAGCAGTTGCGCCGGGCTCCGCCTGACTGCCTGCCGCACTTTGCAGCAGTGTGGACATGGCCGCCATCAAGGTCGCCACGGCACCTTTGATGGCTTCAGGGTCCTCACCCTTGCTGGCCGTTTCCACCGCCGTAATGGCTTCAGTAACCTTGGCCTTGTCCGCTTCCGGTGCCGATGCCTGTTCAGTCAGCGCCTTGCGTGCGCCGTGAATGCTGGCATCCGCTTCGTTACGGGCTTCAATCAATGCCCGCGCCTTCTTGTCATCAGCCGCATGCGCTTCGGCTTCGGCGACCATCCGCTTGATTTCTTCCTCGGAGAGGCCGGAACCGGCGGTGATCTTGATGGACTGCTCCTTGCCGGTCTGGTTGTCTTTGGCCGACACATGGAGGATACCGTTGGCATCAATATCAAAAGTCACTTCAATCTGCGGCATACCCCGTGGCGCCGGAGCAATATCGGCCAGATCAAAGCGTGCCAGGGATTTGTTATCCCGGGCCAGCTCACGCTCACCCTGCAGAACGTGTACCGTCACCGCCGACTGGTTGTCTTCTGCCGTAGAAAACACCTGGGACTTGCGGGTCGGGATGGTTGTGTTTTTTTCGATCAGCTTGGTCATTACGCCGCCCAGGGTTTCAATACCCAGAGACAGGGGTGTGACGTCCATGAGCAGCACGTCTTTTTTGTCGCCAGACAGCACCGCGCCCTGAATGGCTGCGCCAATGGCCACCGCCTCGTCGGGATTCACATCCTTGCGCGGGTCCTGACCGAAAAAGTCTTTGACCTTTTCCTGAACCTTGGGCATCCGGCTCTGACCACCCACCAGAATCACATCAGTCACCTGACTGGTGGACAGGTTGGCGTCCTTCATGGCAACCCGGCAGGGGGCCATACTGCGGTCAATAATGTCTTCCACCAGAGATTCCAGCTTGGCCCGGGTCAGCTTCATGTTCAGATGCTTGGGACCACTCTGGTCGGCGGTGATGAAGGGCAGGTTGACGTCCGTCTGCTGCGCCGAAGAAAGCTCAATTTTGGCTTTTTCCGCCGCTTCCTTCAGACGCTGCATGGCCAGACGGTCACTGCGCAAGTCAATACCGGCTTCGGCTTTGAAAGAATCCGCCAGATAATTGATGATGCGATTGTCGAAGTCACCACCACCCAGGAAAGTATCCCCGTTGGTGGACAGCACTTCAAACTGGTGCTCACCGTCCATTTCGGCAATTTCGATGATGGATACGTCAAAGGTCCCACCACCAAGATCATAAACCGCGATTTTGCTGTCGCCGGGCTTTTTGTCTTCACCAAAAGCCAGGGCCGCTGCGGTAGGCTCGTTGATGATGCGTTTCACTTCCAGACCGGCAATACGTCCCGCATCCTTGGTAGCCTGACGTTGGGCATCGTTGAAGTAGGCAGGGACGGTAATGACTGCCTCACTGACCGTTTCACCGAGATAATCTTCCGCCGTCTTTTTCATTTTCTGCAAAATGAAAGCCGAAATCTGTTGCGCGGAATATTTTTTATCGCGCACTTCTACCCAGGCATCGCCGTTCTCGGCCTTGACCACCTTATAGGGAACGTGCTTCAGATCTTTCTGGACTTCGGCATCGTCGTATTTACGACCAATCAGACGCTTCACTTCATAAATGGTGTTTTCGGGATTGGTGACTGCCTGACGTTTCGCCGCTTCGCCAACCAACACCTCGCCCTCTTCCGTAAGCGCGACAATGGAAGGCGTCGTCCGCTTGCCCTCACTGTTTTCAATGACCTTGACCTTGTCGCCTTCCATGACGGCGACACAAGAATTGGTGGTGCCCAAATCGATGCCAATTACCTTAGCCATTATATGTTCTCCTGAATTAAAAAATTTGTGTTTATATCAACAATGATTACGCGGTTTTGGGTGCTTTGGACACCGAAACCATGGCGGGACGCAGCAGACGGTCATGCATGAGATAACCTTTCTGGTGTACCGCAAGAATCCGGTTTGCATCCCCTTCTGACTCCACCATGGCAATCGCCTGATGCAGATGCGGATCAAAACGCCCTTCGCCCATTTCTATGGGGGCGATACCTGCTTTTCCCAAGGCCTGGGCAAACAGAGTCAGCGTATTTTCAATACCCTGGCGAAACTGCGTGAGCGCTTCATCGCCTTCCAGGGGCGTCGCCAGGGCCAGTTCGAGACTGTCGATAACCGGCAGCAATTCCCGGGCAAAGCGGTCTACGGCATAATTACGGGCATCTTCAATCTGCTTTTCCGAGCGCTTGCGCTGGTTTTCGGCATCAGCCAAGGCGCGCAGATAATCATTGCGATAGGCTTCCGCCTTCTCCTCCCAATTGACTTCACCGGCCTCGGATGCTGCTGTTGTCTCCGCTTCTTCTGAAGACGACACGGGCTTTTCTTCTTCACTCATGCGCAATTCACTCCTGATCGTTTGGATGTCCTCCATATGGGGAGGACCCGGCGGCATTTCAAGCCAAGCCACTCAAGATTGTGACAAAGCCCGCCCCAGTAAATGGGCGGTGCCATCCACCAGGGGAATAATCTGTTGATAAGGCATGCGCATGGGTCCAATCACACCGAGCACGCCGAGCACCTCGCCATCCACCACGTACGGCGCTGAAACGACACTGCAATCGCTCAAGGGCGCAAAGCCCGATTCCTCACCAATGAAGAGGCGCACTTCACTGCCGCGCATACTGCCATCGAGAAGATGGACGAGATCACGCTTCTGCCGCACCGCATTGAGTAACTCGCGCAGACGTTCACTACCGGCCAGTTCCGGCAGGTCCAGCAATTGAAACTCCCCTTCAATAAGCATGCGCTGCTGATCTTCTTCCAGCATTTCCTCACCCAGCTCCATGGCACTGCGCAATATGCGGTCCATTTCGTGACGGGATTGCTGCAGATCGCGCTGCAAATGCTGGATGACTTCCTGCAAGGGGCGACCACCATAACTTTCATTGAAGAAATTGGCCGCCTGATTGAGTTCAGCGGCACTGAGGGCATGCTCGGTGCGAATCAGGCGGTTTTCGACATCGCCCTTATCGGTTACAAAAATGGCCAGCACTTCCTTTTCGCGCAGCGCCAGAAAATCCACATGGCGCAACGTTCGATTGGCGCGCCGGGGCACGCGGACAAACCCCGCCATGTGGGTCAACTCCGAAAGCACCTCCGTGGCCGCATGGAGCACCTGCTCGGTATCCGGAATGTAGTGCCCCAACCGATGAATCAGCAGTTGATGGGACTCGGGAGACAGCGGCACCACCCGCAGCAGCGCATCCACAAAAAAGCGGTAACCGACGTGGGTAGGAATGCGTCCGGCAGAAGTATGGGGGGAAATCAGATAACCTTCATCTTCAAGATCCGCCATGACATTACGGACCGTAGCAGGACTGATATTGAGACCGGCGCCCTTGGCCAACTGGCGACTGCCGACCGGTACACCATTGGCTATATGCTGCTCGATGAGGGATTTGAGCAGGTGCCGCGCACGTTCATCCATAGCCATCAGATTTGTCCCCAACAGACGAGATTATCCTGTGCTGTTGCCAGGCCGCATGAATATCCGGAGAACAAGAAATTGTGGACGATGCACATATGATTGAAATGGGGTCCTTGGCACTCAACCATCAGGAGTGCTAATAACTTAGCAAAATAATGATGGTTGAGCAAAGAACCAACCGGCCTCTCCTGAAGATTCAGGGCAGACCGCAGGGAGGCACAGAAAATTACTTGATTTTGTCTTCCCGGTAAGCCACGTGCTTACGGACTTTGGGATCGTACTTTTTCATTTCCAGCTTGTCCGGTGTGGTCTTCTTGTTTTTGGTCGTGGTGTAGAAATGACCGGTACCGGCCGTGGAAACCAATTTGATTTTGTCGCGCATCAGTTAAATCCTCAGATTTTTTCGCCGGCAGCACGCAGTTCAGCCAGAACCGCATCAATACCTTTTTTGTCGATGGTACGAATACCCTTGGTGCTCACCCGCATACGCACCCAGCGATTTTCACTTTCTACCCAGAAACGATGATACTGGAGATTGGGCAGAAAACGCCGACGGGTCTTGTTGTGGGCGTGCGAAACATTGTTTCCGGCCATAGGCTTTTTGCCGGTCACCTTGCAAACTCTGGACATCAGATAAATCTCCCTGAAAAATGGCGCCCTTTATACCATGGATCAGCAGTGACTGCCAGCATCAAAAATCGTTCAACAGCATTGCCTGACAAGCGCTTCCCCTGTAATTTATGGCTACTATGACTAAACGCATCCTGATTACCAGCGCCCTGCCCTACGCCAATGGTCCGATTCACCTTGGCCATCTGGTTGAATACACCCAAACCGACATCTGGGCCCGCTATCAGCGCCTGCGGGGTCATGATTGCGTTTACGTCTGCGCCGATGATGCCCATGGCACGCCCATCATGCTGCGCGCCCAGAGTGAAGGCATCACGCCGGAAGCCTTGATAGCACGCATGCATGAAGAGCATCTGCGCGACTTTACTGGCTTTGGCATCGGTTTTGATTTGTACCATAGCACCCACTCACCGGAAAACTTCGAAATATCGCAGGAGATTTATCGGGCTTTGCGCAGTGCCGATTTCATCAACATCCGCGAAATCGAACAGGCTTATGATGCCGTTGCTGGCATCTTTCTACCGGATCGTTTTATACGCGGGACCTGCCCCCGTTGCCAGGCACCCGATCAATATGGAGACAGCTGCGAGGTCTGTGGCGCTACATACAGCCCCACCGACCTGATCAATCCGGTGTCTGCCGTATCGGGTGCAGTACCCGAACGTCGCCAATCCGAGCATTACTTTTTCCAGTTGGGGGATTTTACCGGGTTCCTCAAACAATGGATTCACAGCGGCACCCTCCAGGAAGAAGTCGCCCACAAGCTCGATGAGTGGTTCAGTATTGGGCTGGCCGACTGGGACATCAGCCGCGATGCACCTTACTTCGGCATCCCCATTCCCGATGCGCCGGGCAAGTTTTTTTATGTCTGGCTGGATGCCCTGCCCGGTTACATGGCAGCCACCCGCCACTGGTGTGCCAGTCATGGTCGTGATTTCAGTGATTACTGGGGACCCGACGCCAGCGCCGAAATTTATCATTTCATTGGCAAGGATATTATTTATTTTCATGGCCTGTTCTGGCCGGCGATGCTCAAGGGCTCCGGACATCGTCTGCCTACCGGTATTTTTGCTCACGGACACCTGACCGTAAACGGTGCCAAAATGAGCAAGTCCCGGGGGACTTCCATCACTGCCGGACAATATCTGCAACATCTCAATCCCGAATTTTTACGCTATTACATTGCCACCCGACTCAACAGTCATGTCGAAGACATTGACCTCAACCTTGAAGATTTCCTGCTGAAAGGCAACGGGGATCTGGTTGGCAAGGTCGTCAATCTGGCCTCGCGGGCGGCGGGATTCATTCATCGCTTTTTTGCCGGGCAACTGGCCCCATCACTGGGATCCGATCAGGCAT
Source organism: Acidithiobacillus sp. HP-2 (assembly GCF_015100155.1). GTDB lineage: Bacteria > Pseudomonadota > Gammaproteobacteria > Acidithiobacillales > Acidithiobacillaceae > Acidithiobacillus. The sequence continues at coordinate 123,288 of NZ_JACKZA010000008.1, read as the reverse complement.
TTTACGATAATCTGCTGGACAGTCAGGAAGCTATTGGCGAGGCTTATGAAAGTCGCGAATATGGCAAAGCCATGCGCGACATCATGGCGCTTGCCGACCAGATTAATGCCTACGTAGACCAGAATGCCCCCTGGGCGATGGCCAAAAATCCTGAACAGCGCGAAGCATTACATCGCGTTGCCACTGTGACTCTGAATGGCTTCCGCATTCTGGTGACTTTACTCAGCCCGGTCATTCCCGAACTGGCGCGCAAATCGCTGGCATTTTTACAAACGGAGCTCAGTTGGTCGGGACTCAGCCAACCCCTGCTGAAGCACAACATTCAGCCCTACACCCATTTATTGCAACGTATGGAAAAATCCCAGGTGGACGCCTTGATTCAAGCCCCCACAGAAGCACCCGGTACCCATGGTGCAGCAACAAAGCCCGAACATGCCGACACAGAAAAAAAAGCAGCCGCTGCGCCCGGCACGGAAAGCAGCACCATCAGTATTGAGGATTTCAGCAAGGTCGATTTGCGCATTGCCCGGATTGTTGCGGCAGAAGCGGTGGAAGGTGCGGACAAGTTACTGCATCTGACCCTGGATATTGGCGAAGAAAAAACCCGTTCAGTGTTTGCGGGTATCAAAAGTGCCTACGATCCAGCCAGTCTGGTGGGACGCCTGACGGTCATGGTGGCCAATCTTGCGCCGCGCAAAATGCGTTTTGGCCTGTCTGAAGGCATGGTCATGGCCGCCAGTGGTCCGGCGGGGGGGCCTTTCCTCCTGTCTCCGGATGCCGGCGCCGAACCCGGCATGCGTGTGAAGTAGGGCTGCGGCCCTACTCAGCAACACCCTGAGCAGCGGCCAGAAGCACCCGCTCTTCGTAGGTTTCGCGAGCCAGCCGGACATCTTCCAGAAACCAGGGTAACTCTTTCAGCAGCAAGGCCTGAGGGCCATCCACCAGCGCAGTTGCCGGATCCGGATGAAAATCCACCAGGATCATGTTGGCCCCCGCCACAACCCCCTCTGCGGTAGCGTGAAAAACGTCAGGGATTCCGTCCGGGCCGGCATCACGACTGCCCACGGAGTGAGAGGGATCAATGCAGACCGGCATCCGGGTAAGACGCTTCACGGTGGGCACCTGGGCAAAATCCACAAAATTGCGATGGGGATCACCAAGGTTGGTTTTCATGCCACGCAAGCCAAACACCACCTTGGTATTCCCCTCTGAGGCCAGATATTCTGCTGCGTTGAGGGACTCTTCCAGGGTGATGCCAAAACCACGCTTGAGGAGCACCGGAAACTCGGTCTGCCTTCCTACGGCCTTGAGGAGTTCAAAATTCTGGGTATTACGGGTGCCAATCTGGAGCATCACCCCGGTTGGATGTCCGGTTTTTTCCAAAGCCTCACGGATCTCATCCATGTGCGACTCGTGGAGGATTTCCATGGCAATCACCCGCATTCCATATTTGCCTGCAAGCTCAAATATATAGGGTAAACAGGCCTGGCCATGCCCCTGAAAGGCATAAGGGCTGGTCCGTGGCTTGTAGGCGCCCATACGCGTGCAGACCTGACCGTTTTCCTGGAGTGCTTTCATCATCTGCTCAACGTGCTCGGGCGTATCTACCGCACAGAGACCCGCGAATACATTGAGGTTATCCTGCCCAAAATGAACGCCGTTGTAGTCAAAGCCCTGAGTGCGATGATCGCCGGAATGCCGCCCGAGCATCCGGTACTCCCTGGAAACCCGAATAGCCTGCTTCACGCCGGGCAAGGCTTCCATGTCTTCCACCCGCAACGATTTGGTATTGCCAATCAGATAAATTTCGCTGAGCAACTGCTCGATACCCTGTTCCTGATGAATCCGGTACTGGATATCAGACATGGCCTTGAGACGGGTCAGCAACTGTTGAAAAACGGGCGACTGCTCCGCCAGATCTGCTTCTAAAATCAGGATCATGCTCTAAGTCCTCTTGCGCTGTCTGAATGCTGATGGATTAGCCGGACCAAAGGATAACATGATCCGGCGATGATCCTCCATAACAGCAGCGCATCAGCATGCCTGGCTTTACAACATGTCCTGCGGCTGCACCTGCGCGTCGAAGTCTTCTCCCGCGAGGAAACCCAGCTGAATCACCGCCTCGCGGAGTGTACAATGATTGCGGTGGGCGTGCTGGGCCACGGCCGCCGCGCGCTCATAACCCATCACGGGGGTCAGGCAAGTCACCAGCATCAGAGATTTTTCCATGTTTTCCTGCAAGCGTTCAGTAACCGGCTCCAGCCCCTGCAGACAATGCTCGGCAAAAGACCGGGCCGCATCCCCCAGCAGCTCGATGGACTGCAGAACATTGAATGCAATCAGTGGCTTGTAAACATTCAGTTCAAAATTACCCTGGGATGCGGCGAAGGCAATGGCTGCGTCATTTCCATAAACCTGCACGCAAACCATGGTCAGCGCCTCAGCCTGGGTGGGGTTCACCTTGCCGGGCATAATGGAAGACCCCGGTTCATTTTCGGGAAGTTGCAGTTCGCCCAGACCCGCCCGGGGGCCGGATGCCATCCAGCGAATATCGTTGGCTATTTTCAGCAAGGACATGGCGACCAGGCGCAGACTGCTGCTCAGTTGCTGGAGGGCTTCATGGCCCGCCAGCGCCGCGAAAAAATTGGCTGCCGGATGAAAAGGCAAGCCCAGTTCAGCATGCAGGTGCGCACAAGCCTGTCTGGCAAAATCTGGATGACAGTTAAGGCCCGTGCCCACCGCCGTAGCCCCCAAAGCCAGTCCGTACAGTCCGGGCAAAGCCTGCTCAATGGCCTGAATACCCATCTGCAACTGCGCCTGGTACCCGGAAAACTCCTGACCCAGGGTCAGCGGAACAGCATCCATCAGATGCGTGCGTCCGACCTTGATCAGTGCCGCAAATTGCTGGCTTTTAGCCGCCAGCAGGCTTTCCAGATGGATCAGCGTGGGCAGCAGATTTTGCTGCGCCGCCAATGCTGCGGCAATATGCATGGCCGCCGGAAAAGTATCATTGGAAGACTGACCAAGATTCACATGATCGTTGGGATGCACGGGGTTTTTCGTGCCCCGGACCTGACCAGCCAGCTCGTTGGCACGATTGGCAATCACTTCATTCACATTCATATTGCTCTGGGTGCCGCTACCCGTCTGCCAGACCCGCAGCGGAAACTGTTCATCCCAGCGTCCATCGATGATTTCGCTGGCGGCAAGCTGAATATAATCGGCAATATCCTTGCCCAAAAGGCCCAATTCGTGGTTGACCTGAGCAGCAGCACGCTTGATTCTGGCCAGGGCATAAATGACCGCCATGGGCATCCGTTCGCTGCCGATGGCAAAGTAATTCAGGGAGCGTTGGGTTTGCGCCCCCCACAGTGCGGTATCTTCCACCTCCACCAGACCCATGCTGTCTTTTTCCTGACGCATGCTCAACGGACTCCGGCCAGGGATTCCGCCTCATCCACCATACTGGCAAGATAATCCAGGGCTTTTGACCACAAATCCGGATCTTCGAGATTAACACCCGTTTCTGCCACCACCTCGGCAGGCGTTTTGCTGCCCCCAAGCTTCAACATGGCGACATATCCCGGCACAAAGCCCTGGGGATTTTCCCGATAACGCTGAATTAAAGCCAAAGTCAGCAATTCACCAAAAGCATAAGCGTACACGTAGCCGGGAGAGCCAATAAAATGCGGGATATAACTCCACCACCAGCGGTATCCGGGACTGAACTGGATACTGTCGGCAAACTGCTCAGTCTGGGTTTGCATCCACAGCTCTGCGAGCCTTTCCTTGCTGAGTTCGCCCTCGCAACGACGGGCATTGTGCATTACCACCTCAAAGCGATGCATGGCCATCTGCCGGAATACCGTGGCAAAGGTGTCCTCAATTTTGCCGCAGAGCAAGGTCAGACGTTGCTGCGGGTCCTGCTCCTCGCGCATCAGCCGTTCAAAAGTCAGCATTTCTCCGAACACCGAGGCTGTTTCCGCTGTAGTCAGCGGCGTATCGGCATTCAGGTAGCCCTGCTCACGCGCCAGATACTGATGGATGCCGTGCCCCAGTTCGTGGGCCACGGTCATCACGTCGCGCACCGTACCGGTATAATTGACCATCAGGTAAGGATGTACGTCGGGAGTCACCGGATGAGCAAAAGCCCCACCCCGTTTGCCGGGTGCCAGAGCCGCATCAATCCAGTGTTCGTCAAAAAAACGTTGACCGATGGCACCCAGCTCCGGCGAAAAATCGTGGACCGCCGCCAGCACAATGCGCTGACATTCCGCCCAGTCGTAACGCCGCGCCGCACTGGAGATCGGCGCATAGCGGTCATAGTCCATCAGCGGCGCTACCCGCAGCAGTTTGGCCTTGAGCCGATAATAGCGGGCCACCAGAGCGTAGCGGGACACCACGGCTGCCTCCAGGGCCTCGACCATACTGTCGGAAATTTCATTACTCAGATTGCGCTCACTGAGCCAATGGGGATAAGAACGCAGCCGGTCATCCAGGGCCTTATCGGCCAGAATGGCATTAAAACAGGTGGTCAAAGTGTGCAGGCGGCTTTCCAGTCCCGTACTCAGGGACTCTGCCGCATCATGACGCAATGTCCGGTCAGGATTGGACAGCAGGGTCAGCACTTCCTGCTCGGTCATAGCCTTACCGCGCAGATTGAAACGCATCTCTGTCAGCGTTTCGTCAAAAAGGCGCTCCCAGAGTGCCCGACCAGTTACCCGCTTTTCCGAAAGAATCTGTTCTTCGCTCTCACTCCGCAGGTGACTGCGATATTGCCGCCAGTTGCGCAGCAGATGCGCCCAGTGGGCGAGAGCAGGATCCTGAAGTAACTGTCCAGCGCGATTCTCATCGACCGCATTCCAGGCAATATCAAAAAATATCAACTGATTGCTGACTTGAGTCGCGGCTTCTTCATAAGCCTGCAACGCCGCCCCATACGCAGGCTGGTCGGCATGAGTGACATAACTCAGATAACGAAAAGTCCCTACCCGACCCAACCGTTGACGAATGGCCTCCAGACTTTGCATGGCTGTGGCCAGGGCAGCTGCATCCAGATCGCCCAAACCCGGTCGATACTGCCGGGCAAAATCTTCTGCTGCGCTGCTGGCCCAAAGCATATCGGCTTCCAGGTGCGGATCGTCCGAACCCGCATAAAGATCCTGCAAACGCCAGTGAATACTTTCAGCGCCGGTTGTTGTCGATTGCACTGCTTTTACCATGAATTTTCTCCCAAATGCCCCTCAGGGCCGTATCAAGCCGGATCTGGCAACGCCAGTCCGCGCCGCACACAAGCCAGCAGGGTACCCATATCCGGAGGCACCCCCGCCCTCTGTGCCTGCCACATCATCTCGCCCATACAGTCGACAAAAAGATGTTCGGCATCATGTTCACCCCGCTTTTCGCAGGCGATCGTGTAAAGATGGACGATACCCTGTGGCTGATTCATTGCCAACATTTCTGCCAGCCCCACATGCAGAGACATATGCAGAAAGGGATTGCTTTGCCCCTGTTCAGGGGAAAAGTCCTGGTACAATCCTCGTTCGGCATCTTCCAGCAAGGCCTGATACTCGGGGTGATCCAGAATGGCGGCCACAATCCTGGTCTGCACGCCTTCGAGGGGCCGCCCCTCGCGAAAAGCTTGCCAACTGTCCAGAAAGATCTGCCGATATGTTTCTCGTTTACTGCCATAAAGCATAATAATTAGCCTGCAAAAGCCTCGTTGACGATGATAGGGCACACTGACATGGGTAGGAAAGGGACGCTTTTTGTGGTAAATAAGGCAAGTCTTAACAAAGCTTGCTTTGTTCTATTAAAAGCACTTATCGCAGCATTATTTCAGCGGGAGATTAGCGCAACATGGCCAACGCGAATACGGTACCAGCAGCAGTAGTAAGTCTCAACGAACGCCAGTGGGAAGGGCTCGGAAAAGTCGGCGAAGCCGCCCTGCAGGTGCAAAACATGCTGCAGATGCTGCGCGACGTCCTGAATGAACTCCCTCAGGCCATCGACACAGACAAGTTGATGGAAACCATGCAGCCCTACATGGAAAAACTGCAGGGCATTTCCGAATCCCTGCAATCTTTCGTCAAGGGCAACTCCGATGAAGAACCGCTGGATCGCCTGCGTGCGCTCATCAATGACGCCCAGCAGGCCGAACTGGACAAAACCCTCAAGGAAGTCCTGCAACTTCTCGGCAATCTGCAGCGCTCCGGTTTTTTCAGCTCCATCGCGGCGCTCAGCGCGGAGTTGAAGTGCCCCATCATCGGTGAAAATCCCGAAGAAATGGTCCAGAAAATCCATAGCAGCACGGCCACCATCCAGTACTGGTTAGAAAGCGCCAAGCAGGGTGTAGGCGTTGTCGGCAACATGGTTGGGCAACTGGACCTGCCGGATCGCCTTGATGAAATTCAGGAAATGGCCGACCAGTGGATCCAGATGGCCAAGCGCGCCCAGCGCCTGATTCAGGGTGACGCTCCCGATCTGCAGACCCGCCTGAGCGGCATGCTCGACATGGCGGAAATTTTGGGCGGGCAGATGAATATTGCCATTGGCACCCTGCGCGACACCATGCCTGAAGTTCTGGAAAGCGCCAATATGGGTAATGCGTTGGCCAGCATCGGTTCGGGCGGCAACCGCTGGATGCAGGTGGCCATGCGCGTCAAGCATCTAACCCAGGGTGACGGCTCAGTGGATATGGTCAGTCGGGTTGAGGGCTTGCTGGATCAGGTAGAACATCTGGCTGGTTATGCGGCCAGTGCCGGATTTTTTGTTCAGGCGGGTAAAGATGGCCTTGGTGCCGTAAAAGGCATCATCTCCGACCTCGACCTTCCGGACAAGCTGGATGATATTGCCGAAGAGGCCGAAAAATGGCTGAAAATTGCCATGCGCGCCAAAGATCTAGCCCAGGGTGATGCAGACAGCCTTGCCGATCGCGTAGGCTCACTGCTCAAAGTGGCCGAAACAGTAGGGGGTTCCCTGCAGGCTGCCGCCAAGGCCCTGGAGGCCAAGGGCATCCGTCTGGAAGAAATCCTGACCCCGCGCGGCGATCTGAATATTGCCTTCGGTACCGGTGCAGATTTTGTTGCCGAACTGTGGCATGACGGCACCATCCAGCACATTGGCAGCAGCATCAGCCAGGGCGCCCTGATCTGGATGGAAATTGCCCAGATTGGTTCCAAAGCGCTCAAGGGTGATGCAGAAAGCATCAACCATCGGATCAAAGGTATTGTTCAGGGCCTCCATGATGCCCATCTGATCGACATGTTACCTGAAGTATTTGCCCTGGTCGGCAACCTGCAGAAGGCCGGTCTGGTTGGTAAAATCAACATGGTCATGAGCAAGGTAGTGCCCATGATCCCTTCCGATGCGGTATTTGCCAGTGGCGTTGACAAGGCTGTAAAGGCGCTGGAACTGACCAAAACCGAAATGCAGAATGAAGCCAACAAGGGTGGCGGTATTTTTGGCCTGATGAAAATTGTCTTCGCCAAAGATACCCAATACCTGCTCAAATTCTTCATCCGTTTTGCGACGATTTTCATGAAGTCGCTGAAATCCAGCTAAGTATTTCATCATTCTGGCTTCATGAAAGCCCCGGTCTGTTGTCAGACCGGGGCTTTTTAATGATCAGGGATGGACGCGCTCATCGTGACCCTCTTTGATGAAAGCCACCACATCGTCCAGCACCGGGGCCATCCAGCGTAATGGCTTGGCAAAAGCGCCAATCAAGGTTTCGTGGTTTACACCGCGATACATTTTCAACTCGACACTGACCCCCGCCTTTTTCAGCATGGTCGCCAATACTTCAGTATTCACTTTCGGATTCACCAGATTGTCATGCACTGCAGCCCCTAAAAAAGTTCGGGGAATATCCGCATTATCGGCAAAATCAATCGGCATACTATTGGGGGGATAATCCGGGTAGAAAAATATGGGACGGACCGGTTTATAAGTAATTGGATAAAAATTGTAGGGTCCCGCCAATCCTATCCAGCCACTAAAAATATCCGGCTTGAGTCCCACTGCCTGCAGCCAGCGCGGATCCATCACCAACATGGCGGCATTATAGGCCCCTGCACTATGGCCCATGATATAAAAATCCCGGATATTGCCACCGAAAGCGGCGATGTGCTGATAAGTCCAGGCTACAGCACGTGCATTATCTCTTAAAAAAGCAGGATAACGTACCTGTGGATAAATGCGATAATTGGGTATGACCACCACCAAACCACGGGCGGCCAGAGCTTCTCCTACAAACTTGTATTCTTGCCGGGTGCCACTATCCCAGGCACCGCCGTAAATAAACAGCACCACGGGATAGCCTCCCGCTGGTTCAGGATAATCATCCTTGGGAACGGGTTCATATACATCCAGATGCCCGCGTGCCTGATGTTGATAAAGAATACCCTGAGTGACCTTATAGGTGTTTGTCGGGGTAAGACGATTGATAATTTGCAACGGAGAACAGGCGGAAATAACGCCTGTCATCCCGGCAATGAATAACTTGCTCATTCTCACAGCTAAGGACATGATTGGTCATCCACAGATAACACCGAAAATTTAAAAGTAAACCCAGTCTTCAGGACCTGGTTGAATAACCAATCGCTCGTGTATTAACCCAACGGGCCATTGGCCGTAACGATTTGTGGTTCCATGGCTGCCAGTTGCGCCAAAAGATAGTTCTGCGCCGGTTTGGCAATATCGCGCTGATCCATCGCCTTGATCATATCCTGTGCCAGATAATTAAATGCTGCTGTGGTAACGTGCAAGCCCTTGTGTACTGCAGTCATGGTCGGGCCAGTGTAGGTACAGGGCCCGCCAACCACTTCGCAAACCTGTTGCGTCAGATTATATTTAAGGGCCTTGATGTTGGTATGGGCAAAATAATAGTTGATATGGGGATCTGCCGCCACATAACCAACAAACGTATTAATGAGCGCTTTAACCCCGGACTTGCCACCAAAAGCATCAATATGATTTTGAATCGGCATTTTGATATCTGCCCGCTGCACCGATGCAGCACTCGGAGCGGCCTCAGCCAAAGGCGCCACGAGGCTCACAGCCAATCCTGCCATCAACACCGCAATTCCTGATCTAAAATATTTCATTAAATTCTCCTTAACACCGTTTTCAGCTTCATACAGGGAGGCAACAGCCTCAACATATAATGAATACGTATTTTTTGCGCAGACGGATGCAGCAGGATTTTTTGCATCCAGGTCAGCATATTCCACGTAATCATTGCCATGACAGAAATATGACTATCTGGCCTGAAAAAATCGCCAGAGCAGGGAGCATTGGTGAAAAAGATAATTTTGAGTTTTGTATTCATATGGTTTTTTATCGGTAGCCTGGCACATTTTATCTTTACAGGCAGCGAAGCAAAAATAATTCCGGACTACATCCCCTGGCATATGGCCGACGTTTATGTGAGCGGTTTTCTTGAAATGCTCGGAGCCTTGGGGTTGCTATCAAAAAAGACCAGGCCTTATGCCGGGTTTGGTCTTTTTTGTTTAACCATTGCCGTGACGCCGGCCAATGTTTATATGGCAATGCATGCATCAAAATATCCAGATATAGCTCCCTGGATACTCAACGCCCGGCTCGTTTTTCAACTCATTTTTTTGTGGATGATCAGTTGGTCCAGCGATATAAGATGGCGTCTTCACTAGCAGTGATAAGCAGGCAGCCATCCTGAAATATACTTAACCGTGCTGCTGCCACCACTCCCGCGCTTTTTCAGCCGCCGTTTTTGCCGCAGCGGGATCAGTCAGCCACGCCTTGGCAAGGTCAATCAACTGATTATTATCCTGCGCCCAAACGGCTCCACCTGCGGCCAGCAATCCTTGACGTAAAGCATTATCCGGCATTTTTGGACCCAGAATCAGCGGGCAGCCATCGGCAATGGGTCTGGTAAGGTCCACAGCTCCACCCATCAGCGTACCTCCAGGCACACAAAAATCGGCGCAGGGATAAAAGGCATCGCGAACATCGACTGTTTCTACGAAATACACCCGCGTCTTCAACGGGACATAACTGGTAAACAGGCGGCTGTGGCGAATAGTCTGGAGATGATACTTGATCGCGTCGCGGTATACCGGTTCATAACGCTCTTCACGATCTGGGGCAAGAATCATGATGCCCATTTTCACCCGCATCAGGGACAGAAAAACTCCGTAGGCTTCGGCGTCCTCGCCTTCGTGCAAGTTGGGAAAGTACACCACACAGCGTCCCCGATCCCGATATTCCTTAAAGCGTTCGCACCATTCCATACTACGCACTCCTTACCTGCGGATTTATGTATTCACGGATCATAGGCGACCTGAAGCCATCATTCAAAAAGTGTTTTGTGATATGTTAGCAACAAGTCACTCACTGAAGAACCTGAAACCTCTATGTTGCAAGTCCTGTTCGTGCTCTCCGAAATGGTTCCCTACTCCAAAACTGGCGGTCTGGCCGACGTCGGAGGCGCTTTGCCACTGGCTTTGCAGCAACTGGGCGTTGATGTACGGATACTGGTCCCCTGGTATGGCCGTCCGGATATGAATGAAATGCACTGGTTCTGTTCGGTGAATACGCCTTATAGCCAGGAAGCTGCCGAACTCTGGATAATGCCGGACCGGCCAGGTATTTTTTTTCTGCGTTATTCCGACTATTACGAACGGGATGGCGGGCCCTATCAAAATGCGCAGGGTCAGGATTGGCCGGACAATCCGCGCCGCTTCGCTTTACTGAATCGAGTAGCCGTAGAAATGGCGCAAGGTCGCGTATCCGGTCTCGACTGGCAGCCCGATCTGGTCCATCTGAATGACTGGCAGACCGGCCTCGTCCCTTATTTGCTGAATCTTGAAACCCGGATAGGAAGCCCGCGACCGGCCACACTGTTCACTATTCACAACCTCGCCTATCAGGGCCGTTTTGATCCCGCCATCATGGCAGAATTACATCTTCCCGCCGAAGATTTTCATTGGCAGGGAACTGAACTGTACGGGGCTTTTTCCTTCATCAAGGCGGGCTTGATCTACAGCGACCAGATCAGCACAGTGAGCCCTACCTACGCCCGGGAAATTCAGACTGAGGCCTTTGGCATGGGACTGCAAGGTCTCCTGCAGCAGCGCTCCGCGCAACTCACCGGCATTCTTAACGGAATAGATGAAGTCCACTGGAACCCCCGGGCTGATCCTTATCTTCCGGCGCACTACAATGCCCGCAGCCTGGTCGGAAAAAGTCAATGCAAAGCCCAACTGCAGCAAAGTCTCGAGCTTGAAGCCCAGCCCGATGTTTTTCTGCTGGGCATGATCAGTCGGCTGGTAGAGCAAAAAGGCGTCGATATGGTTCTGGATATTTTGCCCGATTTACTCCAGCGTGGGATGCAGGTGATTATTCTGGGCAGTGGCGAGAAATACTTTGAAGAGCGGCTCCAGGAACTGGCTGCTGTTCATCCGGGTCGTCTCGCCGTGCGCATCGCCTTTGACGAAGGGTTGTCACACCGGATTGAAGCGGGTGTGGATGCTTTTCTCATGCCCTCGCGCTTTGAGCCCTGTGGCCTCAACCAAATGTACAGCTTGCGTTATGGGACGCTACCCATCGTCCATCATACCGGCGGACTGGCCGACACCGTCGTCGATGCCGGCGACTTTGCCCGGGATGAAGAACGCAACGGCTTCGTATTCAGCTTTGCCCATAGTGATGATCTTCACCATGCAGTCCTCCGGGCTGCAGCGCTGCATCGGGAAAAAGCCGCATGGCGACATCTCCAGAAACAGGCCATGGCCGCGAACCATAGTTGGGAACACGCCGCACTGTCCTACCTGGAGTTTTATCACCGGATTATGGAGCGCCGCAAATCTGCGCAGTAAATTCCGGCTTATTCATTTTGAGAAGAATCAAGGGGTCATTGGAGATCATTATCCCCACAAAAAAGCTTTTGCGTTGCACCGTAGCCATAAACCGCTACAATGACCAGATGGCTTTTTTCCCACATGCATGAGGAGTCGCACGATGTCAGGTCATTTTCCCTTTTCCGGCAAAGCCAACCGCGTTTCTGTGTTTGCCTTTTTTGAAGCCCACAACTGGAGTCTTGAAGCCCAGGAAAAATACTTTGAAGAATGGTATAAGTGGGCCAAGGATTACGTCATGAACGACGCCGACCTCAACGCCGCCAAGGGTGTGCTTTTCGCTAGTGATCATTTCGGTACCCACGCCGATCATGACTTCCACCTGCATGGTTATGCCATTGCCACGCGCATGCTGGATCTGGGTGAACTCATCAAAGGCAGCATTTTACCCAAGTTGGACCATGATATGCTGCACGCTCTGGAACACGATCATGAAGAATGGATTGCCGCAGCCAATGCCGTAGCAGCCAACCATCCCCGTGCCGAAGCGCCCGAAATCGGTCGTTATCGTCACGTCTGAGCCCAATAATCGGGGGCCGGATCACCGGTTCAGCCCCCGGTTTTCAAATTAGCTATGGATGCCAAACACATCAGGCAGTGCTTTGTCGCGCTCCGCGCCAGCATCCCCGAACCCAAAACCGAATTGCAGTACGCCAGCGCCTTTCAGTTGCTGGTAGCCGTAGTTCTTTCCGCCCAAAGCACCGACAAGGTGGTCAATTTGTGTACGGCGACTTTATTTGCAGAGGCGCCCGATGCCTTCAGCATGGCCGCACTCGGTGAAGGGGGCATTAAAAATCATATTCGTCGCCTCGGACTTTTCAATGCCAAGGCCCGTCATGTGCATGGCCTGTCCGAGCAGCTGATTGCTCAGCATCACGGCGAAGTACCCCCAGATCGTCACGCTCTGGAAGCACTCCCCGGCGTGGGCCGCAAAACCGCCAATGTGGTACTCAATACCCAATTTGGACAACCCACCATCGCTGTGGATACCCATATATTCCGGGTGGGAAATCGGATTGGCATTGCTCCGGGTAAAACTCCCCTCGCCGTAGAACAGGCTCTACTCAAAAAGGTCCCCGCTGAATATATTCAGGATGCTCACCATCTGCTCATTCTGCATGGCCGCTATACCTGTACGGCACGTCGTCCTCATTGTGAACGCTGCGCGCTGTTCAGTTGCTGCGCCTGGCCTGACAAGCTACTGTGGGCCCATCAAAGCCAGTAGCCAGCGGCTTCGCGCGCGGTAATCGGCGCGCCGGAGAACTGCTTCAATCGGCCATTGCCGAAGCCCGCGAAAAACTCTCCGGTGAAGCCATCACTGCCGCTTTGTTCTTGTTCAGCCCCACCCTTGCTCCGGTGAGTCCAGCATTACTGCAGTCCCAGATGCGTGCATTGTCCTGCCTGCAAATTGCGACAGGGACTTTTCCGGGGATATTTACCGAAAGAGATGCGGCGTTGGGGGAAAATGCCTGTGCCGTTCTCCTCCTGAGCGCGCCGCTGGGTTTTACCCCCCAGATTCCCGACCCCGACTTGGTGACATTCAGTTGGGGAAGACTGGAGCAGCTCCAGGGCGAATGGTTGCAGCAATCACCGCGCTTTGGCAGTCTCAGCAGTCGCAGCGGGCGCTTCTGGTATCAAGCCAGCCCACGGAATATTCTGGAAATTGCCTTTCAGGGCATCCAGCCATCCCAAAGCGTCTGGTCCGCAGGACTGCGCACCCTGAGTGCCCCACTCCCGGTCCATCTTCAGGAGGGCAGCTTGCTGCTGCAGCTGGAACGTTATCTGGCGCTCCCCCTGCTGGCCCAGAATATTCCGGTCAGTATCCGCAAGGACAGTCGCCTGCCCCTGGAGCGCCTGCTCATGGGGGAGATTCGCGCCGATGCTGCCCCTGGAGCTCCGCCGGAATTACTGCACATTAGCGCCACCGACCTGAATCGAAGCGGGCTCTGGCTGGAAAGACCACTGGCGGAACACTCACGGGCCTTTCTCAGCCTGCGCGATCCGGCCATTGCCGAGCGTGACACCCGCATTGCTCTGGAACAATTATCCGCCAGCACCCAAGAGCCCACCTTTGCCTGGATTTCCAGCTCCATTGGTCGGGATGCGGCATTTTTTGGTCAGGAAGATCAAGATCTGTGTATCTGGCGCGAGCAATATCCCGATTTGCCCATGCTGGGGGCCTACGGCATGGGCGAACTGTTTCCACATCAGCATCGCAGTCATTTTTTGCGCTATGGTAAAATTTACACCCTGTTTTCAAGGACAGACATATGCCCATAAATCGTTCCGCAGTTATCCGGTCTTTTTTGGGTTTAATGCTGACAGTCTTGAGTGCTCCCGCCTGGAGCAGCACGTATCTGCTGCCACCCCCTGGAGACAATATCGTCGGCGCCATCCAGAGCATCAGCGCCCGACATGAAGACACACTTTCCGACATTGCCCGTAAATATGACCTGGGCTATGACCAGATTACTGCCGCAAATCCACAGGTGGACCCCTGGTTACCGGGAGCTGGCACCCGCATCATTCTTCCCAGCGAATATGTGCTGCCCGATGCCCCGCGTCAGGGCATAGTGATCAATCTGGCGGCCATGCGGTTATTTTATTATCCGCCCACTGTCGCTGGACAGGCCCCGGAAGTAATCACTTATCCCATCGGCATAGGTCGCGAAGGTTGGGGGACACCCCTGGGCAAGACCCGCATTACCGCCAAAGTGGCAAATCCCAGCTGGACACCACCGGAAAGCATTCGCAAGGAACATGCAGAAAACGGAGATCCTTTGCCAGCAGTGGTTCCTGCCGGTCCAGACAATCCACTGGGACTGTTTGCCCTGCGCCTGGCTATTCCCGGTTACCTGCTGCACGGCACCAACAAGCCCTGGGGGGTCGGCATGCGCGTCAGTCACGGCTGCATCCGCCTCTATCCAGAAAATATCGAAGCACTATTTGCGCGCGTTCCAGCAGGAACCCCGGTCCTGATTGTCGATCAACCCTGGTTACTGGGCCATGATGGCGGACATGATTACCTGCAGATTTACGGGCAAATGACCGATCGCCCTTTCGAGCAGGTCCAGGGCTCCTTTACAGACTGGCTCAACCAACATTTGCCCGCCGGCAAAGCCATTGATTCGAACATAGCCAGGCGCTGGCTGAAGGCCGCGACGGGAATACCGGAACCGCTGTAAAAAATAGCGCAGCGCAAGTAACCCGTTGCGACTGGTCGGCTTCGAGCGTTCCCGGTCACATCTCGAGACTCAAGATACCTCATTCGCGCTGAATGAAGTTGTCAATAACTCCGATAGCTTGGCCGGCGCCCAAATGGACAGGGCTGACCGCGTAGAGGAAAACAGCAGCTTTTTTTTCGAACATGGTCTAGAATCATTGTGAGTTGGTCAGATATAAGGTCCGAGAACAATGGAAGTGGTGAATATTCATGTAGTGAAAGCCCAGCTATCCGTATACCTCGGCAAGGTAGAGCGAGGCGAGACCGTGATTATTGCCCGTCGTAACAAGGCGATTGCCGAGTTGCGACCGATTTCGGCAACCATCCCGGCCAAGAAAAGTCGGCCCATGGGCTTGGCTAAAGGTAAAATACATTGGGCCGAAGATGCCTTTGCTCCCTTGTCCGACGCGGAGCTGGCCGATTGGTATGACACCCATCGAAATGATCCGCTGCAGCTCGGGACAACACCGGACAAAACCTGATGCTGCTGCTGGATACTTGTACCCTGATCTGGTGGTTGGCACAGACAGAAAAGATTCTGGCTACTGCGCGCAGCCATATCGCCGAGGATATGGAGGTTTGTATAAGCGTGGTCACCATTTGGGAAATTCTGGTGAAGCACACGAGCGGCAAGCTGATTATCGAAAGCGGTTCCGAATCGGTTTTTGACTATATGCTCCGCCAAATCGAGGCAGTGGATTTTCGACGCATAGCGCTGTCGGATACCGACCTGCGTCATCTTCCGCAACTACCGCCCATTCATCGGGATCCTTTCGACCGCATGCTGATTTGTCAGGCCATCGAACGTGGACTGACCTTGGTCACCCCTGACCCCGCTATCAGGCAGTATCCCATTCGTACACTTTGGCTGTGAGGTGTGGTGCATACTTTTCTGGCCAGAAGCTTCCGAACGGAAACGCCTGACACCATTAAGCTACCCAATACCGCCCCCTGGGGGTTGTGCGGCAACAGGCGCATTACCAACGCAACAATGTTTCCCCGAGTAGTGCACCGAGCACGGTGGGAATCAAAATCCCGAGTAAATACCAGGTGCCGATAAACGGCGCGCCCATTTCAGGGCAGAGCAGACTGGCCACGGCACTGCACCCACAAATCCAACTGACACTGGGTTTTGATGGCAACCGTTACCGGCGCGATACGGATTCCCCTTAAAGATACGAATCCCCACCAAGCTCGGTTACAAGAACCCGAAGCATGTGCAGGCTATTCAAATCACAAATATTTACCCCGGTGGTTATTGGGAAAACCAAGGGTATAACTGGTTTGGTGGCAGTTAGAACGTGTTCTGATTGAGCTGAAGCAAGGCACGGTGCCTTATTGATGACATGAGCAAAGACAAGATGGACCACTTGTACCACCAATCCCGTCAGGATCGTGTCTGCCGGGCTACCTGAACCAATGTTTGCCGAATCGCTTCGGGTGTAGGTGGGCAGCCCGGACATTGCCCAGCCACGGGGAGCACCTTTTCTACAGCGCCCACAACGGCATAACTCCCGGCGAATATGCCTCCCGTACAGGCGCAATCCCCTATGGCTACCACCTTTTTGGGATTTGGCATGGCTGAAAATGTGTCTTGCAGCGCCGTCGCCATATGTCGGCTAACCGGGCCGGTTACCATCAATAAATCAGCATGGCGCGGCGACGCGGTCAGGTTCAACCCGACTTGCTCCAAGCCGTAATGTGGACCGGAAAGTGCCTGAATTTCCAGCTCACAAGCATTGCAGGATCCTGCATCCACATGGCGAATGGCGGCACTCCGGCGGAATGGTCCCTGCCCTTTGGCGGGAATGATTTTTTTGCCCGGTATCCCCAGTCGCCAGATTTCTTTCAGTATGCGATACATTGCCAATATCCTCCGGGTGCTGAAGCGCTATAAATCATGTCCGCTGTAACTCAAATTGAACGATTTATTGATCAGGGGAAAATCAGCAACAATATCGTTCAGCACGGCCTCCTCAAGAACCGGCCACAGGGTCCACGATGGATCGTGGGGATGGCAGCGTTTAATACGGGCGTTTTCCACAGACAGTGCGACAAACACCTCGCCGCGCCAGGCTTCGACGATGCCCAAGCCTTCGCCATCGGGGATGCTTTCCGGAATGGTTGTGCTGACTGCTCCCTCGGGCAGTTCCATCAGCAACCGGGTCTGCAGACGCAGAGACTCATAGAATTCCCGAAAGCGTAATTGCCAGCGTGCGGCCACATCGCCCTCTTGGGAAAGCTGGATGGAAACGTCCAGATTCTGATAAGGAGTGTGGGGAAACTGGACCCGCAAATCCCAGGCCTGACCACTGGCGCGGCCGGCAAGCCCCGCCATACCGAGTGCTGCAGCACGGGGTGGCACAATTTTTCCTGTACCCACCAGGCGATCCCGCAGACCGGAATGCTCCTGCAAGAGGAGATCCAGGCGTTGCACTGTGCGTTGCCAGGATTCACTGTTACGCTGAATCGCGGCTATTTGCGCCGAGTTCAAGTCAAAAGCGACACCACCGGGAATAATGCAGTCCATCAAATAGCGGTGTCCGAAAATTTCCTGGTTTTCGCGCAGCAGGCTTTCCCTGATAAACAGAAATTGTGACTGACAGAAGGCGAAGCCAGCGTCATTTCCCAGAGCGGCAAGATCACCCAGATGGTTGGCCATGCGCTCCCGTTCCAGGCAAACAGCACGCAAGGCGGCTGCACGAGGCGGGATTTCGCATCGGGCAATGGATTCCACCGCCATGCTGTAGGCCCAGGCATAACCCACTGTGGTGTCACCACTGATGCGTCCTGCCAGACGCGCACCCGCAAATACATCCCGATCTTGGAAAAGGCGCTCGACGCCCTTGTGGGTGTACCCCAATCGTTCTTCAAGACGGAGGATTTGTTCACCGATACACGAAAAACGAAAGTGTCCGGGTTCAATGGTGCCCGCGTGTACCGGCCCCACTGGAATCTGGTGGACATCCACGCTATCAATCAATTGAAAAGGATAATCGGCATCGCCATCCACGCCGAAGGATCTGCCATCCAGTTGACCTTCCCGCAGTGGAAAAATCCCTGCTGGCCAGCACTGATGGCGGAGCCATGGCCGGGTATCCGCATTCCCCGTCGCTCTGATTCCCGTAAGATCGTACAGGGCCCGCTCCATCCGCGAAGCAGCGGGAAAAATGTCGGCCAGCGAGGGAAATTGTCCCTCGCCGGATTGCACCGTCAGAGTGATCCACACATATCCGGTTGAACCAAGGCCCAGCGCATGTATGTAAAAGAATGCGTTCTCGTGGCCCGCCTCTCCCCACAATCCCAGCAAACGCCCGCCCTGATCGCGTAGCGCCAGCGCAGCGCTTGTCCAGGATGCAGCCTGCACCTTGACCCGCCAGACGGGTGGCGCAGTCAGAATTTGTTGCCACTGGCCCATAGATGATAAAGCTTCAGAGTCAGGTGCAGTCATTGGACAATTCCTGCAACGTCATGCAGCCATAGCTCTATTTGCCCGGGGATCGCCACCCCCAGAATCACCACCAGGGATATTTGAAAAAAAACCGGCAAAAGCCCGCCTACCCCGCTTTGCCGGTTGGGGAGGGAATTGGCGGGGGCCAGGAGCATGGCCTGCAGGCGCGGGTATATTGCCGCAAATACGGTACCCAGGCCGACGAGCAGAAAAGGCACGCTTTGCCAGGATTGTTGTACCGCACTGGCAAGAATCAGAATTTCACTAAAAAACAGAGAACCCGGAGGCATACCCAGAATCGCCAGCACCGACAGGAGCACACTCCAGCCCAGGACGGGCCGGGAATGCAGCAAGCCGTTCAGTGCGGAAATGTCCTGAGTGCCGGCTTCCTGGCTGGCCTGCCCGGTAGCAAAAAATACCGAGGACTTTGCCAGACTATGTCCCAGCATGTGGAGCATACCCGCAAATATCGCCAGCGGACCGCCCAAACCAAAAGCAAAAGTGATCAGTGCCATGTGCTCCATGGAAGAGTAGGCAAAAAGACGTTTGACGTCCTGTTGCCGAAACATGGAAAAGGCAGCAAGCAACAGGGTCAGAAGACCGAAGCCCATCAGCAGATGCGCCGCGAAAGGCCCGGCCACAGGGCCGGACAGGAGACTTTTAAAACGCAGGATGGCATACAGCGCCACGTTCAGCAGCAAGGCAGATAAAGCGGCGGATGCGGTGCTCGGACCCGCCGCATGGGCATCCGGCAACCAGCTGTGCAGGGGGGCCAGACCAACCTTGGTTCCAAAGCCCACGAGCACAAAAATAAAGGCAATGGTCAGCACCCCGGAATTGAGCGCGGCAGAATGGGCATGCAGTTGTGACCAAAGTAAGGCATCACTGCCTGCACCCAGCGCGGGTTCCGCCGCAAAATACAGTAACACCGTTCCCAACAGCGCCATGGCGAGTCCGACGCCACAGAGAATGAAGTATTTCCATGCGGCCTCCAGACCTTGCGGCTTACGCATCAGACTGACCAGCAGCACACTGGACAGGGTCGCCCCTTCCAGAGCCACCCAGAGAATCCCCATGTTGTTGGTGAGCACAGCGAGCAACATGGTAAATAGAAAAAGCTGGAACATACTGTGGTACAGCTTTTGTTGCCCTGCGGACAAGCCATGATGCTGTACTTCTTTCAGAAAGTAGCTGTGTGAAAACCAGGCAATGGAAAAGCCGACCGTACTGTTGACCAGTGCCAGTAACAGGGAAAAGGCGTCCACCCGGAATTCATCGCCGCCTGCCCGGATGATGCCCTGGGTAGCCACCTGCACGGACATAACCACACAGGCGATCAACACCAGAAAATTAAGCAGCAGAAACAGTCTGGCTCCGCGTCGCCCGCTGCCCAAAAACGCCAGTAAGGGAACTCCGGCACCAGCCAGAACCAGCACCCAGAAGATGATCATTTATCCTCCCGGATATGTTCCAGATAATGCAGATCGAGACTGTCGAAAGTGTCGCGGATCTGAAAGAAAAAGACGCCAATCACCACCAACCCGATCAGGGTATCCAGGGCAATACCCAATTCGACGATCAGCGGCATCCCCAGTGTTGCACTGGTGGCGGCGAAAAACAGGGCGTTATCCATGGCCAGAAAGCCCACGATCTGGGAGATTGCCTTGCGGCGGGTAATCATCATCAGGAACGACAGCAAAAATGCGGCCAGGGCAATCCCCAGCATGCCATGCGTCGCGGCAGGCAAATATCCATCCAGAGGGGCAGCAATGGAAAATGCAAATACCACCAGCAAAATACCCAGCAGTTGCGTACTAGGGACATTGAGCGTCATCTCGACATCACCGCGCACCTGCAGACGGCGCAACAGGTAATGCAACACATAGGGCATGAGAATCCCCTTGATGGACAAGGTCAACACTGCCGAAACCCAGAGGACGGGATCACCCGTCAACTGCCCGACGAGGGCCGTACCCACCGCCAGGGTGACCCCCTGCCAGGCAAGCAGGCGAATAAGACTCAGCAGCCGTCTTTGCGCAAGCAGGGCGAAACTGAGTACCAACATCCAGGCCGCGAGAATTCTCAACACGGGGCTGATAATCGCGCTATGGGCAAGAATGGAATGCATGATCATGACCCCAGCATGAAGTGACTCAATAGCCCGATGACCCCGAAAAGAAAGCCGGTGATGGCGAACTCAGGGACCCGAAAAAGCCGTTTTTTTGCCAGTAAGGTTTCAATCAGCGCCAGAACCACAACCGCAAAAAAAAGTTTGACGAGAACCAGTCCTGCAGCAATGACCAGGCTTGTCAGCGACGGTTTTGCAGCAATTCCCCAGGGCAGGAACAGGGCGAAACCAATGGTCATATATAAAAACAGCTTGAGTTGTGCCGCCCATTCGAGCAGTGCCAGGTGCCGCCCTGAATACTCCAGCACCATCGCTTCGTGAATCATGGTCAGTTCGAGGTGCGTTGCCGGATTGTCCACCGGAATTCTGGCGTTTTCTACGAGCAGAACAAAGCCAAATGCGATGGCGGCAAAAACCATGCTGGGATGAATGGAAAATAACTGTATTTGACTCAGATGAACAATCTGCACAAGCGATGTGGATCGGGCCAATAAAGAGGCGGTAAACAGTGCCGCCAGTAAGGCCGGTTCTGCCAATGCGGAAATCAGCATTTCACGATGCGCCCCATAACTGCCAAAAGCTGTTCCCGTATCCATGGCCGCCAGCACCTGAAAAATGCGCGCCACGGCCAGCAGACCCACCAGCGCAATGACATCGGCGGCACTGGCCAGAGGCAAGCCATTGGCAATGATGGGCACGATGGCCACCGCCATGATCTTGGCTCCGAACATGACATAGGGTGAAAACTGAAACAGCCAGGAAGATTGTTCAGGGATCAGGGTTTCCTTATGAAACAGTCGAAAAAGATCACGATAGGGCTGGAGAATCCCTGCAGAACGCCGATTTTGCAAAAGTGCCCGGACCGTCTGCAGCCAACCCGCCAGAAGTGGAGCCGCCGCGACGACAAAAAGGATCTGGAAGCATTGATCCCGCCAGCCAATCAGACTAGTCATTGAAGCCTCGCCCTCTTGTATTCACCGAAAAAACACCAGAAGGACAATCAGGGTCAGAAAAGAATACAGCAGATAAGAGGTGATGCGACCATGCTGTAATCTGCTGATCCCTTCGGCAATCCACAGGGTGACACGACCCCAGGGCAGGTAAAAACCTTTCCAGAAAGGATCAGGAATTTGCACCGGGAGGGTGTTTCTCCCGCCCTGGCGGTTTCTGAGCGTGCTTAAGGAAACGCCAAAAATTCTAAGCAGAGGCTGGCTGAAACCGGTCGGACTGTCTTGTGTTTGGGCACTATAATCTGCTGCAAAACCACAGGACCATACGGGGGCACGGCGCAGGGAGCGACCGAAACGCCACCAAACCAGTACAAAAACGACCGCAATGGACAGTGCGATTCCCAAAAGAAAAACGCCGGGGAGATAACTGGCCCGCTGCGCCGAAATCGGCGTGAGCGCCAGCGCGCTTTGGTGGGCTATCTGGCTGCCATGTAACAACAGAGCCGTTATGTGCGACAAACTGTCTACTACGCGGCCCGGAAACACACCGAGCAGGACGCAGAACAGGGCCAAAAAGGCCATGCTGGCGCGCTCCCAGATTCCTGCCTCTTGTTTGGCGACCGCACTACGCGCCCGCCCCAGAAAAGCGATCCCGTAAAATTTGACGATGGCAAAAGCCGCCACAGCAGTAACCAGCACCACGCCTGCGGCGGCCAGGGGAAGAATGGCCCGCAGCATTCCTGATGGCAAGCTGGGGGCCAACAGGAAGGCCTGAAGTAACAGCCATTCCGAAGCAAAACCATTCAACGGCGGCAATCCGGCAAGGGCAAAAATGCCAATGAGCACCAGAAAAGCCGTCTGCGGCATGGAACGAATCAGGCCACCCAAATGGGACATTTCCAGGGTGCCTGTAGCGTGCAGAACGCTGCCGCTTCCCAGAAAAAGCAAGCTCTTGAAAAAAGCGTGATTCAGCACTTGAAATAAACCCGCTACCAACGCAAGAGCGGCCAGGGACCATAGTGCCTGCTCCGCAAAAATTCGGGAAAGACCGAGAGCGATCAGGATGAGTCCCATATTTTCCATGGAGGAATAAGCCAGCAGCCGCTTCATGTCGGTTTGCAATGCCGAATACAAAACGGCAAAAAGTGCAGAGCTTAAACCCAGTCCCAGCCAAAGCGGACCCCACCACCCCGCGCCCGCCGGAAGAATTTGCCAGTCAATCCGCAGCAGGCCATAGACCGCAACGGGCAACATGGCCCCACTCATCAGTGCCGAAACCGGCGATGGCGCCGCCGGATGCGCCTCTGGAAGCCAGGCATGAAGTGGCAGAAGCCCCAGTTTTGCACCAAAGCCCAGCAAGGTGAGGCCAAAAACCGCATTGGCGACCACAGGAGAATAGGGCGATTGTGCCATGCGCTGAAAATTCCCATTGCTGATCAGATCACCATGACTCAGCAAGGCAAAAGCGACAAAAAGGGCCAGGGCACCGATATGCGCGATCAGTAAATACAGATAGGCGGCTTGTTGCCGACGCTGGTCCTGGCCTTCGACCAGGATAAGAAATGTTGAACTCAGGGCCATCAGTTCCCAGGCCACAAGGAATGTGTAGGCATTGGCTGCCAGCAATACCCAAACCATGGCCGTCACAAAAACCGGATAAGGCAATAGCACCTGTTTCAGCTTGCTCTGGCTGCCATGATAGAAATAGCCGATAGCATGCAAGGACGCTGCAAAACCTACGGATCCCAGCACCAACAGAAAAAAACCGGAGAGCGGGTCGAGGGTAAATTGCCAGGCAAGATCGGTGAGTGGCCCCGGGATACTTGCATGGAGCGCAGGGCTTGCCAGCGCATGTATGCCGACCACGATGAGTAGCAGGCAAAATGCAACGGTCAGCAGAAAACCCAGGGAACGTTTCCAGCGGATTGGCAATGCGGGAATCGCTACCAGCACTGTCGGCAACAGAGCCAACAGTGACGCATACAAGACCCAAAGCAGACAGTCGCCGGAGTTCATTGCGCCACCACAATCAAAAGCACGGATGGCAATTCATGCAAATTATGCCAGTTATGGGAAAGACGCGGGTCATAGTAGACGGCATCCCCCTCATCCAGATCAAAGCTGGAACCTTGCTGTTCAAAGCGCGCGCTTCCCTTGATGAGCATGGCGAACTCTTCCCCATCGGCACTGCTGTAAGGGTGGTCTCCACATTCTCCACCTGCATCCAGCGTGACCAGCAGCGGTTGCATTTTTTTTTGGGAAAATCCTCGTGCCAGTGGTTCAATCGTGGCATGCGACCCTGAACTATAGACCCGACGTCTTTGTCCGGCACGGAGAATGAGCGGGGATGCTTCACTATCCGGTTCATCCAGGAGTGCGGCAATCCTGAGCCCCAATGCGGTGCAAATTTTCTCAAGCGTGGCAATGGAGGGGGAAACCTGCTCAGCTTCAATCTGGGATAGCGCACTGGAAGAGACCCCGGCCATTTCTCCCAGGGCACGCAGGGAAAGTTGTCGGTCTTCGCGAAGCTGACGCAAACGTTGAGCAAGCTGTTTCATGCCCCGGATTGTCCGTTAAAATGGACGGCGTGTCCATATTAACGTATGAAGCTAAAAACGGCAGTTGCCGTGGGTGCTTTGCAGCGACTTTTGTTTTGAGCCGTTGTTGTTATTGGCGAAATCCTGCGCCCGTCAGGAGAGCTGTCTGAGCCCGCAGGGCGAGTTCTCCCCTGACAGCAGGATGAGCCCTAGAACAACAGGCGAGGAACAACGGAGCAAAAAGCACCCACGGCAACTGCCGTTTTTAGGATGAAGGCATTCACCGTGTCAGGCTTAAAAAAATCTCCGGCAATCTTTCCGGCAACGATTCAACCCGATCAATAATGCTGAATCGATTGCCAAAAATTTTTCGTACGTATTCGTCTGCATGCGGATCAAGGCTGATGCAATGGCAAAAAATGCCCTTCTCCTCCAGCTCCAGAACGGCGCGACGGGTATCTGCCAGCAGGTAATCCGGATCATCCACATCGATGTCGGCCGGTTGTCCATCGGTCAGGATCAGCAGCAGGCGCTTGTCGGCAGATTGACCGGACAGATAGTGTCCGGCGTGACGCAAGGCCGCACCCATGCGCGTAGAATAGGCGGCACGGAGCGCTGCGAGCCGTGCGTAGACTGCATCCTGCCAAGGTTCAGAAAATCCCTTGATATGCCAGTAGCGCAACTCATGACGGGTGTTGGAATAAAAGCCGGAAATGGCAAAGGGGTCACCCAGGCGGTCAATCGCCCAGGCTAGCAGTGTAACGGCTTCCTGGGCCAGGGAAAGGATGGTAGGTCCTGAGCCTGTACCCTCAACCGGATCATTCAGCGATTCGGAAAGATCCAGCAGCAGACTCACCGAAAGGTTCCTTCGGGCGTGGCGGAAACTTTCGTTGATGCGCGGATCGACATTCTGTCGGCAGCGATAATCTACCCAGGAACGCAGCGCCCAGTCCAGATCCAGGTCGGATCCTTCTTCCTGACGGCGCAGGCGTTCGCGATCCTGCGGTTTCAGCATATCCAGCAGCCGTTCAAGACGCTTGGCCAAAGCAGCGTGTTTCTGCAATATCTGCAGGATATCGCTGGCAGAACCTTGTGGATGCAGATGCTCGTAGAGACTGACCCAATCCGGTAGGTAATGTTGCGATCGGTAATCCCACTCGGGATAGTGCCGGACCAGCGTCAATTCGTTTTCCGATACCGCTTCGGCCCGGCTGCTTTCCTCCTCGCTTTCCTGATCTCCATCAATGAACTGCCAGAGGTGGCGGTTGTCATCCCGGTAGGACACTTCCGTATCGGTAAAATGAACCCTGGCAAAACTGTCACTCGGCAGGCGTGTCTGAATGAGATATTCCAGGGCGAGTTCCGCAATGCTGCGGGTACTGCCCGAGCTGTTCAGCATTTGCTCGTGAAAGCGCTGCACAAATTGCCGGAGAACGGGGTTCTGGTAACCATGCTCAGGATCGAGAATGGCCCGGGAAAACAGGGTCAGACGATGACGTACGCAGGATTCCTGTCCGGAATCGCAGGCCTCTTCCTGAGGATGGGGATGTAATTGCAGCATCAGCGCCCGCAGACCTGGAAAACGCCGCAAAATCAGGGTGTCCACGCGCGCATCTTCAAAATATTCGATGTATAAGCGCTGAAAGGGACTCCAGTTATCGGCAAGAAGCGCCTGACTGTAGCGGCGATGGGCGGCAAGATGGGCGAGGGCCAGACGGTATTGATCCAGGCCCGATATACCCTCCCGATCATGGTACAGGTCCGGCAGATGCATACCCAGGGAATCCAGGTAAGGCTGGGGCCGACGCAGATGATCAAAAGCTTCCGAATAAGGAACCAGCATGGCGGGTTCATCCCAGAGGGCGCGCAGATAGAGGTCCATCTCACGCTCGTGGGTGCGCAGCAGGGTACCGTCGCGCTGTTCCTGAAAAATGGCCCGACTGTCTGCACTTTGCAGGGCAAAATAATCCGCCTGACGTTCGGGGTTACTGGCATAATAGCGCAACCCGTATTCTGCCCAGGTCTGCAGTCCCTCCAGATTCACCTTTTGCAGGAGTTCGGCCGCCAGGCGAATGAATTCAGGCAAGGCACGGCTGGGGAGAATGGCGTGGCGGCCATGGATGGAGGTGCTGCTGCGCTCGGCAATATCCGTCAGCAAATCGAGATAGTCGCGAAGCAGCGTCTGGTTGGGCAAAGCCCGGGTAACGGCAGGAAGCGTCTGGAAAAACAATCCGATAACATCACCATTGGGCGAACGCTGGATTTTCGCCACCCACTGCAAAACCGGATCGATACAGTCGTGACCGGCAGCAGCGACCACTTCCGGCCAGCCTTCCAGAAAGGCCATCACCGGCTCGGCACCCCGCCCCAATTTGCACAAAAAGCGGGCAGCATCTACATAAGCGAACAATTCCTGCTCCTGCCACTGCGCACCGGCAATCGTGAAGCAGTCCGCAAAAACCGCCTGCACTGAGCTAAAAGCACAGTCCAGATGACGCCGCCAGTAGTCCTCGTCGGGCGGAATCGCTGACCCGGTTTCTGCGTCAGTTGAAGGTGGCATCGATGGCATGCTCCAGTGTGCTGCGTATGTCCTCATCATCCGTAATCGGGTCCATCAGCGCCATCCGGCAGGCGCGTGTTGCGGGCACCCCATCGGCAATGAGAGATGCTGCGTAAACCAGCAAGCGTGTCGATATTCCTTCATCCATGCCATGTCCTTTCAGGTTACGGGAACTTTTGGCCAGGGCAACCAGTTGTTCCGCAGTCTGTTCAGGAATACCCACTTCACGGACCAGGATTTCTGTTTCCACCTTTGTTTCCGGATAATCAAAGCGAAAAGCGGCGAAACGCTGCTTGGTGGACTGTTTGAGGTCCTTCATCAAGGACTGATATCCCGGATTGTAGGAAATCACCAGCTGGAAATCGGCGTGCGCCTGAATCAGTTCCCCTTTTTTGTCCAGCGGGAGCTGGCGACGATGGTCAGTCAGGGGGTGGATGACCACGGTACTATCCTGTCGGGCTTCGACAATTTCATCCAGATAGCAGATGGCACCATAGCGAGCCGCCACCGTGAGGGGACCATCCTGCCAGCGGGTCCCCTCTGCATCCAGGAGCCAGCGGCCCACCAGATCTGCAGCGGTCATATCTTCATTGCAAGCCACCGTGATCAGGGGCTTGCCCAGTTTCCAGGCCATGTATTCCACGAATCGGGATTTGCCGCAGCCCGTGGGGCCTTTGATCATGACCGGCAAGCGCCGGGCATAGGCTGCGGTAAACAGGACAATCTCATCCCCTTGAGGATGATAATAAGGTTCCTTGTTGACCATGTAATCGTATACCGGATTACCAGGATTCATGTGCAGATCTCCATTCCAGCGGTAGCTGGAACCACGCAAAAAGAAAACAGGCCGAAATCTGCGAACGGCGAGATTTCGGCCTACGGCATTGGGTGATGACTCACCGCTACAACAATACCTTATCGATGCACACCGACTTTATCCCGCCAACCCGGGTAAAGTTGATCCGCATCTTGCGGGAAGGACGCAAAAGCACCCGCAAACTCCTTGTGCTCCTTGGCCCATTCAATAGGATCCGCTTTGGCTTTCCAGCATTCATAGGCCTGACGCAGGGAGATGGCTCCGGCCGCCGGGCTGTCGATGTGACCATAAGCACCACCGCCGGCAGTATTGATCACGTTACCGTGGCCCAGATTCTCGAAAAATCCGGGCAGGCGCAGTGCGTTCATGCCACCAGAAATGATCGGTGTAGTGGGTTTCATGCCATACCACTTCTGGTAGTACACCGGACCCTGACACTCATCGCGTTCAATCATGTAAGCGATGTTGCGATCGTCATTTTCGCCTTCCATCTTGCCGTACCCCATGGTACCGACGTGGATGCCGGATGCCCCCTGCAGACGGGAAATTTTAGCCAGCACGAAAGCGGTGTATCCACGCAGGGCTGAGGGTGAGGTGATCATGCCATGTCCGGCCCGGTGATAATGGAGATATTGGCCGGGATATTGGCGACGTGCGGTCGTGATCATGCCGGGACCACCGACAAAACCGTCCACGAGAAAGGCCACTTTATCAGCGTCAGGACCAAAAATACCGAGAATATAGTCAGCACGGGCACACATTTCATAATGATCATCGGCCGTGATATTGGCGGAAAACAGCTTGGGCTGCCCGGTCTTGTCCATGGCACGCTTCATCGCATCGGCAACCAGCGGAATGGTTTTTTTCAAGGGAGAAAACACCTGGTTTCCCTGAGGCTCATCGTTCTTGATGAAATCACCGCCCAACCAGAACTGATAAGCGGCTTCCGCAAAGGGTTCCGGCCGCAGGCCGAGTTTCGGCTTGATGATGGTGCCGGCAATATAACCGCCATCTTTGATGGGCCGACCCAGAATCCGCCATAAATCAGAAATATCCCTGGCAGGACCATCAAAGAGTTGTATCGCCCGGGGCGGGAAAAAGATATCGATCATTTTGGCATGCGCAATATCCCCCATGCCCTGGTTATTACCGATAGCCAGCGTGAGAAAGGACACAATCATCATGCGCCCGTCGAGAATGTTGCGGTCAAACAGTTCCATAGGATAGGCAATACGCATATCCTCAGTGGCCTCGTCAATGTGATAAACCAGAGCATCCACGCCCTTGGTGAAATCATCTGTAGTCGATACTTCCACATTGGTTCCGGTTGAGGATTCCGCCGCAAAGTGCGCAGCTGATGCAAGATAGCCATATCCTGCTTTGGGTTTCATTTTGTAGGCAACCAGTATGTGCTTGCCACCGGCGATCAGATCTTCTTCGCGCAAAGAGAGATCGGCATAACGTGAGGACTGGTCCATGCTCCGTTCCTTAAATTGATTGATAAGTCAACAGACTGTACACTACAAAAATCATTATAAAAAACGATTAATTCATATACACATAATAGATGAAATATATTATTCAGGGCACAGCCTCTGCACTTTGGAGATCCACCCATGAGAAACATGACCTTGCGCCAACTGGAGATTCTGGGCATGGTAGAAGCGACTGGATCCTACACGAAAGCCGCCAACCAGTTGCATCTCACCCAATCTGCGGTTTATCTGCAAGTGCGCAAACTCGAACAGGAAATTGGTTTACCCGTAACCGAGCAGGTCGGCAAAAAAGTCTATCTGACCGATGCCGGAGCACAGGTTCTCCGCACCGGCGCACTAATCGGTACAGAACTGGAAAACCTGAAACGCTCTCTGGAGCATTTACGGGATATAGAAGACGGACTACTACGCATTTCCGTGACCTCCACCGCTAATGCTTTTGCCGTGGAATTGCTTTCCCGATTTTTGAATAAACATCCCCGGGTCAAAATCCATTTAAACATTGCCAACCGCAAAGACGTCCTCGCGGGGCTCGAACGCAATGACGTAGACATGGCCATCATGGGCGAGCCGTCTCCGGCGCTGGACCTGGTTGCCCTGCCCTTTCATCGTAATTATCTGATTCTGGTTGCTTCGTCCAATCATCCCATGGCTTGGCAAAAAAACATCCCGCAAGCTGAAATTGTTAAGGAACCCTTTGTGTTGCGGGAGCCTGGATCGGGAACGCGGGAGACCGTATTGCGCTATTTTTCCGAACAGGGATTGCATATCAAGGAAGGGGTGATCATGGACAGTAATGAATCCATCAAACAGGCTGTGACCGTTGGTATGGGGATTGGTTTTCTCGCGCGCCACAGTGTCGTGGTAAAAATAGCAGCAGGTTATCTGCGCGAACTTTCTGTGGAGGGGTTTCCTTTGCAGAGAGCCTGGCATCTGGTGCACCGCAAAGGCAAGCATCTGGCCCCTGCACCGCAGGCATTTAAAGAGTTTCTACTGCAGCATCAATATGTCAGAACCATCGAAGAGCAGGGACAAATTATCAACTGATTGTGGCTGGTGATGCTGGCCGTGCTGCTCTGATGCCATCACAACACGTATAGCCGACTGAATTTTTGGATCATTTTGTGGGCCGTACTATTCAGGGAAACATCATGCAATGCACTCATCCTCCGCGCCCTTTCGGATATTTTCCTGGCTAGCCGTGGAAATTGATCCCCCTTGTATGCAAAGAGAATCTTGTTGCCGGATTTTTCGGCATCCACGACGATGACCTGATCATCAAAGCTGGTCTGAATACGACTGATATAGGCATCCATCCGCGTATCACTATTGAGCAAATTGACCACCAGTACACCGTAATTGCGCAGGTTGGCATAGCAATGGTCATAGAAGCTGGTAGTACATAATTCTTCGGCTTGACCATCACGATTGAAACCGTCTAGCAAAAGAACATCATTGGTTTTTAGATTTTTTCTGACATACTCGGCACCGTCAGCGCAGAGCACCTGAAAACCGGGACCATCCGGTGGAATGTGAAAGCGGTCACGCAATGCAATCACCTCCGGATTAATTTCCACCGCCGTAAACTGCGCGTCGGGTAGATAACGCCGGCAATATTTGGCAATCGACCCACCCCCCAGACCAATCATGGCAATGTATTTGGGTTTGGGGTGAAACAGCAGAAATCCCATCATGGTTCGGGTATAGCCCAGAACGAGACAATCCGGATCGCGCTTATACATCATGCTTTGCGTTGCTGAATAGTCGAACCCGAGCGTTACCAGCCGATAATCTTCCTGGACGATGGGCTCGTTCTGATGGCTATCCTCTGAATTTTTAGCCGTAGGATATTGGGACTGTGCGGGATGGTTCATGGGGTGATGATGGGTAGCGATTGATGATCAGTGGGCATGTTTTCGTTTCTAGCGCTGGCTGGCAACGTGAATCTGCGAACGTAGCCATTCTTCAATAATGCGATCCCTGGTCTGGAGCGTGCGCAAACCATCGCGAATGACTTCACTTTCACTGGCATACTCACCGGAAGCAACCTTGTCCTTGATGAAACGAACCATCTCCAGAGGTAAGGTAATGCTCATCTGCTGCGTGGATCGCATGGTCAGGGGCCTCTTCCTGCTGGTATTGAGTAGGATATAATCCTACCATGTACTCACCGTTTTGCGTACCCCGGATGAGGAAACAGGAAACCGATGTCCGAATCAGCACAAAATTTTTTTTGGTGGGAAGGCGATGTCCTGGTGGTCAACATTTTGGGGAAACCCAACGCCTCCCGCGATGTCATTGGCAAACCCAAGGGTAACCAGCTCAAGGTCAGCGTCACCGCAAAACCCCAGGATGGTCGAGCCACCGATCATATGCTGCGTTTTTTAGCCCGGGAGTTTGATGTTCCCCCTTCTTCCATCGAAGTCGTATTTGGTCGAATGAATGTGAACAAACAGCTCAGGATACCCTGCCCTAAACGTTTACCATCGGTTTTTCAGATTCAGACTTCCCTGTTGGAATGATCATGGCATATGCTCTGAACCTTCCTCATCGTTCGTTGCTTATCCCATGATCGTTCGGGTTGCCCGCCCTTGAAACCATTAGGATATTATGTAATGAAGAAGCTTCCATAAATCTCATCTGTGTAGTTATCTTTTAAGTTTTGCTGCTTCTTGCTGGTGTAATCGGGGCTGAACTCCGATTGCCACATACAGAATACGCATTCTCGCCTTGGAGAAGACATCTATGCGTGCTATGTCACGATTTGAAGAAAACAAAACCAATATCCTGAGTGGAATAGTCGTCGCTTTGGCATTGGTTCCTGAAGCCATTGCCTTTGCTTTTGTCGCCCATGTTCCGCCGCTAACCGGATTATATGCTGCCTTTATTCTCGTCTTGATTACTTCCATCATGGGCGGTCGACCAGGCATGGTGTCCGGTGCCAGTGGTGCCACGGCAGTAGTGATGTGGTGGCGCTGGTGGTGACCCATGGCTTTGAGTATCTGTTTGCCGCTGTGGTTCTTATGGGGCTGCTGCAAATTATTTTTGCCCTCGCCAAACTGAGCAAGTACGCAAGAATGATTCCCCACCAGGTCAATCTGGGATTCATTAATGGTCTGGCCATTGTGATTTTTCTGGCACAGCTGGATCATTTCAAAGTCCCCTCCGCCACAGGTGCTGAGCACTGGATGCAGGGTACGCAGCTTTACACCATGATTGGTCTGGTGGCCTTGACCATGCTGGTGATTTATCTGTTTCCTCGCTTGACCAAAGCCTTTCCGGCAGAAGATCCACATTATCATGTGGCTGATGATAAAATCAGCTAACGGATATTAACGCCGCCTTACGGGAACAGATGTCCGCGCAGGATAGGACTCTGGAACGTGTGTTGCGACGGGTGATCCGCAAAGAAATACTGACATGATAGAAGGATTTTACTTTTCATAATCAATTAGTTCGCATATTCTCGCAGAATAGTCTTACAAGGGGGTGCCTCATGACTACGGCAAGACAGTTTGAGCAGCCAATAACCGGTCTATACGAAAAGGACTTTCTGGCATGGATAGAAGACCAGGCTCAGGCCTTGCGTACCCGAAAGGCAAACAGCCTGGATTGGGACAACATTCTGGAGGAATTGGAGAGCATGGGCAGAAGTGAAAAAAACGCCCTCAGAATCCATCTACGCGTATTGCTCATGCACTTGATAAAATAGCAATGGCAGCCCCAAAAACAGAGCAAGAGCTGGGCGACCACCATAAGAAACCAACGGCTTGATCTCAAGTATCTCCTCAAGGATTCACCAAGTCTCAAGAGGCTGATTCCTGAAATGCTGCCGGACGCTTGGGATAGTGCTACTGACGAATCTGCTTTTGAAACTGATCTACCGATCTCCACTTTTCCAGAGTCGTGCCCTTGGGATATCGACACGCAAATCCTGGCTAACTGGTGGCCAGAATAAGTACGGTTGCCGTAATGTCCCATAATCGGTCCTCCTGGGTGACAAAAGAACTGAGTAATACTGGGCGATCTGTCGTTCAGAGTTTGCTGCCAACGAGACAGAATAGCGCATTCCGTCTTAATTAAATATACCTCCATACCTCCTCAAAAACTGCTCACGTTAATCCTTTCGTCAGTTTTATTTAATTATTATTTAATTAACTGCTTTTTTCATTAGTTTTTTATGCAATAAAGCTGCATAAAACAATTTTAAAATTCTTGATCTATACTCCATGTGTCATCGTGTTATAAGAAAACAGAAATATTAAAACAATCAAATGTAGTTTCGCACTTGATACGGAGGTTATTAATCATGAGCAAAATCAATGATGAGGTTTTATCAGCGAATAGTGCATATGCCAACAATTTTGGAGACAAGGCCAATCTTCCCATGCCTCCTGGTCGTAGGTTTGCCATTTTGACTTGTATGGATGCCCGCTTGGACCCGGCAAAGTATGCGGGTCTAGCCGAAGGTGACGCCCATGTCATCCGTAATGCTGGGGGGAGAGCAAGTGATGATGCCATCCGTTCTTTAGTGATCTCCTACAAACTATTAGGCACGCGAGAATGGTTCGTTATCCACCATACGGATTGTGGCATGCAAACCTTCACAGACAAGATTATGTGTGACCTTTTGCACAGCAGTCTTAACCCGGCAAGTATTGACGCAAGTGGCTGGCATGATGCCGGTGGTGGTGGCGGCTCTACTGAAGGCGATTACATTAAGTGGCTCACCATTGATAAACAGGAGCCAAGTGTTCTGGAAGATGTGCGACGCATTCGTCATCATCCGCTGGTACCTTCAGATATTCCAATCTACGGATACATCTTTGACGTGCACAATGGGAAGTTAGTTGAGGTGCCAGAGGCGACTGGGGCTGGACGCGCAAAAAATTAACTAAATGTGGTAACGGTTCGCGATCAATGAGTTTTTTCGGCTCGGATTAGCTGCGAATGGTGGGCCGTTGTGCCCACCATTGATCTGGTTGCCGTTCTCAAAAATCGTCATCGATTCAGGTTCTCGGTTTCATACCCCGAATAGCGGGTTTTGAGATTGCGTGACCAGCCGCATTGTTGCGTTACGGTAACGGCTTGTTTTTGAGACACGCGGATCGACAATCCGCTGGCCTGACCACTAGATATCCAGTAAACACAGTAGGTTCATCGGGCAGCGTGCCGAAAGGCGCTTTGCCCAAATAATGCCCAAGTGAAGCCTCAAATACCCTGGGCGACTCATCACGATAAAACTACGTTACGCAGTAACATTGTTCAATTATGAAGCCAGGCTTACCGGACAGTATGACCAGCGCCCCTCCCGGATATTGGCGGCCGGCATTGCTGGTGAATGGTACCACAAACACGCGACCTATGGTGGACTAGTGAGGTTACCAAGGGCAAGCGATTGGAGGACGTATCTCGACGGAAAAAAGTGAACTCTCCATCGCAAAAGTCGATGGCTTCATTTGCGACTGAAAGCTAACCCCAAATGCCTTTTGTCGGGCACCTGCGCGCAAGGTAACATGTCACTATACATGCAACCAGTGGAGGTATCATGTCATCTCTTCACACCTCAACCGACAAGACTACCCGTCATCGCGAAAGAATGAAGGCTGCAGGTTTACGCCCTGTTCAGTTCTGGGTGCCAGACACCCGCTCCCCTGAATTTGTTGCACAAGTTCGCCATCAGTGCCTGAAACTCAACAATGATCCAACCGAAGCGGATATTTTACAGTTTACCGAAGAATCCGCTGCGCAGATGGATGGATGGGTATAATGCAACGGGGGACTTGGTCACAGTGTCCCTGCACGGTGACTATGGAAAACCCCGTTCCGCCGTCATTGTGCAGTCTAATCTTTTGAATGAATATGGTGCGCAGTACTGGATTCGAACCAGTGACCTTCGGCTTCGGAGGGCATATACTATAGTCAGCATTGATCTGCTTTAATACACATTAATAAATATTAATCAGCGTGTTATAATTGTTTTGCACAGGTTGTCCGGCACCATTATCGCCACTTAAGGTTACATAATACAGTCAATTGACAGGATCCAATGAGAAAATGTAAATTTTAAGATTCTGACCATTAGCCGCACTATCTTGTGATTTATAGGGGTCGAAGAGCGGTGGTGATTGTCCGATATTCAGCAGAAATTAAGATGCCGTCTGGATTGGCCACCTTCTTGAAAACATCAGCATTTTTTAACACACAAAACATTCAATGAGCCAATATTTCATATTCTGCGATATGGGGCAAAACCTACTGCTGACAGATGGCTAACAAATGACTTTGATTAACACGCACGGGAAGCAGTTGCCTTCAGACCAGCCGCTATCCCTGTGATCTTCATCCTCAGGAAAAGGTATCGCCCGACACGGACAAATAGCCTATACTTTGCAGACAAATGGCAGATAGTGGAGACTTCCCATGCTGAATACCACCCTGATGGGCCTAGCTCCCGAAAGTGCGGTGAACCCGCTGGAACTTGCCGCACGCATCGAGGCCGGTTTACCCAATAGTGCCTTGACAGCGATTAAGGCGACTTTGGGACTCACAGATTACGAGTTGGCGGCACTGCTGGATCTTAGCCCCCGGACCCTGCACCGACTTTCCAAACAACCTTCTGGACAGCTTTCCTTGTCGGTCGGCGATCGGCTCTATCGTCTGGCCCGAGTCCTGGAGCAGGCGGAAGAGACCTTTTCGGATTCTGATCGGATCCGCTGCTGGTTACGGGAGCCTCAGTTCGGCTTGGGCGGAGAATTGCCTTTGCATCTGCTGCGCACGGAAGTGGGCAGCCAGGCGGTCCAAGATCTGTTGGGGCGAATCGCTTACGGCGTTTATTCCTGATGCCCCACACTCTGTGGCGCCTGGTTCCTGAACAGCATGCCGACAAGGCTTTCTCGGGGGAAGGGGCCAAACGCTTCGGCGGACGCTGGAATCGCCCAGGCGTACCAATGGTCTATACCAGCGAGACTCTCGCGTTGGCAGTGCTGGAAACGCTGGTCCATCTCCAACCTGAGGATTTGAGTCAAGGCTATGTCTTCTTTCGGGCGAGCGTGCCAGATGAGGTCGCGCTGCCGACGCCGACTTGGGCCTTACCACCCGACTGGCGGCGAGAGCCTCCCCCATCCAGTACCCAGGATGTCGGCAGTGACTGGGCACACGGAAACACCTCTGCCTTACTTCGCGTGCCGTCGTTAGTGATTCCGCAAGAACATAATATATTGATCCACCCAGGGCACCCAGACTTTTCTCGGCTGGAAATTGGTTTTCCAGAACCCTTCCGCTGGGATGCGCGCTTACGCTGACATGCCGTATCAATGCTGTGATACGTGACTCATGGGGCGGGTGCACTAACAGATTGTCTGAAGGGATGCCAGACGATCCCCCACCACCGCATTAGACGCCCCAGCTTAACTGTCGGTACCATGTATCGGTTCACCGCAGCGAGGAAACCATGAACCGCCCCCTACGCATTCTCACCTATACCGGATTTAGCGCCCACGGTGTGGAGCGCTCTTACGCCAAGGTGGCCGAAGCCCTGGCACAGGGGGATTTTCGTGCGGCGCAGGTCAAAAAACTGCAGCACGTCACCTATGGCAAACTCTACCGGGCACGCCTGAATGATGCTGACCGCCTGCTGTTCTCGCTGGTGCGTCACGAGGAGGAAACCGCCCTGCTGATGCTGGAGGTCATTCGTCAGCATAACTATGCGGGATCCCGCTTTTTGCGGGGTGCGGAAGTCCTCTCTGAAAAAATGCAGGATGCCGATCTGAATGAGGCCCGAAAGGACGCCGCGCCATTACGCTATCTGCCAGAATCCCGGACCGCCATTCATATCCTCGATAAACCGCTTTCTTTCGATGATACCCAGGCGGCGCTCTTTGCTGCGCCCGCACCTCTGATTCTGGTGGGTGGTGCAGGGAGTGGTAAAACCGCCCTTCTGCTGGAAAAGCTCAAGACCATTCCGGAGGACGTGCTCTACATTACCCACTCGGCCTATCTGGCTGAACATGCCAAGGAACTCTTTTACGCCCACGACTTCGTGCGCGAGGACCAGGAAGTGGCTTTCCTGTCCTATCGTGAGTATCTCGAAACCTGGCGTATTCCCAGCGGCCGTGAGGCGCAATGGCGTGATTTTGCCCAGTGGTTCGCCCGCATCCGCCAGAACTACAAAGGGATTGAGGCCCACCAGGCCTTTGAGGAAATTCGCGGGGTCATCGCGTCCCGGGCCGAAGGCATTATGGATGTGGCCACCTATCGGCAATTGGGCATCCGCCAGTCCATTTTTACCCCCGGGCAGCGCGATCAAGTCTATGAACTGTTCGTCCGTTATCAGGACTGGCTGAGTCGTACCGGATTGTATGATCTGAATCTCGTGGCCCAGGCCTGGAAGCCTCTGGTGTCCCCCCGCTATGATTTTGTGGTCATTGATGAGGTACAGGATCTCACGCCTGTGCAACTGTCCCTCATCCTCGCGGCATTGCGCACACCGGGGGCCTTTGTGTTGGGCGGCGACGCCAACCAGATTGTCCACCCCAATTTTTTCTCCTGGGCGCAGATCAAAAGTCTTTTCTGGGCCGACCCACGTATGACCAGCGGGCAGGACTTGCAGGTGCTCACCCATAACTTTCGCAATGGCCGTAAAGTGACCGGGATGGCCAATCGTCTATTGGAGATCAAACAGCAGCGTTTTGGTTCTATTGATCGGGAAAGCAATTTTCTGGTGGACCCGGTAGGCGATAGCGCCGGACAGATCCGTTTGCTGGACGCAAAACCGTCAGCGTTGCAAGCCTTGAATCGGCAGATTTCCCAATCCACCCAATATGCGGTGCTGGTTCTCCGCGAAGAAGACAAGGCCGCAGCACGGGCGGTATTTTCCACCCCATTGCTTTTTTCGGTCCAGGAGGCCAAGGGGCTGGAATATCCGCACATCGTCCTGTATCGCTTTCTCTCGGATCACCGTGCGCCTTTCGCTACGCTCTGTGAGGGGGTCAGTAAGGCAGGGCTGGGGGCGGAGACACTGACTTTTCGTCGTGCCAAGGATAAGGGAGACAAGTCCCTGGAGGTCTACAAGTTCTTTGTGAACGCGCTCTATGTGGCCATCACCAGAGCGGTGGAGAGTGTGTTGCTGGTGGAATCAGATGACCAGCACCCGCTATTGGATTTGCTGGATATTCGCAGCGGCGGAGAAGAGGGCGTGCAGGTACAAGCCTCTTCCCGGGAAGACTGGCAAAAGGAAGCGCGCAAGCTGGAACTGCAGGGCAAAGCCGAACAGGCGGAGGCCATCCGTAGCCGTATCCTGCAAGATCAAACGCCACCCTGGCCGGTATTTAATGCGCGGGGCGTTGAGGAACTGACCCGGAAGATCTTCATCGATCAGGTCGTTGGGAACAAATGGCGGCAACAGTTATTTGAGTATGCCGCCTTCTATGATGCGCCCGAATTGAGTGAACGTCTGGCCGTGGAAGGACGTTTCAAACCTGCCGGACATTTTCTGGCCCAACGCCCCAGAATAGTCACCAATCGCTTGGCGGCTTACAGCCGTCGCCAGTTTCATGAGGTATGGGCAGATTGTGATCGTTATGGACTGGAACATCGCACGCCCATGAATCAGACCCCGCTGATGGCCGCCGCCCGGGCCGGAAATGTCCCTCTGGTGGAGGCCCTTTTGGAGAAGGGGGCACGGCGTGATGCTACGGATCATCTGGGTCGCAATGCCGCCCATCTCGCCCTGCGTGAGGCCTTTGCCCATCCACAATTTGCCCAGAATGCCTTACCGGCCCTCTGGACCGTTCTTGCGCCCCTGAGTCTGGATTTGCGCATCGGGGATCGCCTGGTGCGTCTGGAGCGGCATCAAGCCGAGTATTTTCTGGTACAGAGCATCTGGGCGCTGATTCCCATTACTCCGGTGGAGGACCTTCTGGTGCTGGGATTTAACCGGGAGGTCGTTGAACATGCCTGGGAATTCCTGCCTGAAGCGGTACTGCCAACTTTTCGTAAAAAAAGAAACTACATTTCGGCCATTCTGGCCCGCAATGAAGTGCAGCGGGACTACGCTTATAACCGCCACCTTTTCTTGCGCGTGGCCTCTGGAGTGTATCTTTTGCAGCCTGACCTGTTTCTCCGCGATCCTGAGCAGGATGGGCAATGGCAGCATTGGACCCTCGCCCATAACCTGCCTTTTCTGGAACAGCACTTCCCGATCGGCAAGGCGGTGCTCAACAGAGTGCTTACCATCGCTCAAGCTCCGCTGGATGACTCGCCCGCCTCCATGCGTCCGATAAAAAATCGGAAACCTACCAGGACCTCACGGGCCAACCCTGGCGGTGCCTCGCAAAAAACGATACCAGAAACCCGGGGTCGGAACATGACCAAGACATCCGAGGAAAAGGTCATGCAACGCCTCATCAAGATGGTCAATCAGGTGCAGGACGATGCGCATCCGCAGAAGACTTCAATCAACACCCAACACGCTGGCACTCAAGCAAAAAGGAAGACAAAGAAACCAGCCTCACCAGATTCAGAACAGTTGCCTCTCTTTGAAGAAGGTGACGATAGCAGTGGCTAAAAAAATGCCACTTCACGAACAAGGTCGCCTGAGGCAGCATCATGCACCACGGTTTCACCGCTGCGCGCTATGAAATCTGACTTGGATCAGCTGAATAGTAGCAGTAAAAATCTCCGGATATGGATCTGGTCTAGGGCGAACTCTCTTGACGCCTTTATTCAAGACAATGATTGGGGAGAAGGATTATGCATCAGATAACCAGGATATCAGGACAGATTATTGCTGCGATGGGCCTCTATATCAGTGTATGCACATGCTCGGCTGCCGGATCAGTGATCGCGAGCGAAAATCCGCTACTAAATCCACCGATAAATAGTACTGAGCAAAGCATTCAGCAACAACTTCAAAATAATCGGAATACTGAGCAGTCACAACAAAATCAACTCCTTCAAAATGATCAGAATGCTGAACAGCTACAACAAAATCAGCTTCGTCTTAATCAGCAACAGGAACAAGATCAATTACAACAAGAAAAAGAAAGAGCACAGATGCAGGAAAATCAGGAGCAGATTCAGAATGAACAGTTACAGCAACAATTACAGGATCAACAAATGCAGAATCGCCTCCAAGATCAGAACGAGGCGATCCGCTGAACATAATGGACAGAATGCATCCTTAGTGTGGGGATATGCCTCCTACTTTATCTCTTAACGGGGCAGCAACCCGGCGCAGACGGTTTTGTACGATATCCCGATCGATACGCATTTACGCCAATCCCCTTCAAACCCTACTTATTTTCAACTCTCGCACCCATCTCCTTGAGCCCTGGCCAGCAGTTCATCAAGCCGTGGCTTTTGATGGGCAAGCGTTCCCCATAACGCTTCGCCAGCGATCACAGTGATCGGCGCGACCCGTACCCCATAGCGTGATTTAGCATCCTCAGCCACGCCGGGAGCTGTTACGTCACGTTCCGCATATGCGATATGGTGTTCTTCAAGGTAACGGCGCACAGCAGCGCAGTCGGGGCAGCCGGGACTCGTGTAAAGCAGCACAGGATCATACATAGCGGATCGGCGTGCAGGGCTTCAGCCCCGCACCTCCGCCTCATAACCTTCTTCCTTGACCGCCGCGATCAATGCGGAAATCTCGGCCTTACCGCGCACTACGGCTTCTCCAGGTTCCAGCGTGACATCCGTATGTTCCACGCCGGGCACGCTTTCCAGTGCCTTCGTCACGGCACGAACGCAATGCTCACAAGTCATGCCAGTAATCTTCAGATGGATCTCACTCATGGGTTCACTCCTGTTGCGAATGTAGTAAAAGGGCTATTTAATAAGCTCGTATAGATATTATTCAACCGCGCATGGCGTCAGCCACCCTCTGGAGTTTATCGCGCACCTCAATGCCGAGCGTGGTAATTTGCGGCTTGTCCACCATGCCAAGCACTGCGGCGGGATCCATGAATACTACACTCACGCTGCCATCGGCTTCGGTGCGTACCACCACGTTGCAGGGCAGCAAGGCACCAATGTCAGGATCGACCTCCAACGCCTGATGAGCGTAGGACGGGTTGCAAGCACCGAGAATGACATAAGGCCTCCCTTCAATGCCCAGTTTGGCCTTGAGCGTCGCGGCCACATCAATCGTGGTAAGCACACCAAATCCTTCCACCTTGAGGGCCTCGGTGACCTGCCCTACAGTGGCATCAAAATCGCCCTTGGCGGATACGCTGAAAACGAACTGGCTCATATGGATTCTCCTCGTTTGAACAATCGCTCAGGAATGAGCAGGTTTGAGTGCGGTATTCTGTACAGCACCCGGCGTTAACGTTGGTACATAAGCCTTGAGCCGTTTAAGACGCAAGCTGTTGCTGAGCACGAAGACGGAGGACAGCCCCATGGCTACCCCAGCCACCATCGGATTCAGATGGATGCCGATCGGCACGGCCACGCCAGCCGCAACAGGGATCAGTAGAATATTATAGAAAAAGGCCCAGAACAGATTGCCACGGATATTACTCAGGGTGCGTCGTGCGGCCGTCAGCGCCGTGACCACTTCGCCGAGTTGCCCGCGCGTGAGGGTCACGTCTGCGGCTTCGATGGCGATGTCCGTGCCTGAAGCCAGTGCAATACCAACATGGGCCTGTGCAAGCGCTGGAGCGTCGTTGATACCATCGCCGACGAAGGCGACCCGGCGGCCCTGCGCCTGCAACTGGGTGACTACTTTCGCCTTATCCTGGGGCAGGACCTCGGCATGCACCTGCTCAATATGTAATTGCCTGGCAACCGATTCGGCGGTAGCCCGTCCATCACCAGTGACCATGCCCACCTGCAGTCCACGCGCGCGTAAAGCCTGTACAACCGCGTACGCCTCCGGTTTGATGCGATCGGCTATGGCGAGCCATCCGATCAGCGTTGCGTCGACCGCGACGAATACCACGGTGCGCCCGTCACTCTCTATTTGTGCCGTAGTCTTGACGCTATCTCCCAAAGGTATATTTTCGCGCTCCATCAAACGTCGGGCACCAACACGCACCATACGACCTTCCACTTCGCCTTCGATCCCATAGCCGGCAATAGAGTGGAAATTTTTGACCATAGGCAAGTGCATACCGCGCTCATCTGCTGCGGAGACAATGGCCCGCCCGAGCGGATGTTCGGAAGCCCATTCCAACGCTGCAGCCAGACGTAGTGCTTCAGCGGGATCGGGGCCACCCTGATCAACAAGGGCAGGACGGCCTTCAGTCAATGTGCCGGTCTTGTCGAATAGCACGGTGTCGACATGCGATAGCGTCTCCAGTGCCTCGCCTTTGCGAAACAGCACGCCGAGCTCCGCCGCACGTCCGGTGCCCACCATGATCGCCGCTGGTGTTGCCAATCCCATGGCACAGGGGCAAGCCACCACCAGCACGGCGACTGCCGCGACCAGTGCGATGCTGACATTGCCCGTCAAGGCAATCCAGACGCCGAAGGTTGTCAACGCGATGACCAGTACGACTGGGGTGAATACCCGTACCGCACGATCGGTCAGCCCCTGAATTGGAAGTTTGCCAGTCTGGGCGCTCTCAACCAGATGGATGATATGGGCCAGAACCGTATCATGGCCGACGGAGGTGGCCTCTACGACCAATCGCCCATCATGGCAGATGGTGCCACCCACTACGTTGTCATCCATGGTCTTGACCGAAGGCAGTGGTTCGCCGATCAGCATAGCCTCGTCTACATGCGCGCGCCCTTCGACTACGCGTCCGTCCACTGGAATGCGTTCACCAGGGCGCACTACGATGCGCTCGCCAGTGCGCAGTCGCGATACCGGTACCTCGTGCTCGATACTGTTTGCATCCAGCCTATGCGCGGTCTTTGCCTGCAAACCGACCAACTTGCGAATGGCCGATGAGGTGCGGCCCTTGGCTAACCCCTCCAAGTACTTGCCAGCGAGTACGGCTGCGATAACGACTGCGGCTGAATCGAAATACACATGTCGTGCATTGAGCGGAAACCACGCGGGTGCTACTAACACCAATGCGCTGTAAGCCCACGCGGC
The DNA here is from genome assembly GCF_015100155.1 of Acidithiobacillus sp. HP-2. GTDB lineage: Bacteria > Pseudomonadota > Gammaproteobacteria > Acidithiobacillales > Acidithiobacillaceae > Acidithiobacillus. The sequence goes on along the minus strand of NZ_JACKZA010000008.1, from coordinate 80,179 downwards.
ACCCGTGCCGGTGGCCACCAGGGAGTTCATGTCTGGCGAAAGGTGACGGTAGGCGATCAGTCCCGGCTTAAAAAACCGCCTACCGGGACCGAACAACACGATACTGGCAAGCACAAACTGCACCCACTCCCAGAAATGTGCAAAAGGGCTGGTGATCATTAGGGCGCGGTCAAAAGCGGGGAAGAAGGAGGCACCCATGGACAACACCAGAATCGCCATAGCCAGCACTGCAGCGACGATGACATCACGGCCCATGGCGCGCAAACTCGCACGGCGCTGGTCTGTCTCATTGCCATCCTGTCCCTCGTCTTCCTGAACAGGATGCGCGGCGTAACCCGCCGCGCTTACAATGCTGGCCAACTCGTTCGTACTGATCATGGCTGGAATGTAGCGTACATGCGCACGCTCGGTAGCCAGATTCACCACAGCCTCCAGCACGGCAGATTGCTTTCTGAGTGCACGCTCTACGCGACCCACACAGGAAGCGCAGGTCATGCCCTCCACCACAAGATCAATCTCATCGGTCACCGGTGTGTAGCCGGTCTCGCGGATCGCTCCGGCAATGCGGGCGGCATCGAGTTGCTGTGGGTCGAAAAATACTTCGGCTCGCTCGGTCGCCAGGTTTACACTGGCCGAGGTGACTCCGTGCAGCTTTCCCAATGCCCTCTCCACCCTAGCGCTACAAGAGGCGCAGGTCATCCCGTCTATGCCAATCTCAAGCTGTCCACGAGTTTTTTCATCCATAAACATGCCCCCTCACGGTGATATCCGCTATGTCCAGTGGATTACCTCTCACAGACGATTTCTGTAAAAGCCTGCTACCACCACCATCAGTCCATGATAAACATTAAGGCCCACTGCAAGGTCAAGCGTGGTTTTTGTGTTAGGACTGCACGTTCTGTCACAGACTCACCGATACAGCCCTGAAAACGTCTTCGCCGTGGAACGAAGATGAGGTTAGTTTGACCATTTTTGCATAGCGAATACCAACACCCTCCATGCGCTCTGTTTTACATTTTTCAAAAATGTTGTCAGAGTAATTACTCTGATTGAGATCTTCTGGTCGAATTATGTTAAAGCTTCGCCGCTACTTTCGTTCGCTGGCAATGTTGTCCTTGTTCCTTATTGGAACCTGGATGAGCAATGCTGCGGTGGCGATGCCACAGGGCATATCCTGTGTTGAAATGCACGGGATGTCCATGATGGGAATGTCCATGGCGAACATGCCCTGTTGCCGGGATAACCCCGGCATGGACATGCGGATGATGGATCCCCATTCCGAAGCAATGAGTAGTCAGTGTATGGCCATCTGTGCACAGACGCATGCGCCTGGCGGATTGCGCTTTTCTGGAATTTCTGTCCCGACTCCCGTGTGGATTGGATCCGTGACATGGACCTACTCTCAGTTCGTTGCGAAGGATCGTCCCGGTCTTTTTTCCCCTGAACCCTCTTACCATCCACCTCCGCTGCTTCACATACGATTGACCATTTAAGTTCTCCTCAGCAAGTAGGCACTCCTTTTTTCAAAGGAGAAATGTCATTGATTTGCTATGGAGATTTTCATGGATGCCAATCTATTGGAACGATTATCAGCCAAGAACAGCATGCGGCTCTTGGCCGGGATGTTACTGTGCTTTTCAACGGCCGCAGCATGCGCTGATCCGTTAAGTTTGCAGGACGCGCAAGCCATTGCCTTGCGTCAAAACCCGGGGCTCGGCGCGCTGACCCAGAAAATAGTAGAATTAAAACATCAGGCCGTATCCGTAGCCCAGTTGCCTGATCCGCATTTGTCTCTGGGTGCTGAAGATTTACCCCTCAACAGTTTCTCCATGAATCAGCAGCAGATGAGTATGCTGAGTGTGGGGCTGAGTCAGACTTTTCCCTCCTTCGGTAAACTGGGGCTGGAAGGTCGACAAACGCGCGTGGAAGCTGCAGCAGCTACGGACACCCTGCAAGGCCAGTCCGCCGAATTAGTGTTGTTGTTACGCCGCGCCTGGCTGCAAGCGCTCTATACCGACAAAGCCATAATGACGGTCCGGCATCAGGAACAGTTGCAAGCCGAGAGCGTGCAGGCCGCACTGGCGCTCTATCGATCTGCACAGGGATCGGAGGCCAATGTACTCCGGGCCCAACTGGCACGAGACGATCTTGCGAATGACATCAGCAAATTACAAGCCGAACGAACGCGCTATCTTGCACAAATTGCCCAGATCCTGAATCTATCGCAGCCACCTTCCATACAAAACCGATGGCCGCATCTCCCGTCGCCCAAAACCTTGCGAACCGCAGAAACCCGTCTTTTGGGGCAGCCTCTCTTGCGCTCTGCACAGGCGCAATCGCGCGCTGCGCAAATCGGGGTACAAGTCGCTCAACGGAGCTATTGGCCCAATGTTACCGTCAGTGCTGCCTATGGTCAGGATTTCTATCCGGGCAGTCCGAACTGGTTGTCTGTAGGCGTCAACCTGAGCCTGCCCATCTTTCCGGAAGACCGGCAGGATCAGAATGTGGATGCCGCCCGAGCGCGGGCGCTGCAGGCCCAATATCGTTTTGACGACCAGCATTTAGCGCTGATCCAGGAGCTGCGCAGCACATTCGCCCGTTATACTGCGCTGAAAAAAGAATGGACACGGACCGATGAGCGTCTAGTACCCAAGGCACAGCAGGCATTTTCTGCGACACTCGCTGCTTATACCTCGGGACAGGCCCACATGGATGCGGTGTTGCGCACCCAAAATGTGGTATTGCGCTATGCGCTGACCCGTCTGCAGTATCGCCGTGATCTCGCTCTCAGTGTCGCGGAGCTGGATTTCCTCACCACGCAAGGGAGGACAACGTCATGAAATTCCGTCAATGGACCCTCCCTGTGGGTCTCCTTGCGCTGGGTGTAGCCTTGGGTGCCGGCGGGGCTTGGTGGTTACGAACGCCCAGTGCCGTGCCGAATCTCACCAAAAGCCAACGGCCTTCCCCGAACAACAGCAGCGACCAGCGCCATATTCTCTATTGGGCTTCCCCCATGAATCCCAAGATTCATTCGAATCACCCGATGAAAGACAACATGGGCATGGCCTATACCCCGGTCTACGCTCCCGGTACCAATGCACAAAAGCCCTCGGGATTGCATATCAATTCACAGATGGCGCAAAACCTGGGGGTCCGTCTTGTACAGGTTCAGGAACGGCAGATGGGTCATTCCATTCACACCGTAGGAACCGTGGCCGTGGACGAAAACCGGGTATATTCAGTGAACCCGCGCTTCTCCGGTTGGGTGGAACAGTTGCGTGTCAGGGCGGTGGGGGACACGGTGCAACGCGGCCAGGTGCTTGCCGAGATTTATTCTCCGGCATTATACAGTGCCCAGCAGGAGTATCTCATTGCGCGGCGCCAACAGGGACGAACGGCAGATCCCGCCCTGCTGGCGGCTGCTCAGACGAAATTGCAATTACTCGGGATGTCCAGAAACGAGATTACTGCACTCGCCCTGCACGGTCATGCTGAGCGGGATGTCGCATTAAGGGCGCCGGCTTCTGGCGTCATCGAGACGCTCAACGTGCATCAGGGCAGCTATATCGCACCGCAGACCGAACTTTATCAAATTGCCAATCTCGACCGGGTTTGGGTGAACGTGGCGCTCTACACCTATCAGTTACCCTGGATACACACGGGTGACTCTGCCCGCCTGCATTTACCTGCTTACCCGGAGGTGCGCTGGAAAGGGTCTTTGAGCTTCCTGTATCCGACGCTGAATGCCCAAAACCGGACGGTTACAGCACGCCTGAGCGTTCCCAATCCGGAGGGGAAACTCCGTCCCGGCACCTACGCGGATGCCACTATTTTAGCCCGCCCTGAGAAGTCGCTGGCCGTACCAAGCAGCGCCGTACTGCATGGCTCTCAGGGCGATTTCGTGATGCTCGGCGAGGGCCATGGGCATTTCCTACCGGTACAAGTCCGCTTAGGGCCAGCGTACCGGGGATGGGTAGCTATCCCAAAGGGCCTCCGGCCAGGCGATCGGGTTGTGGAAAGTGCGCAGTTCCTGCTCTATTCCGAATCTCAATTCCAATCCGTACGGGCGCGCATGTTGGGCGCTAATACTGCCCGAGTGGATTCTGCGTCGCCCGTTGTGGCAAAGAACCGGTCAACGCCTGTATCGAAAAAACCCAAAAAATCTACTCCAGCGTCCATGGCCAACATGAATATGGGAGGCAAAAGCCATGATTAAGGCCGTGATGCGTTGGTGTCTCAACAACCCATTGTTGGTGGTCATTGCCAGCTTGGTCGTGATCGTTGCAGGCGTCCTCTCCATCCTGAGCATTCCACTGGAAGCGCTTCCTGATATTTCGCCGACCCAGGTCATTGTCAAAACCTCTTATCCGGGACAGGCTCCACAAATCATTCAGGATCAAATCACCTATCCCCTCGAAACGACTTTGCAGGAAGTACCCGGTGCCAAAGCCGTACGTGGCTATTCCATGTTCGGGGATTCCTATGTTTACGTGCTGTTCAAAGGAGGTACTCCGATTTATCAGGCACGGAATCTGGTCCTGCAATATCTCAACCAGGCCCAGGGTCAGTTACCAGCCGGGGTAACCCCGGCTCTGGGGCCGAATAGCTCGGGGGTGGATTGGATTTATGAATATGCCCTCACAGATCCCGGTGGTTCACTGAACCTTGCACAACTTACTACCCTGCAAAACTGGTTTCTGAAATTTGCCTTGCAAGGTATTCCCGGTGTAGCCCAGGTCGCGACGGTGGGCGGGATGGAGCAGGAGTATCAGGTGGTTGTCTTCCCTAATCGTCTGCTGGCCTACAACCTCACCCTGCCACAGGTCGAAGCGGCTATTCGTGCGGCCAATGGCGAAACCAGTGGTTCCGTCGTGGACATGGGAGAGTCGCGCTACATAGTGCGCACCTCCGGCTACATTCACTCATTGAAAGATTTACAACAGACCCCGCTTGGTGTGCGCGACGGCGTGCCCGTGACGCTGCAGCAAGTGGCACGGGTACAATTAGGCCCGGTTCTACCCAGTGGTATTGCCGAACTGAATGGTCAGGGTCAAGTGGTCGGTGGCATTGTCATGATGAATCAGGGGGGAAACGCCAATGCCCTGATACAAAAGATTCAACAAAAACTTAAAAGCTTGCAGGCCTCGCTGCCGGCTGGAGTGAAGGTAGTGACCACTTACAGCCAGCGCCCCCTGATTCAACGCGAGCTATGCTCGAAAGTGGTGTACGGGCGCGTTACAACTGGCTTGAATGAGGTGGCGTACTGTTGCTACAAAGGGTTTCCGACTCAAAGAGCAACATAAGGAGTACGCCGTGGAAAAGAATACCGTAATAGCAGGTGGGATGGGAGAGTTGGGTCTGGGCATTGAAGGGATACTTCGACGCGCGGCACGCTCTCTGATTGAGCAGGCCATAGAGGCAGAGGTGGCGGTATTGCTGGAAGAATTTGCGACGGTGCGGATGGTTGATGGGCGTCAGGCGGTCGTGCGTAATGGGCATCTGCCGGAGCGCGAGATCATGACCGCTCTGGGTCCGGTACCCGTCAAAGTACCCAAGGTGCGGGACCGCTCAGGATCGGGGATCAAATTCAATTCGGTACTGGCGCCTCCGTATGTATGCAAATCACGAACGGTAGCCACTACAGTCTTGCGATTGCCTTGCAAGCTGTACCCTAATTCCTTGAGCAGAATGCCCACAGAAACATGGCTGATGCGGTGCCCCTGTTCGCCCAGTTCCCGTGCCAATTGCTTGAGGCTCTTGCAAGTCCAGCGCAGCGGTGACTGGGGATCACCGCGTGCCGCAGGATCCACCAAACCCTCCAAGGCCACCAGCAAGTCCGGATCGCGATCCACCAGCCTTTTTCTCCCGCCACCCGATCGACGAACTCGGCCTTGCGGGAGCCTGTTCTCCGGATCCTTGAGCTCTTTGAGACCCGCCATGATGGACCCCCGCGCGACTCCGGTGGCCTCACTCACCCGCTTGACACCGCCATGACCCAGCACCTTCGCTTCTACTGCCGCATATAGCCGTCTCTACCGCTCATCCAGTATCCCTTCGAGCGCTTGGTGTCGAGCGGCTATCAGTGCGTCTGCTTCCATGCCGCAAGACTATACCCGCTATATAGTGAGTACAATTTATTTATGAATACTTAGTATGCCCGTAATATGAAAAATCATCGAAATATGGCCTTAAAAAACGCTGCTTACTACAAAATAAAAGGGGAGATGCCCTGAATCCTGATTTTTGGGGCTGACATTCGTCATGAAAGCCAGTTTGGTTCCTCGTCATTTCAAGTGGGTAGCCTGAGATCCAGCTTGCCCAGGATCAGGTAGGCCATGTTGATAAAGTTCTTGTGCGTGCGGTAACCCCGAGCCTTGGCCTTGGCGGATTGAATGAGGCTGTTGAAACCTTCCAGAATTCCATTGGTGATCTGGCTCTCGAACCATCGGAGCACGCCATCCCAGTGATTCATGATGGTGTAGGCGACCCTGACGATAGGCGGCAGATCGCTGGTTCTGGCGTTTTCCAACCAGGCTTTCAAGAGGGTAGCCCCCTGGTGGCGATTCTTGATCGTGAAGATGTCCTGAAAGGTCAGGCGGAACTGGTAGGCCTGCGCCGTCTTGAGGTTCTGGTCTTTGAGCAATTCCTGCAGCTTTTCTTTCTGCTTCATTTTGAGGTTGCAATCGTTCTTGAGCCAAAGCCAGCGGGTCTTTTTGAGATTTGGCTGGGTGAGGACTTCCCCCTTGCGCACGTCGTCTACGGCCTCGTTGACGAGCTTCATGAGGTGAAAACGATCGAAAGTGATCTCCGCATTGGGCAGGTGCTCGGCAGCCCCTTTCTGGAAGGCCGGCGAGAGGTCCATGCTCACATCGGTGATCGCTTCCGCGCTACCACCATGGGCCTGTAGATCTGCGGAGAATTTCTCAAAGGTCTTGGCATCCTTGCCGGGAGTAGCGAACAAGAGTCGCCGGGCATTCAGATCCACGAAGAGCGTGATGTAGTCATGTCCATGCCGACTGCTGGTTTCATCGACGCCGACGGCATGGACATTGGCCATATCCACCGCAGCACGAGCTTCGGGCACATAATGGTCAATCACTCGCCACAGGAGCTTGTCGGTCTCACCGACCATGCGAGCTGCCGTCAATACCGGCATCTCCCGCACCAGGGTCATGATCAGCGCTTCAAAGAGCAGGGTGAAACGCGAGCCTTCCCGCGCCCAGGGAACAGATATCTGATGCACTCCATGCTCCTGGCACTTCACACGAGGTACACGGGCATGGAGATAGGCTTCATGCTGGAAGAAATCCATGTGCCGCCAGGTATGGTCACGGGTATCATGTACCGGACACTCCTCACCACAGACGGAGCAAGCAAAGCGACTACCTTTGGGAAAGTTGATGTGCAGATCCAGGCGTTTCTCCTCCACCGTGAAAGTCACATGATCCACCAACCACGGCGGAACCAATCCTAACGCGAGAGAAAACAGCTCTTCAGGGACCATCAGCTAACTCCTATTCAGGGCACGACCGCTCCACAGCATTCTACCCCCTACCCACTCAATCTGACGAAGAGCCACTTTTAGACGGTGAGTATGAGATAAAAATGCGTTTTGTCATTTTTTGATCCTTGTGCGTATAAATCGGGTGATATAAACCATATTAACGGGCTATATCCCCCATTATTTTTTTGCGAAAAATCATTTTTATAATGTAACTTACTGATTAATTTTAGAGTGGATAATAGGCATATTTATTGCATATTCATCTTCGCTAGTATATCTGCAATTTTTAACGCCGCTTTTGAAGCGAGGAGTTTATCATGCTCATGGAAAACACTTTGCCGATTCTTCTGAGTCGGCTGGATTTTGCCTGGATTACCTCCATGCATATCCTCTGGACCCCATTAACCATCGGGGTGTCCTGGATCCTTTTCGGGCTGGAAGTAGCCTGGCTGCGTTCCGGAGACGAACGATGGTATCGCTTGAACCGCTTCTTTGAAAAAATCTTTATTATTAATTTCGGAGCTGGTGTGGCTACCGGTGTCACCATGGAAATGGCCTTCGGCATTCTCTATGGCCCGTTCTCTCAGGCCGTGGGTCCCTTCTTCGGCAATATTCTCGGCTTTGAAACCATTACCGCCTTTATGTATGAAGCCGGTTTCATTGGCCTCATGGTGTTTGGCTGGAACAAAGTCGGCAAAGGGATGCATTTGTTTTCTACCTTTAACGTGGCGATCGCCTCCAGCTTATCGGCCTACTGGATTCTGGTGGCCAACAGTTGGATGCAGACTCCCGATGGTGTCGTGCTGAAAGACGGTCTGTTTCAGGTGACGAATTGGTGGAGTGCCATTTTCAACGCGAACGCGGACTGGGGCTTTCCCCATATGTGGATGGCTACCATGATCCTGGGCTTTTTTGTACTGGCCGGGACCAGTGCCTGGTTTATTCTCAAAAATCGTCATGCGGACCTGTTCGTGAAGATGTTGAAGCCGGCCATTCTGGCTTTATTGATTGCGACGCCGATACAAATCTGGTTAGGGGATAGTCTGGGGGTCGATGTGGCCCATAGTGAACCGACCTCGCTGGCCGCCATGGAAGGGCATTACCATACCTACTTGCCTAACGGTCAGGTCAACAGTGCCTGGAACCTGATTACCATTCCCAATGCCGCGAATAATGCGAGTGTGTTTTCCATCAAGATCCCCTATGTGTTGAGTCTCCTGGAAACCCACACCCTGAATGGCGTGGTTTCCGGTCTGGACCAGTTCCCGGCGAACGATCGCCCCGACGTATGGGTCCCTTTCTATTCCTTCCGGGTTATGGTCGCCATTGGTTTCTTCCTGTTCTTTATGGCGTTGTGGGGCACCATGCTCATCCTGCGCGGCCAAATGACTGTAAAAGGATTGCGTAAGCGCCCCTGGTTTTTGCGGGCCATGGTCTTTAGTGCTTTTTTACCGTATCTGGCCATCTGGACCGGCTGGTGGACCCGTGAAGTAGGGCGTCAACCCTGGGTGGTTTACAACCTCATGCGTACCTATGAGGGCACCAGTCATATGGGGATTGGCCAGGAAATCGTCTGGTTTCTCGGCTATGGCGTTTTTGAACTGACCGTCTGGGCCGGTGCCTGGTATTTCTTCTCCCGCGTGATCCGCAAGGGACCGGATCTGGAAAGTCCTTTACCCGGGGCGCCAGAGCAGTCTGCTGACCAGGAACACGCCGGTGGTGGATTGGCCAAACCGACCTTTGCCAAACCAACCTTTGGGAAAACCCATTAAGCGTTATCCATACCCCGCAGCGCGCTGCGGGGTATGGCCCGGAGGCCAGGAGTGGTTTCCCGGGATTTTGATTCAAGGAGTAATACAATATGTTTGATCTCGCCAGAATCGCTACCACTCTAACGACGTGGTGGTGGCTGTTACTCAGTCTACTGTTTCTTTTCTTCATTGCCCTGGACGGTGCCGATCTCGGCGCCGGGGTGTTTGCCCTTTTTTCTCCGGAGGAGCAGGAGCGGGGCGCCATTATGGCTTCCATGGCCGGTATGTGGGATGGCAATGAAACCTGGCTGGTCGTTGCCGGCGGCGTGCTGTTTGGCGCTTTTCCGCTGGTGTATGGATCGGCCTTCAACTATCTGATGATTCCTTTGATGTTCGCTTTATGGGGCGTCATTTCGCGGGCTGTAGCCTTTGAGTTTCATGTCCATGCAACCGGAAGCAAGCGCTTTTGGGGTTGGGCCTTTGCCGTCGGGAGTTTTATGGCGCCTTTCGGGGCGGGCGTGGCTTTGGGGGCGACCTTGCAGGGCTTCCCCATGAAGGCCGGTGAGGCCATGGCCAAAGGGGCTCCGGGCCTGTTTGTGAATTCGCCCATTCCCCATTTTACCGGGACGGCCCTCACTTTTCTGACCCCTTTCAGTATCTTCACCGGTTTTGGCGCGGTCATTGCGGCCGGACTGGCAGGCGGTCTTTACCTGAGTGCACGCTTTGAAAAGGGGGATCCGATCAATGTCAAAGCACAGCGCTGGACCACCCTTTTTTCCTACCTGGCCTTGACAGCAATCGTCGTCACCCTGGTATGGTCCTATGCCATATTCCCCTGGGCAGCGGCAAAATGGACCGGTCCTTATTGGTGGGTATGGGCCATCTGGCTCTTAGTGGTCTTGTTCTTTGCCTTTAAATCCATGATGAACCACTCCATGCAAAAAGACTTCGCCGCCCTGCTGTGGGGTGAAGGGGTGGTGGTTCTCCTGTGGTTTGCCATGTGGGCCACGATGTTTCCCTACATTGTTCCGGAAACCTGGACCATCCAGGCGGCCGCCAATCCGGCCAACTCCATTGCCGTGTTTACCTTGTTCATGACCGGGTTTGTACCCATCATGATCATGTACAACGCTTATCAAATCTGGGTGTTCCGGGGTCGCACCACAAAAATGGCCAGTTACGGCGGTCATTAAAACCTGAAGGGAAGGGCAGACTTTTCGCTGTCCTTTCCCCAGTTCCTGTGTAACAGACGGAAACTATTCATGGAGTGATTTATGAAAATCAGATCTTCTTTAACGGTTCAGGGCGAACCCGAAGCACAGCTGGATGACCGTGCCATTCTGGATATTCTCGATGTACTGGAAACACGCCACGATCTGGTCAATGAACAATGGTATGCGCTACGCGCAGAACTCTCCACCCTGAATGAAGAGCAGGTGCTGGATAACCAGTCGCAAAAAAAGGTGTCCGATCATAGCTTGCTGATGGAGCAGGAATTATCGCGTTATCAGCGCTTCTTTCGCATTTTTCGGCAAAATCTGCTGCACAAAAAGGCAAACCGGGCAGCTTATCCCGTGCTGTACACGAGCTGAATGCCATGGAGGGACTTTCATACCAGCGCATACAGGATGGCGCACAACCTGACACGACATCGGGAGATATCCTCATAATGCAAGACACGAATCGTATTCTGAACTGCCTGCGTGGCGGGCCGATGACCAGCATAGAGATGGCTTGTACCCTGCACCTGACGATGAACCGTATTCAGAGTATTCTGAATGAGTTGGCTGCCCAACGCAGCATTTATGCGCGACGTTGGGTAACCGATGCCTCTGATAACCAGATCCCGCTCTGGGAATTGGAGGATGCCGACAGCATCGCCTAACAGGAGTATCTCATGCATTCAGCGTCATGGAATCTGACGGGCCAGTCAGATTGTCAGCTTTGTCCCATGCGCCAGTTAAGCATCTTTGCAGGACTCACTGTGCAAGAATTAGACAATCTGGGGATGACCGTACAGGATATTCATCTGCCTGCTGGAGAAGTGCTTTACCATCAGGGCGAAAGCGCCCGCCATGCGTTTACCTTGCGGTCTGGTGTCATCAAACTCAGTCTGGAATCACCGCTTCATGGGGTGGAAAAAATTGTTCGGCTATTGCGTCATGGCGATCTGTTGGGATTTGAGGGCTTGAATCATGCACATCCCCGTTATCCGCATACCGCCACAACATTAGATGCCGCTGATTTATGTTTGCTGGATATATCGGAATTAAACCGTTTATCAGAAGACCTCCCCCATGTGCGACGCGCATTGCTGGAGCGATGGCAGAGAGCCCTGGAAGAGTCTGAATTCCATATTGTGGAAGTGGGGGCAGGGAAGGCCGATGCCTGCCTGGCGGCATTTTTATACCACTGGTGCGGAGTGTTCCCCGATGGCGCCTGGGTCCCTTTCCCGATGGCGCGTAAAGAAATTGCCGGTTATCTCGGGCTTTCTTCTGCACATGTTTCGAGAGTCATGGCGGATTTCAAGAGACAGGGATACCTGCGTGAATCCGGTCAGCGCATTATGGTTCAGCGCGCGTCGCTACGAAAAATTGCCAGCGGCATGAATTGATGGGTTCTAAATGATTTTTCTCAATGCGACCCTAGCCTGGCTGTGACACGCTAGGCCATATTCGGAATTCACTGCAGCCTCCGGGTAAAGGAATAACGTCATGTATTTTCGGCAACTGTTTCATATCGAGAGCAGTACCTACACCTACATTCTCGCGGATAATACCTGGCGCGATGCCGTGGTCATCGATGCGGTGGCCGAGAACAGTGCCGAAGTTTTGCAGATTTTGCGTAATGAAGGCCTGCACCTGACTCATATTCTGGAAACCCATTTGCACGCCGATCATATCAGCGCTGCCCACAAACTCCGCAAGCAGACAGGAGCACAGGTAGTCCTCAGTGTCCGAGCTCAAGCCGACTGTGCCGACATTGCGGTGGATGACGGCGATTTCCTGGTCTTGGGAGACGATGTTATTCGCGTACTTGCTACCCCTGGGCATACTCCTGAATCTCTAAGCTTTCGCTGGCATGATCGGGTTTTTACCGGTGACGCTCTGCTCATTGGCGGCTGTGGGCGCACTGACTTTCAGAGCGGCGATGCTGGTACCTTATACGACAGCATTACCACAAAACTTTTCACCTTACCTGACGAGACGTTGGTTTATCCCGGTCACGACTATCGTGGTCGCCGGGTGAGCTGTATTGGCGAGGAAAAACAGAGCAACCCGCGCCTCGCCAACAAATCGCGAGAGGAATTCATCGCTATCATGGCCGCACTCAATCTGCCGCTTCCGAAATTGATAGATGTCTCCGTCCCGGCTAATCGTCTTTGTGGTGCCAACCCTTGATGTAGCCCAGATATTCTGACACTGGAGATTGTGATTTTTGGACCAATCAGCACTATCCATAATCATGAGGATATTTTGTCTGGGATAATGTCAGGCTACTCTATTGCGTGAAACCTGTATACCTTTGCTGCCTACTCCGGGCAACATCAGAGGACTCGTGCGTCCGTTCTGTGGGGCGACCACATGGGCGGAGGCTGTGTTGGAAGATCAGCATCACATTTACTTCGGAACGCATGGTTTTTGCGCCCAGCTATTGCCGGGTATCGCTGATCCGACTCTACAACGAAATCCTGTTTGGAAGGTTCTCTTTCCATAATTTCCTGACTCAAAAAAATCAGGTCAAAAAAACCAAGTGATGATCTTGTATTTTTCACGGCATCCTATAAGATATATCATAATTAGATATATCTAAAAGGCGGTTCCCATGAAACTATCCAATGACCCAGAGGGAAAATGTTCCGGACCTTGCCACAGATCAGGGCAAGGCCGACGGAGATCCCGTATGCTTGATCCGGGCATGCTGCGTTACATCGTCCTGCAGCATATTGCCCAGCACCCACGCCACGGATACGAACTGATCAAGCTGTTAGAGCAACAATCCGGGGGGATCTACAGTCCGAGTCCCGGGATGATTTATCCGATGCTCGCAATGCTCGAAGATCTCGGTCATGTTTCTGTAATTCTTGAGGGAAACAAGAAACTTTACGTCATCACTGAACAAGGGCAAGCGTTTCTTGAACAGAATCGCGCGATGGTCGTGGCAATCGAAGAACGGATCGCGACCCGATGCAGTGAAGACGCGCGACAGATACGCGAACATCTCCATTTATTGCGTGATGCCGTTAGTCAACGAATACAAGCCTCTCCTTTGGTCTCGGAACAGTTCCAAAGGATCAAGAAGATTCTTGAAGAGGCACTCACAGAGATTCAGACCCTCTGAATTAGGTCTGAAGATGTTTAAAGGAGTAACATAATGAATACAAATAAAAAGTCTTGTTCACAGTTCGGCGATCAGCGTTCTGGTGAAAGCCGGATGAGGTCAAGCGGCTGTGGAAATGGCAGTCGTGGAAATGGTGGCCGTGGAAATGGCCGCCGAATGGATCAACGCGGGTTTAATGCGAGCACAAACACATCTACTGAGTCTGAATTCATGGAAAATGAACATGCGGAGCAGCGCCCAGTGCACCTTGCACAAATTCGTGCCGATATTGCTGCTTCACCGCGTGGCCTATTGACGAGCGAAGAACGCTCCGACTTGCTGTTGATGCGAGAGGAGGAAAAAATTGCGCGAGACGTTTATATTCGCTTATACGAGCGCTGGGGTATCCGTCCTTTCCAAAATATTACCGGTTCGGAACAAGTGCACATGGACGCGATGCTGGCTTTGCTTGAGCATTATGGGGAATCTGATCCGGTTCGGGGGTTGGCGGTTGGACAATTCTATCGTGCCGATTTGCAAGCATTGTATGATGATCTGATTAATCAGGGACTACGGAGCGAGGCAGACGCCGTTCGCGTTGGGTTATTGATTGAAGAACTCGATATAGCCGACCTACAAAAAGTGGCCCGACGCACCAATAAACCGGAAATCCTTGCGGTCTATGCAGAATTAGAGCGGGGCTCACGCAATCACTTACGGGCATTTTACCGGTGGAAACAAAAGCTTAGTGTCGACTATGTTCCGCAGCATCTGTCTTCTGCTGAATTCGAACGTACAGGTCTGTCTGCACACGAAATGTGCCATTGAAAACAGGAGCAGTTGGTCGGTGATGGTCATCGCATGATGAACATCACCGATACGGTGAGTCCATATAACTTGGCAGGTGCCGGCATCAAGATAATATAATCCGAAACTTATTGTTTTTTCGATTTGTGCTTGGCGTTACGTTATCCGTGTCACTTGAACTTCGTCATCTTCGTTACTTCATCGCGGTGGCTGAAGAGCTGCATTTCAGCCGCGCTGCAGAGCGTTTGGGCATTTCCCAACCGCCCCTCAGTCATCAGATTCATACGCTTGAAGAAATGTTGGGAGCCCGGCTGTTCGTACGCACTAACCGCCGGGTGGCCCTCACCGATGCAGGGGATGCTTTTCTCAAAGAGGCCCGTGCCATTCTTCTCCAGGTAGATCGTGCCGTCGACCATGTGCGCAGTGTGGAGCGCGGAGAGAAAGGTGAACTGCACATCGGTATGACCCGCTCAACCATGTTGGCTGAACAGGTCCCCAGAGCCATATACCAGTTTCGAACACAATTTCCGTCCGTGCATCTGAATCTGGAAGAGTTAAACTCTCTCGAACAAATAGATGCATTGATCCATGGAAAAATACAGGTAGGTATTATGCGGGTTCAGCATTTACCGGCAATGCTGCAATCCCATATGCTCTACGCTGACCCTCTCGTAGCCGTTCTACCTGCCAAACATCCGCTCTGTCCGGCTTCCCCCAATCTGTCTGTACCACTTGATCCGCTGCAACTGGCCCACGAGTCGTTCATTATCTTTACCGACTCGGCTGGCACTGGCATACGCAACCAGTTTTATCAGCTTTGCCATGATGCCGGGTTTAATCCCAAAATTGTTCAGGAAGTGCAGGAGGCATCGACCATGATAGGATTGGTAGCCGTAGGCTTGGGGATTACCATTCTTCCGGTTTCCTATTCACACCTGCAGCAGGGTAGCGTGTGTTACCTACCGCTGTCTTCCCCTAGTGCGCGTTCTGATGTCCATGTGGTTTACCGCTGTATGGACCATTCACCGCTGCTCCGACAGCTATTGGCGATATTGCAGTCAGAGGCGGCAGCACACGCAGTTTCCAGGCGATGAGTAGTCCGGAGACTGCCAGAAAAGTCAGCAGTTCCGCCACACCCTCCCAACCCCAACCCGAATAGAAATATCCCCCGGAACTGCCCAGCACCGCCGAACCCAGATAATAAAAAAAGAGATACAATGAGGCGGCCTGCGCTTTGGCTCCAGGTGCCCGGCGACCCACCCAACTGCTGGCAATGGAATGTCCCCCAAAAAAACCAAAGGTCAACAATGTGGTGCCGAGCAGAATCGCCCAGACAGCCCCCGCAAAACTGAGCAGGGCCCCTACAGTCAGCAACGCAAAAGCCATCCATAGGACCTTTCGACGCCCTATCCGCCCGGCAATATGTCCCATCACCGGAGAGCTGAAAATACCCACTCCGTAGACGCTAAAAATCAGCCCCACCTGAGCTTGGCTGAAGTCGTAAGGCGGGGCCATCAGCCGGTAAGTCAGATAATTATAAAAGGTCACGAAAATGCCCATCAGGAAAAAGCCTTCGACAAACAACCAAGGAAGCCCCGGATCGTTGAACAGCCGACCGATTTGCTGAACCCTGCCGTTCCAGGACACATGCTGCGGGGAAAAATGCTGGGAATCCGGCAAACTGCGCACAAATAGAACGGCAGCAATCAGACTGATGACGCCGATGCTGGCCAGGGCAACATGCCAACCCCAATAATTGGCCAAAACACCGGCAATCAGCCGACCTGACATACCACCCACTGCACTACCGCTGATATATAACCCCATACCTATGCCGATAGAGTCCGCATGAACTTCTTCATTGAGATAGGTCATAGCTACCGCTGGCAGGCCACTGATGCTGATGCCCAGCAAAGCCCGCTCCAACAAAAAAACCTCCCAATTGGGCGCGAATCCGGTGGCGAGCACCAGAAATGCGGACGTGAACAATGACCAGACCATGATAGACTTGCGCCCCAGACGATCCGACCAGTTCCCGACCAGGAGCATCGAGAAAGCCAGAATCCCCGTCGTCAACGACAGGGAAAGCGCACTCCCCGTGGCGGTCACGCCATATTCTCTGCTGAAGGCCGGCATCAGAGGTTGTACACAATAAATCATACTGAATGTAGCGAATCCTGCAGCGAAGAGCGCCAGGATCATCTTTCGGAATGAGCGGGTACCGTGACGAATAGGGTCTTTTGCGGAAGCTGCAGAAATCGGGGAGCTGGAAGTCAGGGATTGTTTGCGCATTGGCTCAGGAACATGAACTCATGATAAGGCTGAAGAGGACTTGGAGAATCCTAGTCCTTCGTAAATTCAGCTACCAGTGTGTTTAGGGTTTGCTTCCATACCTATTAAATATCAATCGCCAGGTGTTAATCTGCCAGCATTTACATGCAGACATCAAAAATCATCGGCACATATAAAGACATTTACATAATGTGTTCGCTAAAACTTAAGCAAAAATTTTACCCGATGGTCGTGCCGCTCATATCGTTATGGAATCTGTGTTATTATTATATTATTCGTATATTATTATTTTATTTATTATGAAAGAGGGGTAGTGCCTGGTGCGTGAAGAAATGATGAAGTCGGTGCTATCGGATCTCAATGGCAGTTCCGCAGATATAGAGGCCTCCGCCATTATTTCCACTGACGGCCTGACTATCGCTGCGTTACTTTCCGCTTCTATGGATGAAGACCGTGTGGGTGCCATGGCTGCGGCTATGCTCTCCTTGGGAGAACGGACAGCCACGGAGTTGGCACGCGGCAATCTGGAGCAAGTCATGATCAAGGGAGACAACGGCTTTGTTCTGTTGATACATGCCGGGCCAGATGCCGTTCTTAGTACCATTATTCGGAAAGAAGCCAAACTGGGGTTGGTGTTCCTGGACGCGACTCGGGCTGCAAAAGCCATTGAGAAGATGCTTTGACTGAAGCAGTCAGCCCTTCCTTTCTAAAATCATTCAAGGAAAAGCCACATGCAGCTGGATAACCACGACGCAAACCTCAGTACCTTCTGCAATATCAGCGGACTGTGCCAAGAAGAGCAACGCGCACTCACGGAAGTATTTCTGCTGATCGAAGCAGACCTTCCGCAACTCACCGACGAGTTCTATCGCCAGTTGCTGGGTGATGCACAAACAGCGCCTTACCTGGAAGGCCGGATAGAGGCTTTGAAGCAAACCCACTTAACCTGGATACGCGACCTCGTCGGCGGAGTTCACGACGCAGCCTTTATCAGCCGTCAGGAAAAAATCGGCGAAGTTCATGTCACAATGCGCATTCCACCGCATTTTGTGGCCTCCAGCATGAGTCACCTGCGCGCAGCCATGCCGCTACTGATTCAGCGTAAAGTCGATGACAGTGCCAAGGCGGGCCAGGCTACCAAAGCCCTGCTGCAACTGCTTGATCTCTGTCACTACCTGATTGATCGCAAGTACAGTGAAACGCTGATGAACAATCTCGGCATCAGCCCGGCCTTGCTCAATCGGCTGCAGACATTGAAGTAATCTGGACGGATAGTGAACGGGAAGATGGCCGTTTTCACTAACAGCATACAAAAAATCGAAGCGATCAGACGATCGCAGTACAATGCGCCATTCAAGGAAGCAAAGAGGATTCAGAAAATTGAGCACACTACTTTTCGATAATGGTATCCATAAATGCATAGCATTCACCGACCTGGTGGAAGGCGAAGGGATTCAGGCTAATCAGTTCCTGATTGTGCATAACGGTGAAGGCATGCTTCTGGATCCTGGTGGCAACCTCACCTACAAGAATCTGTTGGCCGAGATGGCCAGCTACTTCCTGCCGGCGCATCTGAATTATGTATTTGCCTCCCACGAGGACCCGGATATTGTGGCTTCCGCGAATGGATGGTTGCTGATTACCGATGCCAAAATCCTCATTGCCAACGAGTGGACCCGTTTTCTGCCGCACTTCTGTTCCAAGGGCATGACTGCCGGACGCGTCATCGGCATTCCAGCACGGGGTATGCCGATTAATCTGGCAGGTCAGGCACTTTCCCTCATTCCCGCACATTACATGCATTCCGTGGGAAATTTCCAGGTGTATGATCCTCTCAGCAAAATACTTTTTTCGGGAGATTTGGGTGCTAATCTGGTCAGTGGACCGGATGCTTCCAAAGTGATTGAAGGGGCAGAAGCGTTTGCTGCGCATCGCGCTGTGTCTTCAATGAACGGCTTCCACCGTCGTTATATGGGTGGCCAGAAAGTCTGCAGGCTGTGGACCCACATGATACGCAGTATGGATATTGACTGGATTGTGCCACAGCACGGGGCCTCCTTTAAGGGAAAGGAGACTATCACCGCATTTCTGGACTGGTTTGAAGCCCTGGAATCGGGTCCAGACCTGTTAACTCAGGACGATTTCCAGTTCCCTGTTCCTGAAAACGAAGGAGGTGCTGCTTGAATCAGGATTTGTTTGCTGATCTTTACACACAGTTGCTGGGGTTGATCCCGGAAATACTGGGCGTCGCATGGATTGCCGATGAAGGGGTTATACTCCTTCAGACGGGGGAAATGGTTGCTGATGAACCTATCATAGGGATTGCCGGAGCGGCATTGATGCGTCTTGCTGAGCACATCAGTGCTGGACTTTCAGAATGTACCACACCTGAAATCAGTATTCGCTGCGAGCAGCATACAGCATTTTTCGTGCAGGCAGATGAACACTCGATTCTGATGCTGGTTCTTCCGGCAGAAGTGGACATCCGGATGTTAACCGGGGTTGTCCCAAGCAGGATTGCAGCACTCCATGGATCAGGAAACAAATGATCTAAAGCGTTATATGGTGAACAATGATCGCATCAGAAGTTTTGTGCACACCTTATAAAAAGCAAACCAATAACTAGACTATGCCTAGTCTCTTGGTCAGAATAGACAGGTTGGTGGGATCCATCTGGTAGGATAAAACTCCAGCCGGAGTCGATTTACTTAATTTGTCTCTAGGCAGAACTTCAAAACTATATTTATAAGGGAATATAAAATTGAAATATCCCCAGCAAACGCTTCTCGAAAAAATAAAAATAAATGATAGCGAAATTTTAAACCGCATGAACCTGCTGAGTCTGGGAAAAGAAGATTTTGATTTATCATTAAGAAACAAAGCAGCTATAGAAGATGATGTGGATACTATTGTAGACGAATTTTATAAGAAACAAACTGAATTTGAGGAAATTGCTGCCATAATAGGTGACCATGAAACGGCGGAATAACCTTTCTGTATAAGAGGGTTCCGCGTTTTTTCTGGCATATTAGCACTAGAATCAGTCACCGGTCTGCTGCACAATGCGATAGGTTGTTTGCGATTTATTCTGCCGAGGCTTACCTCGGCACTTTTTTATAAAAATATGAATCTTCCAGATATAATCATTGTCGTTTTTCAGAACAACCGATAGAGGATCCGTCCCTCCATCGTATTTAGGCAGTGGATGGGTTCGGTAACGTAACTACGAGCATTTATTCTGATAAAAGAGGTAGCGACTATAAACACCCAACAAGACTCCACTCGCTATAAACTCAGCAACTGATTCACTCTGACAAAGTGATTTCATCCACCAGCTCGCACCCAGAATTCAGAATACGATCTCTCTATTATTACCTTGCAGCCCTTTCAGCGAAGAGATCCACTCGAACAGCTACCCATTGATAGCCATTTGCTATCAATGGGTAGCGTAAAATTCATTATCCATTTTCCCGTCTTGTATTAAGCTGCAGTTCCATCAGTTTTCAGGATATGGGATCATCTGTGTCTATTTCGACCTCTTCTAATGCGACGCAAACCCCGTTTCGGGGCCTGCCATTGTTGGTCCTCATCATCGGGCTAAGCAGTGGGCTTTTCCTTGCTGCATGGAGCCTGGCCTGGTCGATCCCCATGTTGCCGTATATTGCCGGAGCCTACAGCACCAGTCTGGATCATGCCGTATGGTCGCTGACCTTTTATCTCCTCGCCTGGGCCTTGGGGGTGGTGCCGGCGACCTGGGTGTACCAGCGCTTTGGTGAGGTGCGGACATACCTCTTTTCCCTGGCGCTGCTCATGCTGGCTACCTTGCCGGATCTGTTGAGCAATCATTTCAGCCTGTTTCTGGCCGGCAGGTTGGTACAGGGCTTTTGTGCAGGTTTGTTGACACCCTTGACCCGACGCATGCTCATCCGTTACGCGCCGGCGCATTGGCAGATGAGCGTGGCAGACCTGACTATCATCAATCTAGTGTTCCCCTTGTTGGCAGGACCTTCACTGGCGGGTTGGATTGCCTATACCTGGGACTGGCGCGATGCTCCTTTGTTGACTTTCCCTTTGGGTTTCCTCTCCCTGGCTGTGGTGGCCTTGCTCTTGCGCGACGATCCCCGTGAACGGCTGCAGCAACCCTTCGACTGGGTGGGTTTGTTCCTGTTGGCGTTGTGGAGCAGCACCTTTCAGGTCGTGCTCAATCGGGGCGAGGACTGGAATTGGTGGGATTCCCCGCGAATTCGCTGGCTGGTGGCGGCAGGATCAGTGTTCCTGGCAGCCTTTTTGATCTGGGCGCGCGAGCATCCGCATCCATGCCTGGATCTTAGCTTGCTCAAGCGGCGCAATTTTGTTCTCGCCACACCGGCCTTGATTTTTGGATGGGGTCTCTTGTTGGGGGGGAACAGCCTCTTTGTATCGGGACTCATCGGCCAGGCGGGTTATTCGGCCTTCTGGGCCGGCGTGGTGCTTTTACCCATGGCCCTTGCCGGTGTACCTCTTATTGCCGTTATGGGCCCCCTCTCCCATCGCGTCAACCCATTGTGGCTGGCCACCATTTGCTATCTCTTGATCGCGGTCTATGGCTTCACGACCCAGGTCAATGCCAACAGCAGTCTTAAGAGCTTGTTGCTCTGCCATTTTCTTGAGGGAGCGGCCCTGGGTTTTTATCTGGTTCCTCTGAGTCTCATTATGTTTTCACGCTTGCCAGCGCAGCGACTACCCGCTGCTGCGACTCTGCAGAATTTTGTGCGCATCCTCGGTGGGGCTTATCTATCGAGCACTTTTTCAGCTCTATGGATGCGTCACAGTGATTACTTTCGCGCCCATCTAGCTTGGCAGTCGCCCATCGAGCCCCTGACTGACCTGGCTCGGCAATTACAGGGAAAGGACATGTCCGGGCAACAGGCCCATGCCTTTTCCATCCAGCATCTAATCTTGCAGAGCGCGTCCCTCAGCATGCAATCCATGCTGACTCTATGGGGATGGATGGCCTTAGTTGTCCTCGCTCTTCTTTGGCTTAGTAAGGGTCCATATCGGCGCCGGCGCAATCGTCCAGGGCGAATCACCATTGAAGAGGAGATCATGGAAAGCGCCGGTTTCACTGAGGAAAATTTGGAAGTGGATGGACCTCATGAACAGTAATAAAGATCGCCTACATCTGTTTTTATGGGCTAAGAAAATACCAACTCGGATGGCTGTGGCTTTGATGATTATCCTTTTGAGCGCTTGTGCTCCGGCGATTCACGCTCTCTCGCCCAATGGGGTGCGACCTCCGGCCATGGCAAAGACGGTGAAGACGATACAAGGTGCTCATCCGCTGCATCCTGGGCCATGGCCAGAACAGGATTGGTGGAAAGGTCTGCACGTGGTCCTGCTCGACGGCTTGTTGCATCATGCCCTGATCCATAGCCCGCAGATCATGGCGGCCCAATCGGAGCTGGATTGGGCCGCCGCTATGAGCCGTCTCCACGGCGCTTCCCTGGGCCCGCAGATCAATGGCGCTGCCAGCATTGCCCCAATGCAGTTCAGCGGCAACGGACCCTTTGGCGCTTTGGGCTTGGGAAATAAAAGATACGATAGTGGTGACATCGGCTTGGGCTTCAGTCAGGCGCTAGATTTTTGGGGGAAGCGGCGAGACTTGTGGAAGGCTGCCTTGGGCGAAGAACATGCCGCCAATGCTCGCCTGGCAGACACGCGCCGTTTGCTGGCCGGGGCCATTGTCCGTACCTACCTGAATTGGTGCCTGAGCAGTCGTCAACATGCGCAGGCGGAAAGTTTGCTGGGTTTGGCGGAGAAGCGTTTGCAACTGGCCGAAACCCGCCAACGCCTAGGCCTGAGTTCGCAAATCCCTCTCACCCTCCAGCGTCAGCAAGTAGCGACTCTCCAGGCGCAGGCAGAACGCTGGGCCGGACTGGCGGACGATGCACGGGCCGATCTGGCCGCGCTGGCTGCCACCGACCCGGATGCCCTGCCCATGCAGCCGGGGTACCCCCAAGAAAACGTTCTCCCAACCTTACCTCCGCATCTGCGTCTGGATCTCTTGGCGCATCGGCCTGACGTCCGCGCAGCGCGAGATGTGGCGGTGGCACGTATGGCAAGCACCCGAGCTGCACGCGCGGAATTTTATCCAGATATCTCCTTTTCTGCCTTGCTCGACCTGAATAGTGCTTCCCTGGTCACTCTGTTGAATCCGGCCAGTTTTGCCTACGCGGTAGGACCAGCCGTGCATCTGCCGATTTTTACCAGCGGCGCACTCCATGCCCGTTTGCATGCCGCAGAGGCTCAGCAGTCAAAGGCTGTGGCGATTTATGAGCAAACGGTGTTACAGGCTACTCGCCAGGTACTCACAGCGCTTTCGTCCTGGACTAGCGAGACCGGCCAATTGGCGGCTCAACACCAGGCCATACAATCGGCTGCACAACGGGCGGTTCTGGTGGAGCGGCGCCGAACACTAGGCCTGGATGACGAAACAGCGGTCCTAGCTCAGCAGGAAGAAATCATCCAACAGCAAATGCGGGTTGGTTTACTACATTATGGCAGTCTCCGGGCTTGGGCCGAACTGGAGACGGCATTGGGAGGCGGTTATGGTTCTCGCTGAGACGACGAGCGAGCTGCGGCGCTTGGCCAAAGAAAACTGGCGCCGACGGCGCAATTTGTGGCTCCTCCTGCTCATCGTCCTTTTGGCCTTGTCGGGCTGGGCGGCTTGGTGGTTCTTCATGGGCCGCTGGTGGGTGAATGTGGACGATGCCTATGTGGCGGGAAATATCTATCCGGTGGATGCTCGGGTCAGCGGTACCGTGCTGTCCGTGGCCGGCTATAATACGCTCGTCGTTCGCCAGGGTGATCCGCTGGTTAGTCTGCGCGGACGCCGGGCAGAACTGGCCTTGAGCCAAGCCCAAGCTCAATTGGCCCAAAGCCTTCAAGGTGCCCGCGCCCTCGTGGCGGAAATAGACGCAAGTCGGGCCCACAGGGCGGCCCTAGCGGCGGCTTTGGCCACGGCACGACAAAAAGCCTGGCGCTATCGAGCGGCGGCCGAGAGCGGGGCGACGCAGGCCCTAGAGGCCATTACCACCAAGAACGATGTGGCCCGCCTGCAGGCAGAAATAGCGGCGGAAAGCGCCCATGGCCGAGCTCTCCAGGCCCGCCTAGGCGCTCACAACCCGGACAACACCCCTAGCGTCAAGGCTGCCCTGGAACGTGTCAAGCTGGCACGATTGGCGCTACATCGGCAGATCATTCGTGCTCCTGTCAGCGGTATCCTTGCCCAGCAGTCAGTTCAGCGCGGGCAGTGGATAAAGCCAGGGCAGCGCTTGTTTAGTATCGTCCCTCTCGATCAGATCTGGGTAGACGCCAACGTCAAGGAAACAGATCTGGCTGGTGTGCGGGTGGGGGCGAGAGTCACCCTGCACGCCGACGTGTACGGCAGCGGGGTCACCTACCATGGTTGGGTGGCAGGGATTGGCGGTGCTTCAGGGGCTGTCTTTGCGGTCCTGCCCCCAGAAAATGCTAGCGGCAACTGGATCAAGTTCACCCAACGGGTACCTGTACGCATTGCCCTTGACCCACAGGGCTTCATTGCCCACCCCCTCCGTCCAGGACTAACCATGTCTGTGACCATCCGTGTTGGCGGCAAACCCCATCAGGGGCCGACGCCCCCCTGGATGGAGACAGCGCGGCCCAGGGCTGCGAGTGCGGTCACAAACCTGGCGGCGAGAGGCCAGGATGGCGTACGCTGAGCTTTTCTCTGGGAGCACCGGCCCGTTGGATTTGCATCATCTGCGTCACTTCGTGGTTCTGGCCGAGACCCTGCATTTTCATCGCGCCGCTGAACGCCTGCATCTGGCCCAACCTTCTTTGAGCCGGAGTATTCGGACGCTGGAAGAAGACTTGGGAACCTCCCTCTTTCTACGCAGCCAGCGCGAGGTGCGACTGACATCCGCCGGAGCCGCACTGCTGCCCGAAGCCCGTTTACTCCTTGCCCAGGCGACGCGCACTCAACACCTGATACAAGATATCGTCCGGGGCGATGCCGGTCTGCTCCGCATCGGTTTTATCAGCTCCACGGCCATTACCCTTTTGCCTTTTCTCCTGCGCGCCTTCCGCGCTGTCCATCCCAGAGTGCGTCTAGAGTTGCAGGAAATGAGTAGTGCCGCACAAACCCGTGCCCTGCTTGCAGGCCAGATAGACTTGGCTCTGATCCGTGACATGGAGGCGGTTCCAGACATCCAGCAACATTCTTTGCTAAAGGAGCGCCTCTTGCTTCTGGTTCCATCAGGGCATGCCCTGGTGGAACAGGTACCTGTAACTTTCTCACGGCTCGTTGATGTAGATATTGTATTGTTGCGCCGCGAGGTGGCGCCGGGCTCCTATGACCGTATATGGGCCAACTGTCTAGCCCACGGCCTGGAGCCGCATATTTTCACGGAACTGGCCGATTCTAATGCTGTTTTCAGTATGGTAGCCGCTGGCTTGGCAGTGAGCTTTCTCTTTTCTTCGTTCGCCCAGGCCGCCCGCCCCGGTGTCACCTTCCTGCCCCTGCAGGATGAGATGGCCGACAGCGAAGTCTCTCTGGCTTGGCAGAACCAAGCAGCGCAGCAAAGTCCTGCGCTTCAGTCGTTCATTCACCTGGCGCAAAGCGCCTTTCCACTATTGGACAATGCGTCAGGCCACATCTCCAAAGGGAGGTAATACACGCCAAAGGATATCCGTTTTCCTTGTCCCGAAACTTAACTTCCCTTACAGTTTCGTTAACTCCATTAAAGAACAGATTGCCATGCTGATCGGTTATGCCCGCGTCTCGACTATGGATCAAAACCCAGCCCTTCAAATGGATGCCCTCAAGGCCGTGGGTTGCGAAAAAATTTTTACGGAGAAAGCCTCCGGCTCGCATCGGGACCGGCCACAATTACAGGCGCCCTGGATTACTTGCGTAAAGGGGATACGCTGGTGGTCTGGAAACTTTCCCGGCTGGCCCGTTCGTTGACGCAAGTCATCCAGACGGCGGCTGACATCCATGAGCGGGGAATAGCCCTTAAGGTGCTGACCCAAAACATCGGCACCAGCACCTCCGAAGGGCGGCTTTTTTTCCATATGACCGCCGCTTTCGATGAGTTCCAACGGGAATTGATTGTCGAAAATACTCGTGCGGGTCTTGCTGCAGCGAATAGGCGTGGGCGGCGGGGTGGTAGGCCAAAAGCCATGAATGAGCAAGCCATCAAACACGCGGAAACTTTACTCAAAGATACAGCAAACTACCCTTTCATTGGTGACGTGATTGACCAGCTGGGGATCGGTAGGACGGCCTTTTACCGCTATTTTCCGACAGACCGGATCAAGGCGCTCAGGAAGGAGCATTCAGCAGAAACTTAACCGGAGGATAATCCTGTGGGACTTTCGGTACCTTTATGCAGACAGACCCATGTTTCCCGACGGAATTTTCTGGGGTTCCGGCTTACACCCCCAAGCAGAGAAAATATCGGCCGCTGCGGCCCTTCGCAGGAGATTAACGGGTTTTATATTCCGTTTTCTGAGGGGACCCCGTCATGGCGGATTTCAAGAGACACGGATATCTGCGTGAATCCGGTCAGCGCATTATGGTTCAGCGCGCGTCGCTATGAAAAATTGCCAGCGGCATGCATTGATGGACTTTAAGCGTTTGATGAAGTTCCTTCAGACACATCTTCATAGAGGTCAAGCATCAGTTAATTCCTCATTGAGAGCATGACACATCCAAATTTTCTGCTTATAACGAAAATTTGAGTTTAGGGGTTGATATAATCGAAACCGGCGTGCTCCAGCTGCATGATACGGATGACACCTCCCGGAACAATAACTACCGAAGGATCCAGTTTGGGAAAATGGCCGCTCTTCTTCTTAAAAGCTTCCATGCTGTTATGGCAAACATCAAACTCTACTCCCTCAGCATTAATCGCAGCAATGCGACTCGCCATCGAGTTGTTAGGAGAATATATTTTGATGCCCGGACCAAACGCCACGACGACAATCTGAATCTTTTTATGACCAAAGTAGTTGAGCAGATTCTGGGTGATGTTCAGGTCCATAGTCCAACGGGCCGGATTATCCTGACTGACCTGGATCACCACATGATGCTCGGCAAAAGGCAAGTCATGAATAAAAGCGGGATGATCAAAACGAAAATCATGGAGCATTGAAACATTGGCTGAATCGACATTGGCCGAAGCCGTGGTCATACCCAGCATTCCCATCACTGGCAAAGCACTGACTAATACGGATACTTTCAAAAAATCTTTCAATAACATCACTGTCTCCTCGCTATCTTCTTCAAAAGGCAATCATCGCCTGCATGGCAAATTCATTATCCACGGCATTGGGAAAAACTATCCGCCTCCGGATTAGGCGGATGCGGCACATCCCGCATCCAGAAGTAGTAACGGGTATGAGGCGTTAACTAATGGCGAAAAGCCGAGTTCAGCCACTGCATAAATAAGCGTATTTCTGGAAAATCTATGGCTATGATACATGTTCATCACCTCGTGATGTTTTGGTTAAATATTTAGTGCCGAATAGCAATATGTAGCTTTTCCAAAATTCTGCCGAGTAAAATGGTGAATGGGTAGAATGTTAATACCCATTTTCGCAAATGCAGAAGATATTTCGCTCATATAAAAACCGCTCGTCGAGAGACTAACCAGATCGTCTCCCGCCGAATGGTTCACGTCAAATGCCTTTAATGAGCGGCGATTTGTGCGCTTGCTGCAGATTTCATGGTCGTTGCCATTCTGAACCTCTGTTAAGCCTTATTTAAGCCTTATTTAAGCCTTGTTGGCGTTGAATTGCGGGTTGACGTCCTTGACCGGTACGGCGTTGATCCAGTCCCACGAGTTACCCAGGTACATGGTGCCTCCGACAATGGTGGGATTCACGATGCCGAAGCGACCCCCGACATGATATTCGTGAACCATCTGCCCCGTTTTAGGCTGAATGGCATAAATATCCGGTCCGGTAGAAATATAGAGCATATTTTGATAGTACGTCGGTGCACCACGTCCTGCTCCGGCAGGACCAGGATTGGGTACGTGCCAGGTCCAAGCCACTTTACCGGTATGCAGATTCATGGCCTCATAGGTCGAGGTGACAGGAGAACCGACATAAACCATCCCATCATGAATCATGGGAACCCCGCCTTTGAATGCCGGAATCTTGGGGCCACGTCCCATATTGTTTGTCCACAGAACTTGTCCGGTATTGGCATTAAAAGCCCGAACCAGGGTTTCCATGGTGGGTTTGCCATCTACCATTTTGGGGTTGGCCACGGTGTCCATGACGACAATACCGTTATCCACAACGGGGGATACATCGCCCATACCGGTGTTGACGGCACCGGGAATTTCACCCTTCCACAACACCTTGCCGTTATTGATATTCAGTGCATAAAGACCGGGGATGACGGACATGGAGACATAGACATGGTTTTTCCAGACTACGGGGCTGGACATGTTGGCTATGCCCCCTACATGGGTTTTCCAGATGGCCTTTCCGTCCGTAGAGTGAATCCGGTAAATATTACCGTCGCCGGTGCTGATGAAAAGCGAGTGGTCCGCATAGGCCGGGGTGGGCATGGCATCACCCTGGGTCTTGAAACTCCAGAGTAGCTTGCCATCTTTACGATCCAGGCAGAAAATCCCGTTATAGCTGATATCCTTGCCACGTCCGGCCTGCTTGGGATGCTTGGAGTACTCCATGACATTGGCAAAATTGAAAGACACGCTACCCGCTGATAGATAGACCTTTTTGCCGACGACCAGAGGATTACCCATGAGGGTATTGGCTACCGGGCTGCTCCGCCAGATCAGCCTGCCAGTTTGAGCATTGACGGCGTAAGCGAACATATCATCGCTTTCCGCATACACGACCCCTTTGACCACCGAAACGCCCAGAGCATTTCCATAAAACTGGGTTTGTACCGGGAGTGCTTCCTTGATGCCATCCACTTTTTCGCCGTAGGGATGGTTATCATTGAGCGGCCAGGCCCGGGCTTCAGGAAAATTCCAGCGGACGCCATCACGAATCCAACGGGGCGCGTTGTGCGCAACAGGGAATCCGGCATTGTGCTGAGGGTTTCCATAGGCGTGGGTCCACTCTGAAGGACCGACCTGATCATTGGCCTGTGGCGCATTTTGCGGTAAATATAGCGTCGCAAAGGGACTTTGGGGGTCCAGGGTATTGTTAATGGGATCCTGGGGAACCTGATTGGTTTGCGCCCAGGCGGTCCCGGAAATCAAGATGCTGACTGCTGACAATATGACTATTTTGCGGAATTTCATCACTTCTCCTCGCGCGTTGAAAATGTGAAACAACCTCGTTGTAAATTCTCTCATGAGGCGTGCTGAACAATTAGAAAATTCTAATTTGTTAATGAATAATTCAGTATCATCATTGAGTTACTGAAACCTAAACCTCTCGATATAAGATATCAATAATATAAATGTAAAAGATTGAAACGGGGTTACATATTTTTACATGGCATTTGCAACAATTTGATATTTTATAAATCACACCAAGCATTTTATAATGAATCATGTCTTTCTGGAGGACTATAAAAGCGAAGCACTGCAATTAACCCATCATCTGTTGCCATTTCATAGTGAAGACTCCCGTTATGCAACGCCATGATGCGGTGACAAATCCGGACACCAATTCCCGCTCCATGCCCTGTTTGATGAGGTAAATTGCCCTGATTGAGTGCTTGAAGAAATGCAGCAGAAACACCAGGCCCATAATCACGAAGCCGAATTTCGAGGTACGTTGGACAGGCTAAAAACTGAATCTCCAGGATCCCTCCGCCATAACGCTTTGTGTTATCGAAAAGAATACGAAAAACTCTTTCCAACGCCAGCGGGCGGCATTGCAAAACATGCGGACTGAAATCTGGTACGGGCCTCTCTACGTGAACAAGCAGTCCGTAACGCTCCCGGGCTATTTCTGTCATTTTGGCCAACCATTCTTGCACGTTAATGGAAATGCCCTTTTCCTGGTCACCGCTGCGCACCAGTGCCAAGAATTTATCAATCGTTTCGTCCATCTCGCGGACATCTATGCGCATGGAAGATTTTTGCGCCAAAAAGTTTCTATCGGGCAAGTGCAGGGTCAACAGTAGGCGAGAAAGCGGTGTTCGCAACTCATGAGAAATACCGGTAAGGAGTAGCGTGCGTTCTTCGTGGAGTCGATGGAGATCATTGGCCATGCTGGTAATAGCCTCGGTTAATCGCTGTACTTCCAGGGGTCCACCAATCGGTCCCAGCGCATCAGGCGAGTCGCCGAGACCAATGCGCGGCGCTTCAGCGGCCAGGCGTGCCAAGGGACGATTAATCTGTCGCACGATCAACCAAGCCCCCAGCAGGGTAACCAGTGCGATGATCCCAAGGCGCATGAGCATGAATCCTTGTCCACCAAAGTCCATGGACGAAACAGGCATCCCCAACCAGGACTGATCGGGACCGCCGCGTATCCATATCCAGGTATCGTTACCTTCTTCAGGGCCAATTCGAAGGCGAGCCCCCGGCGTACGTTGTTGCAGATAACGCGCGCTTTCGCGGAGAAAATACTGATCGGGAATATGGCCAGGATGCGCATTGGCCGGACGCCATTGCAGTTTCCCGGCAGAGCCGTATGGCGCGTGACGACTGACAAGGGCATGGTCAGTCTGCAACAGAAACTCGGCAAAGCGTTCTGCGGAGGGATTTAACACGTACTGATGAAAAAGCACATAAACGGCTGCCTGCGTACTGAGTAACAGCAGTCCGAGCAGCAGCAGAGTCCGTCCCAGCGTGCTGCGAGGCCAGAAGGCTCCGATATTCAGGGTTCAGCCACAAAGAGATAGCCATGTCCCCAGACCGTGCGAATATGTCGGGGACGCCCCGGATTCTTGTCGAGCAGGCGACGCAGGCGTGATATCTGCATATCAATACTGCGATCATCTGTCTCCAGATCGCGGCCACGTGTCAGCCACATGAGTTTCTCGCGCGTTAGCGGTTGTCCCTCATGTTGGATCAGGGTAGACAGTGTTAAAAATTCAGTACTAGTTAGCGCGATGACTTGGCCATGAAGACGTATTTCTTGACGACTCATATCTACTAAAAAGGGCCCTTTCTGAAAACTGGGAGAAACTTCAGTAGTGCCTGATACGGGATTTCGAGCACGACGCAATATGGCCTGGATACGCGCTGCCAACTCCCGTGGATGAAAGGGCTTGGCCAAATAGTCATCAGCTCCCATTTCTAATCCCAGAATGCGATCAATTTCATCTCCCCTGGCCGTCAGCATGAGAATCGGTACATCATGGTGATGCTGACGCAATCGGCGGCAGATCTGCAGACCGTCTTCCTGGGGCAAGCCCAGATCCAGAATGATCAGATCAACAGGAAAAGTCCCAAGAACAGACTCTATCTGACTGCCATCCCCCATGCCCTGTACAGCAAAACCGTATCCTTTCAGATGGGATTCCACCAGACTGCGTAGACGCAGATCGTCATCGACAATGAGAATATGTTGTTTGTCTTTCATGAATCACACTGTACATTTATCGATCGAATTAGCCAAATAAAAGTGTAACTAAAAAGCCTATCATGTTACAAAAAAACAAATTGTTACATCTCACAGCGGTTATGCGCACGATTGTTACAGTGAGCCTCGTTATAATATGCGAATATTTTCTATTGAACTGAGCAAGGATGATTCATGGCTCCAAAAAAATCTGTGGTACACCAGGAATCGACACATCCTATTCAAAAAAAATATGTCACCCTGTTGATAGGGGCCACACTGATAATGGGATTGTCGGGTTGCGCAGTCGGTCCACATTTATCCGCGCCGAATGTCGCGGCGCCCAAATCGTACAATGCACATTCACTGTTTTTAAGCTCCTCTCGACAACACATACAGTGGACCAGACAGCAAGCAAAATCCTGGTGGTCTCTATTTCACTCAACAACGCTGACTGCCTACATTCAGAAGGCTATGAAAGCCAACCCCAACTTGCAGGCGGCTCACGCAGCACTGGCACGGCAGCAGGCCTTGGTGCTTGCCGCCCAGGGCGGGCTCTATCCTCAAATCGGAGCCAATGCGGGAATCAGTCGACAACGTGCGTTGCGTACAGGGTCCAATGGAGGACAGAGCTATCGGATACCAGGCAATCTTTACAGCCTTTTCCTGGGGACTCTCGATATTAGTTATAACCCGGATGTATTCGGACGCCAGAATGACCTGATACATGCCGCCAAAGCGCGCAAGACGGTCAGTCTGGCGGAGCTCGATCAAACCGAAGTGTTTTTGGCTGCTGATGTGAGTCGGGCGGTTATTCAGGGCGCCGCCCTCCAGGCACAACTACACGCGGCTCAAAAAATTACCACTGCAGATGAACACTTGTTGAAACTTTTACAGCAAGAATATCGGATTGGGGATCAAAACTTACAAAACGTAGAGCAACAAGCTGCCCAGACGGCCGCTGCTCGCGCACGCATAGCCCCTTTGCAGGCGGCATTCGCCGCTTCCCGGCACGCGCTAGCAGATTTATTGGGCGAATCTCCGAATGTGCCACTCACTATGCCGAAACTGCACAATCTGCAATTGCCTGCGCATTTACCCGCGACAATTCCCTCTGCACTGGCTGAAAATCGTCCGGATATTCAGGCGGCGACGGCAGAACTCAAGGTGGCGGCTGCACAGGCCGATGTGGCAACCGCCAACCTCTACCCTCAATTCAATATTACTGCCGATATTGGCAAGGCGGCTATGACAGGGGGACTCTTTTTCAATCCGTTTTCTACTATCTGGTCGCTGGGCGCAGGGCTGGCAGCGCCCATTTATAATGGTGGCGCCTTGCACGCCCAACGCCGTGCTGCCATAGATCAATATCACGTCGTTAGCGATCAGTATCGCTCTACCGTGCTCAATGCATTCCGGGAAGTGGCGGACGCTTTACGCGCCCTACAAGGTGCCGATGCCGCATACACTCAGCAAAAACGGGCACAAATTTCCTCTGGGAAGGCCTTGCAATTGGCTGAAGCGCGATATCGCGATGGGGTCACCGGCTACACAGATGTCTTGGATGCGGAAATTGCCTATCAGCAGGATACGGTAAAGGCCATTCAGGGACGCAGTCAGCGTTATCTGGATAGCGTGGCTTTGTTTGTCGCTCTGGGTGATGGCTGGCAGCCAACATCGGGAGCTGTCCCACATCCTGAAAAAACATCTCCTTCCACTTTGAATCACTCTGCAGGAGTTCCCGCATGAAAAAGGCTTTTCTTTTCTTAGGGTTGATTGTTGTGCTGCTTTTTGCTGCCATCTATGGCTGGCACTCCTGGCGGCAACAGCGACTACAGGCACACCTCGCGGCCAAGGCCAATCCGGCGGTGACGGTCTCCGCTACCCAAGTCCGCGAGCACAGTCTTGCGGGTAAATTAACGGCCGTTGGGGAAATTGTTCCGCAACAAGGTGCGGTACTCAGCCCTCAAGTCGGTGGCGTGATCGAAAAACTCTATTTCCATTCCGGGCAGACGGTGACCCAGGGACAGCTACTCCTGTCGCTCAACCCCGGGAATTTGCCCGGTCAACTTCAAGCTGCACAGGCGCACGCTGAACTGACCCAAGTCGATTATCAACGGGCACAGAAAGTGTATGCCATTCACGGAATTTCCACGGCGGCGCTGGATAAGGCCAAATTTGATGCCCAGGCGGCTCAGGGACAAGTAGCGGCCCTACAGGAATCATTGGCGGACACCCAGATACGAGCCCCATTTTCAGGGATGCTCAGCCTGCGCACGGTAAATGCCGGTGAATATATTCATGCAGATACCCCGGTGGTCCATCTGGAGAACCTGCATCATCTGTATGTTGACTTCACCGTTCCTCAGCGCGATGCCAAAGTGCTACATCCAGGGGCACCTGTACAAATCGACATCCATGACGGAGAAAAAGTAAAACATTACGTCTCCACGGTGTACGCCATTTCCAGCCATGTGGACGCAGCAAACCGGGCTATTAGTGTGCGGGGAATTGTGAAGGCAGCCCAGGGGCTTAAACCTGGCATGTTTGTCCAGGTGGACTTGCAGAAGTCAGCGCCTAAAGAAATGCTGATGATCCCGACAGTGTCGGTGAGTTTTAACACCTATGGTGATTTTGTTTACGTACTCACTTCCGCCGAGTCAAAGCATCATCTCATCGCCAAGGAACAGAAGGTAGTGACCGGTATACAGCGTGGCAAATATACCGCCATTATCAGTGGTCTCAAGGCGGGTGAAACTGTCGTCACTGCTGGGCAGGTCAAGCTGCACAGTGGGGATTCTGTGCACATTAACAACGCTGCACACCTATAACGACGGAGATCAGCATGCATTTTACCGAACCCTTTATCCGTCGCCCTGTTCTCGCCATTTCTTTAGCGCTCGTCCTGTTTTTCTTCGGGTTGCGTTCTCTGGGAATGTTGCCCATTACTGAGTATCCACCCACTGACAGCTCAATGCTCACGGTAACCACCCATTATTTTGGGGCGACGCCAAAAACCGTCAATGCCTTTATCACCGCGCCTTTGGAAAAAGCCGTTGGGCAGGCTCCGGGCATCAACTATATGACCGGCGTGAGCGAAGATGGTGTTTCCATAATTACACTCTATATGCGTATGGGAGAGAATCCGAACGCCGCTTTATCTCAAGTGCAGAGTAAGGTTAATACGGTACTCAATCAGCTTCCTAAAGGGGTGATGCAGCCAATCGTTCAGGAAATGTCGGGTTCTGGGGCCTATTTGATGATGTTGACTTACCATGGCAAAGGCTTTAACCAGCAGCAGATCACCGATTATCTCACCCGTGTCGTGCAACCTGCGATTGAGTCTGTCCCGGGGATAGGGCTAACCTCGATTCTTCCGCCGGGGACCGGCCCCAACGGAAATACTTTTGCGATGCGGGTATGGCTGAACCCGCATGAAATGTCGGTCTTGGGTATCACCCCATCCCAGGTCAGCGCCGCCCTGAAGAAAAATGATTTTGTTGCCGCAGTAGGGCGATTGAGGGGGGAGTACACCGCTGTTTCTCTGAGCGCTAACACCGCCCTGCATACCCCTGCGGAATTCCGCAACCTGGTTGTGGCGACCGTCCACGGTGTACCTATTCATCTGAGTCAGGTCGCCAAGGTGTCTTTGGGTGCCCAGACTTATGATTCTTCCGTCATGGTGGACGGACGAGCGGCCGTTAATATCGGGATCGAACAGGCCCCTGGCAGTAATGCGCTGCAGGTTGCCGGTGGAGTCGAAAAGGTAATGGCCCGGTTGAAATCTACCATGCCACCGGGTGTACAAGGGTCCGTCATTTATAATGGTGCACAATTTGTCAAAAGCTCCCTTCAGGAAGTAGAGGGCACTATTGGTTTGGCTCTGCTGGCCGTTATCCTGGTGATTTACCTTTTTATGGGTTCCTGGCGCGCATTGATCGTTCCGGCTCTGGCTATTCCGGTTGCGATGGTAGGAGCCATGACGATCATTCACGCGCTGGGTTACACCCTTAACCTGCTGACATTGCTGGCCATGGTGCTGGCAATAGGTTTGGTCGTGGATGATGCCATTATCGTAGTGGAAAATGTCCACCGACATATTGAACACGGCGCAACCCCTTTGCATGCCGCTTTGCAAAGTGCCAAAGAGTTGGCCAGTCCCATCCTGGTGATGGCAACGACCCTGGTAGCGGTCTTTGCGCCCATGGCGTTTATCGGTGGCCTGGTGGGACACCTGTTCAGCGAGTTTGCTTTCACCATTGTGGCCACCGTACTGCTGTCTATGATTGCCGCTCTGACTCTGGCACCCATGCTGGCCTCACGGGTTCTGAAGGCTGGGCAGGAAGGCCGGGTTGCTCATTTGGTAGATCATGTGTTTGGGCGCTTAAAGGCTTTTTATGGGCGTCTTCTTTTCGCCAGTCTGAAGATCTGGCCAGTGACGGTGACTTTGGCTCTGGTTTTGACCGGAGGAATCTATTTTCTTTTCAGCATCAGTCAGAGTGAACTGGCTCCTCCGGCCAATCAGGGGCTTGTGTATGTCAATGGGGTGGCTCCGCCCACCGCAACCCTTGAGTATATGAATACCTATGATCGTTATCTGACTAAGACCGTTTTCGACAAAATCCAGAGTCGGGGACATAGTTTTGCGGTCAACGGAGTCGGGATCGGAGGCATGTTATTGAATAATGAAGTGATGGCTGGGGTGGTTCTCAATCCCAAGCGAGGTGATGTTACTACCCAGGAGGTAAGGAACAAAGTGCAGACCCTGTCAGAACAGGTGCCTGGCATGAAGTTGTCCGCCTTTGGCCTGCCGCCACTCCCTGGCGCTGCGGTAGGCTTGCCGGTGCAGTTTGTACTGACTAGCGCAGGGGGATCTTCTTATCAGCAGTTGGATGCCCTATCCGCTAAACTGGTACAAGAGGCCAAAGCCAGCGGACTGTTTTCGTTCGTCTCTAAAAACCTCGATTACAACGATCAGATTCAGAAAATCGTTATTAATCGACAAATGGTAGCCTCTTTTGGACTGAGCATGGCGGATATTGGCCAAAATCTGGAGACCCTGCTAGGGGGGAATTATGTCAACTATTTCGACATGAAAGGACTAAGTTATCGGGTGGTCCCCCAAGTGCCGCCAGCCTTGCGGGCTAATCCCAATTTTCTCAAGGCATATACCATCAAGACGCCTGCAGGTACTGAGGTTCCACTATCCACGTTTGTCTCCTTGAAACCAGAATCTGCTCCGACCTATTTGCCGCAGTTTCAACAGTTGCCAGCAGTATTCATTCAAGCCAATCCAGCGCCCGGTGTATCACTGGGCCAAGCACTACAGTTTTTGCAAGTGCATGCGAAGAAAATTCTTCCCAGTGGCGATCAAGTGCGGTACGCAGGTGAGTCTCGCCAGTATGAACATCAGGGTGACACTTTATTGGTTACCTTTGGCTTTGCCCTCTTGATGGTGTTCCTGTTGCTGGCGACGCAGTTCAACAGCTTCCGTGACTCCCTGGTGGTTCTTACCGCCGTCCCCGTCGCACTTTTCGGGGCCTTGTTGCCTATTAGTCTTGGCGCTTCTAGCGTGAATATTTACTCTGAGGTGGGGATGGTGATGCTGATTGGTCTGATCGCCAAGCAGGGAATTCTGATTGTGCAATTTGCTCGGGTCATGCAGGAAGAAAAGCATCTGGATAAATTACACGCAGTAATAGAAGCGGGCACTTTGCGCCTGCGTCCGATTTTAATGACGGTGGCCGCTATGATTGCGGGAGCCATGCCATTGCTTTTTGCCAGTGGAGGAAATGCGGATGCCCGGTTTTCCATGGGCTTGGTCATTGTCAGCGGCCTGGGATTTGGATCAATGGTGTCCTTGTTCGTGGTTCCGGCGTTTTATCTCTGGTTTGGTCGGTCAGTACAT
The DNA here is from genome assembly GCF_015100155.1 of Acidithiobacillus sp. HP-2. Lineage (GTDB taxonomy): Bacteria > Pseudomonadota > Gammaproteobacteria > Acidithiobacillales > Acidithiobacillaceae > Acidithiobacillus. Next base: position 43,071 of record NZ_JACKZA010000008.1, on the reverse strand, counting down.
ACCCAAAAGGAGGAAAACACTCTGAACGGATAAAAACCTGGAAACGCATCATGCTATTCGTTTTCTTCTAACGTCCATTGCGACTCGCGCCACCCCGGAGAATGAAAGAGAATGGGAGCGGGTGGCGGCGGATTGAGATCGCGCGAAATTTTGGTGACTTGATCCCGTTTCTAACGTGACCCGCCGGGCCGACTCGTACCCCGGATTGCCTCCATGAGAGCGCACATTAAGAGGACCGCCTGTGGCTTGCTGCAGGCAGGTTGATTCGGCATCGGCATCCATCGCCTCCCACGTTTTCAGTATAGATGGAGAGGAAAGCCAATGGAACTGAAACCCATTTTTCAACGTGTGATCGGCCTGGATATTCATCAGGCACAAGTGACGGGCTGTGCCATCATTGGTAACCCGGATGGCACTGTGGAGGTAGAGCGCCGTCAGTTTGGCAGCTTCAAGAAAGACCGCTGGGCCTTGGCGGATTGGTGTGCGACCTGGCAGTCGGATGCAGTGGTCATGGAGAGTACCGGGATTTACTGGAAAAGTCCCTATGCGGCTTTGGAGCAGGTCGGCATTCGTGCCCAGGTCGTCAATGCCCGTCACGTCAAACAGGTGCCCGGTCGCAAAACCGATGTCGGCGATGCGGAATGGCTGGCCATGCTGGCGCGCGCGGGCTTGTTACGCGGTTCCTTTGTCCCGCCAGCGCCACTGCGGGAATAACGCTTGATTACCCGCCAACGACAGAAGTTGGTCGGCATGCTGGCCTCCGAAAAAAACCGGCTACACAAGGTGCTGACCGACGGGGGGATCCGCCTGGGCGTGGTGGTCAGCGACATTCATGGTCAATCGGCACGCGCCATGATCAAGGCGCTGATTCAGGGCGCCACGCCTCAGGAGGTACTGTCCCTGGCGAGCCATCGCCTCAAGGCCAGCCGGGAGGAGATTCTGGATGCGTTGCAGGGCGATTTGAGTGCCTGCCATCGTTTTGTTCTGGACGAAGTGATGCACCATATCGAAGCCCTGGAAGCGCAGATCGCGCGCTTCGATACCCGCTTGTTGGACGGTTTGGCCCTGCAACAGCATGCCCTGGCCTTGCTGCAGACCTTGCCGGGGGTGGATACCATAGGTGCTGCCTTATTGCTGGTGGAAATCGGGGACGATATGAAGGCCTTCGGGAGTGCCGATCGCCTGGCGTCGTGGGCCGGTCTGTGCCCGGGCAACAACGAATCGGCCGGTAAGCGCAAAAGTGGTCGCACCCGGAAAGGGAATCCTTACGTGCGCCGCGTCTTGTGCGAATGCGCCCATGCCGCCAGTCGCACCCAATGCGCTCTGCCCACCAAATTCCAGAACCTGGTCGTGCGCCGAGGTCATAAACGATCCATTATCGCCTTGGCCCACAAAATGCTGCGCATCATCTACTTCATGCTCTCTCGCGGCACATATTACCGGGACACCGCCACCGATTATGAAGCCTTGAGCGTACAACGTAATGCCGCACGCTGGATTAAAAAGCTGATCAAGTTCGGATTCCTGCCCGATCCGGCATAACCGCTTTCAGATCCCGTCAAATGGTCCTCACAGGCCAGGGACTTCTGTGCCCGTAATCCCATCTCTTTCACAGTAAGGGCCTCCAGTGTTTTTGCTGCAACTGAAACACTGCGGGACCTATGTGTAGCGGCTTGCAATCGAAAGAGCCGTGCTCACATTAACTGCAACTGATTGTCTTTTTTACATAATTTATCAGGCAACCTCTCATAAGATTTGGTCTTTATTTTATGCCATCGTGAATTTGTGTCCAGATATACTCTGGAGATATATTCTTTTCTTTCCACCATGATTCAAACATGCATTTTTTTATTTCAACAGGTTGAGATAGATTTCCCCATCCGGTTATTTCTGGGGATAAAATAGGTATTTGAAAAGCCTTGTTTTGAGGTCTACATAAAATAACTAACGTAACATCTCCTACTTTCGAGTGATAAACACACCCAATAGTGATTGTGTCTGCCAGTATTGGGGTTATTATTATTTTCTTTAGAAGGTCTTTGTTTATAACTACTGGAGCAAGTTCGCTCAAATCTTCTATGTTTGTGTTCCAAAAATGTACAATGCCAGGCTTTATATGTGTATATTCCAGCCCTAAATAATTTGAAAGGATCTCTTTTTTTTCTAAAGACAGCCTGTTTGGAGTGCCTCCCAACCATCCTGAGAGTCCGCCGGGATCAAGTTGCAGAGCTTTCGCTATGCTGGACAGCTTTTCGCTACGTAGGACAATAATAGCCTTTGCAGCCAATCGAAACTGCTCATCTTCGTTTGCGCTTTGTTTTTTGTATGGCATGCCGATCAATTAAAACGGGCCGCTGTCATTGCGGCGGCGACCCATTTTTTGCTGATTAACTAATCAGAATCCAGCCTGGAACTGCAACATCAGTGTATTGTAGGCCATGCCGTTGATAGGAGCATCATTGGCGCCGAATACACCTCCCATTGTTCCTGTTCCGAACTTACCTTGACGTGCAGTTGGGATGATGTAATTCAACTGTATTTCTGCAGCGTGTTGGTTGTTTGGGTTGACGAAATAGTTCAATCCAACCGTCGTGTTGTCGATCTTCGCATCGTATCCAGTGTGGTTATTGATACTGAAGGAATCGAAGCGTACCGCAGGTTCAATATCTAACCATGATGGCGTTAGCGTCATCTGATGCAGGTTTACACCTAAACCTACGTTCCAGTCAGTAGCCAGCATACCGTTGTTATTGTAACCGTTCACACCAAAACTACGCCCGGAGGTCATGTTGGTATAAGAAGCCACATAGTGAATACCCATCAAGCCGCCATGCACGCCGACGTTCCAAGTGTAAATGGCTGTGCGCGACAAACCGTCGGGTGGGATAGGGCTTCCGTTGGGTGTAGAGCCAAGACTCATGCGCGATCCGCTCAACTCAGCCTTCAGCAACGGCCCCATGAAGTCATAACCCAAACGGGCAAAGGCGATGTAATTACCGCTGCCATTCAAGTAACCGCCCTGGCCGCTTCCGAACGGCATGGAGCCGTTTGCAGTCCAATTATAAGCGTTATAAGCATCTAGGGATGTGTCATCAGCCAAACCTGCTGCGTAGCTTACACCTGTTCCCATCACGTCATTGGCATGGATCATAGCGCCGGCAGACCGACCCGGGAGTAAGGACTGAGCCATGCTACGGAATACGAAAGGCAACTCATTACCTGCCCTACTCACATATTCATTACCCACAGGCAGTTTGAACTTACCAACTTCCAGTTGAGCAAAAGGTACAGGAGCATAATTCAACCAAGCGTTGATGATTGAGGCATTGCCGCTATTACCGAGGCCGTCATTCAACATATTGCCGCCAGGATAATAAGTGTTGCCAGTGATCGCAGCATTATCCCAGCCCGCTTCAATGTTGTACGTCACACCAGGAACTGCTTCACCCTTGACGCCCAAGCGAATTCGATTGGCGCCGAAAACCAAACCATTCGATCCTGAGGCGGATCCGTTCGTTGATGTTCCCCACTGCTGGGCACCAGTGATCTGAGCGTAACCATACAGAATGGGGCCAGTATCATCATTGTTATTTGCGGGCGCGAACACGCCGTTCGTAGACGCAAAAGCCATACCGGGGACTACAAAAGCCGCTGCTACTGCCAAAGCAATTAAATTCTTTTTCATTTGATACTCCTCCTGAAACAAGTTAGAGGCTTGGCACCGCCCCAAAAATGCGGGCGTGTGTATTTTTTGCCTACCTCATGTGGAAAGCATACAACAATATCAGGAAATCGCAAGGCATAATAACGGAATGCCTAGCGAAACTAGAAAAAGCACGGGCCAGACAACAGTGCCTAGCCCGTGAGGAGGAGTCTGACCATGAAAAATCAGATTCGCCGATAATCCTAGGTCGCTTCGGTACCGGATGCAAGCAAGAGGAGATTGAGTTTTGACCGCTAGCCGCTTTTAAATGCGGACGACGGGCGGTCATTGCTATGCTCTGCTTGGGCCTGTAGCCAGACATGAGAACTTGCCATGACTAAAAACGACAAGAATTATATCTGAAAGATCAATATGCTTATGAAAAAAGTGCCGGGTTAAGCCCCGGCAGAATAAATCGCAAAACAACCTGTCGCATTGCGCAGCAGATCAGTGAATAATTCTAGCACAAATCTACAAAAAGAAGGTGGAACAGTTTCATCCAGTGTCAAGGATCGCTGGTGATCAGCCAGCTTTCAGCAGAAATCAGGGTTTGGATGGTTCGCCATTGAGGGCCTCAGCATTTAGCTAATACACTTAATATTTCAACAAACTAATGATTCATACTCCACGATATGAGATGGTAACTACCTGATGCTAACAGATGGCAAACAAATGACGCTAATTAGCAGCGTTAGCTCGTAGTGCCGTGTGCCGTGTGCCGTGTGCCGTGTGCCGTGTGCCGTGTGCCGCTTACAGTTTATCCCTCTCTCTGTAGCCTGTTTTCACCCAAACGATCCCGCTGTGTCTTTTGCGTTACTGATGCCGGTATTATTGACGTTGATCGATGCGCACGCAAAATCGCGATAAAGCATTATTCTTGATAGGAATAACAGGATTCGATCTTATCATTGGCCTGTTGCGCTGACAGGGCTTATAAACGTACGGAGTAAAGGGAGATGTGAGGAAACGCAATGTGTGCCGGACAAAAACCACATGAAACCTTTCAGGGCGTGCGGAAGGAATCCGAACCGATATCGGCGCAGCGCGATATGTCTCGTGCCGGATGGCGTGGGTTTTTATGTTGGTGTGTCTGGTATCATGTTCTTTTCATCTTATTGATTCTGGGCATATTGGGTGCATTGGCTTTGCGGTATGCCCATTCCTGGGTCTGGATCGGTCTACATTTCTACGCGGCGCCCATTACCGGCGCCGGCATCGTTCTCATAGGCCTGTTTGTTGTTGCGGTTATTGGCGTGTTAACCCACGCTCTGACGCAGAGTATTTAGTTTGTAAATGGTTGTATAAGCGTCTGTTGGACGTGGAAGTCAGATGTGCGGCGCTTGTTATGTCGACGATGAGGGAGTTGATCATGAAAAAAAGTTCGGTAGCGTTAGCTGTTATTACTATTCTTTTTGGTAATTTCTCGTACGCAGATATTATTACCCATACGGGTGTTCCTTTTCCGACTGCTTATCAAAAGCAGAATGACTGCGGGCATTGTCAGCCGGCTCAGCCATACAAAAAGGGCAGATCGATTGAAAAGAAATCGGTGACTCCGAAAGATGCGGGCTCAAAAGCATCGGGATCTTCAAAAGAGAGCACTACAACAACAAAACCGCACCACAAAGCGTCTTGACATTTTCCTGGGCGCGATCATTCCGGGGCGGGCTGCGAAGCGCTTTGAAATGTCTGGAAGCCGTTATGTGAGATACCTATCGCGAGATGGCCAAAGAATAGAACGTCTTTGTGATATTCCATATGCGAATAATGACATCTAAAATCTGCATGGGTAAAGGCTGATGGGTTTTTCTACAATGAGTTATTGGTATTCCGACGTTTCCAATGGGCAGTAAAATTGTCCGGTCAGGTGGGAATAAATGCTCCAACGCTTAAAATCGACTGGAAACTTTGACAGTCCTGATTGGGCGGGTTTAGATGGCTTGTGCATGATTGTGGATGTTCTTTCGGCAAAAGGAGATGCGTTGTTACCTTATGAGAAATTTTTATCGCGGGATTTCATTCTACGGGACTGGCTTGCCGTGGATCGGACGATTCTGGCGAACGAACGGACACTTTTGTCCTACACCCGCACGGCGTTGACGCTGATTCTGGCGGGCCTGACCTTTATCCGCTTTTTTGGACCGCAACTGTGGGCGGCACTGGGATACGTCAGCCTGGCCACCGGTTTGGTAATTTGGGGAATCGGATTGCAACGCTATCTGGGCAAGCTTCAGCATTATCAGGCCTATGTGCAGGAAGAACGCGGCGAGCGCTCGGAACAGAAGGTGCAAACGCACTGATATTCTCTGCATGAATATCAACATCCAAAACCTGCATTGGTAAAGGCGGCAGGACTCTATTATGGTGAACTTCAATGATGGCGAGAGGTAAAGGATGATGACAGATCAAGTGACGGTCTTTGAAGACCATAAAAATCAGCGGATCGAGTATTCCACCTGTTATATGTGTGCCTGTCGTTGTGGCATTAAAGTGACGATCGAAAATGACAACGTCCGCTTCATCCAGGGGAATCGTAATCATCCCACCAATCAGGGAGTGCTCTGTGCCAAGGGCTCCGCCGGCATCATGAAGCAGAATTCCCCGGGGAAACTTCGCCAGCCGTTGCTGCGCAAGCCGGGAACGGCCCGGGGTGCAGGGGAGTTCGTCCCCATCTCCTGGGAAAAGGCCTTGGATATGTTGACGGCGCGTCTTCAGAATATCCGTTCCACCAATCCGGACAAGCTGGCTTTTTTTACCGGTCGCGATCAAATGCAGGCACTAACAGGCTTGTGGGCGCAGCAGTTTGGCACGCTGAACTGGGCTGCGCATGGGGGATTTTGTTCGGTCAATATGGCCGCCGGCGGGCTCTACATGATGCCCTTCGCCTTCTGGGAATTTGGCGATCCCGACTGGGATCGTACCAAGTATTTCATGCTCTGGGGTGTCGCCGAAGATCATGCCTCCAATCCCATTAAAATTGCCTTGGAGAAGCTCAAGCGCAGAGGCGCCAAATTTGTGGCCATCAACCCCGCACGCACAGGCTATCAGGCGATCGCCGACGAGTGGGTGGCCATCAAACCGGGAACCGATGGGCTATTGGCCTTATCCATGGTCCATGTCCTGCTGGAAAGAGAACTCTTCGACTGGGATTTTCTGATCCGCTACACCAATGCGCCTTTTCTGATTATTGATGCACCGGGAAGCAGTGATCATGGCCTGTTTTGGCGCAATGCTGCCGGTCATCCACAAGTGTGGGATATGTGTACCCAGAATTTCGCCGATGGCATGGAAGCGGGCTCCAATCCCTCCCTGTCGTTGCTGGATAAGCATATTACCCCGGCCGGACGCACCGTGCGTACCGTGATGTCCCTGATGATCGAAAAGTATCTGGATGCATCCTATGCCCCGGAACAGGTAAGTAAAATCACCGGCGTGCCGGCGGAAACCATTGAACGTCTCGCCCTGGAGATGGCCCAGGTGGCTTTTGAAGAAACCATTGAAATAGCCTGTGAATGGACGGATTGGACGGGGCGGAAACACGACAAGTTCATCGGCCGTCCGGTCTCCATGTATGCCATGCGCGGGGTTTCTGCGCATTCCAACGGGTTTCAGTCGGCCCGTGCCATTCATCTGCTGCAAATTCTGCTCGGCACCATTGATTGTCCCGGCGGTTTTTGCGCGAAGCCGCCCTATCCGAAGCCGGTGCCACCGCCCGTCAAGCCGGCGCAACACAGCGCGCCCAACCAGCCGCTTTCCTCATCTCCCCTGGGCTACCCGACCGGACCTGAAGATCTGGTGATTGATGAGCAAGGGAATCCCAAACGGATTGACAAGGCATTCTCCTGGGAAACGCCCCTTTCCATTCAGGGCTTGCTGCATATGGTGATTACCAATGCCCACAACTATGATCCTTACCGTATTGATACGCTGATTTTGTTTATGGCCAATATGGCCTGGAACAGCAGCATGAACACTGCAGAAATCCAGAAGATGTTAGTGGCAAAGGATTCAGAGGATGGCGAGTATCGCATCCCGTTTATCGTGGTGTCGGACGCCTATCATTCGGAAATGGTCAATTTTGCCGATCTGATTTTGCCCGATACCACCTATCTGGAACGTTACGATACCTTGTCCATGCTGGATCGTCCGATTTCTGAGACCGATGCCGTATGCGATTCGATTCGCCACCCCATCCTCAAAACGAATCGTGATGTGCGCGCCTGGCAGGAAGTGCTGGTGGATCTTGCGGGAAGACTCCAGTTTCCCGCCTTTGTGCACGAAAACGGCGAAAAGCGCTACCAGGATTACAAGGATTTCATTGTCAATTACCAGAAAGAGCCCGGCATAGGCTTTCTTTCCGGCTGGCGGGGCAAAAATGGGGATCAGCATCTGCGCGGGGAACCCAACCCGCGTCAGTGGGAAGCTTACATCGATCACCAAAGCTTTTTTCAACACCATCTGCCCCTGAATATCCGGTATTTCCGGTTCGTCAATCAGGCCTACCTGGATTTTGCGGTGGAAGCAGCCTACATTCCGAAGGCCGAGCCGATGTTTATCGAGATTTATTCGGAACCCTTGCAACGTTTCCGCCTGGCCGGAGAAGGGGTTTATGACGGACCTCGGCCCACACAGCCCGCAGACCGGGAGCGGCTGGCCAAATATTTTGATCCGCTGCCTTTCTGGTACGAACCCCTGGAACAACAACGGGTCAGTGCGGAAGAATATCCCTTCTTCGCGGTCAATCAACGGCCCATGATGATGTACCATTCCTGGGATAGCCAGAATGCCTGGTTGCGGCAAATCATTGCGCAGAATTTTCTGTATATGAATCGCCAGCGTGGCGAGCATCTCGGCATTGCGGATAAAAGTTGGGTATGGGTGGAGAGCCATAATGGTAAAATTCGGGTTCAGGTCAAACTGATCGAAGGCTGTCAGGAAGACACGGTATGGACCTGGAATGCCATTGGCAAACAGTCCGGGGCCTGGGCACTCTCGCCCGATGCCCCGGAAGCCACGCGCGGATTCTTGATGAACCATCTGATCTCAGAGCTCTTGCCGGAGAAGACGGGGGAAAGGCGTTTGACCAACTCGGATCCGATCACCGGTCAGGCGGCCTGGTATGATTTACGGGTGCGCATTTATCCGGCCGCCCCTGGCGAAGAAGGCACCTGGCCGACCTTCCCCACCATCAAGCCATTACCGGATGAGCCGCGACCAGTGGACCGCTTGCGGTACCACACGCACCCGCCCGTCAACCTGAAATCTTAAGGAGGCATCGGATGAGACTTGGATTGGTTATCGATTTGGACACATGCGTAGGTTGCCATGCCTGCGCGGTTGCCTGTAAAGAATGGAACACCAGTGGGACCACGGGCGCTTTGACCGACTATCATCCCTATGGCGCGGAACCTTCCGGGGTGTGGTTCAACCGCATACGGCATTTTGAGCTGGGGGATTATCCGCACAACAAAACCATCAATTTTCCCATGTCCTGCATGCATTGTGAAAATGCGGAGTGTGTGACGGTTTGTCCGACCGGCGCCTCCTATAAAAGAGCGGAAGACGGGATTGTCCTGGTGGATCAAAATAAATGCATGGGCTGCAATTACTGCTCCTGGGCCTGTCCTTACGGAGCCCGGGAACTGGATAGGGCCTCCGGAACCATGAAGAAATGCACGCTTTGCGTGGATCGCATCTATGACATGGAAATTCCGGAAGAAGAGCGACAACCGGCCTGTGTTTTGACCTGTCCGGCCCACGCACGCATGTTTGGTGATTTTGATGATCCGGAGAGTCCAGTCAGTCGCGCTGTCCGGGAAAGAGGTGGGTATGAGCTGATGCCGGAGCTGAATTATCAGCCGAGTAACAAGTATCTGCCGCCCCGTCCAACCCGGCCCATTCCCACAGAGAATCTCAAAAAACGGGGAATCCGTCAGGTCAAAGACTGGATTCATCAGGCCGTTACCCGGTAAAGGAGAAGCCGTATGCATCCCGCATTAGCAGTAATCTTTCTGACCCTTTTTTCAGGGGGTGGTTTTGGCCTCATGGCCCTGACGGCGCTGGTCAATGATTTCCAGATTGACGGTGGACTCAATCCACTGCAGACCATGATAGCACTGATTATTTCCATGGCTTTTGTTTCCATCGGGCTGCTGTCATCCACTGCGCATCTGGCGAATCCGAAAAATGCCTGGAGAGCGTTTACTCGATGGAGAACCTCGTGGCTGGCGCGCGAGGGCGTTTTCGCGGTGATGTACTATCCCTTTGCTTTTTTATACCTGGTCTGGGTCTTTTTCACGGGCGGCACCCACGACGCTATCGGATTGATTCTCGCGAATCTGGCGGCGATTATCGGTCTGATCACGATTTTCTGTCAGGGCATGATTTATGCGGTGCTCCGGACGATGCGGCAATGGAATACACCACTGGTTCCCGCCAACTTTTACGCGATGGGACTGGCCATAGGGGCCACCTGGTTAGCGGCGATTCAGCAGCTCACGACGGGCCAGCCGGACCCCGCACTGATCGGCATTGCAGCGGCCCTGCTCGTGGCTACGGGCGTGCTCAAGGGGATTTATTACTTCTGGATCAGTCGCCCTGGCGGACCGACCATTCGCACGGCCACCGGTTTCAATCGTTTTTCCGTGCGGATTCTGGATCAGGGACACACTTTTGGTACCTTCCTGACGGAAGAATTTGGACATCAGCTTCCGCCTGCCAAAGCCAAAAGCATCAAGATACTGATGTATCTCATTGCCATCATCCTGCCGCTGGCTTTGCTGGCCATCGCGCTCTGGGGGCAGGTGGCTGCCCTCGCGGTCCTGGCGGCTTTATTGGTGTTGACCGGATTTGGTGTCGAGCGCTGGCTGTTCTTTATTGAGGCGCAGCATGTCGTGAACCTCTATCACGGTCGGCAGCAATGTTGAAGGAGCTTACGCAGATGACACAGGAAGTGAGACCCTATGATGTGCTGGTCATGGGCGGGAGCGGTTTTCTCGGGCAGAAGCTGGTCCAGCAGCTGGCACAAAAAGAACGTCGGGTACTGGTGAGCACGCGGAAAGCCGGGGCACTGAAACCCGCATTCGCGGCCCTCAACAACGTCCATGTCCATCAGATCAGGGAATATGATACCAGTACGCTGGACACCCTGCTGTCGCAGGCGGATGCGGTCATCAATCTGGTGAGTATTCATCGTGAGGAGCGACGTAGCCGCATCGATCTGCCGCCCGCCAGGCGGGGGGACTTTGAGGAAGTGCATATCGAAATTCCCCGGCGCATGATCCACAGTGCGGTGAAAATCGGCGGGTGCCGGATCGTTCACGTCAGTTGTTATGGAGCCAGTCCCTTGTCCTCCAATGCGCGTCTGCGCAGCAAAGGCCTGGGGGAAATCATTGTCCGCGAAGCGAGCGAGGACAGTGCCGCCCAGGGCCACTTCACCTATCTCAATGGCCCCAAGTTTGGATGGGGTTCCAGGCTCGCATCGACCGTTCTTCGGCTGCCCAAGCTGCGCAGTGCCGATCTGGATCACTGGGCACGAATTATCATCGAAACGCTGGACGATCCCGAGAGTATCGGCAAGATTCAGGAGGCCTGGACGGACAAGGCGCGGGTCACCATCTATCCCGGCAAGATCTACGCGTAAGGGGGCATTTTGCGGCGACTCCCCTATGATGATTATTCCCGAAAAGAAATGATTCTTCGGGACTGGTTAGCGATGGATCGAACGCTTTTTGCCGGGACACGCACCTTCATGGACTACATAAAGACTTTCACGACGCTGGTGATTGCGACGATTGTCTTTCTGGCGGTTTTCAGAGGGCACGTTTGGGACACGCTGCTTTATTTGGGGTTTATGGTGGCGTTTATTCTGTTGGTGACGGGGGTGCTGCAGTTCATGCGCATCCGCCAGCATCGTCGGGATTTGGATCGCATAGAGCGCTGTGCCAAATGGGATGCGCATGATTAAAGGGCCGCTCCGTGCTGCCTCTGCAAAGCGCTGGCATTTCCGGTTTCTGGATGCGCATCGTCATCATTTTCATCGCTATCCGAAAAGTAAGCTGGTGTTAAGGGATTGGCTCGCGTTGGACCGGACAGCGGCGGCGAATCGCCGGACTTTCTATTCCTTTTTACGGACGACGCTGGATTTTAATATCTCGGGACTGGTGTTGATTCGGTTCTTTGGATATTCATGGGTCATCGCCATTGGTGCCCTGTTTATCCTGATTTCCGGGTTCACCGGTGGCTATGCGCTGTATCGGTTCATGTCGGTCCGACAACATTACCGGCAGTTTCTGCTGGCCTCGGAAAATTTCAAACCTTCGGCGCTGACGCGGGTCGAGAGATAGTCTGAATGAGATACATCTTGAACAGGAGAAGACAATGAAGAAAATTGATCCTCAGCAAGCCATACAACGGGCCTTGGCGTTGCGTTTACACAGTGCCTTGGATGCGGCTTTCCTGGCCGTGTCAGAGCAGCTGTGCGGATGCGATTCCGTCACCCTGGATGCGGCGGTAAAAGTTATCGATAACGATCAGGTGCTGGATTATGCGACCTTTTTATATCAAAGCCAGACCCCACAAAGTTTATCAGGCTCCTGCGCAGAGCACCCTGTGTCTGTGGAGAGTGAACGCGAGTGGGAATTGACGGAATCCGAAGCGTGCCTGGCCCGGAGCATTGCCCAGGTGGCGGCGGAAGTCGATGCGCAAATGCATCCACGTGCGTAAAACGACGGTAGAAGGCACATAGTGAAAGGATTAAAAGAACCTGCCAGTTATCTGTGCACAGGAGCGTGGATCACGACAAGACCGGCTGCTGGTATGAACATCCAGGTGCAGTCCATTCCTGAAAAAGTGTCTGCAGATGCGGGATATCGGGAGGGGCTGACCCATGCAGGATAAGCCCCAGACACTGGAGGATTCCTGGCAACGAAGCATTCGCTATGTGCGTATTTCGGTGACCGACCACTGTAATTTCCGATGCCAGTATTGTACGCCGGAAAGCGGGGCACCCTGGTTTCCGAAACCGGAACAGCTGACGGCAAACGAATATAAACGGCTCATCCGTATTTTTGCCGGGCTGGGTGTTTCCCATATCCGATTTACCGGGGGAGAACCCTTGTTGTTTCCGGCGTTGCCGGAGCTCATTGCCGAAGCCAAAGCGGCGGGTGTGGCGAAAAGAAGCGTCAGCACCAATGGTGTTCTCTTTGCCCGGAAGGGTGCCACCTTGCTGCGTGCAGGACTCAGTAAAGTGAATATCAGCCTGGACTCCCTCAACAAGGAACGCTTCTCGGCCATTACCCGGGGGGGAGATTTGGATGCCGTGTTGGAAGGGATCGAGGTGGCCAGGCAAATAGGCGTGCCGCAAATTGCGCTCAATGTCGTCCTGCATCAGTCCAGCACCCGCGAAGATTTGCTGCGTCTTGCAGAGTTTGCCCTGGTCGGGGACCTGGACATCCGTTTCATTGAGTTGATGCCCCTGGGTTCTGCTGGCAGCACGCTTTATCAGCGTGATTTTTATTCCGCCCAAAAGGCGAAGGCGCTGATAGAAACCGTATTTGGTCCGCTACTGCCCGTGCAGGATTCCCCCACGGACGGTCCGGCGAGTCTCTATCGCGTACCGGGCTTTGCATCGCGGGTAGGATTCATTACGCCCTGGAGTCACAATTTTTGCGCGGCCTGTAATCGGGTGCGCGTGAACGCTGCGGGACGATTACTCTATTGTCTTGGGCAGGAAGCCGGGCTCGAACTGCGTGAGGTATTACGGGGAGGCCTTGCGGACCGGCACATTGCGCAGAAGATTCAGCAGGGTGTCTGGCATGACAAGCCGGAACGCCATTATTTTGAGGACGTGCCCGATCGCTCCGCACCGGTTTTTATGATGCGGGTGGGTGGATAACGTCCCAGTGCGTGGTTATACCGTTTTATGCAAAAAATAGATCCATCGTTGTTGCTGGTTTGGGCGCGTGTAGCGCAGCTGAGAAATCTGCAGGCCGCAGGCAAGAGCCTGTTTTTGAGTCAGCCAGCCATCTCCCACCAGCTCAAACGGCTGCAAGACTGGTTGGGAGAACCCCTGTACCACCGGACGGCCCGGGGTATTGAACCCACCGAGATAGGCCGGATTCTCCAGAGGACAGGGGAGAATATGGAAGCGGTCCTGCAGGAAGCCCAGGCCGTACGTGACAAAACCAAAGATTTGTTGCGCGGGACCTTACGCTTATCTGCCAGTCACACGAATGCCGAGTATCTGTTACCCCTCTTGGTGGGCGAATACTGCCGGAAGTATCCCGCAGTCAATGTGCGAACCGCGACCATGAACAGTCAACAGGCCTGGCTCCACCGCGATGAGGTGGATCTGCTGTTGATTGAAAGCGCAGAAGACCTGGTGCGGGAGCCGGTTGAGTGGACACGGACGACCTTGATAGAAACCGAGATTTCGGCACTGGTTCCGGTCTCCCATCCGCTGGCGGCGTTGACCGCCATCCCCCTTGAAGATCTGGCATCGGAAAAGTTGATCTGGCGTGAGGAGGGTTCCGGAATCCGGGAGGATGTGATCCACGCCTTTCGACAAGCGGGAATCTATCCGTATATCCATTATGAATTCAGCGGATTGGCGGCGGTGCGCAGCGCTGTCAGAAACGGGATTGGTATCGGTTTCTCCTCGACATTACTGTCGCCAGAGCAGCTGGTCGGTGTGCGCCTCATTCCGGTGGTTCCCAGTATTCCCCATACATTAAGTGTGTTGCATCGCACGCATTACGGGCATTTGGTGGCGTCCTTTCTGGAAGTTATCCGGTTATCGGTATTTGAGCATTGAAAGCACCCGGATTCCGACGGCCGCTCCTGTTGTAGGACTCGTTTCTTCAAGCAACAAGTGCGTTCATGCACGGGGCTGTGGAGAGGGTTTCATTTGTCAGGGCGCGATGTCGGTGGCAACTAAGATTACGAAGGAGTATTCATGAAAGATTGGCAAGGTGTTTGTAAAGGAATGGTAACGGGTATGGTGCTGGGCGGGTTCATCGCACTGCCTGCTCAGGCCCAGGCTGAGAATGCGGGAATACGGGTCATTCAGGGTGGTCCTGCGTACTTCAATATGGGGCTCGGTGCGTTTAATGCGGCAGGGGTCAGTCCCGGTGTCGGCAAAAATAACGCGACGCTTCCGGAAATGGATCTGGAATACCAATCCGGCGCCAAGTTATTTGGGATAGGATCTGTTTACGGGATAGTTGCCAACACCGATGGCGGTTTCATGGGTTATACCGGGTTTTACACGGATATTGCCTGGCATCACTGGGTACTGACCCCGGTACTGGCGATGGGGGGATACCATCAGGGCCGTGGGAAGCAGCTGTATGGGACCTTCCAGTTTCGCCTGGAACTCAGCCTGGACTATCAGTTTGCCAATCAATCCCGTTTCGGCCTGAAAATTGCGCATATTTCCAACGCCTTTATCAAAAAACAGGACCCGGGTGAGGATGAAATCCTCCTGAATTACTCCATGCCGATTTCTTGGGGAGAACACCAGCAGGGGGGTTGATTGCTCCTGGTGCGTAGGAGGAACGGGTGATGTTGCATGAACGATTGGATCCCGCGTTATTACTGGTCTGGGCGCAGGCTGCGCGCCACAAGAATCTGCATGCGGCAGCGCAAGCGCTCTTCATGACCCAGCCTGCCGTTTCCCAGCGACTCCGGCAATTACAGGACGTTGTTGGCGAGCCGCTCTATCAACGCAATCCGCAGGGCATTACGCCGACCAGCACTGGCATGGCTTTATTGCGTATCTCCGAGCAAATTGAAAGCGCGCTGGAAAGTGCTCGCGTCCTTTGCCGGGACAGAAAAGACCTGCTGCGGGGTTCTTTGTCGATTCTTGCCAGTCATAGCAACGCTGAAACGCTCCTCCCGCAGGTGATCGCGCGATTCCGGCAGCATTATCCGGGTGTATTCCTGCGTCTGGTGGCGACCAATAGCCGGGCGGCCCGGGAAATGCGCGATCAGGCTGATCTGGTGTTCGTGGAAGACAGCCCGGCATTATCCAGAGGTTCCGGATGGAAAGAAGAAATTCTGGTGGACAGCACTATTATCCTGCTGGCTCCCGAAACGCCACGCTGGCTTCAGTTAGCCCCAAAACTCGTGCCTCTGCTGTCATTAGAAACAGAGGTGTTGGTGTGGCGGGAAGAAGGTTCAGGCATTCGTGAACAGGCTTTACAGGCCTTGAAAGCGGCAGGTGTTCACCCGGAAATTCGTTATGAGCTCAGCGGTCTTGCGGCTATCCGGGCTGCCGTGCGTTGCGGATTAGGGGTCAGTTTTGTTTCTGCGCTCAGTGATGGTGGTGATCTGCGGCCAGGTCTGGTGACTTTGAAAACGGTGCCCCGAATTCCACACCACCTCTCTGTTTTGTATCGCAAGGAAAGCAGTCACAGTACCCGGGTATTCCTGGATGTACTCCGGCAATCTTTGCTCTGGTTCGATAATAAAATGCTATGATAATAATCAATATATTATTCTCCATTACTTCAAGCGAAAAGTCTGACTCTAGTTTGCAGAAGAAATAGATCTTGCCATCTAAATTTTGACCGTTTTTTAGCGATGGGAATCGGTATGATCAAAAAAAGCTCTTTTAAACGATGCTAAATGGTGAATAGTTTTTTACTATTTTTAGGATCTTCAGGAAATGCATATCATACCTATGGTTATGCTCCCCCAGTGGGGCCGCAAGTGGACTTTCATGAAGCCGAGATGGGTAATCGGTGCCACATTCCCGGTTCGGAAGTCATCATGGATCGTCTTTCCCGCTTTGCCGCGCAAGGGTTTTTCGTGGTTTTGATGCCACCAGGCATCTTCTTTCAGGCATATCTTGGAAGATCATTCTGCATCCCTGAAAAGCTCGGGAAATAATGCTGCTCTGTTATCTGTTACCATACAGCAGTTAACTCTAATGGCAGCGATCAGCCTGTCCGTACTGTGTACTTTGACTATCTTTTATTCAGAGTGTTTACTCTGATTTATCTGGAGAAAATCTTATGACTGCGAAATACATACGTTTTTTTAATGAAATTCGCATAGAAGATGTGCCCTTGGTCGGTGGTAAAAACGCTTCTCTGGGAGAGATGTATCACCAACTCACGCCGCAGGGAGTGAAAGTACCCAACGGCTTTGCCATTACCGGCGACGCCTATCACTATCTGCTGGATCAGGCCGGTGCCTGGTCAAAGCTGCATGAGGCACTGGACGGCCTCGACCCCGATAATGTTCGCGATCTGGCCAAACGGGGTGCCAAGGCTCGGGAAATTGTCTACAGCGCGCCCCTTCCCGAAGATTTGCAAACCGAAATTTTGGCCGCTTACGCCCAATTACGTCAGGAATACGGAGATACGCTGTCTTTGGCCGTGCGTTCTTCTGCCACCGCAGAAGACCTGCCAACGGCCAGTTTCGCTGGTCAGCAGGATACTTATCTGAACATTTCCGGTGAGGCCGCTTTGCTGGATGCCTGTCGTCGCTGCTTTGCCAGCCTGTTTACCGACCGGGCCATTCATTATCGCGTTGATCAGGGCTTTGATCATTTCAAGGTGGCCCTATCGATTGTCATCATGAAAATGGTGCGCTCCGATCTCGCCACCAGCGGCGTCATGTTTTCACTGGACACTGAAACTGGTTTTAGAGATGCCGTCTTTATTACGGCATCCTGGGGTCTGGGTGAAAATGTTGTCCAGGGAACCGTCAATCCCGATGAATATTATGTCTTCAAACCCGCCTTCCAGAAGGGAAAAAAGGCAGTTTTGCGCAGGGTTCTCGGCAGCAAAAAAATCAAGATGATTTATACCGAGGGAGACACCCGCCATGGGACCCGCAATGTACCGACACATCTCGATGAACAGGAACGCTTTTGTTTGAAGGATGAGGATATATTCATTCTCGCCGATTACGCCATCAAAATTGAAAATCACTACAGCCAGAAAATGGGCGAAAGCCGACCCATGGACATGGAGTGGGCAAAAGACGGACTGGATGGGGCTATTTACATGGTGCAGGCCCGACCGGAAACCGTTGCCTCGCAAAAGAAGGGACAAATTCTGGAGGAGTATATTCTGGGTGAACACGGAAAACGTCTTGGCAGCGGTCGGGCCGTAGGCAGTAAAATTGCTACCGGACCCGTCCGGATTATTCGTAGTCTTGAACATCTCGCCGAGTTTCGCCCCGGTGAAATACTGGTAGCAGACACCACCACGCCCGATTGGGAGCCGGTCATGAAAAATGCAGCGGCGGTGATCACCAATCGCGGCGGACGAACCTGCCACGCTGCCATCATTGCCCGTGAACTGGGGATACCGGCGGTAGTCGGCGCAGAAACAGCCACCGAAATACTGCACGACGGTGAGCCGGTCACAGTTTCCTGTGCGGAAGGCGATATGGGAAATATTTATGGGGGTCAATTGCCATTTACCGTTCAGCATACCGATCTGGCCGCACTTCCCCGACCCAAAACCAAAATCATGATCAATCTGGGCAACCCGGAAATTGCTTTCCAGACGGCTAATCTCCCCAGCGATGGTATTGGTCTGGCGCGGATGGAATTCATCATCAGCAATACCATCAAGGCGCACCCCATGGCTTTGCTCTACCCGGAAAAGGTCAAAGACCCGCAGGAGCGTCTGGCCCTGGCGAAGCTCACCCAAGGCTACACGCAGCCCCAGGATTTTTTTGTGGAACGGCTATCAGAGGGCGTCGGCACCCTGGCTGCCGCTTTTTATCCCAAACCGGTAGTGGTCCGTATGTCTGATTTCAAAAGCAACGAGTATGCCTCATTGCTTGGAGGTCGCGGCTTCGAACCCGAAGAAGACAACCCCATGCTGGGCTTTCGCGGTGCTTCCCGCTATGCACATCCAGCGTACAAAGAAGGTTTTCATCTGGAATGCCTGGCCATGAAAAGAGTGCGAGAAACCATGGGCCTGGATAATGTCATTTTGATGCTGCCTTTTGTACGCCGCGTGCAGGAAGCCGACGACGTTCTTGCGCAAATGGCAGAATTTGGCCTGAAGCGCGGCGAAAATGGCCTGAAAATTTATGCCATGTGCGAAGTCCCCAACAATGTGCTTTTAATTGATGCGTTTGCCCAGCGCTTTGACGGATTCTCCATTGGCAGTAATGATCTCACCCAACTCACTCTCGGGGTTGATCGGGATTCGGAAATTGTCGCCTTTGACTACGACGAGCGCGACGAAGGGGTGAAAACTATGATTCGCCTCGCTGTGGATGGCTGTAAACGGCATGGTATCCACTCTGGAATTTGTGGTCAGGCGCCTTCAGACTATCCGGAAATGGCTGAGTTTCTGGTCGATATTGGCATTGAATCCATGAGCCTCAACCCGGATTCCGTACTGAAAACCACCCTGCATGTTCTGGAACTGGAAAAGCGAGAAATCTATTGAATCTAATTCGGCAGTTAACTCCGCTGAAATGACATTATCCATCTGATAGACTTAGGCGTTTCTTTCATTATCTGAGGAAGAGGGCAATTTATTCTATGGTCATTCAGAGTGATTTGGAGAACTGCTTCTCGTGGAGTGTAAGACGCAGAGGATGTAAAAGGGCTAGAAAGAGCGGCACCCACCGTGAAACTTTAGGCTATTTGTAATTGAAGGCTCTGGATAAGACGGTATCTATCGACTGTTCTGAAAACCACCAGTCTCGGCAAATCTCCAAAATCTTCTACGGGAGAACATGATTGAAATCCTGGCATTTCCTGGGCTGCTTGCTGCCAGCGTTGATGCTGGCTGGCTGTGCACCGCCCATGCCGCATCTGGCAAAACCTACCCCATTGCAGGATTTACAGCTTGGCAGTGACTTGACACAAAAAAACTCGTCTGTAGCTGCTGTTGCGGACTGGTGGCGTCCTTTACTCAATCAGCCAGAGCAAAACATCATGCAACTGGCTCTTGAAAAAAATCCGGACATGCTTGCTGCGAAAGCTAGAATAGCCTTGGCTTTATCTGCCTTGCGCGAAGCGGGAGCGCAGCGCGAACCACAACTCCAGGGCACCGGTCAGATTGGGGTAAGCCGTTGGACCAAAAATCAATTTTATTTGCCACCCTATGCCGGAGAAACCTCCTGGAACAATTCGTTAAAGTTTGATTTTTCTTTTCATCTTGATCTTTGGGGCAAGGAGCAGGAGCAGGTCAAGGAGGCGCGCCTGCGCTTGCAGGCAGCCGAACAGCAACGGCGCGCTGCCAGGTTGATTCTTGAAAATGCCGTGTTGCAACAGCTTCTTGCAATAGATGCCAGTGCTGCCATTCTGCAGCGTTTACAGGCCGAGCATCACATCTTGCAGCGGCTTGAACAAATTGAAGAGGAAAGACAGCAGCATGGCCTCAGTGATTCCTTGCTCAGCCTGGCAAGTGTCGCCCGTCTGGCGGGTTTGGAGCAGGAAATAGCCGCACAAAAGGCCAAGTACGACAGCAATCGTCAGGCCTTGGCGACACTGTGCGGTGTGGGTGTCCAACTCCCCTTGGTGCTGCGTCATTATCAGCCCAATCTGTTGCAGACCCATTGGCAGCAACCCAGCACTGTTCCGGCTGAATGGATTGCCGAGCGGCCGGATATTGTCGCCCAGCGGATGACCATCAAGGCGGCTGCTGCAGCGGTGCATATTGCCCGCGATGCCTATTATCCCAATATCAATCTGGTGGCTTTTGCGGGTGGTTTGGCAGCGGCAGGCGGCTTGTTTACTTTTTTGAATCCGGGGTCCTTACAAGCAGGTGTGGGACCAGCTATCAGTTTGCCATTGTTTACCGGGGGGCGACTGCGGGGCCACTTTGATGCCAGTCAGGCGAAATATCAGCTGGCTCGCGCCGCATATCAAAAAAGCTTGTTACAGGCTTTGCAGCAAGTCGCTTTCAGTCTGAGACAATTGCAGTCTGCCAGTCAGGAGCGGGAAATCTTACAGCGGCGTGCGCAAGCCTTGTCGCGCAGCGCGGCTTTACAACAACAAAGATATCAAGCGGGTCTAAGTAATGCCCTGCCAGTCATGACGGCGCAACTGCCTATCATCGACAATCAGATGCAGCAAATTCGCCTGGATACTTATGCCCGGCAGAATCTGATCAAACTCTATGCCGCTCTGGGGGGTAGGGTGATTCCAAAAACCTGGACGGGACCGCATTCACCATCATGAGTACCCTGAATCTTGCCAGTCGCCAATATTGGCAGAGTTTCTACCAGCACGATCTGCAAACCTGGATTTTCTGGGCCAAGACAGCCGCTGCAGCGCTGATTGGTCTTTGGTTGGCTTATAGATTCCAGCTGGACTCTCCCAGTACGGTCGTAATCACCGTGTTTATTGTGATGCAGTCGCGTAACGGGATGGTTCTTGCCAAGAGTTTTTACCGGGCGATTGGTACTATTGCAGGCAGTATTGTCGCCTTGTTGCTGGTAGCGACATTTCCGGATGAACGACTGGGATTCCTTGCCGGCTTGGCCCTCTGGGTGGGATTTTGCACTGCCGGGGCGCGTTATTTCCGTAATTTTCAGGCCTATGCCTTTGTGCTGGCTGGCTATACTGCTGCTCTGGTCGGGCTGCCTGCGGCATTGGATCCTGAACATGCCTTTTATATTGGCGTTGCGCGCCTGAGCGATGTGATGCTTGGGATCATGGTGGCCTCGGTCATGAGTGCCATTGTATTTCCGCAACCGCTGGAAGATCTGCTGCAGCATACGGCACAAACGCGCCTGCAGCATTTTTTGCGCAATACCTTGCGCGTACTGCAGGGAGGGGTGCCGAGGGCTGACTGGATTGCCCTGCATCTTGAAGGGATTCAGGAAACTTTACAGTTGGACAGTTACCGTTCCGGGGCGCTGTTTGAAAGTAAACGCGGACGCAGCAAAAACATCCGTGTCCGGGAAATGATTGCCAATATGATGTTTGCTTCGGGTTCTTTGCATTTACTCAACAGTCATATTCGCAGATTGCGACGCGATACGCTCGCACCGGTGCGTATCAAAACTGAAAATTTGATCGATTCGATACGTCTGGATTTTCAGGAGATACAACAGCAACTTCAGAATAGTGAGATTCCTAAGGCAGAAAACCATCTGCAGGTTCTGCAAAACAGGACCGAACAGCAGTTAGATGAGTTACGGGTCTCTTTGCAAGATGAACTTAATTATGATCAACGACTGGCTCTCGATAGTCTGATCCTGTTACTCACCCGCTTTCTGGCTGAACTCCGGCGCTATGTGGTCAGTTATGGGCAATTGATTTGTCCCGAGACGATCAAAACGATCCCTCCCTTACCACTGACGATTGCCAGAGTGCAAGGGAAACATTGGCACACCTCTTTTGACCGTCCGCCTACAGAAATAGCCCAGCCCTTGAGTGCAGCCTTGCGCAGCATGGTTGTTGTTGCGGTGGTTTCGCTTTTCTGGCTAAACACGGCGTGGCCTTCTGGCCCCGAAGCCGTCATTTTTGCCGTAGTCCTCAGCGCGTTATTTTCCACCTTTCCCAATCCGCTGGCCTCGGTGCGGCAGATGGGGTTCGGTGTGCTTTTGGCATTTCTCGCGGCTCTCCTGTTCAGTCTGGAGTTTTTACCCCGAATATCGGGTTTTCCTATGCTGGCCCTTGCGCTGTTGCCTTTTTTGTTGATCCCTCCGTGGTTGTTGACGCGTACCCGGTGGTCAGGAACAGCGGCGGGCTTTGGTATATTTTTCCCCCTGTTTGCTATTCCGGGAGAGGGGCAGGAAATTTCCTATACTGCATTGCTGAATAATGGGATCGCACAATTGCTGGCCGTATTTATAGTGGGTATTGCTTTTTATCTCATTTTTCCAGTAGGTAATAGCTGGGAGCGAGAGCGTATTCTGAAACGCTTTCGCGGACTTGTCCGGGTCGCAGCCCAAGCTCCACTGTTTAACTTGCGCAATCAATTCCAAGCGGAAAGTCGTGAATATTTGCGTTTATTGGCCGCAGATTTGTCTCCGCATCAGGCGAGTGACCTGAAAATTCTGCACGAAGCAATGCGCCTTGACGATCTCGCCGAAGGGATCCTGCAGCTGCGTATTTTGCTGCATGCACAGGCAGAAATGGAAGGTGAGCAACCTTTGCAGCGCTACGAAGCACAATATGTGACTCCTCTGTTTGATGCGTTTCCGCAAAAATATGTAATGCCCATGTCGGCCAATTATGAGGAACGGTTATGTGCGGTGATAGACGCTGCAGCCAGCTTGCCCACAGAAAACGTTGATAAGACTTTGCACCCTATTTTGCCGCCCGATGCCTTGTTTCGTGTTTATGTTCATGTGATAGCCAGTGTTTCCCGCCGCCTTTCTATTGAAAAGGAGGCTGAGCATGCCCGTTGAAATAGTTCTCTTTGGTGCTGTGCTGCCCACCCTTTTGCCTGTTTTTGGGCTGAGCGTCATGCTGTATCTGATCGTGGACAAATGGACCAGTCGTTGGGATCTGGATTGTAAGCCGCTACACATAACGATCAAAACGAAGATGCCCAGTCACGCTAATACAGCCTCCAGGCGAAGAGAATGCGCGGCAGGCCTCACTTCTTTTTTTCGTCCGTGACCAGGCAACGGTTTTTCCTCCACGATAACCAGTCCGGAATCCGCTAATAAATCTATATCCCGCTTCACAGCACTACGATCCCGCCCAAGACGTTCCGAAATCTCTGTAATGGAAAGTGGTCTCTCTAACACCACTTGCATCAGTGCAAGCCGGGCCGTAGTCAGCAAATGCAGCAAGTCTGCGGCGCCTTCAAAACTAATGATCTTTTCTTCGGAAATGGACTGTCTGGCATCCGCTGTACGAGCAATCTTCCTACCCCGTTCAAAGAACATTTTTTCATTGGCTACCTGCAGTAACATTTTATTGCCTCCTTAAGGCCATCCAATCCTCTTCAAAACGTGCTTCGACTTCCTCAAAACTGACAAAATCTATCGGGTGCATATCCCCCAAATAATGACGATGGTGGTATCCGGGCTGGTTGTCGTATCCCACAACACGACCATTATCCACGGCGCATATCGCGTGACTGATATAGGCTAGTGTAGTGTTGCATTCTTGGTGAACCTTAAGGTTAATGATGATAAAATAGCTCCATGTTGAGGGTATGAATGGAGTCGAGCCTTGCGAGTTGCGCCCACAGTCACTTTAACCAGCGAAGAGCGGTCCGAGTTGTCCCGTATAGTCTCCTCCCGATTAAGCAGTGTCCGCTTGTCATTACGGGCACGGATGATATTGCTGGCGGCAGAGGGCTTGCAGAACAAGGAAATTGCGGAGCGCCTGGGGGTGGATCGCCTGCCTGCAAGTCGCACGTTGGCGCAAGCGTTATCTGGAACACCGCTTGTCGGGCATTGAACGCGATTTACCGCGCGGCGCCCCTCCGGTGAAAATGGATGTGGCCCGTCTGGTAGAATTGACCACGCAGAGTAAGCCGGAAGCGATGACGCATTGGAGTACGCGCAGGATGGCGGCAGAACTGGGTGTCAGTGCCGCCAGTGTGTCGCGGCATTGGCGCAAGCATGGCCTCAAGCCTCATCTGCTGCGTGGTTTCAAGGTGTCACGAGACCCGCATTTTGTGGAAAAGCTGGAAGATATTGTGGGGTTGTATATGTCTCCCCCGGAGCATGCCTTGGTGCTCTGCGTGGATGAAAAAAGTCAGGTACAGGCCCTGGACCGGACCCAACCGGGACTCCCCCTCAAAAAGGGCCGCGCAGAAACGATGACCCACGACTACAAACGTAATGGCACTACGACCTTGTTTGCCGCACTCAACGTGCTGGATGGTCAGGTCATCGGACAGTGTCAACAGCGCCATACCCATGTGGAATGGCTGAAGTTCCTGAAGAAAATTGATCGGCAGACGCCCAGGGACAAGGCTCTGCATCTGATCGCCGACAACTATGCGACCCATAAACACCCGGTAGTACAGGCGTGGCTCGACAAGCACCCGCGTATTCACATGCACTTCACGCCCACTTCGGCATCCTGGCTCAATATGGTCGAGCGTTTCTTTCGGGATATCACGACCCAGCGGTTACGTTGTGGGGCGTTCACCAGTGTGCCTGAACTCATCCAGGCCATTGAGGGGTACATCGACCACCACAACACCCATCCCAAACCCTTCATCTGGACCAAAACCGCCCGCGACATCCTGCAAAAGGTCATTCGCGCCAATAGCCACTTAAGCAGCAAACAGAATGCAACACTACACTAGGTTGTACCGCGTTACTTCGCCCCTTTCATCCACCCACACTTCCCGGCGCAGCTGCCCATTCCCTCGCTTTCTGGAAATATGATGAACTTCATCAACGAGCTTCTTGTCAGCTATGATTTAATATATCGCTTCTGATACCAAACAAGCCACTCATCCCCAAAATCGCCACCACGATTTTCTCATGGCAACTTGGCTACTGGCCTGCTCGTCCAGCGTGTACGGGTTGCTGTGGATCTCCCAAACCTGCCAGCGGTCGTTAAAGGGGTTTTTGCAGATGAGGCCAGCATAACCAGGGTCCGCACCCAAAACGGCGGTATAGGCCCGCTCAATGCTGGCGATGTAGCGCAAGGGTTTGAGGCGCGCGAGTTCCGTCCGGCATACACTCGCCTCCAGCAGATAAATCAGGTGGCCACGCTTTGTCCGGTGATTCATGACGGCCATGTTGGGCGCAGGCAGTCCAACACTTTCCCAGATCGGCCACCAGTCTGTCGGATTCACACAGGCACGGTCCACGTCATAGACCATGGCCCAGATCATGCCGGGGTGGTTGTGCTGGATGTAAGCGCGTTGTAAGGCGGTTTTTAAGGACCGGATTTGCAGGCCTGCAGTCAGGTCATCCGTGCAATACGGCTTATGGGGCAGGTGTTCGGCAAAGCGGTCAAGAACACAGGAGGCTGTGGGATCAAATCTGCCCATCAAAGCCCCCGATCGCGCTCATGCTCTGCATGGGGATCGGACAGGCTAGGCTTTGATTGCATAGCCAAGGGTGGCTATACTGGACCTGTCGGTCGCCGGACTTGCGATGCCCCGTATACCTTTGTCTGCCCAGACTGTCAGGTTACGGGGCATTACCATTTCTATCATGGGTAATACCTTCGGTTGTTATTAATCCTCTGAGACTACGCCCGAGAGCCTCTATTCGGCAAGATTAGCCCCAAAACTGCCACCATCGACGCTTTTCTGTTGTCCTTTGGTCGGTCAATACCGCCTGCGCCCTCTCAAGCTGTTGACGCAGCCACACTTCGCGCTCTCCTCCCTCAGCTATTTGCCGCTCCAAACGGCGAATAACTTCATCTTTTGCAGCAAGCTCGACCTCCAACACCTTGATGTCAACAACATTTTCTTGCGTCATTTCATGTAAATTATTGTCGCCTTCTTGTCTCTCCGAAAATTTCCCTTCCAAAACCCCAAAAACTCTAATAAGTTCGGATGTTTCAATCAGAGGGGCTCCGCTTGGATCCCTTTCAACGCTTATTTTCCCTGTATTTATGTAAGCCTTGTAAAGATATTGGCGACTGACTCCTGCCAATTTTGCAGCATGCGTTACCGTAACAAAAGACATGTCTTCACCTGTTAACCGTATATGTCATTTAGTGTAATGTTGTTGACATATATCATGTCAATCAGAAAATCTGTCCATAAGTTTCCCTCAGAGGCTTGCACCACAATCGAATTGAATCTACAATGTTTATTCATTAAACACGGGGCACACTCATGAATCAGACCAAAATTCAGAAGTGGGGACACAGCATGGCCCTACGCATACCCGCCACGACTATACGGAGTTGGGGCGTCGGCGAGGGTCAAGCCGTCTCATTGAAGATTGAAAACGGCGCACTGGTAGCACGACCAGCACAAAAGCGTTACACCTTGGACGAATTGCTATCACAATGTGACTTCACTCAGCCCATAAGCACCGAGGAGCGCGAATGGATAGACGCGCCATCCGTAGGCATTGAGGAAATTTGATGCGGTGGCCACGGCGAGGGGAGATTTGGCAGGCAAATCTCAGCCCGACTTCAGGCCGTGAGCAGCAAGGTCATCGCCCTATGCTGATCATATCGAGAGAAGCCTTCAATCGCTCTGGCCTGGTTTGGGTCAGCCCTATCACCCAAGGTGGCAATCAAGCTCGATTCGCGGGCTTTGCAGTCTCTTTGATGGAGTCTGGAACAAAAACACAGGGGATAGTGATGAGTAACCAATCCCGCACCGTTGACCTTATGGCAAGAGATGGCAAGTTTGTTGAGATGGTCCCAGATTCCATAGTCGACGAAGTGATAACCAAAATACAGGCCATTTTGGAATGACCAAATAAGTAGACCCAACGTAATGTCCCATAATCGGCCCTCGTGGGTGGCAGAAGAACCGAGCAAAACCGGGCGATCTGCCGTTCAGGGTTTTGGGACTACGAGACAGAATGACGCATTCTGTCCTGTAGACCAAGAACAAACCATTTCATGCTACCTCTGAACCTTTCTTAGCGTTCATTGCCCGATTCCATATAAGTCATAGGGTGGAGGTGCACAGACGAAAGCGAAAACCATGGCCCTAAACACTCTCCTGACCCAAATCCATCTGACCATTTCTGTCGCTGAAGACGAGTCTGTACTGCTACAACACCTATGCGAAATTGCCGTGCAGCAAGCCGATCTGAAGCTAGCCTTTATTTCCCGACCAGATGCACAGGGGCGATTTCAGTTTCTGGCTACTGCCGGACAAGTGGACTACCTCAAAGATCTGTTCATCTCCAGTGATGCGCAGATTCCAGAAGGGCAAGGCCCCGCAGGGAGTGCTTGGCGCGAGGCGCGCGCTTATATCGACAATGATTTTGCAAACGCGCCATTTCTGACCCCTTGGAAAGAGCGTGCACTGGCCTATGGACTGACCGCCAGCGCAATACTGCCCCTTTTCCGCAACGGAAAGGTCTGGGCACTTTTATCGGTCTATAGCGGCGATGGAACCCCATTCGACGATGTCCTGCGGACCATTCTGCAACAAATGTCCCTCCAGATCAGTCGGGGTCTGGAGCGACTGCAGGATATGCAGAGGTTGCGCTTTTTGCGCGCCTCGGTGGAGGCGCTGGATGGCGGCGTCACCATTGCTGACCCACAAAGACACTTTGTCTATACCAACCAAGCTTTTCTGAAACTCACCGGCTACACAGAGGAAGAAGTACTTGGACGCGACTGCAAGTTTCTGCAAACCCGGCAGACCGATGCACAGACTGTCAGGGAGATTGCCATTGCTTTGGCGCAGGAACAGTCCTACACCGGAGACATCCTCAACCAGCGCAAGGACGGCACTTTGTTCTGGAATCGTTTGCACATTGATCCTGTTCTCAATGATCAAGGTACATTGACCGGATTCATCGGCCTGCAACAGGACATCACCCAGGAACGCGAAAACAGGAATCTTCTCCAGACACTGCTGGACAACGCGGCGGTGGGGATTATGGTAGTGCGCCAACGCCACATCGTGCAGTGCAACCAGCATATGGCAGACATGATGGGTCTGTCGCTAGAGCGCATGATCGGGCAAGACACCCGGTTACTTTACCCTGATGAGGCAAACTGGGAACGGGTTGGACAGGCCTATTCCGAGCTCTTCCAAACGGGAACGACCGTTGTCCGCCGTATCGCATTCTCTCATGCCGATCAACAACCACTGCTCATCGACGCATTCGGGACGTTGCTGGAGGATCAGGAGACCTCCATCTGGACCATGGTGGATGTGACGGAGTCGGTGCAGCAGGCACAGCAGCTAAAGAAACAGCAGAAGATCTATCAGGCTTTGTCCGTGGAAGCGGATCTCCTTTTGCAGGGGCGTGATGTACAGGACATGCTGGAAACTACCTGCACCCAGCTCGTGGACATGGAGGTCTTTCATACCATCGGCGTTGTGCGCCCTGACCCGCAGGGAAGAGTGCAGGTGCTAGCTGGGGCGGGTCCCGGAGTCGAGAAGATGCAACCGTTCCAAATCTACGTGGACGATCCTTCTTGCCTTTCTGCACGCGCATGGAGCGAGCAGAAAACCATCGTACATTCCGATTTCTCTTCTTCACAGGCAGACCGTCCGTGGGGACAGATACTCGCTACATTCGGATGGAGTTCGGCATTAGCGACTCCTGTATGGAGAGATGGAAAACCCTTCGTCGTCATAACGTTTATTTCCACGGAACCGGTTTTCGATAGTGACACCATCACCGCCTGTGAGCGCGCAGCCTCCTTGCTGGGTCACAGCCTGGACGAATATGACCTCAAGGAGCGTCTGCGTTTTCTGCAGGAACAGGAGGCGCAGCTCGCCAGGACCGACCTGGTTACGGGATTGCCCAACCGGCGTTTCCTGGAAACGCAGATGGAGCAAGCCATGCTCCGAGCCATTCGGCACAATCGTCTTTTGGCGGTCTGTATGCTCGATCTGGATAATTTCAAACCAATCAATGACACCTATGGTCATGAGATAGGCGATGAAGTGCTGATGATGCTGGGTAAACGTTTGTCTAATACGTTGCGCAAAACCGATTTTATCGCCCGTTACGGAGGGGATGAATTCGTGCTCCTGCTGGAAGATTTGGCGGGGCATGCAGACCTTGCGCAACTCCTGAAAAAGATTGAGGAGATCATCACCGTACCCATCCGTCTGAGTAATGGTGAAAGCGTTCAGGTTGGGGCAAGCATGGGTATCGCGCTCTATCCTACTGCTGATACAGACCAAGCAGATCAGCTGCTGCGCTGGTCTGATCAGGCGCTCTATGAAATCAAAGCCCACAAAGCGGATCGGGAGAATTGCTGGATGGTTTTCGGCGAAGATCTCCATCCAGATCAGCGTAATCCGGCACAGGTTCTGCTGGATAACGGCGCACTGGAGGTCTGGTATCAACCCATTCTTGATAATTTTACCCGGAAGATTGTTGGATTAGAGGCGTTGGCACGCTTAAGAGATACCGAGGGGAAGCTTTGGACCCCTGCTCGCTTTTTACCGGAATTAAAGACCATGGACCTTACTACATTGACGAAGGGCGTGCTTTCACAAGCATTGGTGGATCTTGCGGTTCTGGACGGGCAAGGATATTCCTTATGGGTATCCGTCAATCTTGATGCGCATTCCGTTTCTGCCGAATGCGTAGAATGTTTAAGGGCACTGATTGCGCCAACCCGCATCGATCCATCCCGTATTACCCTGGAAATTCTTGAAGGAGATGACTTCCTGGAGCAGTCCTCGTCCATAGAGCATCTTCTTGAAATGAAACGGTTCGGTGTTCATCTGGCATTAGATGATCTCGGCAGCGCCTATGGTTCACTCCTGCGCTTAAAAACACTGCCTTTTGATAAAATCAAACTGGATCAGGCTTTTGTTCGCACACTGGAGAAACAACCCCGAGATCTTTATTTTGTGAATACGGTGCAGGATCTGTCTACCAGTTTAGGGGTGACTCTGGTTGTAGAAGGGGTGGAAACAGAAGACATCCTGGATGCGGTCACGGTTGCAGGCGTCTCCCTTTTACAGGGATACGCTATTGCTAGGCCCTTGCCCATGAAAGAACTACAGCAATTCTTGCGGCGCCCAGCCATTGAGCGATCGACTTATCCTCATACCTTTTTGGGGCTATACGCCCTTCATCTCAGCCTCCACAGCGTCCTGGAAAAAACCATGCGCCAGAATCTTCGGCTGATGAATTATAAAGAGATGGTAGATCCTGGCGTTTGTCCATTACACAGGGCGATGCAGCATCTGGGTGTATCAGAAGGAAGCCCATTAGATCAGCGTCATAGGGAGTACCACAAAGCCCTCGCAGAGATGATCCGCCAATTATCAGTCTCTCTAGAAGCTTTAGACTGGTGCATTATGGAACAAGCACAAAACGCGCTGGGAGAAGCCATTCTCGATGCCTATTCATCGAAGCATCATCGCCCGGCCGATGAGGAGTTATGAGGGGACTTGCTACAGCAAGTTTCACGGAAGCATCACGAACAACCCTATTTTGGGAGGTCTGCCGCAATCGTTACGGTAACGGCTGTTTCACAGACCCCCGGATTGTTAATCCGCTGGTCTGACTGGCTCTGAAGCCATTATCCATGCTGGTTTTTGGTCTTTGAATGGGGCAGATTTGACCACATTGCCCAAAATGCGCCCAAGTGTCTCCCGAAAAACCCTATTTGCGACCAGTCACGAAACTCTGTGACTGTCGTTACGCCGTAACAGTAACGTATCGCAATAATGGTTACGGAGGATTTAGTCGCTAGAACAGTCCGCTGCTAATCTCCGGCATCCTGCTATTGACCAGCTCCGCGAGTTTTTCCAGACGGCTACGCAGTCGGGTGATGGCATCCCGGTCTGCCTCCATCACTTCCAGCAAAATGCCTTTTTTGAGGTTCAGAGATCGATAAAAGCGGGATATGTCTTCCCAGGTAGGCCGCAACGCTTTATTGGCGCTGTTGAAGTCCTCTTTCCAGTTGTCTTCCATGATCTGGATCAGATCGTCTGTTAGCCGGGTCAGATTGGGGATGTATGCCGTCAACGTGTTATCCAGTTGGTGCTGCATGGCAGAGACCCCAGACTGAAACTGAACGGCACGCTGCTGAATGTGGTTGATGGGCGATGAATCTTCTGGAATAGACGGAATTTCCTCAACGATCGCTGCTTCAGGCTGTCCCATGTTTTTTTCTGCTGGCAGATATTCTCCGGATTTTGTCTGTGTCGGTGCGGCCTTATTTTGTCGGGTCCATTGTTCTGTTCCCTTTTTGGGGGGTAGGGTCTTTTCGAGTTCCGCAAAGGTGGCCAGGATCAATCCTTCCGCTCTCAGATTGGGCAATGCATATTCATGCGCTGCGGAATCTTTGGGAAATCGGGCGAGATCCACAGCGTAGGCGCTGAAAGCCTGCCGAATCCAGGGATCCGGGTCATCAATGGTTCCGTATTCCACCAGCCGATAGCTGATTTTGGAAAGCACACTGAGATCGACATGTTTGCCGCGCTGGGTGTCCTTCCACAAATCGAAGAAGCGCGATGTAGCATCTTCCTCGCTGATCTGCAGCTGTCCGGCCAGCACGCGGATGATGCTGCGGCAGACCTTGGCCATGTTGCCGTAGCGATGAACGGTACGCGCACCAACATGATAAAGATCTGCAAGCTTTTCTCTTGTACGGCCATCCGCCGATGTTGAGGAAACAACGGTGTCATTTGGCACCGTTGTTTTGGCTGCATTCAAATTACCACTTGGTGCGCCCTCTCTCTGTTTTTCACTGATATAGTGGTTCCCAATCACCCAGACCTTTTCAAAATCCGAAAGATGGCGATGAGACCAATTGAGACGGGCGGCCATGTCCACTACGGCGGGATCATCGGGATTTAACGGCGTGTGGATGTAGGGAATCTGCTGCAGTCCCAGCCGATCTCCGACCATTATCCGCATGTATCCGTCAATGACATACAGCGCGCCGTCATTATGCTCAATGGCGACAACCGGATTCAGGATGCCCATTTCCCGAGCACTGTCGAGCAGGGTAGTGAACTCGGGTCGCCCGTTGTCTCTGGGGGGCATCAATTGAATGACGCTTTCAATGCCGGTAAACCGCTCAACTCTGGCGTAGCGGATTTCCCGGTTATTGATCTGGGTCTGGGCCAATGCTTGTGTGCTCATAAAAAAGCCTCCTTACAAGAATAACAACCGTTTTAGCAAACCTACTGACAGACGCGCAACCTATTGATTGTCCGACATCCAGCCATCTGGACGGGGTCTAAAAACTGCACCTTTGGTGCGTCAGGTGTGGTGAAATAAAAAGCGTCGGACAGGGCGTCCGACAGCATTGTCTGACGGGGTGTCAGACGCTTGGTCAGACAAAAAAACCGTGCTGTCTGACAGGCAGTCAGACGCCTCTCCCCTTTTCTCAACTGCCGTCCAATTCGGTTCTCGCGACTTCCGTCAGCACTTCAATAGCCTCGATGAGGCCACCCGCTGTATATGGACTTAGGCGTACCGCTGGCCTACCAGTACAATCAGCGCATCTGTCATTCGATACATCGCCACGAAGAACGGACAGAATCGCTGTAATGCCGTCGAGCGCCGCCGCACCGGAGCTGTCAGTCCGGTCCACATCAAAATATTGCGCTTCGTTGATCTCGGTTAAATCTGTGAGGTTTTCCATGATCTAAGCCCTCTGTGCAAAGTGCCTGAATGACTCAGGCGGCCAGGGGCTAATCAGTGCTTGTGGAGCACCGGACGTATTCCCGTTTCCG
The DNA here is from genome assembly GCF_015100155.1 of Acidithiobacillus sp. HP-2. Lineage (GTDB taxonomy): Bacteria > Pseudomonadota > Gammaproteobacteria > Acidithiobacillales > Acidithiobacillaceae > Acidithiobacillus. The sequence continues at coordinate 10,143 of NZ_JACKZA010000008.1, read as the reverse complement.
GTATTGTATTAGGGGTCCCTTCAGAAAACGGAATATAAAACCCGTTAAGGGCGCGATGCTCCTGGAATCCAGCGATAGAGCGTCGGCAAGGATACCTCGAGGTGCTCCGCGACCTCTCTGCGTGGTGTGCCGTTATCCAGAAGTTTCCTGGCCGATGCCACCTTGCTCTCCGTCATGGGGGTGTAAGCCTGAACCTCAGATTTTTACGTCAAACTTGAAAAACCTGCTCTGGAGTTTTGTGTGAAACGCCTCCCAGATGATTTGAAAAAAAGACCAAAACCCCGCTCTGGTGCGGGCTGTCGGAAAACCATGTCGGTCAGGTGCGATGCTCGGAAACTCTGCCGCCGATGTTTCCCGACGGAATTTTCTGGGGTTCCGGCTTACACCCCCAGGCAGGGAAAATATCGGCCGCTGAGGCCCTTCGCAGGAGCTTAACGGGTTTTATATTCCGTTTTCTGAAGGGACTGTCACGGGCCGGCAATATGGCGCCACCGAAGGTCGGCATAATGGCGCCATTTCAAAGTGTCAAAATCGGGGTCTCAAACAGGGTCAAGATTGGGCGATTTTTGGGTGTTTCGCAACCGTCCTTTTCGGGTCCTCTGGCAGGGCCTTGGCGTGCGGTAACTTTCCCCTTCCAGGATGAGTCGGTAAGCACCGTGCCGTAACCGATCCAGCGTGGCTACGCCCAGCATTCGGTTAGCGGGAAAGACGTCTCCCCATTCGTTAAAATCCAGGTTACTGGTCACCATAGTTGTGGTCTGTTCATAGCGCTCGGCGATGAGGTCGTGAAAGTCCTCATCATGGGGCGGTCGCAATGGCTTGAGTCCAAAATCATCCACGATCAGGAGAGAGACTCTGACCCACTGCCGGAAAACCTTGTCATAGGTACCCGTAGCCCGAGCCGCATGGAGACCACCCACCAATTCACTTTGCGTGAGGAATCGCACATCAACAGCTTGGCGGACAGCGCTGTGGCCCAGCGCTTGCGCGAGATGGCTCTTGCCCGTACCACAGGGCCCAACGATGAGCACAGGGGCTTTCTCCTGGAGATAGCGGCCTGTGGCGAGCTCGTGCACCATGCTGCGATTTAAGGTCGGCAGGCGATCAAAGGCAAAATCCTCCAGTGTTTTGTGGTTGCGAAACCGGGCTTGGCGTAAGAGCGTGTCGAATTTCTTTTGGTCCCTGCGGGCCATTTCATCCTGAAGTAAAAGCGCGAGAAATTCGGTGTAGGCGAGTTGCCCGTCGATCGCCTGGCGATTACGGGCTTCCAGGGTCTCCAGTACCCCGGATAGACGCAAGGAGCGTAGAGCATAAAGTAATTCTTGGGTTTGCATGGTGTATGCCTCTCAATGAAAAAGGTTTCTGCTGTCGCGCAGGAAACGGCCACCGCGCGTATAGGTGCTGTCGTTCTGAATGTCGACCGGAGTGAGTGGTTCCTGATCAAGCCCTTTCTTCAGGATCTCAGCGATGGGCTTATAGCGCGCATTCCCGTAATGCACCGCTCGTGCACAAGCATTCTCCAACCGCTGCGGACTGTACTTCTCGCGGAGACGCAAGAGATTCTGCACCGTGCGCAAATAGACGAGTTGACGGTCAGCAAAGAGCTGATGAACCACCGCATGACAATGAGGGCCGACACCTTCTGCCATGCGTAAACACCATTGGATGTCCTGAGTCTGCCAGGCTTGGGCCTCCGGTGGCAGATGATCCCGGACGGTGGCAAAGCTGCCCGGTTGAAAGAGCCGTGGATGCGTAGCAATCAAGGCCTGTTCCCAATAAATTCGGACAGTGGTGTAGGTGGCACGCAACCAGAGCTGCTGGTCAACAAATCGGAAGGGGACGGAATAATAGCAACGATTGTATTGGACATGCCCGTCGCGATAGACCTTTGGGCGAGCCCATTCGGAGATTTCTGGCGGGTTCTCCGGTAACGGTTGCAGTAAGGGCCGCTCGACCTCGGCAAAGCGGTTGAGTGGCACCTCTCTGGTCGTGCCATGGATCCGGTTGCCCGCTTCGCCCAGCACCCATTCCTGAAGCTGATGCTGGGCGTCATCACGGTGGCGAAACTCCCGCAAGGGCAAAAAGGATCGCTTGATGTATTTCACACCCGATTCCACGATACCCTTTTTTTGCGGGTCATGAGGTGGGCAGGGATCGACCCGGAAACCATACCCCTCAGCGTATTCGCCATAAGCCCGTTGTACCACCGGATCATTGATACAAGCCTTCGTAATGGCGCATTTGGCATTATCAATAATCACCCGCTTGGGTACGCCTCCAAACCAGCGAAAAGCATGCTGGTGGCAAGCGAGCCACGTCATCACCTTCTGGTCCCAAACGAACTCCGCATATTGATGTCGCGACCAACACAAGGTCATCACAAAAAACCACGTCTTGCGTAATTCTCCTGTTCTGGGATCGGCCAGTAGCGGACCCGCACCGAAATCCACCTGGGCCGCTTCCCCCGGAGTGAAGGTCAGTCGGGAGGTGACGCGAGGGGGTTCGGCTGCATGAATCCCACGAATCAACCGTTTAACGGCGGAATAGCTACCGCCAAAGCCATACTGCCGCACCAGTGCTGCATGAATGGTGGTCCCCTGAATACCTTGGGCTACCCACGCGGTGATGCGTTCCTCATGCTCTCTGAGGCTGGAGAGACGCTGGGGTGGTTGACCTTCTGGCGGCCGTTGTAGGGCCACCGCCATCTCGGCATCCTCGGGCAATGGCTGCCGAGGATCCAGCCAGTTCCTTTGTGCAGCTTGCTGCCGCAACAGCCCCAATTTCTTACGGCCCATGAGTCCAGCACGGGCAATACTGCGGTCGGTGTCGCCTTGGCGCATCCGCACCAAAATCTGACGAATCGTAAACATCTCAAATCTCCTGTTGCTCATGGTTCCCTCCAAAAGTGAGGAAGGTAACCGATCCAATAGAAGTTCGAGACCCTGATAACTAAGCCGCAGGTGGCACCATTATGGTGACCCTGCAATGGCGCCATATTGCCGACCCGTGACAGTTTTCATAGTACGCCGAGTCAGGACCAGGACCATTCCCCCTGCGGCCCCCTACCCTGACCGCATGCTTAATGGACCTTTGGTCGCCGTCCCCGCCGGGCCTTGCCATGTTCTTCCAACAAAGCTTCCCCCCGTTCCTGCAAGGCCTGTGGATCTTCCTGAAGGGCTTTTTCAATAGCCGCGATAAAGTGACGGTAATCCCATTCCGGAGCTAATGCCTCAGCCGCCCGCACAAAGCGTTTTTCCTGCGCTACGTTTTTCTTACGAGCTGACGGAGTCTGCATCAACCGTTTTTTCGCCGCCTCGATTCTGGCCAGTGCCGCTTTCTGGCGTTCCAGAATCTCCGTCTGCTTTTTCTCCAGATCGGCCAGACGCTGTTCCGGAGTGCGCCGCACCCGTTTTTTCCCTTCAGTCACGTTTTCTCCTTTTCTGTTCCTCAGTGATTCACTTTCCCGGCAAACTCTTTCCCCGCCTTGAACTTGATACTTTTCTTGGCAGGTACTTCAATTTCCTGTCCCGTAGCGGGATTCCGGGCCTTACGCGCGGGTTTGTCCACGATTTCAAACGTACAGAATCCGGGAAAAGTGATTTTACCGGCCGCAGGCAATTCCGTTTCCAACGTATGACGGAACACCTGAAAACATTTTTCCGCATCCACTTTGGACATCTCCCCATGACGGGCCAGGGCAGCAATAAATTCGGTTTTGTTCATCAGAACCTCTTTTTTTAGGATACGTGTCTGGCCAATGTAGGGAATTCCCATAACCGGCGCAACACAAGCGCGTGCCATTCCGCGTAAGGTTTTATTGCGAATTGACCAATCTCCGCATCGCCTGACCGGGCTTAAAATGCACGCTGCGTTTTTCAGGTACGGCTACAGACGCACCCGTCTTCGGATTCCGGCCGGCTTTGGCCGCTATCGTATGCAGGGTAAACGCCCCGAAATCCCGGATCTCGATCCGCTCGCCGGCCCCTAAAGCTTGGGCACAATGATCCAGGATCAGTCCGACGGCCATAATGACCTCCTGGCGGGATATCGCTTGGTTTCCCTGATCCCGTAAGGCCTGATAGATCGTGTCCATGAGTTCGGATTTCGTCATTGTTTTTCTCACAGTGCTACTGATTCGTCAGCTTATCTAAAGAGAATTTTGGATGATTGTATCCACATTTTCTTCCACATAGAAACAGCCAGATAATGTCATTACGTCTTTTCAAAAACCTTTTTTTTGAGCGTTTTCTTTGCCTTTATTTTCTTCATCCGTCAAAAAAATGGAGTTTTCGAGCTATCCTTTATTTAGATTTCCCCGCAAAACGGTGTTCCCTGTATGCTCGGAGGTCCAGTCGGCCAGATCCAGCGCGACCAAGGGGACTTCTACCGGCACATAGCGATGCTGCCGTCGGGTTTTCTGAACTTGCTGTCGAATGACTTCTGCCGCTCCCGGAGAACCCACCCTTTCGCGCTGTTCGCGGGAGGGTTTCTGACCGATTCTGCCCCAACAGCGGAGCAGCTCCCATTGTCCCCAAAGATTCTGCTGCAGACAGAGCCGGTAATAGCGGAAGACCGGGGGTACTGCATCGGGTTGAACCTTCTGCCAGGTCACACACCACCAGTGGGACAGATCATAAACCAGATCGCTATCTGAATCGGACGTATCCATGACCCATTCTCCTCCAGCGATCGGTATGTCCTATAAAAACCGTAAAAACCTGTCAGCCCTGCCGGGACTAAGCCGCACGAGCGATATAGAGAACCCTCCCCCCCTATCGGGCGCCCTCCTCCGCTTCCCTACAGGCCCAGACATTGACCGTACTGCCCTTACTGCCGATCGTACAGGAAGGCACATACACTAGTCCCTGCGCCCGCAACTCCAGAAGCAATCCATTCACCCGGTTCACGGTCAATCGTAAGGCCCGGGCAATCTCCACGGAGGTACCGGGGTTTTGCTGCAGATAGGCAAGAATCCGCCCCATATCCTGAGCCGCCAGAGGATGGCGGGCTTGCGGGGTCCGCGCGTTCATTCTGACAACAGCCGCGCCCGTTGCATCAGTTCCTGAATCAATCCGCGCAGGATGACGTTCTCACCGGGAAGGTTTCGTCCCTTGCGATAGGCAATAGCGATTTGTTCCAGTAAGGCGGTATCGGACAACTGGGTTTCATCACCTCCTCCCCCCCAGACCAACGCATAATCCCTTTCCCGCTTGTCTCTTTGTCGTTCAGCCGGGCTTTTGCCCATTTTTAAGAACCCCCAAAACGGTTACAGGAGCAGAGCATAAACCGTGACTGTAACGACCACAAGAGGAATCGTCCTAACAGTTGACAAAGAGCTAATCAGAAAGCCGACACAGAATCCTACTGTAAAGGCCCAGAAACCGCCCCAGAACCGACGTAAATCCTATTCCGGTACATTTCCATCACTCAACCACCAAAATAACGCCCTACGCCAAATTTACCCCTCTTTTGTAAAACTAGAGGGGGAGCCACTGCCGTAGGCAGTGGGGGACGCAGTCCCCGAAGGGGGTCGACCCGGCAAGCCGTAGGCGCGGACAGGGGGACCAGCAGGGTCCCCGCCGGGTTAGGTTTGTGCCCGGCGCCGTAGGCGGCAAGTGGGTGCTCATTAAAATAAGGGGGATGCCGGGTGGGACACGCAGACGGACGCGAAGCGTCCAAAGGCGTGGGTTCGAGTCGGCGGGGGCGAAGCCCCCAAGAGACGGCGGCGGAGCTTGCGAAGCCAAGGATAATAAAAGGTTAATTAAAAGGATAAAAAGGATAGGGGCTGGTTAATTCGAGTTTTATTGTTAAAAAACAAAACGCTGAAAAAATGATGTGCGACCTGGATAACCTGCTATGTATATATTTTACAGTGTGTTTGGCTATAAATTGTGGTGATCACGATCGCTAATTTCTTTTTGATCACAACCCGCGACCTGAATAACCTGCCTTTAGCGAAACCCGCGACCTGAATAACCTGCCTTTAGCAAAACTCGCGACCTGGATAACCTGCCTAAAAATGACGTGCGACCTGGATAACCTGCTATGTGCGACCTGGATAACCTGCTATGTGATTTCTATCCCCTTGTTGGAAAATTTCTTAAATTTCATGGGGTGAGTCAGATAATTGAGATTCCGCCGCATTTCTACGTCTCCGGTTAGCCGCTTTTTGCTCTTGTGCAAACTCACTGGTTGGAAATATAGTGTAGACGACATCCTCTAGCTTTCCTCGAACGCCACGCTTTTCCACTTTCTCAACCAAGGAAACCGCCCCAAGAGATTTGATCTCTTCCCACGCTTCGTTTAAAGCAGCCAGAGCATCACGTTGGCGTGAATACCCATCAAGCAAAACACTGTCTCTTTTAATTGTACTTAGATTAATCTGGAAACTATTTGTAATTGATGCTTGCGTGTATTTTAACACCAGCTGACTAATTATCCACCGTGCAAGCTGTGAATTACACTTCATCAGGCGCTGATAATTAAATTGTCTATATGTAATATGATTTATACTGTTAGTGACAAGACCATGAAACTGAACAAACCATTTTGCCTCTGGATCTTCTGCTCTTTTTTTTCTATTAACCTTTGCTAAGGCTGGAAAGTATGGTTGGGATATCATATTTGGGTCATTAGGATCTGATTCAGCATCAATTACTGCTAGATATGAATAATGCAATATTTCAAGGCCTTCTACAATTCCGTTGTAAGTCATTGAATGGCCGTGTTTTGCTAGCTCTGTACGTAATCTATGTAAGGTAAACGACACACCGCTCCGATAGTCTGGCGCATCGTAAAAACCCGAAAAACTCTCTGTAGCTAATTTACGTAATGTGTGCTCAATTAGTTCTTCGCGCGCGCTTGGATAATGTTCTATTGTATCACCTGTATAATTTCCGTTTTTATCTCTAATATCTATTCTAGCAGGTCTTATTTGTGCTATATAGTTCCGTCCCCTATATTTAAAGTCGACCTTTCTTGCAGGAAGAAAACCGCCAGGAAGGCGCAATTCATCCTCTTTCTTTCTTGATATAGAATAGCGTGGTATGCTATCCCATAAGTCAATAGCATTAGATAGTGCCTCCGATTCGCTGTCAGAGTTAACCAAAAAATCTTGGAATAAATTCAGTTGCTTATTGCTAAAGGCATTTTCTGGGACTGGTTTGATAGATTGCATATTTCTTTTTTTTGGGGGGCGTGTCTTAGATTCCATGGCACATCTCCTTTAATTTATAATGAACTAATTTGTTTTCTTTGTAGAAAGAGATAGCGGAGAGATTGTTGCTATTTGTGGTTTGTGCCGCCTAGCAAAAACAGCATTTATACCTTCAGCAATAAGTGATTGAACGCTTGTTCTTTCTCGAGCCGCTAATATCTTCAACTCTGTTTGTACCTCAGGTGCAAAATGTCCTCCAATCAAGACGCGGCCAGCACGGGATGGTGGCAATTTTTTTGTATGCTCGATATGCTCATTTTGCACATCAATCTGAATAGATTTCCCTTGTGCGTTGTCAGGATGTAGCTCTTGTTGTTTAAGTCCTTGTGATAATGGGTTTATTTTTGCCATGCCTCTCTCCTAAATGGTTAAAAGCGATAATGTATACATGTATACAAGGTTAGATTCTTCCGAAGCTTTCCCTTTTGGTTCATACTCTTGTGCTGTCATGCCGACATTTCCCGCATGTCGATGTGCTGCGCGGAGGTGAAGGATTGTAGGACAGACATTAAACCCTTGTTTCGTAATGTATGTTGCGGCATCTAATCCTTCTTTACCCTGTGTTGCTGCTTTACTTATTAAGAATAAAGCCGGCCGATCCCCACCCAATCTTATTATGTCATTTAGTTTTGGTAGTGTTTCAATAGTATATAAGTGAGGTTCTACGGGTATTACCGTTAAGTCTGAATATCGAACAGCTTCTACAGAAGCACTTCCTGCATGGGGAGGCGTATCAATCACCACAAAATTTACGCCTTGTGCCTTGGCGTTTTCTAAAGAAACCGACAAACGAGTCGATGGAATTGCAACAACCCATGGAAATTCGGCTTCACGACGATCGGTCCATTGTGTTGCAGTTGCTTGAGGATCAAGGTCAAACACGGCAACCTTGTTGCCTGCTTGAACAGCAGCCACAGCAAGAGTCAAGGCAACTGTAGTCTTGCCCACACCTCCTTTTTCTGCAATTACCGACACAACTTTACACTCTGACATGTATACACCTCGTTATGTCATAATGGATACTTGTATAAGTGTATTGTATGGCGGATATATTAGTCAATACAGCGATATATGCCTTATCCATCACAGAGGAGTGGCAGCCTCTCGTTTTTCTCGATGAGCACCATCGTCAATGACGTCGATCCAATAATTCCGGATAATACCGCAATTACAAGAAGCAAAAAGCCAAGCCTATCATGCTACGTGTATACATGTAATTATTACGACATGTTAACATATCAACATGTCGTAATGTATTAGCGTAGTGGTGCAGGAGTGTATCCACTTACTGCTTGCGGACGAAATCATCCCCGATCAATTCTGGGGATTTAGTCAAATCTCTGCCAACTCCTCATAAATTATTCGTCCAGGCACAAATGGATATGGTAGCGTAGCGCCCAACAATCTGTGCCTCATGAAACTTACTGAAACTTCAGATTAATGGCTTCTCAGAAAAGGCCCTGACTCAAAGAACTCTATTGTCAAGCAGGGCAGGGGGTCTCCTGCAGGGCATCGGCCGGCCGGCCCAGGCGGTGCAGCGCGCCCGAATCCCCGGGCATCCCTTGGGCCACCAGCCGGCCTTCCGCAGTGCGCAAGGCGCCTTCCGCCCTCCCTTCAGGACTTACGCGACACGGCAAAACAATTTCAGCGCACCTAGCATTGTGCTACGATGTATTTATCCTGTAACACATGAGGGCAACGCCATGAGCGAGTCTACCTTTACTTTCCGGGTCGATGAAGCGCTGAAATCCGAGTTCTCCACCGCAGCCAAAAACCGCGATCGCAACGCCGCGCAGCTCCTACGCGACTTCATGCGCGACTTCGTTCGGCAGCAGCAGGAAGCCGCCGAGCATGACGCTTGGTTTCGTCGCCAGGCGCAAATCGGCCTTGACTCAGCCAATGCCGGTAATCTGATCCCAGCGGCCGAGGTCGAAGCAAAGTTCGCGGTCAAGCGGGCAGCAACACGCCGCCGACTTGAAGCCTCCGCCGAATGATGGCGTTGTTCTGGACGCCAGAGGCGACACAAGACCGCGACGAAATCTATGACTACATTGAGGCCGACAACCCGGCCGCCGCATTGGCCCTTGATGAACTGTTTGCAGAAAAGGCCGGGCGTTTGCTCGATCATCCCGGCATCGGTCGGCCTGGTCGTGTCGCAGGCACTCGCGAGCTAGTGGTTCATCAGAATTACATCCTGATCTATGACGTCGCTGGCGACCTGGTGCGCGTGCTGCGTGTGCTACACGCTACCAGGCAGTGGCCACCAGGTCGGAGGTGAAAATGGCGGCCATCTGGCCGCCCTTGACCGTTTCATTCGCTCTTACATAGGCGAAGAACTGCGCTGTCCTCGATGCCCAATCGTCGTTTTCCAGCTAAAGAAGGCATGTAGTTCTCGTGATTTGTCGCCATACAGCTAATATTATGGCGTTAATGTCGCAAAACGGCTCATCTAATGATTATAGGCGGTCTATCACGATCACAGTGAGACGCCCATGATCAGCCTTGATACGGTTTGACCCACCCTCACAACCGGGCCAGCAGCTTCTGCCCGTCGGGACGCAAGGTGGAGCTATGCTCGAAAGTGGTGTACGGGCGCGTTACAACTGGCTTGAATGAGGTGGCGTACTGTTGCTACAAAGGGTTTCCGACTCAAAGAGCAACATAAGGAGTACGCCGTGGAAAAGAATACCGTAATAGCAGGTGGGATGGGAGAGTTGGGTCTGGGCATTGAAGGGATACTTCGACGCGCGGCACGCTCTCTGATTGAGCAGGCCATAGAGGCAGAGGTGGCGGTATTGCTGGAAGAATTTGCGACGGTGCGGATGGTTGATGGGCGTCAGGCGGTCGTGCGTAATGGGCATCTGCCGGAGCGCGAGATCATGACCGCTCTGGGTCCGGTACCCGTCAAAGTACCCAAGGTGCGGGAC
>NZ_JACKZA010000021.1 GCF_015100155.1 Acidithiobacillus sp. HP-2 | reverse complement strand
GCACAGAAGCGGGCTTATCATTACGTACCGTCCAGCGATGGACAGAGGAGCAGGGAATGGTGAAGGCGGATGCCCGCACGACGGTGGAACGACCGGCACCCAGCAACAAGCTGAGTGAAGCCGAGGTGCAGGAAGTGCTGGACGCCTGTCATCGTCCGGATACCGCACACCTGCCACCCACCCAGATCGTGCCACGGCTGGCGGATGCGGGGGTTTATCTGGCATCAGAGTCCACTTTCTACCGGATCCTCAAGGCCGAAGGTATGAACGCACGACGGGGTCGTGCGCACCCGCCCCGCAAAGGGAAGTTACCCACCACCCATACGGCCACCGCAGCCAATACCGTCTGGTCTTGGGATATCACGTACTTGCCGTCGCCGGTGCGGGGGCAGTACTACTATCTCTACCTCTTTGAGGATTTATACAGCCGCAAGGCGGTGGCCTGGGAGGTCCATACGGAGGAGAGTGGCGAGTATGCCGCTGCGCTCATCCAAAGGGGCTTTATGGTGGAGCAATGCTGGCGGCAGCCATTGGTCTTGCACTCCGACAATGGTGCCCCGATGAAATCATCCACCCTGCTGGCCAAGCTTTATGATCTGGGGATCACGCCATCCCGTGGCCGACCACGGGTCAGCAATGACAACCCGTATTCAGAGTCGCTGTTCCGGACGCTGAAATACTGCCCACAGTGGCCGGAAAGCGGCTTTGCAAGCCTTGAAGCTGCCCGGATCTGGGTGCGTGACTTCATCGCCTGGTACAACCATGAGCATCGTCACAGCCGCATTCGCTTCGTCACCCCCGCCCAGCGCCATCGGGGCGAGGATCATGCACTGCTGACGAGGCGCCATGACCTCTATGAGGCGGCCAAGGCGAGAAACCCAGCGCGCTGGTCAGGCCACACACGCAATTGGACACCCGTCGGTGCGGTAGATCTGAACCCGCAGCGGCAGGATAAAAAGGTTACTTAAAAAATGGGGGACGCGACAACTACCTTGACAGACGCCGCTTCCTTAACGGTCAGGTCAAAAGCGATGGCGAACACTAGCGTGCCTCTGGATCGTCAAGAGCATCCTTCAAAGGATATTCCAAGCGTTCCCCTGTTTGTGGCACCTCAATCTCGACAGTCCAGCCCTTCGCGGTGGCATGGCTTTCCTTGAGTATCTGGTAGGCAATACCAAACGGTCCGAACTGGCGAAAGGTTCCGATGAGTGCAGGATGCGGAAATTCTGCGATGTTTGGATGCATGGGTTGCTCTCCTCATTGGTACTCAATATTGTCAAAAAGACATCAGTAAGGCAAAGTCAACCGAATGAATGGCATGAATAAAGCTTCAACCAACCTCACGAAGCAAAAAACTCGGATCAGGCAAGCACAGCGCCGCTCCCGCCCGCGTCAGCCGTTGGCTGTCATGTACGCCGCAAAGAACGCCTACCGGCAACACGCCAGCGGCTACGGCCATTTCCATATCATGGACGGTATCCCCGACCATGACGGCGGCTTCGGGTGCCAACGCGTAATGATCCAGGAGCTGTTCGAGCATCAGGGGATCGGGCTTGGAACGGGTTTCGTCCGCACAACGACTGGCGCTGATGCGTGCCGCCAGGTGCGGGTTTTCATTCAGCACCTTGTGCAGACCACGGCGCGCCTTGCCCGTTGCCACGGCAATTTGAAAGCCAGCATCCGCCAGGGCAATGATCGTCTGCTCCACTCCAGGGAAAAGTGGCATATCGACTGCCGGGGTGGAAAAAAAGCAATTCCGGTACCCCTCCAGAATGCGGGAACGCAAGTTTTCGTCTGCATCAGGGGCGAGAACCGCCAACGCATCACCAAGGCCTAAGCCAATAATTTCCTTATATTGCTCTTCGCCGCGATCGGCCAGCCCGGCATAGGAGAATGCATGGGCAAGGCATCGGCAAATAGTGGGTATGCTGTCCATCAAAGTGCCGTCCCAGTCGAATATGATCAGACGGCGATCCTGCAGCGCAGAATTCATGATTTGGGCTCCTGACGTAATTGCTGAAGCAATCCTTCCAGCTCTGCAGGCAACGGGGCCTGGATATGCACGGGCTGCTGATCGCGAGGATGCGTAAAACGAATGCTGACCGCGTGCAGGAACAGGCGGCGCAAGCCCAGACTGCGCAGGCGCTGATTGAAAGCTGCGTCGCCATATTTTTCATCACCCGCCACCGGGTGCTCTATGGCCTGAAGATGTACCCGGATCTGGTGGGTACGTCCGGTATCCAGATCGGCCTGCAATAACGCCGCGCCGGGGAAACGCTCCAGCAACGAAAACCGCGTATGTGCGGGTTTGCCGTCGACCGGATCCACCCGCACCATGCGTTCTCCCGATTGCAGGGTATTTTTGCGCAAGGCCAGGCGCACGGAGCGGGTTTTGTCTTTCCAGTCACCCAGGGCCAGGGTCAGATATTGTTTTTCCATCTGTCCCTGGCGCAAGGCCTCATGCAGCGCCCGCAGTGCCGAGCGCTTTTTGCTGAGCACCAGACAACCGGAAGTGTCGCGATCCAGACGATGCACCAGTTCCAGTTCCCGGGCTTCTGGCCGCAGTTGGCGCAGGGCTTCGATAATGCCCCAGCTCAAACCGGAGCCGCCATGGACAGCGAGACCACTGGGCTTGTTCAGTACCAGCACATGGCTGTCTTCAAAAAGAACTGCCGATTCCAGTTGTCCGCGCAGGTGGGCAGGCAGAATGGCCGGATCACTGGGTTCAGCAACCCGCACCGGCGGCAGGCGCAGCACATCGCCAACGGCAATGTGGTAATGGGGCCGCGCCCGGCCTTTATTGACCCGCACCTCGCCACTACGCAGGATTTTGTAGATGTGAGAACGGGGCACGCCTTTCATGACCCGCAGGAGGAAATTGTCGAGACGCTGGCCCGCATCCGCATCGGTCACCAGCCACTGTCGCACTCCGTTTTCCGCCATATTTTCACCGCCCCTGCATTTTTTCGTTTGCGATTCTATTCTTTTATGGCATATATTGCGACTGAGGACGCTGCGCTAACAAGGTGCGGCCCCCATTTTAGCATCGAAGGGCAAGCCTTTCGGTCCCAATTACAAACGCTGCGCTCCCTGGCCTGCTTGATTGAGCATGCGGGTTGAGCGCCGGAGAAAGAAGAACTTATGAAAAGGATGTTGATTAACGCCACCCATGCGGAGGAGTTGCGGGTGGCTTTGGTAGATGGTCAAAAACTCCTCGACCTGGATATTGAACGCGCCTACAAGGAACAAAAAAAGAGCAACATCTACAAGGGCAGAATCACCCGTGTAGAGCCCAGCCTGGAGGCGGCTTTTGTTGATTATGGGGCGGACCGTCACGGCTTTCTGCCACTCAAGGAAATTGCCCGGGAATACTTCCAGCAACAGGAACCCGGCCAGGGCCGCAAGCGCATTCAAGAACTGATTCGCGAAGGTCAGGAAGTCATTGTTCAGGTGGACAAGGAAGAGCGCTCCAGCAAGGGTGCTGCCCTCACCACCTTTGTCAGTCTGGCCGGTCGCTATCTGGTCCTGATGCCCAATAATCCCAGGGCGGGCGGCGTTTCCCGCCGCATTGAAGGTGATGATCGCACCCAGATTCGTCAGCACCTTCAACTTCTCGACATTCCCGAAAATATGGGCGTTATTGCCCGTACTGCTGGTATTGGTCAAGAACTTGAGGCGCTGCATCGTGATCTCGAATACCTGAAACAAATCTGGCAGGCCATTGTCGATACAGCCGCACCCCGTGCCGCCCCTTTTCTGATTTACCAGGAAGGAAATGTGGTCGTCCGGGCCCTGCGCGATCACTTTTCGGAAGATTTTGGTGAAGTCCTCATTGATGAGGAAGGCGCCTATAACGCTGCCGTGCAGTTTATGGGCGCCATGATGCCGAAAATGGTGCACCGCCTGAAACATTACGATAATGACGTGCCCCTCTTCAGCCGCTATCAAATTGAACAGCAGATTGAATCGGCATTCAGTCGGGAAGTGCGGCTGGAGTCGGGCGGGGCCATTGTCATTGATCATACCGAGGCGCTGGTTGCCGTGGACGTCAATTCCGGCCGTTCCACCAAGGGTCAAGATATTGCCGAAACCGCTTTCCGCACCAATCTGGAAGCGGCGGAAGAAATCGCCCGGCAAATCCGTCTGCGGGATCTGGGTGGCCTGATTGTGGTGGACTTCATTGATATGGAGTCTCCCAAACATCAACGTGAAGTGGAAGGCAAGCTCAAGGAAGCCCTCAAGCTGGATCGGGCGCGGGTACAGCTCGGCCGTATTTCCCGCTTTGGTTTGATGGAAATGTCCCGGCAGCGGCTGGGAGCCAGCCTGGAAGAAGCTTCTACGGAACCCTGCCCGCGTTGTAATGGTACGGGCCAGATTCGCGGCTGTGAGGCAACCAGCATGCATGTGCTGCGCTTACTGCAGGAAGAATGCATGAAACCCGGTCCTGCTGAAGTGCACTGTGAAGTACCGGTGGATGTGGCCGTTTATCTGCTCAACGAGAAACGTCTGCCGATTCTCGAACTTGAGGCAAAAACAGAAACCCGCATTGTCATCATTCCCAAGCCGGAGCTGGTAACCCCGCACTACAACATTGAGCGCACCCGCATGGAGGCGAGCGCCACGCGGACTTTGCCACAAAACCTGAACAATGCTTTACCCGCACGTCCCAGCCGTCCTGGTACCGAATCTGCGGCGCTGAGTCCGCTGACTGCACCACCACCACCCGATGTGCTGCCCCCGCTCCGCACCCCGGCGCCGGCAGCCAAAAGCAACAATACTGGCGGCAACAACAAACCTGCCGTGCCCGAAGAGGGGATTCTCGCCCGCCTGGTACGCGCTTTGGTATCGCGTTATGTCCCGGTGGACGCAGCTACCTTTCTGGCAGAAAGCAATGGCAGTGAAGCGCCGCCTGCTCCCGAAAGTGAAGTAGTCGAAGAAAATTCCGGCGAAGAAAACCGGGGCCGCCGTCGACGGCGCGGAGGTCGGCGGGCCAGAGCCCGGCGTTCCACCCAGGGTAATTCGGGAGAGAACGAAAACGCTCTGGAAACGGAGACCGGGGAAGCCACTCCGGAAACCACTCATGCAGCGCCTAAAGCAGCAGCCAAAACGCCGGCAAAGCTTGAACAGCCGGCGCCGCGTGAACTGCTGATCTATCCCGGGCCGGTTCCTGCCACGGACGACTGGCATCAAATGCTGGTAGCCACTCCGGTGAGTACAGCAGTGCTGACCGAGAGCCTCCCTACCGAGCCTGCCGTCATCGCAGCTGCCGAGGAAGCGCCGGCGGAAGCTCAGGAAGAAACCCGGGCGGAAACATCAGAAGCAGCGGAAATACAGCCTGATTCAGCTCCGGAAACCATGAGCGCCGCCACAGGGTCCGTCCTGACCTCTGATTCTGAAGCAGCAGAACTCTCGGCTGAGCCAGTGACCGGGCTGGCGGAACCTTCTGCCACCGAGAGTTCCTCGACAGCAGCTACTGTAACAAGTCCTGAAGACTGGCATTTGCCACTGTTTACTGAAACGGCAGTAACAAAGGCTGTTTCGGAAGGGGACGTTGCAGAAAGTCTTGAAGACCCCGGTCAGCAGTCCCTGCCACTGAACGACGATTAATTCGTAAAGCGGCTGCCGCCCGGCAATTCAGGCTCCATGCCGTCGCCAACTGGTGCCGGCAGGGCCATCTTCCAGAATAATTCCTGCAGCAGCCAATTCCGCACGAATGGCATCTGCGCCCGCAAAATCTTTTTTCTGGCGGGCGGCAAGGCGGGCCACTATGCGCTCTTCAATCCAGACATTATCGCTTTCATTGGAACCCCGGAAATAGCTTTCCGGGTCTTCCTGCAATATTCCCAGCATGGCTGCCAGTTCGCGCAGGAGGGTGGCCAAGGGTGCTGCCACTTCGCTTTGCTCATCTCGCAAGCGATTGATTTCCCTAGCAAGGTCAAAAAGGGTGGCGAGGGCTGCCGGAGTATGAAAGTCATCACTCATGGCGTTATGAAAGCGCTCCCGCCATTCACTGCCCAATTCGGGCACAATTTGGCGCGCTGGCATGCCGCGCAGTGCCGTGTATAGGCGCGTCAATCCGGCACGGGCCTGCTCCAGCCCTTCTTCACTATAATGCAAGGGACTGCGATATTGGCTGGAAAGAATAAAAAAGCGCAGCACTTCGCCTGAAAAAAGAGGCAGAAGCTCGCGCACCGTTAAAAAATTATTCAAGGACTTGGACATTTTTTCGTCATTGATGCGCACAAAGCCGTTATGCATCCAGTAGTGGGCAAAAGCGCACCCTGCCCCCTGGGATTGGGCAATTTCATTTTCATGGTGCGGAAACTGCAAATCGGCGCCGCCACCATGAATGTCAAAAGTGCAGCCCAAGGCATCTGCAGACATGGCCGAACACTCTATATGCCAGCCGGGCCGACCCTCACCCCAGGGTGAAGACCAGGAGGGTTCATCGGGCTTGACCGCTTTCCAGAGGGCAAAATCCAGGGGATCGCGTTTATCTTCGCCCAACTCCACGCGCGCGCCCGAATTGAGTTCATCTATGGATTTACCCGAAAGCTTGCCATAGTCAGGGAAACTGCGCACGGCGTAATACACATCGCCGTTGGCAGCTGCATAGGCATGTCCCCGTTCAATCAACTCGGCAATCATGTTTTGCATGGCACCCACATGCTCCGTAGCACGCGGCTCCAGGTCCGGCTTCTGGCAGAGCAAGGCCGCTTCATCGGCATGCATGGCCTCAATGAAA
This sequence comes from Acidithiobacillus sp. HP-2, assembly GCF_015100155.1. GTDB lineage: Bacteria > Pseudomonadota > Gammaproteobacteria > Acidithiobacillales > Acidithiobacillaceae > Acidithiobacillus. The sequence continues at coordinate 30,801 of NZ_JACKZA010000021.1, read as the reverse complement.
CGCGCGGTCAGCGCCTGAATAGACTCGCCCTGTTCCAGAGCACGACGGATAATCTTGTCGTCAATATCGGTAATATTACGCACATAGGTCACTTTCATGCCCCGTGCCCGTAAATAACGCACCATCGTATCAAAAGTGACCATGACCCGGGCGTGACCCAGATGACAGTAGTCATAGACTGTCATACCACAAACATAAATACCCACCTGCCCCGGCGTTGCCGGTTCCAGAATGGTCTTGTCACGCTGCAGGGTGTCGTAAAGAATGATGGACGGCAGGGATGGCGACATTAATTTCTCGCTTCAGATAATACGCTGGCGGCAGTACGCAGGCGCTGTTGCGCGCGCTCCATACCGATTAAAGGCAGAAGAGCTGCCAGTTCGGGACCATGACTGCGTCCTGTCAAGGCTGCCCGCAGGGGCATAAACAAGGATTTTCCTTTTAATCCACTTTCCTGCTGCAGGGTTTTGGTCCAGATCCGGTAATCTCCGGCTGACTGCTGGAGGAGCACCGCAGCCAACGGCCAGAATTCCGCCGGAGTTTCTGCAAGGGCGGCAAGTGCTGCGTCATCTTTTTCCAATTCAGCAAATGCCTCATCGGCAAAGCAACGTCTTGCCCAATCCACGGCCTCTTCGGGAAACAGCACGTTGGCGCGCACTGCTGCGACAAACTGTATTGGCAGATTTTCATCTTCACTAACAGTCTTCAACATTTTTTCCAATAAACGATTTTCAATATTGGATGAATTGGCAGCGAGCAGCCACTCCCACAGCTGTGCATCGCTCAACGCCTGCAGAGCCAGACGCTGCCAATGCTGAAGCTGAGCGACATCAAAATGCCCCGGCGCACGGCTTATTTTTTCCACCGAAAAGCCCGCAGCCAGAGCCTGATCATCCAGCAAATCAGTTTCCGCGTAGTGATGACCGAGACGGGCCAGATAATTTCGCACGGCTGCCGGGAGATAACCCTGCAATTGAAGATCACGCAAACTGGCCGCGCCGTGGCGTTTGGACAGGGGCTGACCATCACTACCCAGCAGAAGGGGCAGATGGGCATATTCGGGTATGGGCAAATCCAACGCCTGCAAAATCAGAACCTGACGCGGGGTATTGCTGAGATGATCCTCTCCGCGCAACACCAGATTCACCCCCATCAGGGCGTCGTCCAGCGCATTGGCGAAGAAAAAGGCCGGGCTGCCATCACTGCGGCGAATGACAAAATCACCCAGATCAGCCAGGGCATAGCTGCGCTCACCCCAAACCCGGTCGGGCACGATCAACATTCCCGAGTCAGGTACCCGATAGCGCAACACCGGCTGGATACCCCTGGCTTCAAGCTCACTGCGCTGCTCCGCATTCAAATGCCGACAACGTCCGCCATAGCGCGGTGGCTTGCCAGAGGCCCTTTGCACCGCCCGTTCTGCGGCCAGATCCTCGGCACTGCAATAACAAGGATAAGCCTGTCCTGTTTCCAGCAGAGCTTCGTAGTATTTTTGATAAATATCCAGGCGTTCCATCTGCCGGTAAGGACCCACCGGGCCGCCTATGTCGGGGCCTTCATCCCAGTTCAGACCCAGCCAGCGCAGGTCTTCCAACAGAGCTTTTTCATAAATTTGCGGTGAGCGGGACTGGTCTGTATCTTCCAGCCGCAGAACGAAACGACCCGCAACAGCCCGTGCTGCCAACCAGGCAAACAAGGCGGTGCGGGCATTTCCCAGATGAAGATAGCCGGTGGGGCTCGGGGCGAAGCGACTCTTTAGATTCATGGTGGTATAGTATTGCGCCATAAGCCGTCTCGCAATGACAAAACGGCAACAGGATACTTGGTAAAAGGCAGTCTCCCCTCTCTTTTGCCAAGCATTCAGGAAATGGAAGAAACAGCATGGCTCAAACCGGCAGCCCCCGTGCGCGTGGCAAGGCACCCAAACGTCCTCGTTATGGACGCTGGGTTTTATTGATCATCGCGCTGATCATCATCAACATTTTCATTGGTATCAGTATTTATGTGTATCGCATCTGGGAAACCCTGCCGCCCGTTCATGAACTGAAAGAATGGCATCCCGATGAACCCCTGCGGATTTATGCGGCGGACGGGTCGTTGCTCCAGGAAGTCGGTCCGCAAATGCGCTATGCCCTGCCCATTGACCAGATTCCGGTCAAATTGCAGGAATCTTTCATATCTGCAGAGAACGCCCGTTTTTACAGTAATAATCCACTGTACTATCCGGTCAGCTATCCGGGCATCATACGTGCGGCGCTGGTCGACCTGATCCATATGTCTCCTGTACAGGGGGCCAGCACCATCCCCGAGCAGGTTGCCCGTAATTTTTACCTTACGCCACAAAAAACCATCACCCGTAAAATTGCGGAAATTTTACTGGCTTACAAACTGGCGGACCACTTCAGTCACAAGCAGATTCTGGAACTGTATCTCAATAAAATTTATCTGGGTCAGGGGGCCTACGGCGTTCAGGCTGCCGCCCGCACGTATTACGGCAAGAGTGTCGAACAACTGACATTGGGGGAAATGGCCACCATTGCCGGACTCCCGCCAGCACCCTCGGTACTGAATCCAGTCATGAATCCGGATCTTGCCAAAAAACGCCGCGCTTATGTGCTGAAGCGTCTGGTCAATCGCGGTTATATTACCAGGGCTGAAGCCGCCAAGGCCAATGCTGAACCTGTTCTTTCCCGCTTCCATGCCCAGGCTTCAGATAGTGCTCCTTACGTCACCGACTGGATCGCAAGCTGGCTGACCCAGCAATTTGGCAGTGATTTCACCTATCGCTCAGGACTCAAGGTCTACACCAGCATCATTCCCAAAGATCAGATTGCCGCCAACGAAGCCGTAGCCGTAGGACTGGAAAACTACGATATGGGACTTTCCAGCATGGACCCGAAAATCTATCGTGGGCCTGTTGCCCGTTTGAGTGGCGATGCCCTGCAAACGGCCCTTACCGGACAGCGTCCCGATGCCCTCCCGCCTCATGACCCGGCCAACCTGAAATGGGGGGTAGTCATCACTGCCAATAGCAAAACGGCTACGGTTTCACTGGAGGGCAAGAAAAACATCACCATGACCCTGCGTGATGTGCGCTGGGCCCGTCTGCGTTTCAACAGTCCCCTGCCCAGTCAGGTCGATAGTGTTTTACATAGCGGCGACCTGATCTGGCTGCGTCCCTACGTTCATGCGATGACCGCTGGGGCCGGGCAGGAATGGGGTGCCAATGTCTGGTCTTCTGCCGGAAAGGATCCGGGATGGCAGCTTACCCAGATTCCCAAGGTACAGGGCGCGCTGGTCAGTCTCGACAGCCGCAACGGCGCTATTCACGCCATGGTGGGTGGGTTCAGCTACGAACTCAGCCACTTTAATCGTGCGGTATTTGCCTATCGGCAACCCGGCTCAGGTTTTAAACCTTTTGTCTATGCTGCAGCCATGGATGCACCGGCACTGCTGGCATCCGGTCAAAGCACTTACATGACGCCCCAGACCCCCATACCGGATACCCCTCTGTCCATCACCCTGCCCGATGGGCAGGTTTATGCGCCGACCAACTACAGCAAGCAGTTCTCGAACACGCCCATACCGGTATGGTCCAATCTGGCGTACTCCCACAACGTCCCCAGTGTCCGCATTTTGATGGATATTGGCATCCCCTACGCCGCCCAGTATGTGCAGCGTTTTGGGTTTCCTGCCAAGCAGGTTCCAGAGGTACCTTCCATGGTCCTGGGTGCCGGAGATTACAGCCCGCTGCAAATGGCCAGAGCCTATTCGGTATTTTCCAGCGGTGGTTTTCTACCCCACCCTTATCTTATTACCAAAATCGTCAATGGTCGGGGAACCCAGATTTCCTTGCTGAACTGCCCCATGGGTTATGCTCCCCCATCCCAACAGACAGCCATACCGCCAGGCGTCGCCTATTTGATGACGCAAATGATGCAGCAGGTCATTAAAATTGGTACGGGTGTGGCAGCGCAAAGCCTCGGACGTAATGACATTGCCGGCAAAACCGGTACCACCAACAATGAAAACAACGCCTGGTTCAATGGTTTCAGTCCACGCATGACCACCAGCGTCTGGGTGGGTTATGACGACAACCATACCATGGGACGCTGGGCCGCCGGGGCACGGGAAGCCTTGCCGATCTGGATTCACTATATGCGTACTGCCATGGCGGGAAATCCGGCGACAGGCTTTTTCCGTCCCCCTTCGGTCACCGGGCCTACCATCAGTGGCGGCAGCAACATCATCGGGGTCAGTGATTATCTGGCGGGTTACCCCCCCATTGCGACCACTTCTTCAACCGCTTCGACAAACAGTAGTGCGGGAACCGATATGGGGAGCAAATTGATGGATACCATCAAGAACCTGTTCTGAGGAACGCCGCTTGGTTTATCTACCCTATGAGGCTACAGGATGACCATTACGATTGTCTGGTTGCGCCGAGATCTTCGTCTCGCTGATCATCCGGCCTTGTGGGAAGCCTCCCAGGAAGGAGCAGTAATACCGCTGTATATTCATGATGCTGATGCGCAGGCTGGTGCTGCCGAGCTCTGGTGGCGGCATCATAGTCTGCAACAATTACAGGAAGCGCTTGCCCGGCATGGTTTACCTTTACTGCTCAGACGTGGGAAACCTCTGCAGATTTTGCAGGAAATCATTGCTGAAACTTCGGCGCGAGCAGTTTTCTGGAATCGCCGCTATGATCCTGCTGGAATAGCTCAGGATACTGCCATCAAGGCCGAGTTGCGCAGCCAGGGTATTGCTGTGCGCTCGTTTACGGGTGATTGCCTGGTTGAACCCTGGCTGCATCATCACGACAAGAAACCCTATAAGGTTTTTACACCTTTCTGGAAAAGCCTCCTGGCTCGCTTCAGCATTGCGCCAGCATTACCAGAACCCGATTTTTCGTCTTTACCGCATGAACTGACCCAAAACCTGGTAACTGAAACTCTGGCAGATTGGCATCTGCTTCCGCAAAAACCCAATTGGGCTATTCGTTTTTCGGAATTCTGGGCCCCCGGTGAAACCGGCGCCAAAAACAGACTTCAGCAATTTTTGGATGAATCACTGGTGAACTACAGTGAGGGGCGGAATTTTCCTGCCCAAAATTCCGTATCCCGACTTTCTCCGCACCTGAGTCATGGTGAAATCAGTCCTCGTCAGATATGGCAGGAAACGCATTTTCACTTGCGGCAACATCCCGAGCTTACGGATGAAGGGGAACATTTTTTGCGGGAATTGGGCTGGCGGGAGTTTTCCTGGCATTTACTGTTTCATTTTCCGCAGTTGCCGGACACCCCATTGCGTCCGGAGTTTGCCGAGTTTCCCTGGCAAAAAGATGCGCTTTTGCTGGAGCGTTGGCAGTCTGGACAAACGGGTTATCCGATTGTCGATGCAGGCATGCGCGAACTTTGGCAGAGTGGCTGGATGCATAATCGGGTCCGGATGATTTGCGCGAGTTTTCTCATCAAGGATCTTTTGGTCTCCTGGCAACAGGGAGAAGCCTGGTTTTGGGATACCCTGGTGGATGCGGATCTGGCTAATAACAGCGCTTCCTGGCAATGGGTTGCCGGTTCGGGTGCAGATGCAGCTCCCTATTTCCGGATTTTCAACCCGGTATTACAGGGAGAAAAATTTGATCCCGAAGGAAAATATCTGCGCCGTTGGATTCCGGAATTATCCGCTCTGCCCGACCGCTTTATTCACCAGCCTTGGGCGGCAGATCAGGACATTCTTAAAAAGGCAGGGGTCGTTCTGGGAGACAATTATCCTCAACGGCTCATTGATCACCATGAAGTCAGACAGCGGGCCCTGGATATTTTCGAGAAACTGAAGAAAAATCATCTGGCAAAACCTGATGATTTATAATCCAATAAAAATATAATACCGTATTAATATAATGAACCAGATAACCATCCAAAAAGGTTTTGTTGAACTTTTGAGATTATCTACTACTCTTAATAAGGAGACATTCATTCAATTTGGATGTTGATTATTGCAATTTCATGACGAAAAAACGGAGGGAAAATCTATGAAGCCTCATGTTGTCGTTCTTGGTGGTAATTTTGCCGGTCTCGGTTCAGCCCAAAAAGTACGTGAGTTGTGTGGAGAGTCGGTGCGTATCACCGTTATTGATCGCAAAAATTTCTTGTTGTTTGTGCCTAATATTCCTGCCGAAGTTTTTGAGGATCGCGACCCCAGTAAAACCCTGGCAATGGATATAGCCAGCACTTTGGATGAAGATGATATCGGCTTTATTCAGGCCGAAATCAAAGCCATTGACCCGGATGCCAGGCGTGTGGATTTTGTGCCAAATGAGCGCCCCGGCGCTGCGCCCGAAAGCATGTCTTATGACTATCTGGTTGTGGCCGTGGGCAATCGTCTGGCCTATGATAAAATTGAAGGATTTGCCGAACACGGCCATACGGTCAGCGATTTTTACTACGGTAACAAATTGCGTCATTTCCTGGCCCATGAATACAAAGGTGGTCCGGTAGCCATTGGTTCTGCCCGTTTCCATCAGGGCGATGGGACCAAAGACGTCAAGTTGTATGGTGGTCATGCTTTCCCAAGTGCTGAAGCGGCCTGTGAAGGCCCGCCCGTGGAAACCATGTTGTCCATGGCTACCTGGTTAGGACAGCACGGCAAGGGCGGTCCCGATAAAATCACGGTGTTTACCCCAGCGGCCCTGATTGCTGAGGATGCTGGTGAAAAAGTAGTGGGAAAGCTCCTCGAAATCGCCGGGGGCATGGGTTTCAATTATGTCAATGAAGCCAAAGATATTACCCGGATAACCAAGGACGGTATTGAACTGGCCAGCGGTAAAAATATTGAAGCCGAATTGAAACTGGTTTTCCCGGACTGGGTTCCCCATGATTTCATGAAAGGCCTGCCTATCAGTGATAATGAAGGCTTTGTAGTGACCGATGTGACCATGCGTAATCCCAAATATCCCAATGTGTTTGCAGCGGGTGACGCGGCCGCCATTACCGTGCCGAAACTGGGCGGAATTGGTCATGCCCAATGTGAAATTGTCGCCAAGCAAATCGCCAAGGATCTGGGGAAAATGGCTCCGGTGGAAGCCGACAAGCCTCTGGAACCCGTAGTCTATTGTATTGGTGACATGGGCAACAACATGGCCTTTTATATCCGCTCCAACAGTTGGTTTGGCGGTCCTGACCAGATTCTGAAAATGGGCCATATGCCCTTCTTGCTGAAAATGCAGTACAAAAATCTCTTCTTCAAGACGAAGGGCAAAATGCCGGAATGGGGGCTTGACGCTTCCAAATTACTGGCCGAAAAACTCTTCGCAGCCTGAAAAAAGAGGGCCGCAAGGCCCTCTTTTACTATTGGCATGATATAAATCAAGGGAGATGCATTATGGCAACACAAGAATCTTTCACCCCTCAACTCACACCAGAACAATGGGCAGGTCTTGCCCGCTTGGGCGACCTTGCCCATGGTAGCGAAAGCTTTATGGGCAGCCCGGCAGGAAACCTGCCCATGGAACTGGCCCTCAAAGCCGGCACATGGAATGAACGCTATGATCTGGAAGGGAGCATTGAAGAGCTGCTTGATACGCTTAACGTCCTGCGCGAAAGCGGTCTCTTGGCGCTCATCCGTGAAAATGCGGCTTTTGTGACTGAGAGCATCGCGTTATTGAAGCCTTTTATCCCCAGTCTGCTGAGTAAACTGCATGAAATGCCTTTGGCAGAGTGGTTATCTGCCCTACAGATGTTTGGCGAAATCATTCCGAAAGTAAATGCCGTTCTGGAATTTCTCCGGGGGCCTGCGGGCGGTGCTGTGGTGGCCAAAATCAAGGAACTGGGTGATATCTGGCAGGAAACCTCGGCCGATACCACCATTGTCGAAGCCTTGCGTCTGCTGAAACAAATGCAGGACGATGGCAATTTGCAGCGCGTTGCGGACCTCAGTCGTCAAATTGGTCTTTTTGCCGAAACCATTAATCTGGAAAGCCTGCTGGGACAATTCGTGCAAAAGAGCCAGGATAGTCCGCTGATGAACTCCGCTGCGAGTCTTATGCAAAGTGGACGCTTGATGGCCGCTGCCCTTGCGGATGCTGCCGAACACGAGGCCACCGGCAAAGCCGGAGGACTATCCGGTCTGTATCACATGCTCAAAGATCCTGATGTGCAACGGGGTATGCGCGTGGTGGCTGTATTGCCCGTTTATCTCGAAAAAGCGGGTATTCTGCCCAAGCACAAAGGTTAATTTTTTCATTCTTTCAGGGAATGGTACCGGAGGAACAACGCATTTTGATCATTGAATAACACCAGCCGGTGCTTGAAATCCACGGACATTCATCCAGGAGTGATTATATGGAGTCAGTCAGTAAGGCACCGGCAGCACAGTGGCGTCATCCGGTATGGTCTACCGCCCGGAAGTCCTGTGTCGGGACAGCATTGGGCACCAGCAAGCTGTGGTTCACCACCGGCAGCGGCATCATTACCGAAGTGTTTTATCCGCGCATTGATATTCCGCAGGTGCGTGATCTCGGATTTATCATTGCCGATGATCAAGGCTTTTGGCAGGAACTGAAAACCCTGCCAGAGCCGGCTCTGGAACTGGGTGATCCGCAGGTACCGCTACCCATCATCCGCCATCATCACGCGCGTTTTGACTTTACCATCAAGGTCTGTGCTGATCCTGACCGTGATGTGCTGCTCGTCGATTTTCAGCTGGAAGGAGATTCCAGTCTCCGCCCTTATCTGTTGTGTTCAGCGCGACTCGGGGAAGATGCCGAAAACAATCGGGCCTGGGTCGGTGACTGGGAAGGTCGCAAGGTGCTCTGGGCAGAACAGGGTCCTTTCGGACTGGCTCTCGCCTGCCGGAATTCCGCCGGTTACGCGGCGCTGGAACACTGCAGCGTTGGGGAGGTCGGCGCCAGCGATTTGTGGCAGGATTTTCATGAGCATGGGCGCATGCTCTGGGAATATGGGGAAGCCGGACCTGGTGAAGTGGCCCTGGCCGGACAAATGCCCCGTCAGGGGACTCTGGCTTTAGGACTGGGCTCCAGCAAAGAAGCCGCCGCGACCAATGCCTGGAGCGCGCTGGCGAATGGTTTCCAGGCCACATCATCCAGTTATGCGGATTTGTGGCAGGCCTGGCACAAAAAACATCCGCGCCCCCGCAATTTCGCCAGCAAACTTCCCGATACGGCCAAAACCCTTTATGCCCGTTCCAAGAATATTCTGAAGGTTCATGAAGACCGGACTTTTCCCGGTGCGCTGGTCGCCAGCCTTTCGGTGCCCTGGGGTGAAGCCAGTACCAGTCGCGGCGGCTATCATCTGGTCTGGTCACGGGACCTGGTCGAAAGCGCCGGAGCCCTGGTCGCCATGGGGGCTACCCAGGAAGCCCGACAGGTGCTGACTTACCTCATCAGCACCCAGCAGGCTGATGGCCATTGGTTGCAAAACCAGTGGCTCGGTGGCAAACCATTTTGGCAAGGTGTTCAACTGGATGAAACCGGGTTTCCCGTTTTACTGGCCGCGCTGCTCCGCCAGCATAACGCCCTGGAAGACATTGCCGTAGCCGATATGGTCCAGCGTGCCCTGCACTTTATTGCCCACGAAGGCCCGGTAACCGGACAGGATCGCTGGGAAGAAGATGGCGGCGTCAATACTTTTACGCTGGCAGTCGCCGTTGCAGCGCTGGTAGAGGGTGCCGAATTAATGGGCGGTAAAACCGCTGAATGTGCACTGATGCTGGCGGACTACTGGAATGCACGACTGGAAGACTGGACTTTTGTCAAGGATACGGATCTGGCCAGACAGTATCAGGTACCCGGTTATTTTGTGCGGATTACGCCGGAAGATGTGCTGGTTCAGGATGGCGCCAAAGATGAGTGGGTGTTGATCAAAAATCGGGCGCATGATCCGCATCTTCCCGCCAGCGAGCAGGTAGCCAATGATTTTCTGCAACTGGTGCGTTATGGACTGCGCAGCGCTGCAGATCCTCACATTGTTGCCTCCGTCAAGGTGATGGATGCCCTGCTCAAAACCGACACCCCCAGCGGTCCGGTATGGCATCGTTATAATGGGGATGGCTACGGAGAACATCAGGATGGCAGCCCTTTTGATGGCACCGGAATTGGCCGTGGCTGGCCGTTGCTGGTTGGAGAGCGCGGTCATTACGCGCTGGCCGCTGGAGAAAGCGCCCTGCCCTACATTGAAGCCATGGCCGCCATGACCGGGAAAGGCGGCCTACTCCCCGAACAAATCTGGGAAGCCGACCCGATTCCGGAAAAGGGTCTGGAACCGGGCCACCCCAGTGGTTCCGCCATGCCACTGGTCTGGGCCCACGGTGAATATATCAAACTGTGTCACAGCTTCATGAAAGGGGAGCCCGTAGACCGGCCTGCAGCCACCTGGAAACGCTATCAAGGGAAAAAACCGGATATTGACTACCGCCTTTGGCGCTTGCGGCAAAGGCCCCGGCAATTACCGGCAGGCCAGGAGTTACGTGTGCTGCTTCGTGCCCCCTTTACGGTTCATTGGGGTATTAATGGCTGGCAGGATGTGCAGGATCTCCACTCGGAAGACTGGGAACTTGGTCATGTAGCCATTTTGCCCCTGAAACCGTTAAGCGCGGGAGAAAGTGTTCAGTTCACCATCCGTTGGCAGGAAAGCGGAGACTGGATCGGAGAAAATTTTCATCTGGATATTACAGGAGCTTTGGCATGATTCATCTTGATTTGCAGGGACGACGGGCCTTAGTCACGGGTGCCAGTGGTGGATTGGGACGGGCTATTGCGGAAACTCTGGCGGCAGCGAGCGCAGAAGTGGCGGTCCATTATCGCAAGGGCAAGGATGAGGCCGATGCCGTAGTCGACAGCATCAGCAAGGCAGGCGGCAAAGCGCAATCATTCCAGGCAGACATCTCTGATCCGGCCGCAGTGGAAAAACTGGTACAGCAAATTGAGCAGGCTTTTGGGGGTCTGGATATTCTGGTCAACAATGCCGGTATGGACGGGCCGCGTGCCCTGGTGGGAGATGATGACCCGCAAATCTGGGAGAAAGTACTGAGCGTTGATCTGCTCGGCCCTTATTATTGTGCCCGGGCAGCCATCCCGCGCATGGAAAAACTCCAGGGCGGGGTCATCATCAATATTACTTCAGTGCACGAATTCATTCCCTGGGAAGGCTATAGTGCCTACACCAGCGCCAAGGCGGGATTATCCATGTTCACCAAAACCCTGGCCCAGGAAACCGCAGACAAAGGCATTCGGGTGGTGGCCATTGCCCCGGGTGCCATTCAAACACCCATCAACGAATCGGTGTGGAGCGATCCTCAGTCGTTGAAAGATCTCGACAAAAAAATCTCCATGGGTCGCCTCGGCAAGCCCCAGGAAATTGGCAATGTCGTGGCTTTTCTGGCGAGTGATCTCGCCAGTTACATCACCGGCACCACCCTTGCTGTAGATGGGGGCATGTTGATTTATCCGGATTTCCGCCACGGAGGATGACCCTATGGATGCCGATGTCATTATTATCGGCAGCGGTGCGGGTGGCGGAACACTGGCCCGTGCCCTGGCGGACTCTGGTTTACAAATTCTGATTCTTGAACGCGGCGATTATTTACCCCGTGAATGGGGAAACTGGGATCCCCAGACAGTTTTCGGCGAACACCGCTATCATACCGATGAACAGTGGCATGATCAGGACGGCAAAGCCTTCTCACCGGTCACCGGTTATCATGTCGGAGGCAACACCAAGTTTTACGGGGCAGCCGTTTTGCGTCGCCGCGCCAAGGATTTTGCGCTTCGCCAGCATCAGGGTGGCAATACCCGCGCCTGGCCCATCACGTATAATGATCTGGCACCCTTTTATGATGAGGCCGAATCCTGGTATTTCACGCACGGCGAGGCCGGTGCCGATCCTACTGAAGCCCCCCGCAAAGCTTATCCCTACCCCCCGTTTCCCCATGATGAAGATATCGCTTTGGTAGATAAGGCTCTGCGCGAGATGGGCTATCACCCCTTTCCCCTGCCCCTGGCACTCCACCGTTTGGCCGATGAACCTGAACAAAGCCCCTGCGTGCGCTGCCCGACTTGCGATGGCTTTCCCTGTATGCTCCATGCCAAGGGTGATGCGGAACTGTGCGGTGTCCGCCCCGCATTGCAACACAGTAATGTCCGGATGCTGACCGGCCATCGGGTGCGCCGTCTGATCCATGGTAAAAACGGCAAAACGGTGGAATCTGTCGAGACCGATCAGGGAAGCTTTAAGGCCCGGCTGGTAGTTTTGGCTGCAGGAGCGGTCAATAGTGCGGCTCTCCTGCTGGCTTCTGCGTCGGAAAAATATCCTTCAGGACTGGCTAACCATAGTGATCAGGTTGGGCGCAATTATATGTGCCATCTCAATAGCGCCTGCATGGCCATTAAACCGGGTCGGGAAAATCGCAGCATTTTTCAGAAAACCCTGGCTTTGAACGATTTTTATGAAGACTCCGGAGACCCGGACTATCCTTATCCACTGGGGCATATTCAGGGGCTGGGAAAGGTCACACCGGGCCTGCTCCATGCGCAGCGGCCGCTCATGCCGATTCCCATCAGCGCCTGGACGGCCAGTCATTCCGTAGACTGGTGGCTGACCACCGAAGACCTGCCTGATCCAGACAACCGGGTGACTCTGGATACCGATGGCAACATTTGTCTGGCCTGGAATCCCAAAAACCGCGAAAGTCATCGCCGCCTTTGCCAGAAGTGGCGGGAAATTCTGCAGAAAGCCGGGTTCATGGGCGTATTTTTTCAGGCCATGGATATTTCTGCCACCGCCCATCAGGTCGGAACCTGCCGCTTTGGTGAGGATCCTGCCGACAATGTCCTTGATCCTCATTGCAAGGCGCATGATCTGGACAATTTGTATGTGGTGGATGCCAGCTTTATGCCCTCGATTAGTGCGGTCAATCCCTCGCTGACCATCATGGCCAATGCCTTGCGCGTCAGCGCGCATATTATTCAGCATGCCAAAGGCGCCCTGTGAAACGCGGTCTCAGCGCCGTTTATATTGCCGGTTTTTTGCAGGGAGCTGCTTTTGTGCTGATTCCAGCACTGGGTACCACCCTGCGCAGCGCACCTTACGATATGAGTAATGCTACTTACGGCATGTTGTATTTTCCGGAAATCATCGGCGCCATATTGGCGGCTTTGAGTGCGGGAGCCATTCATAAACGCCTGGGCAGCAAGGGGCTGTTTCGTCTGGGAGCCCTTATCAATGCCGTTGCCATGGCTTTTCTGGTAGCGGCTTTTTTCAGTACCGGGCTGTTCGTTGTGCTGCTGCTGCTGGCTGAAACACTGATGCTCGGTATCGGGTTCGGCTTGACCAATGCCGCCATCAATCGGGCTGCGTCGCTCCTCTTTGCGGGCGCTGCGGCGGCGGCCGTCACCATTCTGAATGCCGTTATTGGCGGAGCAACTGCGGTCTCGCCCATGATTCTGACTGGTGCGCAAAGCTGGTTGAGCTGGGTGGCCTGGCCTGCCCTCATTCTTTTGCTTTGGTTCGTTCTACTCTTATTTCCACTCGCGGAGGATACGGATACGCACGAACTGGGCGGCTTACGTGCCTGGCGACGCTCCATGATGCCCTTCGCTTTTGCAGTAGTGATTTATGCGATCTGTGAAGGCAGCTTTGGCAGCTGGGCCAATGTGTTGGTCAGTGTCGACCGCCATCTTCCCGCCGCGACCGGAGCCCTGGCTCTGTCGCTGTTCTGGGGAGGTATGACCGTTGCCCGCTTCATTTTGGGCAGCATTCCCGACCGCTTTCTTTCCCGACGCTGGATTTATCGTCTGGCGCCTATCGGTATGGCAGCCTGCTTTATCATCATCCCCCATCTGCTCAGTGCAACGGCGCTGTTACTGGCATTTGCCCTGGCCGGTGCGGCTTGCGGTATATACTATCCCTACAGCATGGCTTTCGGGGTGGCCGCACACGGCAAGGAGGGCACGCAAATGGCTGGACTATTGGTTGGAGCGCTGATGATTGGAGAAGGCATCGGCTCTACCGGACTGGGTCCACTGCAACATTTCATTTCACTGAATCAGATTTACACCTTCTCCGCTCTATGGGCGATCCCACTGCTCTGGCTGGCCTGGCGCAATAGCCGGCAGCAATAAGCCGCTTCATATTCACGTCTCTTGCAATAAGGACATGAAGGTCAGCCGTTCTGGTGCCATCAACTTCATGTCATACCCATCGTGCAGATGATTAATGAGGCTGACAGAAGGCATAAATACAGGCTTAAAACCAAAAACTGCAGTTGCCCTGGGACGTTGCAGCGACTTTGACCCGCGCGACGTATTGCCCGGTTTGGTCTCTGGCTGCAGACCATGATACAAATCAGTTGATAGCCTGGAACATCCGGGCATTCCGCAAAGGAGTGATGAACATTGGCCCCACGCAAATCTCCCCGTTCCAGAAAAAAACCCTGGATTCTGGTGGTTATTATCGCGCTGATCACTGCCGCCATTGCCATTGGTATTGCCCTCAACATTCCGATATCTCCACAATCTGTCAGCCCGACTCCTGAAAAACCGGTACCCAAAAAAACAAATGTTCCCAAACTGATGAAAAAAACTCTGGACTTGGGTTCTTTCGGGGTGATGGTGCGCAGTGCTGATGGCTCTGAAAAAGCGTTGACCATTCACCCTGTTGCCATTCTTCACGGGCACGGACCCTGGCAGCCTCTACATGACGCCCAAAACCATTTTGAGAGCCTGATTGTCAATCCCTTCATGGCCTTTCCAGACTTGAATCAGGTTTCACATTCACCGACAGCACAGCAAGATCTGGGTCGTCAGATCATGGACAACATCGCCCCAACCCTGGCAAGACTGGAACCAGGCTGGACTATTGAACACATAGAGCTGCATCCCGCCCTTCAGGAGCCACCGCCATGAACTGTAAGAGCAACAGAATGGAGCAGATATCGTGAAATATCTCGGGCGCCTGAATCCTCAGGATCCGCTTTTTGCCTATTTACGCGATGAAGTTTATCCGCAAATACTGCCAAATGATCAGGTCCGCAATTTTCGGGTATTTCAGTTTCCTGCTTCCAATGAGGTATTTCTGTATGAAGAAACTCATTCTCAGCAAAAGGTGATCGGGAAATTTTTTCAGCGTCCGGGTAAAGATCCCCAAAACGCCTGGGAAAGAGCCTGGAATGAATGGCAAAATCTGCATTATTTGCGCAACATCGGTCTCAATCATAAGCATTTTCATATTCCTCAGGCTTTTGGCATTGCCCGCCACATGAATAGTCTGGTCGTGGAAGAATATTGTCCCGGTCAATCATTATCGAGTGTGATGAGTCAGAGTCTTGCTGAACACCATGAAGATTTGCTGTATGCCCGTCTCACCGATCTCGCCTGGTTTCTGGCCAAGTTACATAACCACACGGCCAGCGCTGAGACGGTTCACTTTCATACCCAGTTTGCCTACTTTGATAAAATCGTGGCGCGTCTGCAGCGACGCCACCGCATTAGCGAAGCACAAGTGCGCGAAGTTTATGGATTTCGCGATCAGTGGCAGCAGTCTCCCTGTATGTGGAGCGATCAGGCGGTTCTGATTCATGGCGATGCCACTCCATCCAATTTTTTGTTTGCGCACCCCCGAACCATTATTGCCATTGATTTCGAGCGCATCAAGCGCGCTGACCGCGCCTACGACCTGGGCATGATTGCCGGTGAAATCAAACACCATTTCCTGCGCAACAACCATCATGGTGAGCAGGCCGAGTCCTACATCGGTCATTTTCTCTGGGAGTACAGCACCCATTTTCCCGACCGACAGGCGGCATTTGCAGCCATCACCCGGAGAATTCCCTTTTACATGGGCATGACGCTGTTACGCATCGCCCGTAATTCCTGGCTGGACTGGCGTTACAGTCAAATTCTGGTTCATGCTGCACTCTCTGTTCTAAGGAGGTAGTCTCATGTCTATTCGCGCTGTCTGCTTTGACTTGTATGGCACACTGATCAACATAGAAACCAATGAAGACATGGAGGAAATTTATCGAGGAATTTCTCATTACCTGACATATCACCGGGTTTTCATGAATCGTCGGGAAGTGCGCGAACGCTATTTCGCCGTCATGAAAGAACGCAAACGCCAATCCACCGAACGCTATCCGGAAATTGATGTGGAAGCCATCTGGCATACCATTCTGATTCAGGAAAACAGCAAGCCACTGAACGGCAGGGAAAAATTGGCCAAGGAACTGGCGCGGCTGCATCGTGGCATTTCCAGAACCCGCCTGGAACGTTATGAAGGCGTCAAAAGAACGCTCAAAAGCTTGCAGGAACAATACCAGCTTGCCCTCATTTCCGATGCCCAACGCTGTTTTGCCTTGCCCGAAATGCGCGCATTGAATATCAAAAAGTATTTCGACATTCGCATCATTTCCGGTGATTACGGATATCGCAAGCCTGATTCCCGATTATTTCAAATGGCTGCCGAACAACTCGAAGTAGCGCCACATCAGGCCATTTATGTGGGTAACGACATGTTTCGGGATATTTATGGCGCGCAACAGGCTGGATTCAAAACCATTTTTATAGACTCCAATCAGGGTGCCAAATCCTACAACGATATTCAGCCGGATTATTTCGCACAGGACTTTTATCAGGTACTGGATGGCGTGGCTTTTCTGGCGCAAAAACATGCAGACAACTGAATCCATCAGGCTGAACGGCGACGCATGAGGATACCCAGAGCAAAACCCAATCCTGCCAGAATAAAAGTCAGAACAATGCCGTAGACCCAGCTGTTCTCTCTGGCAAAACGGGCAATCCACGCTTGAAAACCGACCTGGCGGACATTAATCTGCTGCTTGCGGACTGCAAGCACCTGTTGCTGCCGGACCAGATAAGTCAGCAATTGATAATAACCCAGAGGCAATGACGCCGGCAGCCTGATTTTCGCCGAAAATAACCCCTGCTTCAGAGTGACCCCAGCGGGTTCCACCACGTAATTGCGGTGGCGAATTTTCTCATCCAGAAAGGCTTTTTGCCAGGTATCCAAATGATCGGGTTCGGGAGCGAAACGGGCTTTATCTACCAGCGAAGACAGGGTTAATCCCAGTTTCTGCAGGGTATCATCAGGCAGAATGTGCCTGACCGGGGCCGAAGAAAGCCGCTGCCAGATACCCGGAGCCCTGGTCACCGTTACCTTTGCACCATTCAGCCAGATTGGTCCGGTTCGGGTTTTTTGCTGCATGGCTTCAGTGCTGTCGGGCGAACGCAGTATGACAATGACCTGCCCCGGACCCGTGATGGCACCATACACCAGCAGGTTTTCCCCGACAAAATGGCTGGTCACGTTCACCTTATCCGTACTGGTAGCCACTACCAGGGGCGTAGACGCTTCGGCCAGCATGGCAGAACCCATAGTCAGCAGCATGAGCATCAGGCGCAGATAAATCATCTAAACAACCCGCGCCATGCTGAAAATGTGTTCGGGCGTAATAAATAATCCCAACCCCATCTTGATAGCTACTCCCACGACCACCAGGGCCAGCACCAGACGCAACTGCTCCCCCTTCATATACGCCCCGGCCCGCGCCCCGAATTGCGTGCCGAAAATGGAACCCAAAACCAGAGCCAGAGCCAGATAAGGGTCTACGGCATGATTCATTCCCGCCTGCAAAATACCTACTTCAGCCGTGGTAAAAAGCAATTGAAACAATGAGGTACCTACCACCACTTTGGTGGGCATTTTCAATACATAAAGCATGATGGGCACCATCACAAAACCACCTCCAACCCCCATCAGCGCGGTAAGCAAGCCCACGCCAAAACCCAGTAAAACTGGGGTCAGAAAAGAAAGACGCAATCCTGAAACCGGAAAATCCATTTGTCCCGGAAGGCGCTGCAGAATGGACTGATTTTTTGTCCGGTTTTTTTGGGATGCATGCCCATGCCGACCACGCAAAGCCAGCAGCGATTCAATCAACATGGAAGTACCGATGACACTCAGCAAAATGACATACAGAAAAGTCACCACCAGACTGAAGTGGCCACCCGCCTCCAGAATCCGGGCAATGTGTACACCGATCAGCCCTCCCGTCCAGCTCCCTGCCAACAGGACAAAAGCCATGCGCATATCGACATTACCCATGCGCCAGTGCGCATAACTGCCAATAGCCGAGCCACCAACAATCTGGGCCGCTCCGGTACCCACAGCAACCAGTGGCGGGACCCCGATAAAAATCAGCAGAGGCGTAATCAAAATTCCCCCACCCACTCCGGTCAATCCCGACAGAAAACCCACCGCCAAACCAAAACTGACTATCAGCCAGATATTCACGTCCATATGCGCGATAGGCAGGAACAATTCCACTCAGCGATCTCCCTGCGACGGATCGGAACAAAAGACCGCAGAACACAGTTGATCGATGTTCGTATCAGGCGGCACCAGCAATACCGGTACGGCCAATGTCAGGCTCAGTTTTGCACCGAGTCCCCCAAGAAGATGGGGTAACCCTCGCGGTTTACTTTCCGTGCCAAAACCACGCTGCCCTATCACCACCATGATCGTTTCCGGAAGACTCTGGACTAGTCGCGGAATTTCCTGTTCTGGCGCCCCTTCCAGCAGAAAATATTCTGGCAGCCCAATATCACAATGTTCTTCAATACGTTCGGCGACGGCGCGCAGGTTACTCTCCGCTTCAAGGCGGGATTCTGCCAGCATGCGATCCGTCAGATCACGGGAAAACAGTCCTCCGCCAAAACCCAGTGGATCACTGGCCACATGCAGGGAAGTCACCAGCCCAAGACGTGCACCAAGAAGACGTGAAAAGCGCGCCGCTACAGCAGCCGCCAGCAAGGCATTTTGTGATCCATCAATAGCCGTCAACAGGACTGGATCTGACATAAACAACCTACAATGTTGAGAGATTTCATCAATATTAGAGGATGGCCCTATGCCTGTCGAGGTGGCAAGCTCAATGCGTAAAGTCCATTGTCCCGGCAGAACGGTCTATAAGTGCTCTTGATTCTCGGTGAAGCAGGCCCCACTTCCAGTCTGTCTATTGAAATGATAGCTGCTCAGACAACTTGTCCATAGGAAGGAGAAATAATGACCACCAACAAGGAAACTCTAAAATTTCAGACTGAAATCAATCAGCTGATGCATCTGATGATTCATTCTCTGTATTCAAACAAAGAAATTTTTCTGCGTGAACTGATATCCAATGCCTCTGATGCCTGTGACAAACTGCGCTTTGAAGCCTTGGCGGATCCCAGTCTGGTTGCGGGGGACAGCGAACTCAAAGTGCAGGTAGATTTTGATGCCGAACAAGGCACATTAACTGTCCGCGACAATGGTATCGGCATGAACCGCGACGAAGTCATTGCCAACATTGGAACCATTGCCAAGTCGGGAACCAAAGAATTTTTTGAGAGACTGAGTGGCGATCAGAGCAAGGATGCCAAACTGATTGGTCAATTTGGCGTAGGTTTTTATTCTGCCTTTATTGTCGCCGACCGCGTAAAGCTGAGTACCCGTCGAGCCGGAATGGAAGTAGAGCATGGTGTACGCTGGGAGTCCGATGGGACGGGCGCCTACACCCTCGAAACCATCGATTTGCCAGAGCGCGGTACCGAGATAGTGCTGCACATACGCGAAGATGAACGCCAGGACCTTCTGAATCTCTGGCGCTTGCGCGGCATTATCAACAAATACTCAGACCATATTCCCCTACCCATTCTGATGCGTAAAGCGGGCGAAGATGGCAAGCCCGGCGATAGCTGGGAGACCGTCAATAAAGCCTCTGCTCTTTGGCAACGTTCCAAGTCTGAAATCAGTGATGCAGAATACAAGGAATTTTATCAGTACGTCAGCCATGATTATGCTGATCCACTGGCCTGGGCGCATAACCGGGTGGAAGGTCGCCTCGAATATACTTCTCTGCTCTACATTCCCGGCAAGGCACCTTTTGATCTTTGGGAACCCAATCAGACGCACGGCATCAAGCTTTACGTGCAGCGCGTTTTCATCATGGACGATACCGAACACCAGATTCTGCCCCGTTATTTGCGCTTTGTACGCGGCGTCATGGATTCCAGCGATCTCCCCCTGAATGTTTCCCGCGAAATTCTTCAGGGCAACCGGGTCATTGACCAGATGCGCTCGGGCTCCATCAAACGGGTACTGGGCCTTTTGGAAGAAATGGCTGAAAAAGAACCCGAAAAATATCAAAACTTCTGGAATGAGTTTGGACGGGCACTGAAAGAAGGTCCTGGTGAAGATTTTGCCAATCGCGAACAAATCGCGAAATTATTACGTTTTGCGAGCACCCATTCCGATACTGAAACCCAGAATGTTTCTCTGGCTGATTATATGGGCCGTATGCGCGAAGGTCAGGACAAAATATATTACATTACTGCGGATACTTTTATTGCTGCCAAAAACAGTCCACAACTGGAACTGCTGCGTAAAAAGGGCATTGAAGTATTGCTGCTCAGCGACCGTGTGGATGAATGGCTGACCAGCCACCTCCATGAATTTGAAGGCAAGGCCCTGAGCTCTGTAGCCAAAGGCACGCTTGATCTGGGTAGCATTGAAACTGAAGAAGAACGCAAATCTCAGGAAGAAATCGAAAAAACCGCAGAAGGTCTGGTGGAGCGTATCAAAAATGCGCTGGGTGATCGGGTTGAAGCGGTTCGGGTTTCCCACCGGCTGACCAGTTCTCCTGCTTGCATGGTCCTGGGCGAACGGGACATGGCCCTGTATATGCAGCAATTATTGAAGCAGGCTGGACACGAAGTACCCAGTACCAAACCCACCCTGGAAATCAACCCTACCCATCCTATGTTGACCCGCATAGAAAGTGAAAAAGATGCGTCACGCTTTGCGGAGTGGTCATCGCTGTTACTGGATCAGGCGATTTTGAGCGAGGGCGGACAACTGGAGGATCCTGCTGGTTTTGTGGCCCGTCTCAACCAGTTAATGCTCGCCCTGGCAGGCTGATAAACCCACTGACCCTTTTGTTCAACGGTCATGGCATCACCTTCTAACCCACAGAAGGTGATGCTTTTTTATTTGCATATTTTCTTCAAAATAATACCTTTTCTTTTAATTCACAAAAAACACCATAGTTGAAATTATTTTTAAGATACCAAGTGTAATCATATGTAACCATGTTTCAATTTTTTACAGTTATATTATTGATATCTTATAGCGAGAGGTTTATGGTTCAGTAACTCCATGATGATACTGAATTATTCATTAACAAATTAGAATTTTCTAATTATTCAGCACGCCTCATGAGTGCATTTACAACGAGGTTTTTCCACATTTTCGATACGTGAGGAGCAGTGATGAAATTCCGCAAGATAGTCATATTATCAGCAGTCAGCATCCTGATTTCCGGGACCGCCTGGGCGCAGACCAATCAGGTTCCCCAGGATCCCATTAACAATACCCTGGACCCCCAAAGTCCCTTTGCGACGCTATATTTACCGCAAAATGCGCCTCAGGCAAATGATCAGGTCGGTCCTTCAGCGTGGACCCACGCCTATGGAAACCCTCAGCACAATGCCGGATTCCCGGTTGCGCACAACGCGCCCCGTTGGATTCGTGATGGCGTCCGCTGGAATTTCCCTGAAGCCCGGGCCTGGCCGCTCGATGATAACCATCCCTACGGCGAAAAAGTGGATGGCATCAAGGAAGCGCTCCCGGTACAAACCCAGTTTTACGGAAATGCCCTGGGCGTTTCGGTGGTCAAAGGGGTCGTGTATGCGGAAAGCGATGATATGTTCGCTTACGCCGTCAATGCCCAAACTGGCAAGCTGATATGGCGGAGCAGTCCAGTAGCCAACACCCTCATGGGTAACCCTCTGGTCGTCGGCAAAAAGGTCTATCTATCTGCGGGGAGTGTGTCTTTCAATTTTGCCAATGTCATGGAGTATTCCAAGCATCCCAGGCAGGCCGGGCGCGGCAAGGATATCAGTTACAACGGGATTTTCTGCCTGGATCGTCAGGACGGCAAGCTGCTCTGGAGTTTCAAGACCCAGGGTGATGCCATGCCCACCCCGGCCTATGCGGACCACTCGCTTTTCATCAGCACCGGCGACGGCAATATTTACCGGATTCACTCCACAGATGGAAAGGCCATCTGGAAAACCCATGTAGGGGGCATAGCCAACATGTCCAGCCCCGTAGTCTGGAAAAACCACGTTTACGTCTCCATGTCCGTCATCCCCGGTCTTTATGCACTGAATGTCAATAACGGCAAAGTGTTGTGGAAGGGTGAAATTCCCGGTGCCGTCAATACCGGCATGGGCGATGTATCCCCCGTTGTGGATAATGGCATTGTCGTCATGGATACCGTGGCCAATCCCAAAATGGTGGATGGCAAACCCACCATGGAAACCCTGGTTAGGGCTTTTAACGCCAATACCGGACAAGTTCTGTGGACAAACAATATGGGACGTGGCCCCAAGATTCCGGCCTTCAAGGGCGGGGTTCCCATGATTCATGATGGGATGGTTTATGTCGGTTCTCCTGTCACCTCGACCTATGAGGCCATGAATCTGCATACCGGTAAAGTGGCGTGGACCTGGCACGTACCCAATCCTGGTCCTGCCGGAGCAGGACGCGGTGCACCGACGTACTATGAAAATATGCTCTATATTTCTACCGGACCGGATATTTATGCCATTCAGCCTAAAACCGGTCAGATGGTTCACGAATATCATGTCGGAGGTCGCTTTGGCATCGTGAATCCCACCATTGTCGGGGGCACCATGTACCTGGGGAACTCGTGGGACTGGATCAATGCCGTACCGGTCAAGGACGTCAATCCGCAATTCAACGCCAACAAGGCTTAAATAAGGCTTAACAGGGGTTCAGAATGGCAACGACCATGAAATCTGCAGCAACCGATCAAGCCACGCAACATGCGTGGCGCATACTGGCCATCGGCATGCTCGCCGTGCGTTTTGTCCAGGGCTGGATTTACTGGGGTGGTGGCTCCCGCCGCTTTATTTATGGCCCCCAAAAAATCAATCCGGCCGGACACTGGATGGCTTACAAGTTTCAAACCGCCATGCCAGGAGCCATTCTTGGCTTGAATCATCTGGTGGCTTTTTTACTGCACCACTTTGTCCTGCTGTATGCGGGCGTCATCATTTTCAGCGCGGTTGAACTCATTTCCGGATTGATGTTGTTATCCGGCTTCATGACCCGCCTCGCGGCTTTTTTAACCCTGGGTCTTTCTTTCTCACTGATGCTGATGTTCGGATGGCAAGGGGCTACCTGTATTGATGAATGGACCATGGCGGCATCCAACTTCGGCATGGGCGTCACCCTGCTCCTCGTTGGTGGTGGTGCATACTCCATTGACAACTGGATGATGAAACGCAATCCGGCTTTGGCCCAGAAAGGCTGGTTTCGCTGGCTGGGAGGCAGCTTACCCCTGCCCCTGTCTGACGGCGCTTTCAAAAAGCTGGCCCTGACCCTGTTCTGGATTGCGGTCATTTTCATTGTCGCCACCTATTCTTACTATCGTGGCTCAGTGATCACCCCCTTCCACGGCGATCCTACCGGCGTGAAGGCCCACCATGTCAAAATGACCGATGTGCGGGTTCTGCCCGATGGTCGCGTGGATGTGCATATGTATATTGATGCAGGAACCGCTTCCGTACCGGCGCATATTATTGCCATCCGTCTGCTGGATTATAATGGCAAAGTCGTGGAGTCCTGGGATGGCAAGCAGCTTTCCCGTCTGAATCCCAAAGATATCCACAATGATTTTGCCTACCAGCAAATTGCTCCGGATAAAATTCTGGGCCTGAAGGCAGGTCTGGGGGCAGAAGCCATGTTGCATCTGCCAGTCAGCAGTACGGGCTTTATCAACACCAGTTCCGGTCCTTACCAGTTGCAAGTACTGAACATCAATGGTCAGAAAGCGGAAGTAAGCGCACAAATCGCCGCTCATTAAGGGTATTTGACGCGAACCGTTCGGCGGGAGACGATGCTGTTTGTTTCTCACCGAACGGATTTTTGTATGCAACGCTGTGCGTGGGTACCTCTCGACAAAGCAGATTATGTGCAATATCACGATCTGGAATGGGGTGTTCCCGTCCATGATGACCGGCAACTTTTTGAAATGCTCATTCTGGAAGGCAGTCAGGCCGGGCTGAATTGGTACACTATCCTCAAAAAGCGGGCAGCGTATCGTCAGGCTTTTCACCACTTTGACCCTGAAGCGGTGTCCAGGATTCCGGACACAGAGCTGGAAACGCTTTTAAACAACCCGGAAATTATCCGCAATCGCCTGAAAGTCTATGCAGCACGGGATAACGCTCGTATTTTCCTCACCATTCAAAAAGAATTTGGCTCTTTTGATGCGTACATCTGGCGATTTGTCGATGGTCAACCCCTGATCAACCGTCCCGGCAGCATGCTTGAAGTACCCGCCCGTAACGAAATATCGGATGCCCTATCCAAAGATCTCAAAAAACGCGGCATGCGCTTCGTCGGCCCGACCATCATCTATGCCTATATGCAAGCTGTCGGCATGGTCAATGATCACAGCACCGACTGCTTCAAAAGTTTGTAGTCCATAATCCTGAAAACGGCAGTTGCCGTGGGTGCTTTTTGCTCCGTTGTTCCTCGCCTGTTGTTCTTGGCGACATCAGAAAGGCTTGCATTTTCCTTTTTATCGGTTTACTGTATTTATATACAGTAACCGTAAGGAGGCTTATCATGATTACGCATCATTCTACTCTGCAGCTCTGGACCAAAACCATGGGAATCATTGTCTTCGGGGCATTCATCGGTGTCTGGCTCGGCCATCAGGATAAGCACTATCAGCCCGGCCCAAGTTCAGCTATGGAAACTGTCGCAGTCCAGCAAGTGCAGTATTTACCGGCCAGCGCACAAAATCCCGTCATGCCCCAAGATCAGCGTCCACAAATATGAGATCGTGCTAAACTGCTGCGCGACTACCATCCACCATTTGCAGAGGAAAACATTGGAACTTGATCACAAGGCCCGTGAGGCCATTGAAGACATCATCAACCGCCGGGAAGGCATCAATTCCATTCAGGCACAGTTGAAAGAAGACATGAAGGCCATTGCCGAATATCTGGCTGTCAAACCAGCTCAGGTAGCGCGTCTGATTAATCTGGTAGAACGGGAACGCGCCAGGGGAGACGTACTCGAAACCGAACGTGGCGTCATTGATGCCGCTGAATCCATGGTTCCGGTAACCGCTTCTGCCCAAGAGCCTGCACCCATTTAAGGCAGCCGGGGAACTTCTGGCAGATTGTCGGCGTCATACTGGTTGATCCTGAATAATAGTGAACCAGAGATGCCGCCGCTTACCATTCGTACTTACAAAACCGCCTTACCTTCATTTCTTTTTATTTCTGCGCTGATGACCTTGTCTTTGTCCGGTTGCGCCAGCACACCCGATAAAAAGGGCGAGCACATACACGTAGCACCCGTTGCGCAAATGTTCAGACCGGCCCAGGAAGCTCTGCATCGGGGCGATTACGATCGAGCCATCCGGCAATTTGAAAATTTGCAGACAGAATATCCCTACGGCCCCTATTCTGAGCAGTCCCAACTGGATACTGCCTACGCTTATTACCGGTCTGGCGATTCCAAAGCGGCAGCGGCAGCAGCCTCGGCTTTCATCAAGGCACATCCCGCAAATCCACATGTTGTTTATGCTTATTATCTGAAGGCTCTTGCCGAATATGAAGGCATTGAGGGTCCGGAATATACCCCTACTCCCGACTATGAAGCATTAAACACGTTCACCTATCTGGCCAAAACCTTTCCCAAGACACCATACGCAGTCAGTGCCCGACTGCACATTGCCAAAATTATCGACATTCTCGGCCAGCGTAATCTGAATATCTGCAAGTTTTATTATATTCGCGATGCTTATGTGGCTTCCGCCAATCGCTGCAGCAGGGTCATCACTGATTATCAACTCAGCCCGGCTCGTCAAGAAGCGCTCTATTATTTAACCAAATCCTATCTGCATTTGAATTTGAACCAGCAAGCACGGACCACAGCGGCCATATTACATGCCAACTATCCCCAGGGACGATTCACCAAAAGGCTGCGCTCACTTTGGGAACAGCCATCCAAAGCCAGCACAGCCGCCGCCGGTTAACATAGAACTTAACGATCCTGACGTTTTTTCAAAAGAATTTGCATATCTTCCAGAAACCAGGCACCGACAAATGCAGCCAGACTAAAACTGGCAGCTATCAGAAAATCCGTACGCAAGGTCTGAACAATCATGGCAGCGTGTTCAGCAGATGACGCCACGCCGGCCATTAATCCGGAAAAAACGGCACCAAAAGCAGCCACTCCCAAGGTTCCGCCCATGGAGCGAAACAAGGTAACCGTCGAAGTAGCCACTCCTAGATTTTTATGCGGAATCGCCAATTGTGCGGACAACACCAATACCTGCATGGTCATGCCAAGACCAAGGCCCAACAACACCAAGGCAGCGTCGATATGCCACATCGGGGTCTGCTCACCGAGTCTGGAAAGCCAACCCAAAGAAACCGTGATCAGCAGCGCACCGATAATGGGAAACTCCCGATAGCGCTGTTTATGGCTGATCCGCCGCCCGGCCATAATGGACATGGACAACATTCCGACCAAAAGATACAGCAATTCGAGTCCCGACATGGTAGGTGAAAAATGGCGAACATCCTGGAGATAGATGGGTAAAAAACTGATGGAACCCAACATGGCCAGGCCCACAAAAAAAGACAGGATGACACTCAGGGTAAACGTCCTGAAGTTAAAAAAAGACAGTGGTAGCAATGGTTGAGGATGGTGTTTTTCAAAGATGAAAAACCCGGCGAAACTACCCAATCCCAGCACCAGCATCAACCATAATTCGGGAGAATTCCAGGCCAATATCGGACCTGCCAGGCTGGCAAATAACACCAGCGCACTTAATCCCGTAATCAGCAAAACGGTCCCCCAGACATCCATAATCCATTCAGCCGTACGTAGAGGTTTGGGAAAGGCGGTGCCAATAACCAGCAAAGCAAATATGCCAATGGGCACATTAATATAAAAAATCCAGCGCCAGCTCAACGTCTCCACAATAAACCCACCCAGAAAAGGGCCAATTAAAGTGGCCAAACCAAAAGCAGCGCCGACCAGCCCCTGATAGCGGCCTCTTTGAGTTACCGGAATAAAATCCGAAATAGAGGCAATGGCGGTTACCAGTAAGCCGCCACCACCAATACCCTGTAAGGCACGAAACAGGATGAGTTCATCAATATTTTGGGCCAATCCCGAAAGGGCTGACCCGGCCAGAAATAATAACACAGCGGATTGCAGCAAATATTTGCGGCCCAACAAGTCACCGAGTTTGCCATACACCGGCAAACAGACCGTGGAGGTCAGCAGATAAGCCGTAACAATCCAGGGCAATTTAGCCAAGCCATTCAGGTCACGAGCAATAGTCGGCAAGGCAGTCGAAACAACAGTCTGATCCATCGCCGCGAGAAAAATGGAGGACAGAATGGCTACAAACATCAGCCGCGCCGACCAATCCAGCTGAAAATTCTTCTCGTTATCGATAGTGTCTGGTTTTATGTCCTGCATATCAGCTCGACTGCTCTGCGTCATCACGCTTCCACCCCTGCCACCAGGCCATCAACATGCCCATCAGCATCGGGCCCACAAAAATGCCCAAAATACCCAGCACCGAAAGTCCCCCAATGAGTCCCATAAAAATCAGCATGAAAGGCATTCTTGAACGACCACCGATGAGTAACGGTTTCAACAAATTATCTGCCAAGGTGGTAATAATGTTACCGGCAATAAATATCACCAAGGCCAGCAGCGGTTCAGATGCGGCCAACCAGACCCATAAGGTCACCCCGGTAAATACTGCCGAAGCACCAAAGGGAATCACGGAAAACACCCCGGATACCGTCCCCCAGATCAAGGCATGTGGCACTCCGCAGGCGGCATATAAGGCCCAAAACAACAGCGCTTCAAACAGACCGGTAATCACGACACTCCAGAAAGTGCCTCGCAAAATATCGAGACCACGGGAAACGACTTTCCACACTTCAGCACCAGCCAGTCCGGTCACCCGTTCGGCCAGTCCCTGAGCCAACGTTTCGCCATGCAACAGAAAGAAAAACAGGAGCAGCAACGCCAGACTGGCATTAAAAGCCGTATCTTCGGCACCACCAAGAACATTCAGCACCATTTGCCCATGCGCCAGCAACGCATCCGAGCCACTAAGAACCTGCAATCCCGTAAAATGCGGGGCCAAAAGAACACTTTTTGCACTGATTCCTGGTAAAAATGCGCCAAGCCAACCCGTAGCAACGCGCCACAAATGCCGCAACGGATCCAGTAAAATGAGCGGCAAATGCTGACTCATCCAGGCGGGTAGAGCCCAGTGCGATAGTTCTTCCCCAGAAATCCATGGCCCGAGCAAATGCAGACCGCGCAGCACTTCTAAAATCACAAAGGCCAGCGGCAAAAGAATCAAACTGGCCGCAGTCAGTGCAAAAAACAATGCGCCTAAAGGTCGCCATCGCCCCGGTATGCGCGCCACAAAAGGCCAGAAAACCACAGAAAGCACCGCCGACCAGGCCAAGGCTGACCAAAAATCCTGCAAGATCCAAATCAATGCAACAGCAATCAGTAAAATGGGTAACCAACGCTGCACGGATTGAGTACGATCCGTCAAAATGCTGCCCTCGTCTGAAATATCTTTTCCATTATGCCTGAAACTGAATTTTGGAGCGTCATAAAACCGCGCCGGCAGTGCGTGCGGCCGAGTGCCGGAAGGCGATGGAAAATAACCGCCTTGAACCGGGACATTGACGCCAGTGTCGCTCTGAAGTGTTTAATGATTATTATTGACGACTTCGGAGGCGATGATATAGCATCAAAACATCATATCATCCAACACGACGAAGGACTGTCTCATGCGTACCACACTGGATATCGAAGACGATGTGCTTGAAGCCGCACGTGAACTGGCGCGGCGTGAGCATATCAGTGCAGGTGCAGCAGTATCCCGACTTTTGCGTGTCGCGTTTACCGGCCATTTCCCCATATCCACAACGCCGCCAGAGACCACTGTAGTGAATGGCTTCCGCCCCATTCCAGCTAATAACCGGCTCGTCACCGATAGTCTTATCGACCGGCTGCGCGATGAATCTGGCCTCTGATGCGCGCCCTGCTCGACGTCAATGTACTGATTGCTCTGCTCGACGCCGCCCACATCCACCACCGGGCTGCCCATCATTGGCTCGCACAGCAGAGTGATGGCTGGGCCACCTGCCCGATTACCGTCAACGGCTGCCTGCGCATCCTCTCACAACCCGGCTATCCTGGAGCTTTGCCTATTGCGGATATCGCCGGGCGGCTAACCGATGCCACCGATTCCCGGTCTCACGCTTTCTGGCCCGACAGTCTCGACTTACTCCACAACAATTCACTGGACTGGACTAAGGTAATCGGTCACCGCCAAATTACTGATGTCTATCTGCTCGCACTCGCGGTGGACCATGATGGATGTTTTGCAACCTTCGACCGGCGCATTCAGCATAAGGTTTTGCACTCCGCCCGTGAGGAACATCTCATCATGATTCCAGGCAGATGAACTGAAAGATGTTCACTTGGGCAAAATTTGGGCGCAGATTTGTGCATTTTCAAGATGCCATAGAAATTCAATCGAAGCGCTTATGCTGCGGGGCTTGGTTGCCCGCGATGCGCCTTAACTCTCCCTCTTGTACCTCATATTCGCCCAAATGCGCGCGCATCAGGCTTTTCCATAGCTTTCCGTGGTTGGGAACCGAGAAGTGGAGCAGCTCGTGAACGATCACGTAGTCCCATAGCTCGGGTTTCAGGCCAGGCAGTTCGTCGCTGAAATTCAAATGGCCTGCGGTGGAACACGAGGCCCATTTGTTGCGCATCGGCCGCACCCCCAGCCAGACAATCTTGATGTCCAGCTTGCCCGCCCAATACCGGACGCGCTGTTTGAATTCCGTCTTCTTTGAATCTGCAGCCATCGGCGAAATCTGCGGTTTCAAATCCGATCCGCCTTTTCCAGCAGCGTAAACAGCTCATCCACCATCGCCGTCACCCGGTCCAGGTCTTCCGATTCCGCGAAGAGAGCGAAGGTCACTTTTTTGCGGAGTTCTCGGAAAGCGTTTTCGCTGCCCTTCCAGTTCGGAAACTCGGTGAATGCGTGGCGAATCTTCCGGCTGACCGTCTCGGCGTTCTGAACCTTCGCGTCGAGCAGGCTGCGGTAGACAAAATAGGTCAGGCCATCGAAAGACTTCTCGAGCTATAGTCAAATCTGGTGTATGAGTATTTTCTGACATAGATCAGGCGGCGGTCTGTTGATCATCCGGCAGGGTGAGGTTAGCCGGTATGCCATCGATAAATTTCACCCCTGCAAAAAGCTGCAGGACTTTCTCTGGAGCATAAATCCCAATCCAGCGTTTTTCAGCCTGCTGCAGCATCTTGAAACCCAATCCCAGAAAGCTGCTGCGTGATACACAGTTCTTCGTCCGGGTAGTCCGGTGGCGTACCGTAGCGAAGGTGGACTCAATGGCATTGGTGGTCCGGATATGCCGCCAGTGTTCGGCCGGAAAATCATAGAAAGCGAGCAATTCAGCCCGATCTTTTTCCAGTTTAGCCACAGCCTAGGGATACTTTGCCTGGTAATTGCGCACAAACACGTCCAGTGCTTTTTCCGCAGCCTGGCGATTGGCGGCCATCCAGATTTCCTGCAACGCAGCGTTGCAGGAAATCTGGA
>NZ_JACKZA010000017.1 GCF_015100155.1 Acidithiobacillus sp. HP-2 | reverse complement strand
GTGCATTTCCGGAAGTGCGGTTGAAGACAGCTGTGTTCATTGACGTTCCTTATTTTCTCTCTCATGAAACTGGTAGCAAGGTGGCAAATCAGCTTGTCTACCCAGTATGTCAAAAGTTCTTGATAGGATTAACGCCATCCTTAGATCAAAGCGAAAAGCCTGGAAATAAGGACAAAAGGGTATTCACAATGTCACTACAGGCTGGAATACCCAGAAGCTATTAATCTGGAATAGAGATTTTATACCAAAGTGATGCACCGATTAAAGCAATTAAATAATTCGTACCAGGTTCTGTTCCAGAATGAATGGATGAGATGGACTTCCTCTTCCGCCAGCTGTGACTCGATGCAAAAAACTAAAATCCCCTAACTGCGTTGTCCATTATGGTTTTGGGGACAACACGCGTACTGATGCACCGTGAATTATTTCTTTGCGAGCGTAATGACCACATAGATGCTGGCTTTACCCTGACGGACCAACATGGGAATGGGTTGGTCTTTTGGTAACCCGGCGACAATGTGCGCCAGCTCGCTGACATTTTGGACATCCTGCTGATTGATCTGCTGAATGATCATTCCGGGCATCAGGCCTGCTTCAGCGGCAGGGCCTTCACTGACGCCTACCACCACCACACCATGGTGAACATCCAGCTGTTTTTCAATATCTGGAGTCAGATTTTGAACATGAATATCCATCCGACTGATTTTCAGGGTCTTTGCAGGCGCTGCCGGTTGGGTACTGCCGGGCTGCTCGTCCATGTTTTTCGGCAGGGCGGTGACCAGAACATTTTTGGTTTCCGCGACGCCATGATGAAGGATGCCCACGCTGGCATGGGTGCCGGGAACCGTGTTGCCGACCATGGGCGGCAGTTGGCTGATGTTGTAAATCGGTTTGCTGTCATAAGTCACAATGACTTCACCGGGCTGGATGCCAGCCTTGGCAGCGGGGCTGCCCGGCATCACCGAAGCCACGAGGGCGCCGACCGGTTCCTGAAGATGCAGGGCTTGCGCCATTTGCGGGGTGACATCCTGCACTTCGACACCCAGGTACCCGAACTGAATGGGTTTATGGTCCTTGAAGTCCTGCACCACGCGCATGACGGTATTGATGGGGATGGAGAAAGACAAGCCCATGTATCCGCCGCTGTTGGTGTATATCTGATCATTGATGCCGATTACCTGGCCCTTCATGTTAAAGAGCGGACCACCGGAATTGCCAGGATTAATGGGCACGTCGCTCTGGATGAAAGGGATGTATTCGTCATCAGGCAACGGCCGGTTCATGGCGCTGACTACCCCCTGGGTGACGGTATTGTAAAAACCGAAGGGCGCACCTACAGCCAGCAACCACTGTCCGACTTTCAGATGATCAGAATTGCCGATAGGGACAGTGGGCAGATCCTTGGCATCAATTTTCAGCAGGGCGGTGTCGTAGCGCACTGAAAGTCCGATCAGTTTGGCGGGATAGGCATGATGATTGGTCAGCGTGACGACAATATGATTGGCACCCCGTACTACGTGACCGGCGGTGACAATGTAACCATCCGGGCTGATGATGAATCCGGAACCCAGTGATTGAATTTTTTCGTGCTGCTGATGGCTGGGACCGGCTTGTCCGGGTGCGCCGAAGTGCTGAAAAAACTGGTAAAAAGGAGAATTTGGCGGAAACGGGTTGTGCTGTTGGTGGATGACTTTGTTGGTGGTGCTGCTGATGTTCACCACTGCCGGACCATAGCGATCAATAATGGGGGTAAAGTCCGGGAGGGCAACCAGCGCCTGTTGGGGTGCGGTGTTGGTGTGGATGGATAAGGCAGGTGCCGTAGAGGTGGCATCGGCCTGTGCCCATTCGGTGGCGCCCAGGGTAAAACCAAAGCACGCAGCGACAACAGCAGTAATCAGTAGTTTCGGGCGTTTCAACAGGGTTTTCGGGCGACTATTCGCCATAGGACTCTCCTTAGGAGTTTTGGTTCTGCAGTATGCATAAAGGGACCCCAAACAGAGGGCCATAATTGACGCTTTCCTTCGTTTTACGTAGCAATGCAACAGGCATAGTGGACGCTTAACGATTCAGGTCTCAGCCCATCGTCGCCACGATCTCAAAACACGCTGCCATGACTGGGTTAGTTCAGATGATTATTGTTAATGACCTCCCAATGGCTTCCGCCCGGTTTCCCGACTTCGATCATCTGAATTTGACCGTTACTGATCATGGAGCATCGATAAATCAGACCGTGCAAATGTCTGCACTGATTGATTTTTGTTTCTTTGACTTCCTGATCAATATGCTGCATCTGACTCTTGGTAATATTCATGTCCATGTTGTTGTCTTTAATGGCGCGGATAATATCTGCTTTTTTGAGTGCCCGACGTACATCCTGATGGCTAGGTCCGAAGGAACATCCAGACATTCCGATAACAGTAAAAAGCAACAAAAAAGAGAGTGTTAAAATGTTTTTCATTAAGATTTTGGATAAAAGATAGAATAGGGCCGAAAATAACCGTCAGAGATGCCGTGAATGGTATCCCTGACGTTCCATGATTTACCAATCAAGGTAGTGCGACTATGCACCAGACTTGATAGCGGCCTCGACCTTTTGAGCGAACTGTGGATCGCTATGGGCTTTTCTCATGAGCATCTCATAACTGCTTGCGGAGAGGTCATTTTTGGCCAGAATGCCGTGAACATCCTTTGCATAGGTCTGTGCAAGTGCTTTTTGCTTGGCTTTGCTTACGCCTTTTTGCATGGCTTCCGTACGCATTTTGGAATCCAGGGGCTCGATTGCTCGCAGAGCAGAAGCAAAATGCATGATTTCAGCGTTACTCACCGCAGGGCCCGCCTGAGGTGCAGAGGGCATCATTGGCTGGGAGCCAGATTGCGCTCCCGCTTGCGGCGCTCCGGAAGCCATAGGCGGTGTAGACGCACCGTTCTGCATTGCCGGTGAGGACGGTTGGGGTTGAGTGGTGGACATGGGGCTGCTCATGCTTGCAAAAGCAACGGATGTGCTAAACACGAATATTCCGAGTGCCGTGATTACGTTAGTCTGAATGCTTTTCAATAGTTCATCTCCCTTTTGGGTAAAAGAAAAGAGCATGGATTATGCTCGTAATTGCTTGAGTAAAATTGCACAAGCGTTTTTACGGTAACAACAGATAATCTGTATTGTCAAATAGGTGAATCAAATTTAACAAGTATTTAAACTGGTCAAAATATGAGTGTTGCGCATATTCAACATGGAGCCAGAAAACACGTTAATGTTTATAGGAAATCTCTTCTGTAATTTAACAGAAAACTGATATACCACATTAATATTTGTTTTTTTACCACCACCCGTGTAGATAAGCATGCTGGCGTGATCTATGGGTAATCATCATTCCTAGATACGGCAATTCATGCGCAACGGATTCTACGATAAGTATAAATTACGTTTGCGGATGATCTTGCGGAGACAAGACCATCCAGTACCTTATGGTTATGATGTTTTGGCTGGCGGTTGATTCGGATTCGATTGAGTCGCTGGTTGGCCTTCGGGGGATTGAGCAGAGGCTGAGGCCCCATGCTGCATGGAGTATGAGTGTGACTGTCCCTGAGAATGGTATGCCGGAGTCGCCGCACCTGCCGATGACTGTCCGCCATAAGGAGGGCTGGCAGCAGAAGAACCGTGTTGCATGGCCGGTGAAGAGGGTTGTCCCTGAGGCTGGTATCTCGGGGTTGCCGCACTGGCTGATGACTGTCCTCTGTAAGGCTGGGCAGAGGAAGAGGCGCCATGCTGCATGGCGTGTGAGGATGACTGTCCCTGTGGTTGATATCCTGGGGTCGCCGCATTGGCAGGGGTCATGGAACTCGCAAAAGCCATAGAAACACCTAAGGCGAATACACCAAGGCCCATCATTAATCTCGAATTTGAGTCTTGCATTAAGATCCTCCATCTAAAAAATCGATAGAAAGTAGTCAAATAGATATTGACCGTAGTACGTGGAATCCTCCACGACGACAGTACGCTAACAATACAAAACGGAGTTCGTCAAACGCTAATAAACGGTTGTTTTTATAACAACAATAGTGTTCCTTAATGAACACACGCAGAATCAATTATCGAATTAGAGTTAACTGATAATACCATCATTATCTTGCGGATTTTTCCAGTTGCCACAAAGGAATATAACCAGAGCAGTGACCATGACGCAGGCGATTATCAGAAACCCGATGCGGTAACCCATCCATGCGATAAAAACACCTGCCATTAATGGACCACTGGCATGCCCCACATCCCATAGACTACCAAATACGCCCATGGCCGCACCGAAATCCTGGTTTCTGACGATATCTCCTATCATCGCCGTCGTCGCCGGTGTAACCATAGCCGTGCCTAATCCAAATAACGTGCTCAGGGCAAGTAATGGCAGGAGTTGTCCCATATAGGGGATGGTTGCCATTACCGTTGCACATAGTCCGATCCCTGCCACGATAAAAGGTTTTCTCCCAACGTGGTCAGAGGCCCTTCCAAAGACGGGACGGAAGAAAATCGACGCTATCCCCTGAGCACCAAATAAGAAGCCGATATTCAGGATGGAGACATGCTGATTCAGTGCGTACAGAGGCAGATATGCCTGCATCGTACCTACGCCGAAATAGAGGGCAGCTTCTATCAGACTCACCAGACGAATAGCCGGGTCGCCGATGATCTGGCGCACACCTTGAACGGCTACGTGGAGAACTTCACCGGTAGTCCGCCGACCATCATGAATCGGCGCATCCCGTGGAAAAGGGAGAATTGCTAAAAGCGCAAGAAGGCCAATGCATCCTGAGACGATGAAGGCCGCCGCAAAACCCAAATGTGCAATCGTAGCTGCGGCAATGATCGGTCCCAATACGACCCCGGCATTTTCGGCTGCTCCGTAAAAACCGAGCCTGTGCCCACGCTGCGACGGAAAGGACTTGGCTACCTTCGCAGATGCGGCGGGGGCGTAAAGCGCCGTGGATAGGCCATTAAAAAAACGAACGGCTAACAATTGCGGCCAAAACCACACCAGCAGATACAAAAACGGCCCGATTGCGGTCACCATCATTCCGGCCAGCATCAACTGCCTAAATCCAAATTGATTTGTCAGGCTACCCGCAGGCAGCTTGACAAAAATCCCGGTGATGGTTGCTGCCGCAACGAGCAGACCGATCACCGCCGTTGGCGCCCCCAAATGCCAAGCATAGAGGGCGGTCAGGGGACTACGGATCATTTCGTAGCTTAATCGTCCACCAAAACCCACGCCGCACAAGAGCGGGAACCACCATGTTGGACCATCCGTCCGATGCGGCATGTGAGCGCCCTCTGACCTGCTGCTATTATCATCAGTCATAGGTGCGCCTAGAAAAGCGTGCGTACTTTACCTGCGGTATGGCTGATTTTCGCGGAAATTCCCATTTGCCACCATAGTGGTATCTTTTAGTTCGTCTTTGACACACCGTGGACGAACCAGATGATAGCGTCCGGAATAACTCGTCCGCGACAAGACACCCGAAAATTATCGACCAAGATATCACTTGGGCTAGTGATCTGATGGTTGAATGGATGATCCAGTAGCACATGGGGTTAAAGTCCAATGGAACAAAAACGTACGTCAAGTACTGTACAATTCGATCTCGTAAAAATCCATAGATAGCTCAAAGAGATGGTTTTCTTTTTCAGGATGCTCCACCCTTGACCACCTTTATATAGGTCTGTCAAACAGCACCGGGGATTTATCAGTTTTTAGCAGAAAATGTCAAATCAGTGGCGGTTTCAAGTTTGAAGTGCAACACCGCTGTTTAACTGCCTGATTTGCTGTGCCATCACTTCGGCTGGAGTTCGGAATCCCAAGGATTTCCTGAGCCGATTATTGAGTTCCTCCGCTACCTGAGTCAAACGCCGTTGTGAATATTCGGATAAGTCCGTGCCCTTGGGGAAATACTGACGTAGTAGGCCATTCGTATTTTCATTGGTCGGACGCTGCCAGGGGCTATGTGGGTCAGCGAAATAAACACGTATGCCCGTATTTCGCTCCAGTTCCTGATGCCGAGCCATTTCGCGACCCTGATCATAGGTGAGCGTTTGCCGGAAGCTCTTGGGCAGCGTACGCAAACGCCGCGTAAAGCTTTCCAGAATCGCCTCTGCCGTAGCATCCTCCACTCGCGCGAGGATGACGAAGCGACTGCTACGATCCACTAACGTGCCAATAGCACTGGCATTGAATGCCCCCTTGATCAGGTCGCCTTCCCAGTGACCGGGTACTTCGCGAGCTTGTGCTTCCTCCGGGCGCTCACGGATCGAGCGCATGTTCGTGATTCCACCACGACGGTCTTTACCTCGTGTGCGGGGCTTGCGTTTGCTGTGCCCTCTGCGCAGCCCTGCAATCAATGCCTTGCGCAGTTCACCCGCCGGGTGGGCATAGATAAACTGGTAAATAGTCTCATGAGAGACGTGCCACTGTTTGTCTTCGGGATAGTCCATCCGCAACCTCCCCGCTATCTGCTCCGGTGACCACTTCCTTTGCAGAATAGCGTGTGTCACCGCGAGGGTTAAAGGCGAACCTTCAGTCAACTTCCTGACTCCCTTGCGTCGGCGCCTCTGCGCTTCTTACCGAGCGCATACGGCGTCATAGGTCTCTTCCACACGACCTCGCTGAATCTCCCGACTGATCGTGCTAGGGCTTCGGCCCAACTGCCTGGCAATGCCACGAATACTCAGCCCCTGATTCAATCCACGCTGTATCTGGTTTCGTTGATCGGGCATCAATTGCCTGTATTTTCTGGCCATCTCTCACCTCCGTCTGACTTCGACCAGAGGTGTTGCACTTCATTTTAGAGCGCGCCAGTTTACCCATGGCCGGATCTGTTTCAGGAAATAGTTTCAACCTATTAGGTGATTACTTATTGATTTTAAGAGATATTTATTGATAAAAGCGTGATACCGTTTAACAACTTTTGCTTTCTAACAGGCATGATTAAATGCTTAAATGTCGCTTACTGGCGACATTGTTATGTTTTTATAAAATAAGCAATTATCATAATTAAATAGATGATTTTATTTTATATTTTTTTAATATAAGAAAAAACTGTGATCAAAAATTGAAAATATAACCGTAGCCCTACAGCGACATAAGCCGCAGTAAATATTTTGTGCTCAACATTTACAGCATGGTAATCATGTGATTATATATTTGGCATAGAATTTGCTGAAGTTCTGTTATGTTTATTTTTGTCTCAAAAAATAAAAACCCGCTTTTCTCTTATGCTGTGCTGGGATTAGGTGCGATATTTGCGCTTTCAGGCGTTTCTACTGCATTTGCAGATCCTTTTTCCTTTGCAAATGTCCAGAAATCTGCACAAAAGTTGTCCCGCAGAGCTTGGAAACCGCGCCCCATTTCCGCTGGCCAATATCTGCGCAGGCTGAGCCCACAGGCATATGGTCGGATTCTGGACGTACACCCCCTCTGGAAGGGGCAGGATTTACCGTTTGAAGTCGCTTTCTATCCCGTGGGACATACTTTTATCCACCCGGTAAAAATCAATGTTATTCAGCACGGACAGTCCTTTCCGCTGCCCTACAGTGCCAGGCTGTTTGCTACCCATGGGGTAGTTAGTCAGTCGCAACTCCCGCGTAAAGGAGGATACGCAGGATTTTCTTTGCTTTACCCACTGGATACTCCTCCTTACCACAACGAGTTTGTGTCTTTCCTCGGTGCCAGTTATTTCCGTGCTGTCGGCAAAGGGGCCGTCTATGGAACTTCAGCGAGAGGCCTTGGAATAGATACAGCCTTACCTTCTGGTGAAATTTTTCCTTATTTCCAGGAGTTCTGGTTGCAACGGCCCAAGCCAGGAGCGCGGCACATGATCATTTATGCCCTGCTGAATAGCCCTGTAATAACCGGGGCCTACCGTTTTACTGTGACCCCTGGGAAAAGTACACGCATCCGCGTACGGGCCGTTTTGTATCCGCGCAAAAAAATCAAGCAGCTTGAAATTGCACCGCTTTCAAGCATGTACTGGCATGGTCGTGGTCGAGGTATCAGAGCCGGGGACTGGCACCCTCAACAACATGATTCCAGCGATCTGATCATGGCGGCCCGTGATGGTCAATGGATCACAAGACCGTTGAATAACCCCCTGCACATTCAGGTGACCCGTTATCTTCTCAATAACCCCATTGGTTTCGGACTCTTTCAACAGGATCGCCGCTTTTCTAACTACGAAGGATTAATTACACAGTATCAAAAAAGGCCCAGCGTCTGGATTCACCCGCTTAATCACTGGGGGAAAGGACAAGTGGAGCTGGTAGAGTTGCCGACAAACAACCGTAATACGGATAACATGGTGACCTTTTGGGTCCCCGCGAAACCCCTGCGACCGGGTGAATCACTGCGGGTGCATTACCAGATCCGGTTTTTCCGGAACGACAAACAGCTCCCATCTGGCGGGCATCCAGTCGCTACCTTTCTGGGTAACGATCCGCACATGAAGGGCGCCAAGACATTGGTGGTGGATTTCGCCGGAGATGGATTGGGTCATCTCCCCGCACAAACCCCCATGCACGCCCATTTTACCGTCGGAGCAGGGGTGCATATTCTCCATTCGTCAGTGCGATTCAATCCCTTGAAGCACCAATGGCAGGTGAACGCACAAATTCTGCCGGCCAGACAACATCCCGGTAACATCAGCCTGTTTCTGGCTTCACA
This sequence comes from Acidithiobacillus sp. HP-2, assembly GCF_015100155.1. Lineage (GTDB taxonomy): Bacteria > Pseudomonadota > Gammaproteobacteria > Acidithiobacillales > Acidithiobacillaceae > Acidithiobacillus. The sequence goes on along the minus strand of NZ_JACKZA010000017.1, from coordinate 54,655 downwards.
AGGGAAAACGCTCAGTGATACCTGGTTATATCTATTGGCTCCACAAAAGGAGGCAGCATAATGTATAGAAGCCCGGATAGTTTCGATATTCTGCATCCAGTTCGACCCAGTAACGACCCGTCTACCGACACTGTCAGACTACCCATTGCTGCGACACATTACCTGGACAAACTTGGATTGTCTTCCGCCCAACGGAATTGGGTAGAAAGCCAGGTCGTAAGAGGTCTACAAGCACAGGTTGGCCAACGCAATGAAATAAGTCCAGCTTGGTTTGCACTGATGCAAACCGCTATTGGCGCGTTGGCTGAGGATAGCGATGAACTCAACGCTCGTCTGGCCACTGCATCACCGGCAGCTCGTGCGCAAAACCATCCAGCACGTTGGTTTAAAAAGCAACAATTTCCAGCTTTATTACGTTCTTCTATGGCGTCAAAGCGATTCGTCCGGAAGATTCGGGAATATATCCGGGAAGACTGTATACCGATCAGGACCCCCAGGACAACATCCTGCGCGAAAAATACGGGAAGGCAACGAGTTATTCATGTGGGTGCGCAACAGATTTCAGGATATTCGAAAAGATGGTCCTCTTCCTACCCTTATTCTTCTGCACAACAGACGCGCAAGGCCTATGCAATCATCCATATCTCCGTGGGGTTCAAGCGATCCGCGTGCTTATCCCAAGAGTATTTCAATCTGGCTAAGCCAGCAACCGTGTGGAGATTTGCATGAGCTTAAAGATGAATCGCAAAAAAATAGTTCAATCACTTGTCGTAAGTATTTTATGTTTAACGTCAGTTCATGCTATGGCCCATGAGGATCATGCTCCGCAAAACCCTCAATATCAAACAAAAATAATGAAAAACAAGGCGGAACGACTCAGTTATGACACCATTTTGGCGTTGAAGGCGCGCCATTGGAAAACCGCCCTGCATGACACCCAGCTGATGAACAAAACTCTTCATAAAATCTGGTATATTCACCAGCATTGCTAACGATTGGAAAATAATGAAAACGGTCCGCAAAAAATATCCATACAGGGCGCGCAAGTTACTGTATATCCTTGCCCTGATAGGAGGGCAAGGAATGGCCTTGCCCGCTGCTGGACATATCTTCTTGCATTCCACAGCAGCTTGCGACTATCTCAAGGAGCATGCCATCACAAATCGTGACATGCAGAATTCGGCTCACACTGCAGAATCATGGTCCAGGCAAAAGGTTGCCCTGTATATAGACCAGCCTCAGTCTATTAGGCGTGTCGCCCATATTCCAGAGGCGCCTTACCTCACAGCCATTGTTGGCAAAAAGGCAGAATGTGTTGCCGCTGCGCCTACCTGGTTCAGACGGTTAGCCCCTGCAGAGCAATCCTGGTTATGGTTGGTAGGCATTGCCAGTTTACGCCATCCACACATCTATCATCTCATGCTTCATGCTGCGGAACATCCACCACAAGGACTTTTTGCCGGTGTTGAAAAATGGTATGGACGCCGCGTTGCGAATCGCAGCATTCTGAAATCAGAAAAGCAGGCGACCCTCTGGTTACCAGACAAGGACCATGGTGCAGCCCGAAAAGCATTAGAAAAGCTCTCTCGTGAACCTGGTTTTTCAAAAAATTCCTGGTTACCCACATTAAAGCAACAGATGCATGCTATTCGTTAGTTTGATGTGCATGAAACATTTAAATAGGAGCATGAATGACACCCAATGAGGTTGAACAAATTGCAGAAACGTCGTTCACTGGGGAGAGTAGCCTTTTTAAAGTATTGCATTGGTTGATCGCCGTGCTGATTGTTTTTCAGGGCCTATTGGGTGCTGCAAACTTACGTATAGCCTGGCTGCAAGACCATCTGGCAAGTGCCATTGTGGTGCATGAAGAGATTGGGCTGCTTATTTTATTGCTCACGCTGTCGTTATTTATTGTACGGGTCATTACTGAACGCAGATCAGGCGCAGGCGCACAACCAAGTCACCAGCTATGGGCCAAGATGGTCCATGGTGCTTTTTATGGGCTCATTATCGTTGAGTGTGCCATCGGTATCTGGATGATGGGGCTTCTGGGTAAGGGCTTGACGATTCTGGCATGGCATATGCCGCTTCCCATTACCCCCGATCCCCACTTTGCTTTTTCTACTGTATTGCAATGGCATGCAGCAGTAGCGTTGACGCTGGCGTTTTTAATCGTTATTCATAGCCTGGCAGCACTTTATCATCATTACGTGCTTCGCGATCATACGCTGACCAGAATGTTACCCGTTCGCTTATCACGTACGAACCCCAAATCCTGATGTCAGTTTCCAGCTATTTTTTGAGCTATCTCCATGCCGCAGTCGTTTCGGCTTCGGGTGTGGTAGATCAATATGGGTTGGCCATAGTCGTGGCTGGATTGTTCCTGGAAAGCGCCGGTGTCATTTTTTTACCTGGGGAGACCTTGTTGATTGGTGCAGGTTTTGTAGCCAGCCAAGGTGCCTTTAATCCGCTAGTATTATTTGCCCTCGGCATAATAGGGACCAGTGCCGGTTGGTTCACCGCCTATTACATAGGTTACAAAGTCGGTATCAAATGGGTCAAAAAACATGGTCGATGGATAGGGATTACAGCAGAACGCCTAAATAAGACGCATACTTTCATGAATAAATATGGCTCCATAGTGGTGCTATTTGGCCGATTCATTGTTCCGTTGCGACAGCTTCAAGGATATATCTCTGGATCCGCAGAAACAACACTACAGGATTTTTATCTCTGGAATATATTAGGTGCAGTCATATGGGTTGCGTTTTGGGGCGGCGCTGGATATTTTTTGGGAATGTTATAGATGTTTGTGATTTAATGTTCATAAAGTTGCCTGCAAACGTGAAATGGAGGGCTACAATCATTTCTATTGATAGAATTAAATTTACATGGTGGTTATCATCGTTCTTATTGTGTATAGCCACATTTTATGTGAATCCTGCTTATGGAAAGCAAGTGATGACATTAAGCCAAATAGAAAATATTGCGCAGCAGTCACCGGCAATGCGCGAGAAAGAAAATGACGTACGTGCAGCCCGGCAGGAAATTAAAATTTTACACGCAGAAAGCTCGCCCATTCTCCAAGGGAGAATAAAGGCTGGTCATTATACCCACTTCAACTATGACGGTATTCCACGCGCCTACATTATGAAACCAAAACTCGGTTTTAAATATTATTTATTTGGTGGAAATAAATATTTGCGTCACATTACCGCAGAAGCCGAGCCCACATACTACCAAAATCTTTCTAAATATGACTCAGAGTCAAGAAATATCAGAATGAATATTCAGAAGTCATATGTAACCTACTGGGAAAATTATAAGATAGCAAAAGAGTTAAAAAAGGTTTTAATATTTTTTAAACGTAATAAAAAAATTCCAGGAGGTGTTCATGGAATTCTTGAAAGGTTGCGGCTAACGACTTATCTTGCACGCATGCGTACAGAAATATCTTTACACAAGATGATCGAGACTATAGGACACAAGTTTCATTCATTTATCCCTAAGCGACCAAAGTTAAAAAAAGAAAATGCACACAGAATTCCACCAAGCGTGCTCCGCCTGCATCCGGCTATTGAAGGTTTAATACGCTATTATCATGGGCAGCGCAAACTCGGTTGGTTACGATTTCTTGATGTAAAGTTAAAGCTTTTTGTGAGACCCTCCTACTACCCTGCAGCGGGAAGAACGAAAATGGCAATCATCGGTGGTTTGTACCTGAACATGCCGATCGACATCATGGGTGCAGTACATCATGCGAATCAGCAGCTCGATATTGATCGGGAAAACATCCTTCTGAAGCTCAAGCAAGATGCTTTAAAAAGTCAGCAAGAACATAAAATTACTAAAATAAAGTTACCCATTTACCACAAAAAGGAACGGTTCTGGAAAAACCGCACTCAGTATTGGTATAATTTTTTAAAACGATTACTATCACGAGATAATGGCGATTTAAAGGCAAAAAATACTGTGAATAAGGTACCTCATGCCTTGAGGGCTTATCGAGAAGCGACACTTAAATGGATTCATACTGAAGCGGCTTTGACTTTAATGCAGTATCGCTCTTGATCATATTACCTGCTGTATAATTTATTCATCACGTAGACACTCCGTAATTCATGATTATTAAATTATTTTTGCATGCTAGTGTAGCGTTATATTCTTGGTGAAACTTAAGGTTAATCATGATAAAATGGCTCCATGTTGAGGGTATGTGTCAAAAAGCCCCTGAGGTTTGTCAGTTTTCAGTAGAAAACAGCGTCAATACGGTTTACCTATGACCTGCTCCATATTCCGAAAATTATTTTTATCTATCAATTTGTTAATATTTATTCTTCACGAAATTGTGCTGTAAAAGCGTGATGCTGATGTATAGCGAAAAAAGACGCTGTTTAACAAACACATCTTGCACAGGTCGGCAGATGATAGCTTACTATGATAGCATTTTGATTAATTATTTTAATTGCTATATCAAAATAATATATATGCTCCCAAGGGAACACGAACTTAACCCCGCTTTTATAGACCTACGATCCATCTCTATCAAGCATCGCAAACGGTCCATCTGAAGCAAACCCTTTTGGGCAAAAACCCGCCAACTCTACATATAGCCGATTATATGTAGAGAAGCCCAAAAATCGTCTTTAACGTAATGAATCTATTAACGAAATTCGACTCACCCCAACCTGGAACACATTAGATAGCATAGATTTAACAAAAACTGCCATAAACTGCTCGAAGCTGAGAATGGTTTTTCGATTGTTTTTTTCAAAAACCCCTGCATCTGCTCATCCATAGATTTTGTCCAGCCTCTTGTTGTCGGTATTCACACTCAACAAGGAGTTGATTTATGAAAGCACTACAAATTGTTGCCGCCGCCTTGGGCAAAAGCCTTGGCGGAATTCAGGTCGAAGTGGACCCCAATGCGTCCACGGCATATACGAATGGAAGAAAGGTCGTTCTCCCCGTGCTTCCGGTTTTGGTAGACGAAGAGCGGGCCGATGTCACACTCGGCCTGGTATGCCATGAGAGCTTCCACATCCGGGATACCTATCTCGGTGGCAGACTGAAAGGTTTGCCGCCGGAAGGGATAACCTATACCCCCTTAAAAAAACGCCTCCAGAACGCTCTGGAGGATGCCCGGATAGAGCATAGGGGTTTTAAGCGTTACCCCGGCTCCAGGAAGTTTCTGGACGCCCTGGTGACGTTCGCCATTCGTGAAGGTTGGTTTCGGAATCCTTCGCGGAAGACGAAGCCGGGTAATCTGGTTTTGTTCGGATTGCTGTTTCATTATCGGGCGCATTTTCTGGGGCAGCACGCTTTGGATGCCATCGCGGATGCCTGGGAGAAAAAGGCCATCAAAACTTTTGGACCTGATCTCTGGGATAGGATGGTGGCCATTGCTGACAAGGCTGTGGTTGCGAACAACCCAGAGGCTCCCTGGTATGCAGCAGATGAAATATGTCGCTTGCTGGCCGGTAAGGATGCTAATGCAGCGAAACAGGCTGCAGAATCCGAGGACAACGATCTGGATCAGACGGATCTGGCAGAAATGCTACCGTCTGATTCTACCGCTGCCAAAAATGGCACTGACGTTCCCATAGAAAAGCACCTTGTCCAGCCGGTCAAGGAAAGCCCCATTGCTTCATATTTGGATTTGTCCAAGGGTGAATCCAAACGGGTTTACCGTAAGGTAGCAGGTCCGTTGGAAGCTAAACTCTGGGCCAAGGCGCAAGAGGATGAATGGGTATCCCGCACCGGAACAGCGGGTGTGGTGTCCAACTCCCTGTATAACGTCCAGACTACCGGGCGCGTATTCAGGAACCGTGTGGACGGCGATAGTCGGTCCATGACGGTTCATCTCCTCCTGGATTCCAGCGGAAGCATGGGGGCTGTGAATGTAAAAGAAAAGAGCAACTACTGGGCAAATGCCGGGGCTTTTGCTCTGGTACAGCTTTTCAGTGCTTTGGGGATCGAATGGTCCGTATCCTGGTTTGATGACGAATATTACCCAGGAAGGACGTACTCCAGTGCGCCACTGTCTCCCAAAGATCCCTGGCTGGTGGTTGCGGGTGGTTACACGGAACTTCCCAAGGCCATGTCTGAGGCGGGTAAGCAGCTTGTCTGCGAGGCCGAAACAGACCGGAAGCTATTACTGGTCCTTACCGACGGCAGAGCAAACGAGGCTAAAACAAAGCCTATCGACGATGCCCTGATGGATCAGGGTATTGAAGTCCGGTATGTCTTGATTGGGGCATTGCAGGGCTTCGGCTTCGCCAAGGACCGTGTATCTCACGGGGAAATGCAGAACACGGCCACGGCCATGATCGGCGCGTTCCGTACTTTTGCCTGAGTTTCCCAGGCGTTTTCGATTTTCCCCTACCCCTTTGCTTCGGCATTGGGGTTTTTCTTTGTCCATCGACTGCCATTCCATACTTTTTGTCCAGCCACTTATCTCCGGAAGTAGAAGCTGAACATGGGGTTCAGCGTCTTTTAATAGGAGAGTGCCATGTCTGATAAGTTTTATGGTGAGGTTGTGTTCCCCGAATGGGCCTGCAAGTACATTCCGGGTCTAGTTGATGATGCCCGCCTGGAGTTACTGGCAGACAGCAAAACCGTTTCCTTTGCGGAAGAGGAAGCTACAGATGGTGTTCCGTGGGTTTGCGGTGAGTTTGATACTCTGGGAATCCCGTATGACCGGACTTCTGCGGAATATTACGAATATCGCGGGGAAACTATGTTTTCGCGTTTTCGTAAGGGCGGCAAGACCGAGGAGCTGGTCGTGACCGATGGCGACGAGATGATTAAAGCTCAGGACATCATTACCATGATCGACAAGGGCAACAATCTGGCGGCAATCCGTCGCTGGTGTCAGGACAAACTGAACCTAATAGCCCCACTTACCCCGCCTATCGAAGATATTTCCGAAGCGGATTATCTGGCCTGGGCACAGGAGAAAGCCTGGGTGTTTCGGAAGGCTGTCAACGATCTTCGGGAAGGCCGGAGAGAGTCCGTAGGGGATCCTTATGTTTTGCCGGATTCCGGACTGGATGTGGGGACTGTGACCATAGACGGGGAAGCCGGCATTTTGGTCACACGTCCGGTAGTCATAGGGCGTGCGGTGACGGGGGAGCTGTTAGACCAGGCAGAATGCCGGTTCCTGAGTGATGGTGTCCGGTTCTTTCGGGTTGGTAGTTCTTACGGGCCTGTCGGTGCTTTTGTGCCGTTCAGGGTGGATAAGAAGCCCATCGCCAATCTCACCATCACTGCGACGGAGTGGTTGGAGATAATCACAGGAAACCGCAAGGAGGCTGTATGAAATCGTCAGTGGAACTAAAAGTCGGTGACTGGTACATGCTGGCAAATAAGATGTACCCAGAAGATCGGAGCATGGACCGTAAGGTGCTGATTACAGCACTGAACCCGAAAATGGTGTACTTCGATCAGAAAACAGACCGAAGGATGCCAGCAATAGCAAGGGGAATAATGTTGAAAGCACGTTTTTGCAAGTATGCGCGTGCGATTAAGGAGGAATCTGTATGAGCTTCGATCTAAGTGGTTGGAAACCAGGTTGCGAGCAGGCGAAGCATCTGGCAGGCAGCTTCCGGATTGCCGGAATTGCTTTTTTTGCGGCGGTGGCAGGGCCAGATGTACATGCTATCCTGTCTGACAAAGGTGTTGATCTTGTCATAAACCTGACCGTCGGATTGTGCTTGTTGGAATGGGCCGGATTTGAGGTGATTGGGTATATGATCCTCGGCAAAGGAGGATGCTAAGATGTTGATCTTGTATAACGTGATCATGCTCTCTATCGGGTTTGTGGTCCTGGCAGTTTCTTTCTACCTGTTGACCCGAAAAGGCAACAAACACTGAGAGGATAATATGTCATCACTGGATTGGTATGGTTTAATCGTTTCGTGTAGTGGGCTTGCCATATCCGGGACACTGATTTACCTGTTGACCCGGAAAGGCAACAAGCACTGATCTGGCTTGGCAAGGAGAGTGTAATGCTCTGGTATTCAGGAATCCTATCCGTTGGTGGTTTTGTTTTAATCTGGGGATTTTTCTACCTGTTGACCAAAAAAAAGCAACAAGCACTAAGAGGGTGATATGTCCTTAACATACGAAATTACGATGACGGTTATTGGCTTTGTTGTTGGTGGCGGGCTGCTGTATCTGCTGTCTCGGCACTAACATTAAGACATCGCCACAAGCGATCAGATCAACCCCACCCCTCTGCTTCGGCATTGGGGTTTTTCTTTGGGCATCGCGCAAAATTAAAGCCCTCTGTTCACACTTGGGCGGGCGTCCGCTGCCCTCGAACAGTGAGGGGAATCTTTACTCACAGCCAGCCCTTGCAACGGAACCCGGAACTGACTGTCCTTGACGGGCCGAAGATTTAAGAAAACCCCAAGGCAGGGAAGGAGATCACATCCCAACGTGAGGGGGATGCTCTTTGGCCTGTATCAAAAATAGCGGATACGCCGGGGGGAATCAAGCGACTGCCTTTCCATACTTTTTGTCCACCCACTTATTTGCGGAAATCATCGAACATCCCGTTCGGATTCTTTTTTCTTAATAAGGAGAAGTGCTATGTATCAACATAATACGGTCGCAGGTTGTTTTGTCCTCGTCAATGACGAGGCAACCAGTAAGGCTTTGGCTGCGGCCAAGTCAGTAATTGGTGATCCGTCTTGGAAGAAGGGGTATTCCGAGGACAACGCGAAAATGATTCGCGCCAAGCTCAAGGATGCGAAAGCACCCTTCCAGTTCAAGTTCTCTGGCAATCTCATCGGCGTTTCCACCAAGGAAACAAAAGATAGCTCTGGAAATGAGTACCATAAGGTCCGGGTGCATCTGGCTGATGAGAGTGGCACCGTCACAATCCTCTCTTTGGATGTTGGGACAGAGTTTGGTGAAAGCCTCGTCCCAAAACTCGGTTCTGCCGTCATGCAGTTGGGTCTGGGATCCAACATATCCATATCGGCCTTTCCGGTCGAAGAGGAACGGGCTGATGGACGCAAGTTCATCAATTTCAAGGCGTCAGTTAAGGATGCAGATGGCCATGAGGTGAAGGCTACCAAGCCACACTTCAAGATTGCTAATGAAAAGGTGATGGCTGCAGTTGAGGCATTAAAAGCAGCGGGCATTAAGGATCCCAAGACTCTGAATGCGGCTAGAAATTCGGCCAAGGAAGAGTATTTCTGGGATCTCGCTCAGAAGGTTGCCGCTGTTGCGGAAGTTCAGTGTGCGGCTGCTGCTGCGTGATTTTTAACTCTCCCCCACCCCACAGCTTAGGCTTTGGGGTTTTTCTTTGCCTGCGCTTCCATAGATTTTGTCCAGCCACTTGTTGTTGGTATTCCGACAACTGGAGAGACTTGGCCATGGATCTGAAGAAGATGCAGTCTGGGGATGTGGTCTATGGCCCATTCCCCACAACTATCACGAACAGGATGAAAACCAGTCATTATTGCCTGGTGTTAAGTGTGGATGAAGACAAAGGCCTCTTTTTGGCGGCACTAGGAACGTCCAGTCACATTGATTCGAGTCCACTCGAATATGAATTGTTAATTGATAATTCAGAAGATTTAAGAAGGGCGAAGCTGAAAAGGCCAACCCGATTCAACCTGGGGAAAACTGAATGGTTGCCGTCAGATAAATTCTGCGAAAACAGCAATATCAGGTTTTCACCCAAACTGGTTTATGCGCTGTTCAGGGCTTGTAAGGCGGCTGGATTGTTCAATCAAGAGGAGTATGATCAATGAAATCTTATGTTTTTGGAGGGCTACCAGTGGACTTTCTGGTATCTGGCTTTACCGATGGTGAGGTGCAGAGCATGAAGCAGATGCTTGCCGAAATCAGGGCTAAATATCCGTGGGAAACAGACCAAAGACTTCTGTCTATGGCCATCACCCGACTCTTTGTAGATCTGGTGGATCCCGCCATTGCAGAGGACTACCCCAGCCCTGAAGATCTAGCCGAAATGCGTAATGGCGCATCTCCAAAGGAAACGACAGAGCAGGATCGTGCGCGGATTCATAACGATCTTCGCAAGGTTTTCTCGGCGCATCTCACGCAAGTTTAATTATCCTTACCCCAACCCCTCGCCTTTGGCTTGGGGTTTTTCTTTGTCTGCTATTCTGCAGGGCGGTTGTATTTCAGGGATTGCGCGTAGAACGGACCTTTGGGTATCGCATCGCGCAAGGATGCACGCTCGATCTTCAGATCGCAGGCATAGCTTTCTGCCTGCGTCAGTGACCTGGCCAGGTAATTCCACTGATGCACAATCAAACGGCGGTGCTCAATCAAATCTTGCATCCGGACAAGAGATTCCCGCGTTTGCTCAACACCGAGCCCCCACCCGCCTTTGCTCTTTGCTTTGCGGGAAAGCCCCTTTAACGGCAGAACCGTATAAAACCAGCGGTATCCACCGGAAAAGTGGCGCATGAGCCAGCGAACCATCAAGGGCTGCAGCGCACCGTTCATACGGCCTTCCCGACGATCCCAGAACAATCCGATCTTTTCGTTACTCTTGGGCTGGTAACTGTCCAATATCCGGCCATGAAGCGCCAATGTCTCGTCGATCTCACCTAACAGGCGGATTGTCCGTGTGAGCTGGGTATGGAGATATTGCGTCATATTTTGGTCGCTTCCGGCTGGAATCGGAGCGCGGGTGGATGTTTCGGGAAGATCCACGACAGCGGCGATTTCATCCGGAATGGTGGTTTTGGAGATTTTTGGCATGTTTTTGAACCGTAAACGAGAACTTGGCGCAGCAATGATAATATAAGGTTAGAGGCGCAGTCTTGCGGTTTTTTTTCGGTGTTTTGCTGTGCATATTTCATCTTCTCGGTGCTTGCCGGTGCTTGTCGGTGCTAGTCAGTGATTATCGGTGCAATCAGTTGCGTTTTATTACACTATATTAGTGTGTGTCAGTGAATTTCGGTGTAATCGGGTGTTGTCCGGTTACACTCGGTGCGCTACAGTGAGCCATGCAGCAGTTTTGGTTTCCACTATTGTTGCGTTTTGTTGTTGGTTGGTGCTGACTGGTGTTGTTGGGTGTTTGTCGGTGCTAGTCGGTGTCGATTTGGGATGACGTGTGCTTTTGCACTTGTTGCGCCTTGTAGTTTTTTATAGTGTAAAACTTGTTTTATTAAGAAAGGAGGAGTTATGACGTGCGTAGGAATTGATGTGGGTCACTCGGCGGTAAAGTTCGCTTGGCGCAGTAAGGACGGGTCCACCAAAAAAATGATGTTCCCCTCAGTAGCGATTCCCGCGATGACCATCAGTGACAGTACCGCTTCCGAACAGGCGGCCAAGGAAATGGTCCCGGTCAATGGCAATCCGTATTACATTGGGGAAACCGCCATACACGAGTCCGGATCCATCAAGGTCGCAGGTTTGCATGACAGATGGCTGGATATGCCGGAGTTCCAGGCGCTTGTTCAGGGTGCCATCAACATTGTGAAAGAAGACGCTGGCAAGATTGACAGCATTGCAACAGGACTGCCGCCTTCTATTTTTCGGGAACAAAGCCTGAAAATGCGGAACATCGTGTCCACATGCACGGATGCTGAAGTCAGGGTCTATCAGGAACCCAGCGGGGTTTCCTCACGGTACATCCTGGATGAAAACGGGATGATGCGAGAGGACGTGACCAAGAATCTGGGTGTGGTAGCTATCGGCAGGTACACCACCGACTCCATGGCCATGCTCGATGGGCGCTGGATTGAAGATGCAGCAGGATCTTCCCGTGGAATGAGTGGCGCAGCCAATATGGTCCTCAAGAAACTGCGGGAAGATGGGTACAAGGTGGACTATCTGGATGCTGATGACGCGCTCTGGAAAGGAACGATTCAGTATAACGGCAAGCAGATAGATACATCGCCTTACAACAAGATCGCATTGCAGGCACTTTCATCGGAGATTTTTGATGCCGTATCCAGCAAGTTCGGGGACTCTGGACGAAAGCTGGAGAAAATCCTGGTAGCAGGCGGTGGAGCCGAATTGATGTTCGACGGGTTGGGAAAATACTGGCCACAGGCGGAGCTGGTAGAAGATCCAAGATATGCCGTAGCTGAGGGATTTCGGCGCATCTGCGAAGGATTCTGGAACATCCGCAATGTTCGGGCATAAAGGGGGTAGCCTTGAAAAGCAATCGAATTACCTTTTCGCTTGGACGTGATGATCAATATCTTAAAGACTGGTACGAGTCTATACCGGACAAATATCGCACCATGATGGTTAAAATTGCCGTCCTTAATGCCGTTAATAGCGGGCTTGCCGATGTGGATGCTTATCTTCCTTGGGTAAGGAGAAAACCATCACCAGGAACACAGGAATTACCGTATTCTGTAAAAAAACCGGCAGAACAGGCACATCCTGAAGCGTCCAAGATGCCGCTGCAAGAGCGACCGCAGGAAAGAAAACCTGCCGAAAAGCCCACAGAGAAACCCGTAGCACAGAAAGGTGAAGACCTACTGAAATTCACCCTGGCCCATTTGCCAGAAGGCTGCACACCAGATTTGCAGGCTTGTGCGGAACGGTTCCCGCGACCTGTTCCTTACACCTTGAAAGAGCTGATCACGCTCAAGGGAATGCTCAAGGCACTGGACGAACAGGAAGCACAAACAGGCCAAAGTTAAGGGGGTATCATGCTAATCGTTACCGACCCGGTAATTGCCGGGAAATCCGTGGAACAGACACTAGGAGCCGTTTTCGGTGTGGCCGTGCGTTCGCGCAGCGAAATGGGCAATTTTCTGGGGAAGATACGCGCCATTGCAGGCGGCAAAATGGGAGGGTATGAAAAGCTGGTGATGTCCGCCAATCAGGGGGCAGTTGCAGCCATGATCGCCCAGGCGGAACAGGCCGGAGCCAATGCCGTAGTCAGCTTCCGATTCAGCGCATCCTCCATGGGCGGCGGCGAGGAAGAAGAGTTCATCGAGGTAACAGCCTACGGGACCGCCGTTGTTCTGCGCTAGGATCGCACCCAAAGAAAAACCCCAATGCCGAAGCAATGGGGTTGGGGAAAGTCAGAACGACCAGTCGCATCCGCAGGGGATTTGACGGATAGATGCTGCAATGTCCGGGATGGGCTTTTTGGGCTGCACGGGAACAGGATCAGGCTTCGGATCCTTCCACTGGAGGCTTCTGATAATCATATCAAAGTTTCCAAACTGCAAGGCCCGTAGAATGTCCTTGGCTGCACTCTCCAGCGGTACATCCGTGTCAAACTGTGCCGAATAAATTTCGGCATATTCGCCGCTGAGTTTCTTATAATACATATCGACGGCAGTGACACGCGGCTTGGTATAGATCGAACCGCCGCCCTTTGTAGATGGGCCGTAAAAAATGGCTGCATCTTTTGTGTCCTCTTTTATATTGGGGATTAACGCGCCCCAGACCTTTTTGGTGGGACTATTAGCTGCTTGGGCAATTTTGACGTTCACCATCATAGTGAATCTCCTTGTGTCGAGTGTGATTTCCAAACAAAAGAGGCTGGACAAAATCTATGGGATGGCACCCAAAGAAAAACCCCAGGCCGAAGCGCGGGGTTGGGGTAAGGTAGGTATCAGGATGCTTTGCGGACAGTCTCGCGTGTGCTATCCGCCTTGCGGTAGCTATCCACAACGGATTCTGTAACATCCAGATCTTTTAACAATCGGGGATAATCGACGGATCCCTTCGTATTTTTGCGGGAGACTTCAATCCCTGCCCCTTTGATACAGCCTTCTCCGGTTTTGGGAAGAAATGACAAGAGCTTTTCGCGCAATTTCTTCTCATTGGCCTTGAAACTCTCCATCATCTCCTGAAAATCGACCCATTCCGCAGCAGCCTCGGCAAAGCCGGATGGCAATGCGTCTGACACCAACCCATCAAAGATGGTCCAGTCTTCCGCCTGGACAGCCTGCCAAAAGGCCTGCTCTCGCTCGATTAAGCGTTGCTGGTAATCCTTATCGGGGAAAACCTCAAGGATGATCGGATTTTCCGCTTCTTCAGGTCGATAAGTGGCATACAACAGCTTTTCTGCCCCGCTCACTGCAAAAGCGTGCTGGATTTGGCCCACATACTTTTCTGGAACCTTTCCGGATTGGGCTACTTCCCAGTCCTTTTGTCCGGGGCATTTAATCTCCAGGAGCGTACTGCCATCCATAGAGATCCCATCTGCAGACAGCCGCATCCAAGAGTGATTCTCGTGTTCGCCACAAATAGGAGAAAAAAACTCCTTGGTGATGCTGCAGACCAGATCACGAGCAACCGGTTCCAGATCATGCCCGCGCTGCATAGCTGCGGCTGCGGCGGGATGGGGTGTTGCCGGTTTAGTGATGCCCGTTTTTTCTGTAAACAGGGTATAGGGCTTTTTGAATGGTGAAACCCCCATGATAATGGGCGCATCGGATCCACCCAGACCGCCCTTTCTCCAATCCAACCATTCTGACGTATTTTGTTCCAATGTAATGACATTCATGACCAATCTCCTTGAGTTTGAGTGAGTACCAACAACAAGAGGCTGGACAAAATCTATGGATGGGCAGGCAAAGGACAAAGAAAAACCCCAGGCACAAGGCGTGGGGTGGGAAAAGGTTAGAAAGCCCAGGGACAGGATCCCTGAATACTTCTCAAAGCAGCCCTTAAATCCGGCGCGGATTCGGGTGTTTCGGGTGCAAGGCCATAATCATTCTCGCATCCCAAAATATGAACGGGTGATATGCTCATCGTAGCCATAAACTTCGGAAAACCCGTCAACACCTTTTCCGGACTGGAAGTTTTGTTGTGACCTTTCTGGAGATAGGTCGTAATCTTCTTGGCCATCTCGTAGTAGCTGAGATTCCCTACGGGTTCCAGCTTTACGTTGCAGACTTCCCGGTACTCAGCGTCAGGTTCCAGTACGCGAGATCGGTACCGGGCGATGACCTCGTTACTGGTGTGTGCCCGGATATTGGCGTTTCCGTCGAGGATCCCACACCAGAATGATGCGGCATCCATGGCAGATGCCCCATCCAGCTTCCCCTCTTCAGAATATAAAATGCCGTAAACACTACGGCACTTATCTTCTCTGACACCTATTCTGATATGAATCATGACACACCCCCTATGCAGCCTTGCGGCCACTGGCGGCGGGAAGTGCGCCGGGGAACGCCCTGGCGATCACCCGGTTGCACTGGCCAAGAAGCGGCATAGCCTTATCTTTGAAAACGATATGACCAGAGCCTTTCTTATAGACCTTCATCGTGAAGTATTCCGTATCCACAACGGAATCCTGCTGGGCCATCGCATCCGAGATAACGGCATACATGCCGTGCCGATGTTCCGGAATAGGCTTCCCGTCATAGACGGAAAGAATCCGCACCAGATCATCCAGTTCGTTGGCGACACTGTTGTTGACCATGCCGTAAGAATTAAGGACACGCTCAACAATCAGTTTTTTCTCCATCTTTACAGGATTGTTCGTCTTGTAATTCCAGGAGAGCCGCCGGAAGAGATCAATCATCCCCTCCTCCATCATGTCAGCGCGTTTCTCATAGAGATCCGCGAAGGTTGATTTGATGGAATCCATCTCGAAAGGCGGGGTTTTGCCTTCAGAGATTAGATCGCGCCACTGATCTCGCTTTGCCGCAGACATAAATGCCCGGATACCTGACTTTTCCATCAAGGCATCCCAGAATCCGGCGTCAACCTGCTGCATGGCGAGAACCATGGTGTCTTCAGGATCCTTCAGTGATGCAGAGTGCCACCTTCCTCCAGCCAAAAAACTCTCAAGAATAGAGTATTTCTTGGAAGTAACCGCCAACTCAGTAGAAATGGCTTCGGACAGCGTTTGGAACGCGCCCAGAATTTTAGCCTGAATCTGGTTCCGGCTCTCAATCATTTCCGCCACAGATGCACTGATAATCATCTCTCCGTTGTTCATAACATTTCTCCTTAATTGAAAAAAACTGCTGAACCCCATGTTCAGCTTCTACTTCCGGAGATAAGTGGCTGGACAAAAAGTATGGAATGGCAGGCAAAGAAAAACCCCAAAGCCGAAGCGTTGGGGTAGGTGTTTTGTCGTGATAACAAGCTGAGTTCCAGCTTATTACCTTCTGTTCCCAGGGGTGACGTGCTCCCCGGCTTGCCAAATGCAGCAGGGGATCCAGTATCAGACGATACCGGAGCGGAGGAGTGAACCGCGAATCCCAGCATAAATGCTGAAACCCGCGATCACGCAACCGCACATGACGATAGCCATTAGGCCACTCCTTTTCGGATGAATTCCGCAAATAAGTGGCTGGACAAAAAGTATGGAAGCGCAGTCGAGGGGAAAATGGCAAAGAAAAACCCCAAAGCCGAAGCGTTGGGGTGGGGTAGAGTAAAATTAAGCAGCAGCAGAGCGCCGTTCAGCGATGGCCTTTTCCAAGGCCTTCAAATCATCGCCGGTGAAATTCATCCGGCACCACTGTTCTGCGAAGTCCAGTTTTTCGACTGGAGACTTCTTGACCTTTTCCAAGGCTGATTCCAGCGATGGACCAGCTTTGGCAGCTTCCTTTTTCTCGGAAGATGTTGCCGCAGCCTGCTGATTCTGCTGCTGACGTGGCCGTTGAACCTGCTGACGACCTGCATTGCCAGCAGAAGAAGATGCGGCATTACCGTCATCATCTTCTGGAGCGATGCCCAAAAGACCCATAAGCGCATAGCGGCGGGCGTATGTTACTGCGCTGCCGTAACCCTGTGCGTCGTTCTTGGCCAAGGGGATGCTTGTCACCACTTCCAGCGATTCACCCGATTCAGCATGAATCAAAGTGGTTCTTACAGTGGCGCAGGGCTTTTCTAACCGTTCACCGGTATCAACCGGGGGCTGCATGAGCAGAATCCCCGCATCCAGCAAAGGCTGACGAACCGCATCCAGCACGGAATCCAAGGTCGCGTATTGCGATTTGTACATCGGGTTCTTGCCATCCTTGCGAACGGCGCTGAAAGCCTTTTGAGCCTGTAATAAGGCTCCAAACAATTTCTGATTCTGATTTTCCATGACACTCTCCTGTTAAAAAAAACGCTGAACCCCATGTTCAGCTTCTACTTCCAGAGAGAAGTGGCTGGACAAAATCTATGGAAGCGCAGTCGGGTACCGCATGGATACAGATTTGTCTTGCCAGATTTGTCTTGCAATGTTAAATACACTATTATTTTTTGATGCAACCTATTGTCCTTGTCCTCACAGCGACCCCCGGAATGGCTCTCGCCCTGCGGCGAGTGCTGTCGAGCACGTCCAGTTATCACCCGAAGGTTATAGCGACCGGCGGTGCCCTGTTTCGGCACGCCAGCCCCAAGGAATACCATCTCAAGTGGGATAAATGGCGAGCCGAAGACCTGCCCTTGCTGCCGGAACCCCGGTTCCGACCTAGATCCGGTACTACCGAAAGAATCCGCGAATACAAATCCGCCATCATGCGCTGCGACCGGGTAATCCTCGCCCCTCCCCCGGATCCCGCCGGGTTGATGGACCTGCAGTTACTTCTCGATTATGCGGGTTTTAATGGCCCAGTCACGATCTGGGATACCACGTCCTTACGGGATGAAGACCTGGTGCGGGCCATTGCACACCCACGCAAGGACGTGGCGCATTGGGTGCAGGTTGAAAAATTACGGGTTCATGCCGACTGGATCATTGGCCTGAACGGATCACGCGCCATGACGCTTTCCAGACGGGTAGCGACCGCCATCCCTGTCGGGCGGGTATTGAGCGCCATGCTTTCTACATTCCCTGTAAATGAAACGGGCCTATCCCGGCAAACCGAATCTGGAATGGATACGGCCATCTTGCAAGCCAGAATCCTGCGCGGATTTGATTTTCCCCCGGAGGATGCACTGATACAGCTTGCCCGTGCCTGGGAACGTGGCCAAATCACCTATCCGTTCATCACATCAGGAAAAATAACCACTCTGGAACAATACCCTACCGCACCATCCGATCCGGTTTATGCCGCATTTCATGGATCAGGTTCCAGGGAAAACAGCCCGCAGCATCCCCTTGCTGACTGGCTCGAATCCTTGCGGGATGTCAGTCCTTGGGTGCAGGACGATGCCCTGAAATTGGCCGCACGAAATATCCAGTTGGGTTCTGCGCGAGGCCGCATGAACCATTTTACTCAACTGATTCGTCAGGGATGGGTGGACCCCGCCACCATGAACCTGACACCCCTGGGTCAGACCATTTATCAGAAATTACCCGAATCCCTTACTGATCTGGGAATGACGGTGCTATGGACGCAGGCCTTGGATCGCCTGAGTCATGGCGAAAAAGATGAGGAAACTGAGCTGGAAACCCGGCTCCTGGCGTTTCGCTCGTGGGCGGAAAAGTATGTCGTTGACCTGGTTTCCCTATTGGGGAAAGGATAGAAATATGTCGCTTGTAAATAGCAGTCTCTCACAATATGGCTATGAAAAAGGGTTTTTGAATATCGGTTATGTCAGCGGTTATGCCCGTGACTTCAAGCGTACCGATTCAGGGGCTTTGCGCGGAAAAATACAGCAGACGCGGGATATTTCCCGCATGGTGCCCATTGAACACCGGAGTTCCCGTAGATTGAACATCAGCAACGAGCAGCCAGTGAAGCTGATCGGCAGAATTCGATCCCGAAAAATCGTCTGGAACAATGGCAGGCAGGATGTCACGGACTATCACGCTTATCTGGATCCACTGGATGTGTCCTCGCCTTCAGTGATTGAAATGCCGACTTCCCTGGCCTGGTCAGACGCCATACAGAATCGGAAGGAAACGAAAACCGATGACTTCAATCCCTTTGCGCTGGCAGAGGGCAGTCATCGAGAAACCACCCTTCGGGAAGGGGCTAACCGGGTCAAGATCGCAGGTATTGTGGACCGGGTGCAATCCATTCTGCACGAGCATAATAACACCGTCATCGGCGTCGAAGTCTGGGTGCGACTGACAAGCAATCCCAACGCACTGATTCCAGTGCGAATGGTCAATGCGGCCATTGCCCAGTCCGTGCGTCGTGAACTGCGTATGGGCCGGCCTATCCTGGTGGATGGCAAGCTGCGTGCGCGGGATCTCAAGCGGATCGACGAAGATGGGCTGGAAGTGCCGACAGGTGAGCAGGTCGGGTACATCTGGTGCCGGACCATTCTCAATGCCCGCCGTGGCGTGGATATTCTGTCAATTCCACCGTGGATTAACGAAATCATGGACCGCTACCGAAATCCGGAAGCCGCATCGAGCGCGTCCACGGATACCGAATCCGCGCAGGATGCACAAGATGATAAAGCGGCTCACACCGCCCAGGATCCTCTGGATCACGCGGTAAACGAATCGCAGGAAACCGAAGAGGACGATGAGGGACTTCCACCATCGGGAAGTCTCTCGGATTTGGTGGACAATCTCTGATGTTTGGTAGGAGGCGCATTTCTGTTAGAATAACCGGGTGCCCGGCCTCTTGCCGGTGACGTGTAGAAAGGGTCGGAGGCAGCAATGCGTCCGATCCGACCCAAAACGTCAAAAGAATTTTCAGAAATTCAAAAAAATCTCCCGATTTTACCCTTCAGACTGCGCTTCCATACTTTTTGTCCACCCACTTATTTGCGGAAATCATCGAACATCCCGTTCGAGTTCTTTTTTCTTTCTCAATAAGGAGAGTGTCATGAGTGGAGTTAATAAAGTAATTATCATGGGTCGGTTGGGTCAGGATCCGGAAATTCGTTATACCCCTGCTGGTAAGGCTGTAGCCAATCTTAGTATTGCGACATCCGAAAACTTCAAGGATAAGGACGGTAACAAAGTAGAACGCACTGAATGGCATCGTGCGGTGCTGTTTGGGCGTACTGCCGAAGTTGCTGGCGAATACCTGCGTAAAGGCAGTATGGCTTACGTTGAAGGCCGTCTGCAGACCCGCAAGTGGACCGATAAGGAAGGTCAGGATCGTTACACCACAGAAATTGTGGGTGATCGGCTGCAGCTTGTTGGTGGGAAATCTGATTCTCAGGAATCAGGCAATTCCCAGGCCTCTCACAAGGCTCCAGCCGAAAATACTCCGCCTCCTGCGGAAGATGATTTTGATGACGATATTCCTTTTTGAAATCAATGAGTCACATCTCTTCCTTACTGCTTGATACCCTTACGGGTTTCGAGCGTCCTTAACTTTCCCCCACCCCACAGCTTCGGCTTTGGGGTTTTTCTTTTTTCTGCAGAGGATTTTTGGGATGGCAGACCGTGTAAAGCTCAAGTTCGGTGGATCCAATGACGCCTTATCCATGCTGGCTTTGGGGTCAGCGGCCTGGGCCTGTGGGCCTTACGTCCCAGGAACGCTGAATATCGACTGGAAAGTGGCCGCTGGCAGTCTGGCGGCAGTGGGTACCCTGCATCTGAGTAAGCGCATCGTCGAGTGGTATCACAATGGTCGTCATATCCTCGATTCCAATCTGGAAATAGATTCCGCCGATCCCATTTTCCCGGTCAACCCGGAAGATCAGCCCCCGGATTCGGCCTTGCTGGGCTATATCACCAACTCTGGCCAACCATTCTGGATGCCGCTCGTATCCTCTGCAGGCTTTCGGGAAGCCGATCCATCCAATGATCACATGGCCATTCTCGGCATGTCCGGCATGGGCAAAACCGTTGCCGCCAATTTTCTCATGTATCAACAGCTCATCAACGGCGGCGGGATCCTTTTTGCCGACGGGAAAATAGACGAAAAAAACATCTCAAATCTCTGGAACCTGCTGAAATATACAGGGCGCGAGCACGATCTGGTGATTATCCATCCCGGTGATCCGTCCATCAGCAACCGTTACAATCCGTTGCTGTTTGGTGACGCCGATGAAGTCGCCTCACGCATCATGGCTACGGTCCCTCTGGCCACGGGCAATGCAGGTGCAGACTACTACCGCAAGTCCGCAACACAGGCGCTCATGGCCGTCATAGCCGCCCTGCAGCGGGGTGGATATGCGTACACGGCAGCCGATCTGTCACTCTTGTTGAATAGCCCCACCGAACTCGACAAGCTCCCGAATCTTCCGGGGATACGGGGAACGTCGGAGGGCCGAACGGTCGCCCTATTCATCAACCGCTTCCGGGTGCCCAACAAGGCTGGCGGCACGATGATCAACGTGGATAAGGTCAAGGATCTGTTCGGCGGCATCGGTGGCCGCCTGGGAATGATGGGATCAGGCAAGTTTGGTGAAGTGGTGAACACCACCAAGCCCGACATCAGCATCTTTGAGTGCCTCACACAGAACAAAATCGTTTATGTGCCCCTGCCCACCATGGGCAAGGAAGAAACTGCCTCGGACTTTGCCAAGCTGTTTATCGGGGATTACCGCACGGCATTGTCCTGGATACAGACCATGCCGGAAGAGCGCAGGCCGCGCCCCAGTACGCTGGTGTTTCTGGATGAACCGGGCTCGTATATCTCTGAGAACTGGGATCGCATCTTTGAACAGGCCCGATCTGCCCGACAAAGAATCGTGCTCTCTCCGCAAACCAAGGGGAACCTCGATACCATTTCGGATAACCTGTTCAATAAGGTGGTCGGCAACTGTGCCAACAAGATGTTCTTTGGCCTGGGCGATCAGGACTCGGCGGAATATGGTGCGGATTTCATCGGTAAGCATTTGGCGGTCTTGCGAACCCTGAATGAATCCTCTTCAGATTCGGCCAGTGAAGCCTCTACGGATCTGGCAGGCAGCGGAGCCGCGTCCGGCGGCGCAGGCACGGCTTATGGCGAGCGGGAACAGGAGATGTATCGCGTATCCGCTGATGATCTGAAAGCACTGGATAAAGGCGAATGCCTGTTCACCCGCAATGGCAAGCACTATTACCACATTCGGGTACCCCTGCTGAATTTCTCCCCGGAGTTCAAAAAATGGGCGGGACCATTCCGGATCTGGGCACCGGAAGTCCCCAAACGCCCACGGCCCTATCGCAGCGATTACGGGCTGATGGACCGCATGGATGCCGTCATCAAGGCCGACGAGGAATACATCAAGTCCCAGTTCCCCAAGGCTCCACCCCCCAAGAAAGATAAAGATCCGCAGGCGGGCGATACGCAGCAAGGTGAAGAATCCAACAAGGGGAACGCGCGGCGGCGGAAAGCATAGCCTTGCACAACCTGCCTGGCTTGCACCCAGACATTTTCGAGATTATTGTTATAGTGTACAACTTGTGTAAATAGAGGAGGCATTTTGCCCAAGTCTTTTGATCAACCCCAAAAGCAGACGCCCAGCGAGCGTCAGGCCGCCTGGCGGCATCGCGCCCTGGTGGATCCCGATGGCCTCAATCGCACGCGATTCCAGCTTTTTCTTTCCGCGCAGGCGACCACCACCCTGCTGGCATTGGTCCAGAAAACGGGCTGGACCAAGCGCCGGGTCGTGGAAGAGGCGTTGGAAGAATTGGGAAAAAGGTTTCATGTTTAACCCAGCTAAGGAGTATGAGGATGGCACCCACGGCGACTGCAGCCTCCGCGAAAACGCTCGCGCATCACGCGGCGAAACACGCGCCGTCCATTATGGCGAATCCACACACGGCCTTTCTGATCGGGATCGGGATACTGGTGTTTCTGCTGCTACTCTGGATGCCGATTACCAGGGAGATATTGAGGGAGATTATTGGCAAGCTGTTGATTCCGGGCTTTTCGGCGATCTTCCAGATTTCACTGCGCTGGCTGATCAAGAAGATCAAGTGGATCGGGCAGGCGCACTATGTTCTGGGGAGGAACCTGCTTTCTTCCTATCGCAACATTCATCCCACCTTACAGAAACCAAAGAAGTAACCGCGCTACTGGAGGATCTGAGTCCGGAACAGGTGGTGGTCTTCCGGTTCCTGGCCACACAGGTTCGCTCGGTTTTTCTGGTACGGATCAGCATGGCGAAAAAAGCCCGGCTGCTGGAATGGATGTTTTCAGCGGGTACCCTGCTGGAAAATGCCGCGTTTGAGGACTGCTGCAACGTCCTGGATTGCCGCCCCTGGATCATGCGTCTGAGACTCCATCTGGAGTTCTGGCGCAAGGACATTCAGCTTTCAGAAAAGATCAAAGGGCTGATCGTCCCGGTACCTGAACGGATACTGGAAGAGGCCTACGCCCTGGCGGGCGATTCCGGTTCCTGGCTATTGCACCGGGTCTGGGAGTTTCCCGGTATTTCCAGTGAACGGTTATGCCGCCATTCGGATGACCAAGACGCTCTGGAGCGTCTGGATGAGGCGGGCATCCTGCTGGCTTCCTATCAACACTTCTGGTACTGCGTGGGGCACAGCCCACTGACCCGCGCAGGCCTGCCTCGTTCGCAAAGTTGGGCGAGTTTTTGGAGGAACTTTTGATGAACACTTACCGAGCAGAAGATTATCGCGCAGCCTGGTTGGGCTTGCCGGTTTCGCACGCCAGTTTCGGCGGAGGCATGGTCATCGGTGCAGTGGCCAGCCGACCGGAACCCCTGGTGGCGGTGCATTTCGCGTCGGGTTACAAAAAATCTTTCCGAGGCAGCGATGCCCGTGCCGAACTGCGAAGCCTGTTGGGACTGGGCAGCTTCAATCCTTACGGATCCCATCCCGTAACGCTTCTGGAAAATCCTGCGAGGATGCAGAAAGCATTAGCAGATGCCCAGCGGCGGCATGAACGGCACTACTGGGCACTGGAAACCGATCTGGAAGATCGCCTGCAAAGGGCTGCCGGTGTCTTCCAGACCCGACCCCGGCCTCGCGTCGATTTCTCTGCCATAGCGTTTTAAGAAAGAGGGGAAATTGTGGCCGTACCCGTTCATCGACGCCTGATCTCTGCCACGGCAACCGTCGTGGGATTCTGGACCCTGGTGGCGTTGGGGGTGTCGTTTTTCTTTTTCAGCCACACCTTTTCTGACAACCTGCCCTTCCTTCTGGATCGTATCCTCTGGGTATTGGCTTGCATATTTGCCGCCATTGCCTTGCTGCTGTTCTGGGAAGCGGCAGAAGTTTTTGCGGTCACACTCGGATTGCGCCCGCAATCACGGCGCGGATTAAGCACCACAACCATCGGGATGTTGCCCCGATCCAGCGGCATCACGGCCCCGCAATCCCCCATTCCCCACAAGAAAAGGGCCGCACAACTGGATGCGGCCATCGCCAGGTTTCAACGCGACAAAGCAGAAACACAACTGGATAAACCGGCATTACGGCAATTCGCCCTGCAGCATAATAACCCCAGAACAGAACTGTTCTGGGCCATTTATGGGATTCTGGAAGAATCTGGCCTGCCCGCTTCGCCCTATCACGGATCCCACGGGGATGCGTCATTGCTGGAACATAGCCTGCGTGTAGCGGCGGCCATGGCCCGTGGTTGGGCCGAGATGGACCAGGCCGGGATCGAGGCGGTACGCGCAGGCGGAAAGGCTTCCAGTAAATCCTTTGATCGGGAAACCGCCATCCTTGCAGGCATGGCCCATGACATAGGCAAGGTACTCTGTTTTCGGAGGGACGGGGAGAACATTGAGGTCGTCGGCCTGCACGACATCGAGGGCAGCCGCCTGCTGGCCAGACTGGATGCCTTTTGGGAGCTGATGGATAGTCATGGGCAGCATGACAACTTTCTGCAGCGCATGTTGACGCAATCCATCTGTTTTTATCATCACGCCTACGCCTATCCCGGTTCTGGATACAAAAGAAACTTTATCCAGACCGATGAAGCTGTGGTGGATCTGATGCAGGCGATTCGCAAGGCGGATCTGGTCGCCGGCCAGATTGAAGGCCGTGCAGACGAAGTGGCGAACGACTACCAGGACAGCAATGATCTTCCGGAAAGGAAAATGGAAGAACAAATCTGGGAATCGTTCCTGTACCTGCTTTCCCATACCAACCTGATCAACCACAAAAGCCCGGAACAGCGTATCGGATACAAACAGGGCAATCTGGTTTTCCTGGCGGAAAAGCGGATACGCGCCCAGATATGTGCCCATCTTGGGCTCACGCGGGCGGACTACGTTGCCGACAACAACGGGAATCCGGGTCCGATCATCAAAATCATTTCCGCCAAACTCGATGAACAAGGCATTCTGAAAAAAGATTATGGATACCCCGAAACCAAAAGTTGCAAGAAACCGGAAGGTGCTGGCTTTTATCTAACGATTGAGGGAACCACGAAGGATGGCGAAGCCAGTGAAGTCGAGGAGAAAATCCCTTACTACCTAGTCCGGATAGATGGAAGCGACCTGTTCTCCCGGTTCGCGGAACTTGAAGACTACCGGGCCAAGCTGGGGGTTGCCTCTCCAACCTGGCCGCAGTATTTCAAGAAACCGGAAGAGTCCTCGGAAGCAGAGGAAACAGGGTCGCAGAAGCAGGACACATCCGCGCAGGATGCCGATTCTGAACCGGCTGAGTCTCCGGAAACCACCCAGGTCGAGCCATCAACGGAGCAAGACCAGGAACAGCAACGAACTCCGGATCAGCGGACAGAAGATCAGGATGATGCCGATGATGCAGACCCTTTCGCCGGAGAGACACAGCCGGATACGGCTTCTCAGGATGATTCGGATGATCTCCCGCCGGATGAGGGAGAAAGTCTTTGGGGATGCACACCTGTAGAAAGCCCAGCATTCCCCCGCACAGAAGATACAGACCCTTCTCCGGTGGAACCCTCTCAAGAACCCGTAACAGAGCCGGAAACACGTCCTGCTGCGCCGGCAACACTGGATGCAGACAGCCGGGAACGTCGGCTACAGGAAATACAGGCCGCAAGGCGCAAGGCAGAACAGCAACACAGCCATAACAGGATGATTAACCCCATTATGCAAACTCCCGAACAACGGGTCGCCACGGTCAGACAGCGCGTCCGTGACCTGCTGAATACTTACCCTCAAATACTCCCGGAGATACCGGACAAGAAACGGAAAAGATTGCTTTTCTCCATGGTTTGGCTGGACGAAATCCAGAGAGATGCACGTTTGGCGGAAGGCTCTGGCCAGCAACAATACCGTGGTTATGTTCAGCCCCTTCTTGATCTGGATCCGCCGGGGGAAGCTAAAACCCTTGTTACGGAAACCTTGTCTGCGCTTGCTCCTGGCTCTTATCTTTTGATGGAAGTACGGATGATATTAAAGATTGTTACGGATCTGGAGGGGAAAGTGGATATGCAGTCCAGCAACTTTATCGCTCCTGCCGAATCCAGCGAGGATGCCGATGCCCTTTGACATAACCGACGTAGATCGGATTAAACAGCAGGTCGCAAAACACTTTTATTTTCGTCGGCGTAAGTATGGAATGCCAGTTAGTGAAGATTTGCAGGACGAAGCCGTGCAGGAAGTCTGTATGGCTTTACTGCAAATGCCGGAAGAAGAAATCACCGGGGACCGAATCAAGACACTGGTTCGTCTAAAGGTGGAGAGCATCCAGAAATCTTCGGTCCACTGGTATCTCAGAACCATGCCACCGGAAGCCATGCCGGAACCTGCAGGCGCGGAGTCAGATGATCCCCTGGAAAGGGTGGCACAAGCTGAAAATCTCCATTTGCGTGAATCTGAAAAGGAAGCGGCAATGCAGCGTTTGCGCGGGGCTCTAAGTTCCTGGTCTGATCCGGATTCGCAGCCAGAAAAACGCATCGAGCGCGGATCGGCGGCCACAGCAATGCGCGGTCCAAACGCGACGGAATCAGCCGACCGATTGCGCGAGCTGATCCAGATAACGGGATGGACGCAAAAAGAGGTCTGTCATTACCTGCATATCACCCCAAGCCGTTTGCGTGAGATTCTGTACCGGAAAGGCGAACTGTCCGTGGAGCATCATCATCGGGTCATGCAGGCCATCCGGATACAACAGGAATCCCGGCCATGGACCTGGCCGGAGCTGATTGAAGACGGTTGCCAGAGCACGGGCAAGGATGCCGTGGCTTTCAGCAAATACCTGGCGGATATTATGGGCGTGAGCCCACGAAGTATTCGGCGCTGGAGTCAGGGAGAGTCCGGGGCAAAGAGGAACCTGAAACTGGCTCTGGAGATCCGCAATCGCGGGTGGAAACGATAGGCAAAGAAAAACCCCAAAGCCGAAGCGTTGGGGTGTGGGTGGATAGATTAGGCGTGCCGCTGATGATGGCGCGACTGCTTTTCCTTTTTTGCGGATCGTATAGCGAAAAACGCCAGTGGATAGCCGACTACAGCCACTAAAGCTGTAGCCATCCATTGCCAAAAAACGATGTCCGAACTCATGGGTGATCTCCTTGTGTTTAGTCTTCGCAGGCCATAACCAGCCAAACGATACTCTTGCAAACAAGGATATACCCAATGGCCGCAAGGAATCCAGACATACCCTTGTCGTGCTCGAAAAGGTTGTATGCCAGTGCGCCAAGCTGGGTGATCCCGCCTGCGTAAGCCAGCACGTTAAACGTGCGGATGATGTCTTCACGAAGACGATGGTTAAAATTAAAATTCATGGTTTCGCTCCCTTTGTTATCTATGCGTACCGCAAGGGAGTGGGTGGACAAAAAGTATGGAAGCGCAGTTAGAGGGGGGGGATGACAAAGAAAAACCCCAATGCCGAAGCAATGGGGTGGGGTAAAGATTAAAAGGTCCAGTCTGGGATACGACTGGTCTTGGCAGGCTGCGGAATGAAAGACGGATGTTCATCTTCCATATCATTGTCCTCTTCAGCCGCTTCAATAGCTGAGTCGGGTTCCGGATCCTCTACAGATTGAACGTCCGGAGCTGGATCAGAAACCGCTGCTACTGGAGATTCTGTTTCTTCGGGCAACAACGCGCCGGCCTCCTCAGAATCGAACTCCAAAACAGCCTTGGGGTCGCTCAACACCTTGAGCACGCCCAAGACCGTCATTCCAGCAGCAGGGCCACCGGATCCTGTACCAT
Organism: Acidithiobacillus sp. HP-2; assembly: GCF_015100155.1. Taxonomy (GTDB): domain Bacteria; phylum Pseudomonadota; class Gammaproteobacteria; order Acidithiobacillales; family Acidithiobacillaceae; genus Acidithiobacillus. Next base: position 26,842 of record NZ_JACKZA010000017.1, on the reverse strand, counting down.
CAATTATCACCTTTATCGCTTCATCTAGGCCGCTGAAACGACCATCAAGGAACGCCAAGGCGCGTGCTTTGGCCTGGATAGCCTTCAGCGTCCCAAGACCCGGAATACCACGCTTTCCGGATCCTAAAGGCCGCCCCAGATAGGTACTGGCCATTTGGGACATCTCCTTGGCTATTTTTATGTGCAGGGGGTTTCCCTTTAGCACCTGTTTGATCTCCGGATCCGCCAGGTTGACTGGAGTTTTGATCCAGCCAAAGCTGACGGACTCCTCGATGTCCGCTTGAGAAGGAGCAGATTTCCGGATCACATCCTCCCATTCGGGAGCCTCAGCGATCCGATCTTCCAGAATCCGTGGAAGATTATTGGCCAGTTTTGACCTCGCCTCCAAGACTGCGCTCTGGATTTTCTCCAGGGATTTTTGGACATCTCCTGCATTTTCCTCTGAAACGAGGAATCCGCCGAAGAACCTTGTCCCCTTAGCGAGCAAGGTTGTCTCGATGGCCTTCCGCGCAGTTCCGAAAACCCTGACGGCTTCTCTGGGAAGGATCTGAATGGTGCCAGAGCTGGCTAGCACCTTATCCAGATCCCTGCCGTCACGAGATTCAATCAGGTCACGCGGTAAAGACCGTGACCCGGAGATGGATCGAAATTCCGGTAAAAAAACTATGGTCTTCATAATCCACCTCCTAGTGACGAGTGCCAAAATTGGCAGTTGCGGGATTGATGATTTCACGGGCAAGCGACAATGCGCTTTCCCACGCCTTAGAGACTTCATCGTAGGATGCCGCCGGGAAGAATCCTGCTTCCCAGACTGTCCCGGTGGTTTCAAAAATTCGGAGATGAACCCCAGTTTCGTCCTGGTAGATGTTGGCTTTACCGCTTGCAGTGCTAACGTGCGCTTTCATAAATAAACTCCTTGAGTTTGAGTGAGTGCCAAACACAAGAGGCTGGACAAAAAGTATGGAAGCGCAGTCGAGCAAGCTGTGCGGCCTGTGTTTTGCTAAAATTTGTTTCTAGTGTATTATTTTTAATCTATTACGTTCTTCTCAAAAGGGGTTCTCTTGTTCCACGACTTCCACGGCGTACCCGATAGCTGCATCCAGCAAGCCTCTGCTATCTATGGTGTACCGCGCCGGGATATTGTGGCCCTCATGAAAAACGAGGGTGCTGCGCCTGGTGTCGCGGTTCGTGATAGCAATGGAACGCAAGACCTTGGCCCTATGCAAGTCAACACCTGCCATCTACCAACATTACGAGCTTTTGGCTATAGTTATTACATATTGAAAAACAACGCCTGCGCGAACGTCATGGCGGGCACTTGGGTATTTGCCCGCTGTCTTGCGGCCACTGGCAATCTGATTGCCGCGAGCGCCTGTTACAACGCGGGTACTGGCGATATGCAGGCAGCTTGGAATGACGGCTATGTGCAGCGTTTCGCGGCGCATTTGGGATTGAGCATCAACGGTCAACCGAAACAACACTATTTGGCGGCAGGGCTGGTAATTGAAGGAGGCAAACATTAAAGCCCGTATCTTACGCGGATTGGTCACAACAGCCTGCTTGCTCTGGGCAGGACAGGCCGTTGCCGAACACGGCTGGTTCTGGTACCAGCTTCCCCCTCCCCCGCCGCCAAAGCCCAAGATCGTGCCCAAGCCGATTCCCAAGCCGGTCGTCGCCAAGCCAAAGCCCCTAAAACCCAAAAAGAAAGCGCCACCACCCCTGTCGGTGCAGTGGATTCGCGTCGAGTTACCCAAGCTCCGGGATGCGGCTATTAACAATCCCAGCACGAAGAACGTCACCCAGTATCTTTCCGTGCAGAAAGTCATGTTCGACAAGGCCCAGAACTTTGCCGAAAAGTTCGTGCGGGTGGCCAACACCAACCCGGTCCTGAACTACTCCAATTTCGTGCCGCGATCCAACGCCGCCAACAGCGAGTTCAATACCTACATCGCCTGGAACAAGCAACATGCCCTGCAATATCTCACGCATCATGTGGGGATGTGGGTTTTCGTGAAGCACGACTGCCCGTTCTGCAATTTGCAGCTTCGGCAATACCGGCATCTGTTACAGCAGGCCCATTTCAAGACGATTTATATCGACGCCAGCGATGGTCCCGTATCTGACATTCCGAAAAACGCGGTCTTTGTTCGGGATCACGGTCAGGCCAAGCTCCTGCACCTGGTCGAAACCCCCTCCATCGTCATGGTTTACCCCCCGGACAACTTCGCCATTATTTCCCAGGGGTATCAGGTCATGGCGAGCCTGGAGCAAAACCTGCTGGCCGACGCCAGCTATCTGCACCTGCTTCCCAAGAAAATGTCGGAGTGGTCGGAAAACGCCTACGAACGCGGCGTGCTGACCACCCAAGAAATCCACGCAGCGGCCAAGGCCGGCATCACAAACCCCAAGGCCATCAGCCGGTATGTCGAAATGCAGACGGCGGCAAGGGCAAAGAATTGGTAGAGGATAAACACATGGCAAAGACAGAACCATTCAAAAAGAAGATTTCCAAAGGCGTACTGCTGGCCATGACAGCATCATTGGTTACGACCAGTATGTTGCAGTCCGAGGCTGCCTATGCCGGAATGCAGGGCTTTTTAAGCGGCATGTTTGCGGCCACGTCCGTTCCCCAGGCGGCCAGTCTCGGCAATGGCGTTACCCTCTCCGGTGGGTATGCCGAAGTCCGGACGCCGCTTTCTGGAGCCAATATCGTCAGCTTCAGTCCACCCGACATCTCCGCAGGATGTGGGGGAATCAACCTTTACATGGGTTCCTTTCATTTCATCAATGGCCAGGAGTTCCTGGCATTACTCCGGACTATCGGCCAGGAAGCCCTGGGGTATGCTTTCCAGTTGGCGATTGATGCCATGTGCCATCAGTGCGGGGCTTTACTCGCTTCTATCGAGAAAACCATTCAGGCCATGAATAACTCCCTGCACAACACCTGCCAACTGGCCCACGGCATTTTTAATGCCGGGGATATAGCCGGAGATTTCAAACAGGTCGGGAAGAATGCCGAAAAAGTTTTTGGATTCAGCTCAGGTGCCTCTACGGACGTATCCTCTGCTTATGATTCCGCCAATCATGAAGGCGTGCTGCAGAATGTTCTGGATACGTTCAAGACCAACATCGAAAAGTCCTGGGATACGATCACTTCCAGTGGATCCGTTGTTAAAAACTCGAAGACTAAAAGTGTCTCGGCTGCCTCGCTGATCCCCGAAGGCAATATGTTCTGGAAAGCGATTGGCGGCAGTGAGGCTTACAATATGCTGGAAGGCATAGATGACCCCTCTACCAACACGTCCCTGCCCTGTAAAAATCACGATCACGCCTGTACCAAGGAAATCCTCATGTCTCTGGTCGGTACAGAGATCCTGCACCCCGGTTCCAGCACAACCGCCAATGCGGATCAGAATGCCGAACAGGAAAGCAGCACGCAGGCCACTCCCAATGCCGCCTACTCCCAGAGTCCAGATACGGCAGCGCCCACGCTCACCCTGCAAGATCTGGTCAATGGCACCAAGAACGCTTCCGTGATGACCTGCGAACCGTGGCCCACAAATAGTCAAAAATATTCCGCCTATTCCACCACCATGGGCTGCGAAGCCGTGGAGACTCGTGGCACCACCTTGGGTTCCATGGGCTTCGAGGGCATCAAGCCGCATATTCAACACATGCTCTTCGGGGGTGGGCCAAATGACGACCCAGGAATCGGGCCAGACATCGAAGACGGAACCTCATTATCCACGGAACAAATCCAGTTCCTGCAAACCATGCCGGGGGGCATGTACACCTTACTCCGGCAGGCACAAAGCTCTCAAAATATGGTCAATGAAGTCCTGGCATTGATGGAGCCAGTGGCAGTGAATCTGTATGCCGTGAATATGGCATCCGCACTGCTGGGTGCAGAACAGAGCGTTTACTCCGGAAATCCCCATGTCGTCATCCCGAAATCCTACGGGTCGGCCATCAACCAGCTTGCTCAGAGCGAAGATGTCTATATGCGTGACGAAAACTCGGATGCACAAAAAATCCTGAATGCCGAAGCTCTGGTTCGGGGATTGCACAACACACTGAAAAAAGAACACGGGAACCTCTGATGACTTGGAACATTTATGTTATCGGCAACATCAAGAGTTTTTTTGGCGTGTTCACCATGCTGCAGATGTTGTTCGATCCCGGCAACAACACGGCCTGGGCGACCAACGGCAGTGCCTGGGGCGGGCCGCTGATCGGCCTCATGCTCATCATCAGCTTGATTATTATCGTGGTCGCGTCTTTCATGCAGGGGCGATTCCTGATTCATCACATTATGATCATGGCGATTGCGTATGCGGTGCTCTTCGGGGTTACTACTCAGGTCAATATAGAGAACATCTATAACGGTGAGTCGCAGATTGTGCCTGGTATCCCTATCGGTGTCGCGGTACCCGCTTCAATCTTTTCATCGGTTTTTTGGGCAATCACCACGCAAATGGAGCAGGCGGATGGCGTAGTTGGTTCAGGTGCCGATACCAATATGTTCAGCGTAAACTCCTCTGGCGATCCGACATCCAATCAGGTCTATGGTTTCGATGGCCCCCTGGCACTCATGTATAACCTGCGCGGGCTGTATTCGACATTTTCCAGTATGAATCCGGCGCTGAATCACTCCATCGTGAATTATGTGGACTTTTGTGAAGCTCCGGATACAAGCCTGCTTTATACGATGGGTTCACAAAAGGATCTGGCGACAACATTGTTCGCAACGACGCCACCCAAGCCTAATCTCACGGACACCCTCTTCGTCAATAGTTCCGCCCAACCTGTGGCTCACTACAATGAAACCTGTTCCAAAGCCGCCAGTACCCTGAAAAGCGCCTGGGAAGTTTTCGAGTCCGGGTCCATGCCCAGTGGTAATGAAAACCTGGGTGAAACCATTGACACCCAACTGGATAATGGCTCCGTTGCCAGCCTGAAAGCGTCCCAAGCAAATTCACTGCTGGATGACGTTTTCATGAAAACGGGCAACACCGGTTACGACTTCATGAACAACATGATCCTGAATTGTGCAGTGGAAGCCGGAGCCAACGCGAATTTCTACTGGGACAGCAGCGGCCCTACAAACCAGATGTCGAGCTATTGCTCGACCAAGGCGACCGCATTCGGACGGAGTGTGACCCTGAATGCGGCGAATGCTTCCCTGTTTGAAATGAACATGATTCCGATGATGGCGATCCTGCAATTCCTGTTCTTTGCGGGCTTTCCGATCATCATTGTGGTGGCTATGGCGATGGGGCCAAACGGATTCGGCAAGATCGGAGCATTCATGGCGTTCGGAGCGACGACACTGGCCTGGATACCGATTGCCCAGATTATCTCGAATTATGCCCAGAGCAACATGCACCAAACCATGTCGCGGCTCGTCGGCACTCTAAACGGGGGGAATATCACGGCATCCCATAACATCCCGATCCTGCTGGAACATGCCATGCGTCAACAGGCGATGGCGGACAAGATGCTGGCCTTGACGCCGGTAGTCACGATGGTCCTGCTGGGTTTGGGCGGCGCTTATGCCGCCACACGACTGGCACAGGATCAGAGCGAGGAAAGTTCTGCCTCAAAAGCCATTGGGGAAACGACACCGATGGAGGGCACGGATACACTCAGTCAGGGGGTTGCGGGGGTTCAGCAGAACACCACAGGTGTCGGCTACACGGGTAGAGGGTCTTCAGGAATCGCTGGGATGAGCCCGGCTTATGCGGGGTTGTCTGTCAATGTGGGCTCGCAAATGAGTTCCGCCATTCAGGAAGCCCAACAGCAGGAAGCCGCCTACACACAAAGCGCGATGGCGGCCAGCGCAAATGCCTGGAAGACCGGATTCCAGTACGCCAATAGTAGCGAAACAGGTGTAAAAAGCTACTTAAAGCACAACACCAACGCAGATCATGGGCTTTCGCAAATGAAGCAGGAAAGCCAGGAACTTGGGAACCAATGGAACATGACGGCGGAACAGGCCGTGGCAGTTTCTGCCGCGATGAAAGGTCAGTTTGGTGCAGATTTCATGGGACTGGGGGCCAGTGCGTTTGCGGGGGAAAAGGGTGCAGCAGGTATTGCGAACGCTATTAAAAGTGCCAATGTGGGCGTAAGTGCCGATGCGGGCGAAGTTGCTAAAATCCAACACGCTCTGCAGAAGACATCAAATCGCAAGCTGGCTGACAGTGTAACTTCATCCAAAAACGCCAAATTACTGCATTCCATTGCTACAGGCTCAGAAACCACAGCGGGCAGAACGGCGTCTGCTTCCATGACCCATGATGCAGCACTATCTGGCCAGGATACCCGAAATGCGACAGCGGCCCGCAAACGGGCCAATAGCCTCTCCCGCATGGTTAATGCGTCGAACAGTGTAGCAGGCAGTGATGCGGTAAATATGGGCACCATGGAAGGCATGATGGCCAACTATGACAAAAACAAACCCAGTGGCCTGGGAGATGCCGTCATGATGTCCAGACACTACGCAGAGCAAAACGGGTTAGAGAACGCCTGGAACCGCGCCTACAATGCGGCGAGCCAAAATTTGAATCCTAATGCTGCCGCAGCGGTAGCGAATCTGATGACGGTTAATGGTGCGCTGGCCCAGGGCCAGTACCAGGCCGCCGGTAATTTCTGGAATGACACCCTGAATCGCTTTGCCTCAGCAGGGAATCAGGCCAAAACCGGTGCGGCGGTTCAGGAAGGGATGGCGAAAGGGGCCACAATGCCTAAACCGGGGGCTGCACTGCAGCAGCAGGTAGATGCGGCAACCCCCCCGGCCAATGCAGCAGGCAACGCGGCACAGTCAGCAGCCATTCAAGCGGGAGCACAAGGGCGTTATAACGAAACCAATCCGAATGCGGATTATCAGCCATCTGCGCCAGATACCAGTTATGCCGATAGCATCGCCAAAGGTTTTGGGCTGAATGTTGCGGCGTTCAACAAAAAACTCGCCCAAGACAAAGCGGGTATGAACGGCAACGCGCTGATGGAAGTGGCAAAAGAAATAGAGGACCATCCGGCACTGGCTATGGGCGGTGCTGCGGCAGTAGGAGCTGCCGCTACTGGTGCAGCGGTTTATGGCGGCAGGAAGGCGTTACAGCGCATGAAAGATGCAAAAGCGGCAAAGGATGCTGGAGATGGCCCCAAATCTGCTAAACCGGGTATGCGTGACCCGATGGAACCGTCAGACACGCATGCGAGGTTGACCGGGAATTACAAGCCCCCGGCATCAGATGGCGTTCCTGAATCCCCTGGAGAAGCAGCAACAAATGACCTGAACATGGTTAAAGAGCTTATGGAAGGCCATGGCGAAGCTGCGTTAAAAGATCTCGACAGGAATCTGAGTGCAGATGAATATCGGTTGAACGAGCCACTGAAAAATCCAGGAGAAGCGGTTGGTGATGATGATATACCGATTGATGGTGGGTGACGTGGGCGGTTTTTTTCTTGACAAAAGCCGCTTCCTGGATGAATCTCACCCCATCATCGTTTATCCGGTGATCGGGATTGGCGTCCCGGAATCTCTAGGCGGACAGCCGCCCTTCCCCTAACGGGGAGTTCTTGCGGCGTTTTTTATGTCCGTTGTCCGGCAGTGCTCTATGGGCGGGCCGGGCGGGGAGCCGCAAGGCTCGCCGGTTCCTAGAGTCCGGTACGCCAACCCGTTCGGTTCCGTCCACCTTTTGATTGGCGTCAAAGGTAGGCGGTAAAAACACGCACTCTAGGAGATCCGCAATGAACATGAAAGCTAAAAAAAGCGATTCCGCACCCAATGTTTTTCTTTTTCAATCCACTGAAGTCCGCACTATAGAACAAGATGGCCAGGTATGGTTTGTCGCTGGTGATATTGCCAAGGCACTAGGCTATCGAGATGCGATCAACATGACCCGCGTCCTCGATGACGACGAAGCTGATACTCACATCATGAGTACCAGATCCGAGAATGGCACCATCCAGACCCGCGAAGTCACCATTATTTCCGAATCCGGACTGTTTCACGCGTTACTCAAAAGCCGTAAGCGGGAAGCCAAACCGTTCCGGCGCTGGGTGACGCTGGAAGTGCTGCCGGAAATCCGGCGCACGGGCAGTTATGCGCCATCGGCACCCTCTCCTGCCGTGCCCGCCCTGCCCGGTTCACCGGGTAGCAAGATGCTGCTGACGCTGGAAACGGATGGACGCTACCAAGTGAAACAACTGGCACAAGGCGCGATGGTGGCCACGGTCGGAGAGATTGTCGAGTATCTGGAGAAGCACGGCTACCTGCTGGTGCGGCGGGTTTCAGGTGATGAACGGTTGGTGTTTGAGGAGGCGGGAAAGGACACGGGGATTGGTTAAAATCCTCACTGATCTGCCCTTATAGAATCCTCTTAGGATGTGGTAACACCTAGTTTCGCATCAGGATTTGCAAATTGCTTTTAACCGCGCTATATCTAAAAAAGATTTTACACTATAACGCATATCTTGCGAGTAAATTAAAGGAATTTCGAGGATTCGATCATGGGCTACAACGACAACTATCTCATTACGTCCGATGGCGGCGGGGAGCGTTATCTCCGCATCCGGAGGCAGAATCGTACGCATCCGGTAGCCGAGTATATCATGTACCGGCTGGAACCTTGGCTCATGCCGTTTACGCTACTTGCGACGGGAGTTGTATTTCTGGTCACCAATTATCTGTTGGGATACTCTTGGCTATTAGTGTTTGACTGCACATTTGGCACACTTGGTGGCTTCTACCTTGGCGGCCTGTGGATTTTTCTTCCCCTGATCCGCCGGATGTTAGGCTACCGCAAGGTGCCGGACTGGGAAGTGCGTCTGGATCGCCGCAATGCTTATGTCCGGAGCCTGAGCGGTTATGAAGCTACTGAATTTTTCCGGGAGGAATACCTGAACGATCTGCGGAGTGGCACGAGCATGGTGGACCTGGAAAATAAGCGCAACCGGGTTCTGCAGCGTCTTGACGCTGCAGAGCGGAAGCGTTTTCTGCGCGATGAAGTGCTGGCAGCGGATACCGGTGCAGGGGTAAATCGCCAGCGTGCGCGGGATTTCAATGCTGGTGTTGCTACGGGGTATGTGGCGGGGCGGCAGCAGTCCCGGAATTATTAAAAAATGAAGGTTCGCATTGTCATTCCGTTGGCGTTTATTGGGCTGTTTTCAGTTGGCAATGCTTATGCCCTGACTAATACGCAGGCAGAGATTCTGGGGATTGGAGCGGCCACTGGAAACAGTATGGACCTCTCCAAACTGGAGGCTGCAGCAAAAGCTGGGGATATTGCCGCGCAAAAATGGTTAGCCACCTATTGGGATACAAAAAAAGACTACGTGAAGGCGATATTCTGGTACAGGAAGACTGCTGCACAGGGAAATTCCTGGGCAGAAAATAAACTGGGTTTGGCCTACTCCAACGGCCAAGGGCTACCGCAGAGCTATGCCAAGGCAAACTACTGGTACGAGAAAGCGGCAGCGCAACGATAAGTATCGGCAGAGTATAATCTGGGATCTGCCTACTACTATGGTCAAGGTGTGCCACAGAGTTACGTCACCGCCGACTTGTGGTATCGCAAGGCTGCTGAACAGGGAAACTCGTGGGCGGAATACAGGCTGGGATATGCCTATTATTATGGATTGGGCGTACCTGGAAGTTACAACACCGCAGATTACTGGTACCACAAAGCTGCCTTGCAAGGGAACGCCGAGGCAGAATACAAACTGGGAGAGGCATATTACCATGGCTGGGGCGTACCAACGAGCGTCACCAAATCAGCTTACTGGTACCGCAAGGCTGCTGCACAAGGAAATATTCGTGCGGAGTATGAACTCGGAATGGACTACAGCATAGGACACTTGGGTGTACCAAGAAGCAAAGTTGCTGCCCACTATTGGTACGATAGAGCCGTTAATCAGCTCCGCAAACCTGCCTCGCAGGGGAATGGCGATGCGGAATATCAACTGGCCCGTGCTTATTCTCATGGCTGGGGAGTACCACTTAATTATGTGACCGCCGATCACTGGTTTCGCAAGGCTGCTCTAAAGGGAAATATTCGAGCCAATTCCTCTCTAGCGTTGGATTATTCCAGTGGACTGGGTGTACCGAAAGATAAAGCTATTGCCGATTATTGGTATGGTAAAGCTATTCACCAACTTCGCAAACTTGCCTCACAGGGAAACTCCTGGGCAGAAAATAAACTGGGTGATCTCTATTCCTTCGGCTGGGGGGTGCCATCTAACACAGCCACCGGCTGTCACTGGTACCGAAAAGCAGCGAAAAGCGGATATGCCAATGCGGAACTTATGTTGGGATCTTGCTATGAAAGATTCGGTGGCCTACAGCAGAACGAAAAGAAATCTTCTTACTGGTATCGCAAAGCTGCGATGCAGGGGGTTGCCATGGCGGAATATGATCTGGGAAAGGCATATTACCATGGCCGTGGAGTCCGGCAGAGTAGCACACAAGCACTGTACTGGTATAAAAAAGCTGAAACTCAAGGGTTCTGTGATGGTTCTGAAATTCGGCGTATAGAAAAAGGAAATTGAAAATGAGGACTCGTATTGTCATTCCGTTGGCGCTCATGGGGCTGTTTTCTGTGGGCAGCGCCTATGCGATGACAAATATTCAGGCAAAAGACCTAATGATGGCCGCAACACACAAGGGAAACACTACGGACTTAGCCAAATTGGAATCTGCGGCAAAATCAGGGGATGCTGTGGCGCAAAGATGGTTGGGCGTCTATTGGAGTGCATCAGACAGCGCGAAGGCAGACTACTGGTTCAAAAAGTCAGCAGCACAGGGTAATGCCTGGGCGGAAGAGAGTCTAGGGCTTGCCTACTTTGAAGGCCAAGGCGTGCCACAAAATTACGAGAAGGCGAACTACTGGTTCAAAAAATCAGCGGCACAGGGTAATGCTGATGCGGAGGCTAACTTGGGGGTTGATTACTCCTCTGGGTATGGTGTGCCGCAGAATACAATGACCGCAATAAAATGGTGGAAGGAAGCGGCTGCACAAGGTGGTACTGAAGGGGCGTTGGCACAATATGAGATCCATCTCGCTGAACGTGGTTAATGGAACCCCTAATAAGCGTAACAGTTACAAAGGACACGAATCCAGGATGGATAAGGAGGGATCGGCGTGAAATTCCCGAACTTCAAGAAGAACAAAAATCTTCCTGAAAGAAATGAATGGGCCTTCCGCAAATTGCCTGAGCCCAAGAGATCCGTCCGCAGCAACGCTGGGCCGAGATCTGCATATCTGATTGTTTGGGGGATTATATTTCTGTTGGCGGGGTTGGGAATGGCTGGCTGGGGTGGATATAACACTTATACGAATATCAATGTATGGCAGACCGAAAGGGCGGGATTAAAGCAGATAGCCTCTTACACGCCTCAGAAATTGGCGGATCTTCGAGCGAAGGAATCTCAGGGCGGCGGCGTCGAAAACGGTCTTGTAGGGATGCTCTTGTCCTCTCCCTTTTTCTTAAAAATCGCCGTTGCGAAAATGGAAAACGCAGAAATTCAGGCGCAGAACAATCTTATCCTCGATTTCCCCCTCACTATTCTTGGGCTTTTCTTTATTTTTTGGGGCAATGGAATGCTTAGAAATTCTTAATGAGGTTTATTTTATGATCCAGAATATATTGTCTAGTCTTGTCTGTATTGTTTTAATTTCAGGACTTTTTTACGCATGGTTTCTCACCCGCCGTGTAAGGATGCACCCTCTGCACAAAGAAAGATCACCGGAAAATTTCTTTGGCTATGGTGGCACGTTCCTAACCTTGTTGGTAGCTGCCCCTATATTATTACCTACAGCTATTGTTTACAGACTGTTTTCTAAGAAAAAAATGTTCCCTATTTACCAATGCTCACAGGCCGATGTTCTGACGGACGGCGGACTTGTGGAGAGTGGCAAACTCGCAAAGTGGATATGTGTTCCCATCTTTTTTATGGTCGCTATTGCAATGGGATTAGTATTATTTTTCATGCGCTATGCCAATGCTCGCAGGGCATCTGTTCGCTCAAGAAAAAAACACCCAGCAGATGAAGATGACACAATTTTTCTAATGCAGGTTCACGCTATTGAAAACACACTGTTTAAGGATTACTAGCAGGTGCCAATTTGCAGTTTTTGGATTAGCCTCTAAAGGCTTTCAGACAAGGGAATTTTTATGCCGTTAATTCACAAAAAACAGGCAATACTCGCGGGATCCATTTTGTGCCTTGCAGGATGCGGTATGCCTGGGCCGCATTTCAACCATGTTGCCAAATCAGAAAATCATCCATATCTGGCAAAAGCCCTATATTCTCCAGAGATAGGAAATATAGGTGGCCCATGCACCCTTGCCGGACTAAGCACGCTGAACAATGAACGCAAATGTCGCGCCGGTGAAATCGTTGAAACTTCTGGTCCTGCCACCCTTTATGTGGAAGATGCAGCATATCACCTAAGGGAGATACCAATCCCGCTTAACGGGAATATGCGCCCCGAAGCCGAGTTCATGGCAACAGATAAGGTACATCACTCCAATCTGGGTGGAGTGGTGATGGGGGGATTACAGATCGCGAATGGCGATCAGCTACTCAATGCAGGCAATTTCGGTGGCATTGGTACAGGAGGAATTGTTCTGGGTGCCCTGTCAGTATTGGGTAGCCTTGGCGGGGGCGGAAGCGGACATTATGTCCCCGGTTATCGCTACTGGAAGTTCCATCATGCACTTTCTGCTGTACGGACCTATCCGAATTACCAAACGGCTAAAGTCGCTATGGTTAAAGATATATTATGGGCCGAAAGGGTCGCATCCGGCAAAGAAATGAACCAGGAAGGCTCCCGCATGGTTGGGAAAAATGCTTTCTGGGCACCTGGAAAAGCATTTTACTCCGTTTCCAGTTCGGTTTACGGGGTGGTTTTCCAAGGTGAAATCCGTAACCCTGATGTCCTTCACAAACAAGCCATGCTTCCAGTGTTTCTGTGGACTGAAGATCTGAAACCCATCACGCCCAAGAAGGAATACGCCATGACCGTGACATGGAAACCTGTTGGCCATGAGTTCCAAAATGCTAAGTGGGCGAAATCACAATGCCAAATTCTTTCCGAGAAGTATGGTGATTGGTCCTTCGTTACCCGCCAATCCAAGGGCGAAGCCTATCTTTGCCACGCTGGAGACTGTCATATTGAGCATGAAGTTAATCAGCCGGTTTTGTGGTAGCCACTCCGGTCTGGATGCTAGGTTTAGTGAATATCAATTCCAAGTTGCAGAAATAAGCAAGATGCACGACAGCATCCCTCGTGCCGGATGGTTCGATAGTTACGATTCGGAAACTGACTGGGAACCCTTGGATGAATTGCCCGTGGACAACGACGACCCAGAGTGGACTTGGTAATATACATACAAATCTGATTAAAGAAGGAAGATTTAATGCACCACACAAAAACGCTTCGCCTCGCCGCATTCTCCGCTGCCGTCGCCCTACTTTCCGGATGCGCCACAACAGTACCTATGCCCAAGGTTGCTTACACCGGGCCTGCCGTCCAGAATTCGCCTCTGGCTGATAAAACCGTGGCTTTGGTTACGACGACAACCGGCGACAAGTTTAATGACCCCAAATGTTTAACATATCTTACCAGAGCATGTCGCAACACCACGTTGGATTCAAAGCAATCTATTAAAAATTATAACAAGCTGCTCTCGGAAGCCCTCACTGCAGAAGGGGCGAAAATGGTAGCTGAACCACCCGCAGACATCATCATTCACACCAACATGGTTCCTGCTAAGGGGCATCGCTATATGTTCCTCCTCGACTACGATTTGGGACATAGTTTAGCCATGGGAGTGATCCCCATTTATGGCTTCTTTTCGCCAAAATACTATCACGTCATCGGTCACATGGATGACGTAGTTACCGTCACCTCATCACCAGGCAAAACCGTTCTTTCAGAGGGTTATCCGATCTCGGTCAGGAAACAGATAACCGGTAGTGATCACATGATGTTCACTTTCGACGGATCTGCATCTAAAGCAGACAACGTGTACCTATCGAGCCAGAGCGCAGTCATCGCCAAAATACTCGCGGATACCAACCAGAAATTGCAGGCCCAAGGATGACCGTTACCAAACTCGAAATAGCCACAGAAGTAGCCTACGTTACCGGGCTCACGGTTCGAGACACCAAACGCCTGGTGGAAGCCTTTTTCGATACGATCCGCTCCACACTGGCATCCGGCGAGGAAGTGAAACTCTCCGGATTCGGCAATTTTTCCATTCGTGAAAAAACTTCCCGACCGGGAAGGAACCCAAAAACGGGAGAACCGTCTGAGATTATCGCCAGGCGGGTAGTGACCTGGCGGGCCGGGCAGACCTTGCGGGGAAAGTGTTAAGTGGATTGCATCTCGCATCGCACCCACCGGATTTTTCGTATAGGATAACTACATGGGTAAGCACGATCAGAATCAGGCAATCTCGGAAAGCAGGGAATCATCCAAACCGCTTTCGTTCCCTTTTGATGAAAAAAAGGCTACAGAAGTCGCTGCCTTTTTTCTTCTGAAGGCCCAAGCCAGGGGAGCAAACATCAGCATTCTGAAGCTGATGAAGTTGATGTACCTTGCCGAAAGGGAATCTTACAGGATCTACGGCGCTCCGATGGTAGGCGATAGCCTTTATTCACTTCCGCATGGACCCGTAATGTCCACAACCCTGAATCTGATTAACTCCGTTCCAGAAGAACGCGAAGGCGGGGAATACTGGGATTCCTTTATCGCGGAAAGGGGTGCGGGCAAGTATATGTGCCTGAAAGAAGGCAAACTGCGGAATACGGATGATCTCTTGCAGATTAGCGAGAGTGATGTCGAAATACTGGAAGGTGTTTGGGAAACCTTTGGTGATTTTAGTGCCATAAAATTAAGGAACTACACGCACAGTTCAGAAAACTGCCCTGAGTGGGAAGATCCGAACGGTTCCAGCAAGCCGATTTCCATGGAAATCATGCTGAAAAGCATGGGTTATCAGCCTGACGCCATCCAGATCATCTGTGACAACATTCAGCAGATGGCATCTACCAACTCCAGTCTGAATCCACAGATTCGATTCTAATGTGTGCATGGGTACCGCGACCGGGGAAAACGATTTTCATACCCAGCGGCCCTGACGGTGAGCATCTATTTGTCATCATCATTGGTCCGAAAACACTTTCGATATACGGAACAGCCGAGCAATTCATTGCTGTTCCGATTTGTTCTGCCATTCCAAGGATGCAGCACGAGTGCCCACTAGATGCCGGTAGCCATCCTTTTATACGCCATGCCAGCTATGCCGATTTTCAACACGCCCGCCTTCTGAACAACACCGAACTGACTACCCATATCGCTAGTGGACAATGGCATACAGGAGAGGATGTTGGGGCAGATATTCTCCACCGCATTACGCAGTCTATTCTTACGTCAAGACGTGTTCCACGATACCTGAAAAGGGATTTTTTGGGGGATTAGGAATGACTTTCATGGCCACCCTACTCCACATCCTCTATTTCCTGCTAGCCCTGTTCGTCACCCTGGGGTTGTTCGTCATCTCGTTTCTGCTGCACGAGCTGGGGCACGCGCTGGTCATTGCGCTGCTGCGCGGGAAAGAGGCGGTTCTGGAGATCCGTGCAGGATCCCTGACATTCTATCGTGGACGGGTACTGCGGGTCGGCATTCTGCCTATCTGGGGCTATGTACGTTTTGCTGAAGAGAATGTCCCGCCGTCTGACTGGCGGCTTATATTCGTAGCCGGCCCTGCCGCATCCCTGTTCACCGCGTATCTGTTTCTGATTCTGCATCACTTTTCCGCGTTTCTTGGCTTTCCGGCGAACTGGCACCAGGTCTTCGGCATCATGGCCATGGCCAACTTTGCCCTGGCCGGATTCAATCTGATCCCCATCCCGCCGCTGGATGGCTGGAAAATCGCCGAAAGCTGGTTGCCCCTGTTGGGTATCCATCTTAGCAAAGAGTCCCGCGCCCAGATGAATAAGTGGGGGATGATCTTCATCATGGTGGTGAGCTTCGGTTTCGTCGCCTTCCACGGGTTCTATCACTGAAATCCGCTTCACGCTTGCATTTTATATTGTAGTGTATTAAAAATATAAGTATGCTTTGTTTTTGCATAGTTGGTATTTTTTTCGTTCTTATATGTTGTAGTAATAACACACATCTTAGGAGGATGTTTCATTGAACAAGGCACAATTTCTCGATCTTATGTCTCGCAACGGGGATATGCCCCGCGCCCAGGCGGAAAAAGCCCTGGCGACGGTGGTTCACTCCATCTCCGATGCGCTAACCGTTGACACGGACCTGCGGCTGCAAGGACTGGGTACCTTTTCCGTCGTAATGAAGGAAGCCCGCAAGGGCCGCAACCCACAAACCGGGGAAGAAATAGACATCCCCGCCTGTCGCGTTGTCCGCTTCAGGCCCGCCAAGACCATCAAGGAGGCTGTTCATGGCTGACAACGACCAGAACACCGAACACCATCTGCATCTGCATAAGAAACCGAAGGAATCCGGCAAGCGATTAACCCTGATTCTGGTGACGGCATTTGTGGCATTTACCATTGTGTTTTTCATCATTGGCAAATTTATGGGTGGCCATCCAGCGCCCCCTGTAGCGCACCCTGCTGTTCCTGCTGCGTCAGCTTCGCAGACGGTTCATCAGGGATCATCTTCTTAGCGGTTGTTTTGCGGCTATTTGCCCGTCTTTCGGGACGGGCTTTTTTGGGAGACTTGGATATGCAGATTTCACATCTAAAGCAGTTTGCGGGCCTTGTGCGCCGTCCTGAAGGAAGCATCCTGCCCGTTCTAAAAACAGAATCGGTGGATGGTTTTGTGAAACTACATATCCAAGGCTCTGTCGTGGACTTCTGGGCAACGCCCGAAGAACTGTATTTCCGGGGATACCGGCTGTTGTGTGCCAAGCCTGCCATCTGGGATATCTGGAGCCGGGTGATTTGCGCTCCGGACCAGGCGAAGCCGGGATCTTTTGCGGTGCATTAGTTTTGCGGTGCCACTCTCCCAGAATGCGGTTGTATTGCCCGTCGAGTTGGGCGGGCTTTTTTAGAGAAAATGAGGTTTTCATGGAAAAGATACCCAGCCGATACGGTTGTCAGCGTTGCAATTTTGGTATGAATGTTCCGGGAAATGAATGGTGCCCCCATTGTGGTTTTAATTATTGGGGTGATATGACGGAATTTGATAGAGCTATCGGGCTAAGGGCGTGCGACGAAATGACCGAGGGAGAAACAAATGATGACTGCAAGCATTGATTTCACTCCAGAGTTGGCTGATCTGGTAATGTTTATGTCGCGTGTGGCCATTTCTATTCGGATGCACACCCCTTACAGGTACCGTTCAGGGTGGGAGAGCGCGAAAGAACATTGTAAGCATGTGCTTTGGCTGTCTGATTCGATTCATTATTTCGGGGAGATTGCTCGTTGCATTAAAGCTAATGATATAGAGAGTGCAATTCGTGCGGTTAATTCTACGATTGTCAATTACAAGGAATATAGTATCGCTGGTGATGGGTGGGTAAGTGATCCAATGTTGACCTTCAAAGCAAAACCCGCTGAACCGGTATTTGGAGAGTTTTACGATGGATGGATTCTGGATGAAGGGCTCGCATTATTAGAGCGCATTAAAGAGAAGGCGGAACAATAAACAAATTATAAAAGGGAAAACGCACATGGATAAGATTTTCCATTTGCGATTTTATAACGGTGATGATTATGAATCGAGTTTTTCAGATGGTGCTTGCGCTGGTGGTTGCGGGTGTTGCGATGACTGAGCAGCCCCGTGCCGTTTTTAATGCCCTGCATGAAATGGGCGAGGGCCGTGAGGTGGCCGAGCAGGTACGGGCGCGGGTCGGCTTTTTTGCCCTGGCACTGGTCGCTGCACGACGGGCTGCGTTTGTCCTGAGATCTTCTGCCCTGCAGACGGCGAAGGTTCGGACCAGCAAGGTGGTGCGCGTTATGGCCAGCGTGCATGAGGCTGCCGTAGCTGCCGTTAATCATGCGGCAGCATGGCTGAGTGGCCATCATCCAAAATATCTAACGGGGATGGAAAGAATAGCGTAAAGGCTTCGGTGTTCGCGCCGGATAGGTGTTTAAGGAGATTTTTATGATCTGGTTACTCGGTGTTATTGGCATCCCCATTCTGGTAGTCGCTTTGCTGTTTTTTTCTGCAGCGGAGGATTTTATGCAGATCATCCGGCTGCAGATCGACTTCTCCCGGCTGTTCGGGGATCTCGTGCATGTGCTGGTCATTCTGGCCTTGGGCACGCTCGCGGAGCTGTTCTTTTTGTACCAGCTTGTCGTGCATGTTTTTTAGGGATGGTAGCGTGAAAACGGTTCATGTAATCAGTGTGTCTGGTGGCAAAGACAGTACGGCCACATTGCTGATCGCTTTGGATCGTGTACCCAGAGAAAGCATCCAGGCGATATTTTGTGATACCGGCAATGAAATTCCGATAACTTACAAACATCTGGATGAGCTGGAAAGACATCTGGGCATACAGATAACACGACTCAAAGCGGATTTTAGTCGTGAAATTATCGCTAAACGGCGGTTTGTCGCCCAAGATCAACGCACCCGGCGTGAATACAAAACCGCTCCGGTGTTTGATGCCAATGGCAATCCAGTGCCAAAGCGGGACCATCATGGGAACGTATTGTATCGCACTGTTCGGCGTGGTGGCGTTTCGACCCAAGAGCTTGTCCAGAAAACGCGGAAAATCGGTGGCGGTCGAAAAGTACGCTGGTCCAATAAAGCCAAACGACGAGCGTTAAATGTGCTGCATCCTACTGGTAATCCATTTTTGGATTTGTGCTTGTGGAAGGGCCGTTTTCCTTCAAGAAAGGCACAATTCTGCACTGAGGAACTGAAAAGAAATATGGCCGTAGCCTATCAGCTACAACTCATTGACCAAGGCTTGCATGTGGTTTCCTGGCAAGGTATCCGCCGCGATGAATCACCCAATCGTCGTTATGCCAAAAAGATGGAGCGCATCGGCCCCAAACTTTGGGCTTGTCGGCCTTTGGTGGACTGGACCGCACAACAAACCGTCGATTTTGTGCGCGGTCAAGGTTGCCCATTGAATCCATTGTATAGCCAGGGTCAAAGCCGTGTCGGGTGCGTCTGTATCAATAGCAACAAGAGTGATTTGGCCCAGGTGTCGTTTCGGTATCCGGAAGAAATAACAAGACTGTCTGAATGGGAACACTTGGTTGGCCAAGCATCGAAGCGCGGATATTCGACGTTTATGTGTGATGCCAGCGACCTAAAAGACCGACGCGCCATTTTTTCGGATCTGAACATCCATGCGCGGGTGGCTTGGGCCAAGGGTGAAAATGGCACGATGGATTTATTTGATAATGGTGATCTAAATCTGCCGGCCTGCGCTTCATCTTATGGGCTTTGTGATCAGTAAAAGGAGAGAACCATGACTATTTCTTGTGCCATAGAATGCGACGGGGCGGCGTGGTGGTGGAGTGCCAACATGCGTCTTTTGCCCTATGACAAGAATAGAGGCAAGCGATGCTGTTCATGCGGTGAAATGGTCCGGCACGGTGCGAAATATATCCAGGTAGAGCGTTGGCGGGATTACGCCAATGAGGTCGAAGAACGTATCTATGGCGATGAGGTTCCCCTGGCGTCCTGGGTTGTTTGCGAATCATGCGCCCCTATCTTCGTGAAATTTTACAACATGAATGTAGATTTGGGATTGGGTGTCACCAATCTTCACAATCTTTTAGGTGAGTTTGAGGCGCTGTATGGACCAAGTGTGGGTTTCAAATTAAAGCTACCTACCTATCAACCAGGAGGGATATGGGTATGAAAACAGAACCCGTTGAAGCGCAGAAAATACCCTTGTCCACAACAGATTCCATTCAGGAATCGCTAAATATGCAAATTATTACCGTGATGAACCGGGCCTTTTATGGTGAATGCTTTTCTCACCAGCCGGACGATACGCTGAATATGCTGCAAGAGAAGGCCCGTACATTGGGTGCCCAGACAGTTATCGGTGTGCGTCTGGTCCCGATGGTGGATGAACGGGGGATCCGGGTGATGATGGCTTATGGGACGGCGGTTATGGATGCGACATTATGAATTATCCATACCATTTTTAAGGAGACACACTTATGAGTAAATTGACAGACGTTTTGCTAAACTTGGAAAAATCTTCTCATTTTTCCAGCTATGATTTGAAAATAATCATTGCCATTGGCTTTTCTGCAATGATGATTGTCTTGTTTTACAGGGTCTATTCCTTTTACAAAAAGGCTTACGCTGAATCAGTGCAATCCGGTGCAATTACAAGTGAAGAGTTCATAAAAGTGTCAGTTTGGCCATTTACTATATTTATTATTTTCTTGATTGTTGAGTTTACTGGTCTTTATCTGTGGTTTTATATGCCGTTTAACTTGTGAATACCAATGATGAGTTACATGAATCCACCATACCTCTGCCTGTTTTGTGGCGCACCCTGTTGGCGCGAACCTGGTGAGCAAGTCCCGCCGCCGGATTATTGCCATGAGGAAGATCATGGCACGCCAGAGGAATATCTGGACGGAGCTGGTGAGGCAGATTCCGAGACAAATTAAGAGGGCTAATTCCGATGGTCAAAAAACGGGATGTGGTTTTACAGCGTAATTCATCTTTGCACGAGGGCATGGCTGTTCGCGCCCATGCGGATCGCCTTACGCTCGCTTCCATAGAGGATATTGGGAATCTCCCGAAATCTGGATGGATGCCGGTCGGTTCGGTGGAGTTTTGTCTGGCAGCTATGATTCATCAGCAAATGGACCGGTCTTATGTATCGACCTATCCAGAGTGCTTGCGCGAGTTCTTGCATAGGGAAGCCTGGCTGGATACGGCAGGAAATGTTTTGGCGAATAGCCGTAGGGTTTTTGTGAAACCTTCCGCTCGCCAAAAGCTGTTTACAGGCTTCGTATGCCGGATGGTGATGGGCAGGAAATCGCTCTGAAAGACTTACCAGCAAATGATGTGCTTTGGTGCGCGGATCCAGTCTCATTTACCCAGGAATGGCGGTACTACGTTTGCAACGGCAAGATCTTGGGTGCGGGTCGCTACGACGATAATGATGCGGAAGATCCTGTTTTTGAAATGATGCTGAACTATGCGGCAAGTGAAATGGCAAAGCAGTATCAGGATGCTCCGGCGGGATACAGCATAGACTTAGGAGTGCTGGATGACGGCAAGGTAGCATTGGTAGAAGTGAACGATGGGTGGGCACTGGGCTTTTATTCAGGTTCCTGTTCTTCGTCGGATTATTTTGATCTTTTGTGTGCCCGATGGGATGAAATAACAGGGGTAGATCATGGCTGACAAAACCGGCATTGCCTGGACAAATGCCACCTGGAACCCGGTGACGGGCTGCTCCAAGGTTTCCCAAGGCTGCAAGCATTGTTATGCGGAGCGGGAATGGGCAAGGCTTTCGGCCAATCCAAAGGCCATAAACTACTACGGGCGGGCGTTTACGGGCGTGGCCTGTCATGAAGATCGTCTGGACCAGCCCTTGCGCTGGAAAAAGCCCCGGATGATTTTTGTCAATTCCATGAGTGACCTGTTTCATGAATCGGTGCCGGACACTTTTATCGACAAGGTGTTTGCGGTGATGGCTCTGGCCGAGCAGCATACTTTTCAAATTCTGACCAAGCGACCGGAACGGATGTTTAAGTATCTGACTACGCCGGGGCGCATGGACATTATCGGGAATGAGGCGATGCCTGCTGTCCGGTCGGATTGTTTTGGCATTCTGGAGTGGCCATTGCCGAATGTTTGGCTTGGCGTATCTGCTGAGGATCAAGAGAGTGCTGATGAGAGGCTTTTTTACTTGATGAATACACCTGCGGCAATTCGTTGGCTCAGTGCCGAGCCGCTTCTTGGCCCGATAGATCTTGAGGATGTGCCTGTTGGCATGAACGAACCCTTACGGCCATACGGAGAGATAAACGCCACCAAACTGGATTGGGTCGTGGTAGGCGGAGAATCAGGGCCGGATGCCCGGCCAATGCACCCGGATTGGGTAGAGGCTATTCAGGAACAATGCACCCAGGCTCATGTACCGTTTTTCTTCAAACAATGGGGTGAGTGGCTTCCTGTGAATCAGATGACGCCGGAGTTTATGGAAACGCTCTACCGCTCTAATCGGAAAGCGAAGGCCGATGAACGCCAATGGGATGTTGATGAGGCGTTCGGGAAACATTGCGTCATGCCACAAGCGGTACTGAATAAGGACGGAGATTGCTTGTCTCTCACTGATCCAATGGCTTTCCAGCAAGGCAGTAGGAGTATGTCGGTATTCCGTGTGGGTGTGCGTAAGGCTGGATGCAGGCTGAATGGCCGAGAATGGCAGGCTTGGCCTGTCGGAATGGTCACGGATGATATTGATGGCTGACGATCTCGTGAACAGGCTTCGCGCCCTGGCCAACTACCAGCACGACGACCTCTCGATTGCGGAAGAAGCGGCAGAGGAGATCGAGCAGCTTAGGGCGCGGGTTCGTTTGCTCGAAAGTTATATAGGTTGCCCGTGCATTTCGGAACGAGAAAGCCATGCCCGCTGACCTTTCGTTTTTCGCCTGGATCTGGCTGGTGATTCCCGCCGCCGTAGGCTTATTACTGGTGTGGGTTCTAGTGTTGGAAGTACGTCAAGTGTATCGCAATTTCCGGGTCTGG
This sequence comes from Acidithiobacillus sp. HP-2, assembly GCF_015100155.1. Taxonomy (GTDB): domain Bacteria; phylum Pseudomonadota; class Gammaproteobacteria; order Acidithiobacillales; family Acidithiobacillaceae; genus Acidithiobacillus. The sequence goes on along the minus strand of NZ_JACKZA010000017.1, from coordinate 4,118 downwards.
ATTCGGAGAGAGCGTTAAATGGACGATATTTTATGGTTTTTTAATGCAACAATCCTGTTATCCATGGCGGGCGTTGGCGTTTTGCTATTTTTGCTTGGATGGTTTTTCTTTAGAGAAAACGAAAAGATTGGTGATAAACTTGGGATTGTTGGTGGAATAATAATTATTATAGCGGAGATTATCGCTGGGATAGGCACGAATTATAACGTGCCTGAATCATGGCTTAGAAACTTGCCTGTTGCAGAGAAGGTGATGATGCGTCACTACATAGAAACGAAGCACCGGCCCATTAGTATTTTTGCTTACAGAGAGATACAGGCACGCTATTACATCAAGACCCATGCCAAGGTAGATAAAGAAAGGCAGGACAAGGATGTTTTGAAGAAGATGCACAGCCCCGCCATAGCGAAGCAACTGAAAGCTATTGGAGACTGACACGAACTTGGAGGCGACATGATTTGTGATGATTGCGCGAGAGCGCGGAAAAAGCACAACGATCCTGAGCTGCTGGAATGCAAGATCCGCGAGGTTCAGCCTGTAGATGTGATGATCGCGTATTACGCTTTCATCGTGCAGAAAGGCGTCATCGAAGAGCCGTTCCGACTGGTTTGCGACTGCGGAAAACATCCTGAACATGCCTGGCCATTCCAGTTTCATCCGGTGATTGTTCGGGAATGTGACGGGTATAAGAAGCAGGTGATTCATGGAAAGTATTAAAACGAAGGCAGGCCTCGTGACCTTCGGTATTCTGATTGCTGCAGTCATAGCCATTATTGCATTGGCTTTTATCCCTCTCGGCATCCTTTACGGGCTCGCGCTTATTTTCGGCTTTTCGCACAGTCTGAACCATATTATGTATATTCTGATGATCGCCGCTTTTGTTTCTCCTTTCTTTTTCTTTGTTGGATGGGCGTCTGTTGACTTGATTCATGATCTGTATCAGGAAGTCGTTTTTTTCATGGACACCAGAAGGAGGCAAAGATGAGAATAGCCATAGATGCCGACCAGGTGCTTTTCGACTTTCTTTCGACTTGGCACACGGTCGCAGAAAACACCCTGAATCGTGAACTGGTCGAAAGGAACCAAAGCTATCATTTGATGATCCGCTATAGCTTATCCATGGTGGAATACCATCGCTGCTGGGCACTGTTCAATCGCTTTAATGTCTGGGAAGACTGCCCGGTTATTCCGGATGCCCTGGAAGCCGTCAACACCTGGCTGGAAGCTGATCACGAGGTTTTTGTTATTTCCGCTGTGGATGTGGAAGCACGAAAGGCACGTCAGAGAGCCTTGGACAAGCTGGGCTTACGGCAAGTGCGGCTGATGGGTGTGGGCTTTGGTGGCAGCAAGTTCGATCCACTTCGGATTTTGAAACCGGAGATCTTTGCCGATGATTTGTGGGCGCATTGCCGGGAAGCCGTGGATGCTGGAGTGCCGCGAGTGGTGCGAATCAGGGGAAACCATGATGGTGGCGGGGATCCGGTTCCCGGTGTGCCGGTTTTGGAAAGCATAGGAGAGATGATTGTTAAGCAGAGAAATTATCGCGTCGGTTGAGGGCGCGTTGGATGATTCCTGGCAAAGTGCCCAGGAAATAGCCGACCGGCTGCATATACGGGCTGCGACAGTGCGCGAAGCCCTTACCCGGCTGGAAGTGTCTGGGAAGATCAGCACGCACGGGAAAAAGCCTATTTGCTACCGCTTGCGGGAACAGGCAGAAAATTCAGGATCGGAGTTTCGATCTGAATACCGAGGGGAGCCTAGACCGTATATGCGTCCTGGAAGTTATGCCCCGCCAGCTCGACCGAAAATTACGCTTGGGGGTAGCGTGCGTTCCCCTGGAAGCCCAAATGACGAATGACGCGACTTTGGCGATTAGCCAGGGTCCAATCAGAACGGTGTAGCGCAAGCTGCGCCCTATTTTTACCCAAAAAAGGAGCAACATCATGTTTGGATTTGGAGAAAAACCCGCAGAACAACAAACCGCCACTTGCCCATGCTGCCAGACACCCATGCAGGATATGGGTGCCCATGGCATCCGTATGGGAGGACTCACAGGCCTTGGCGGTGCGGCCCTGGGCATGATCGGTGGCCAGCTCGCTGATGATGGTGAGGAGGCCTTTGAGAAAAAGCTGAAGGTGCAGGTTTTTGTCTGCCCACAGTGCAGCGAGATGTCCTTCAAGTATCACGGTGGGCTTTAATGCCACTCTACATTGAACCCCATGCTGGACCCGCACCGATTGTGCAGCTTATCCAGTCTGCCCGCCGCGAGGTCAGCGTCGGGGTTTATTATCTCTCTGATCGCCCTATTCTTCGGGCACTGAAATCCGCCCGTGAGCGCGGTGTGGATGTGCGGGTGATTATCGAGGGCAAGCCCTACGGTATGAAGCCCTGGCAGGTAAAAAAGGAAGAACGGGAGATCGAGGCGACGGGTGCCACCCTGCACCTGGCCCCTTACCGCTTTACCAGCCATGGGGATCATTACGCTTTCTACCATGCCAAGTACGTCTGTTCAGGCCATGAATGCGAGATCGGTACGGCAAACTTCGACTGGAGCGCATTCCATCGCAATAGGGAGTACCTGTATGTCACGAAAGATCCTGCCGTGGTCAAGGCGGCCAACACTGTTTTCAATGCCGACTGGAATAATCAACGGGCTCCTGGCTGGACACATCGGGTTCTGGTCCTTTCTCCGGGCACGTCTGCCGCGCAGATCATCGGTGTCATTGACCAGCCGGGGCCGATAGAGATCGAGAGCGAGGAAATGGGGCCATACCGCCCGACATTGGACGCTATCGCCCGGAAAGGGCATCTGGCCAGAGTGATACTGCCTGCCAGTATCAATGCCGAAGACAAGCGGGATGTAGCCTTCCTGCGAGCGCATGGCGTACAGGTGCGCCTGATGCCGGTGAAGCCGATATACATCCACGCGAAGACCGTAATTTCCAGCAATGAGGCCTTCGTGGGATCAGAGAATTTCACCCAGACTTCACTAGAGGTCAGCAGGGAAATGGGGCTGTTACTGAATGGTAAGCCGGTATCGGAGCTACAGGCGCAATTCAATCGGGACTGGGCCAGAGCTGCACATGGCTAGGCGCGAAACAAACTTAAAAGCCCCTCAGTTTGGGGTTGGCGGGCATCTAAAGGCTGATCCCGTCAAAGAGACTCCTGCGGAGCTCATTCCTGCGGTGCAAAAAGAATCCGCAAAGGATGTACGGGATCCTGGCACGACTTCTGCGAATGGTACCCCGTCATTCTGGTACCCCAGGGATCTCGATCTTCCGGCCACGTCTGCACCAAAGATAGCTGCCAAGGTCGCACCAAAAGCAAAGGAAAAGCGCAAGGTGGAAGTTATTGTGCGAAAGAAGCGGGCTTTTAGCGTCTAGTCGCGCTTAGGACTCTGTTATCAGGCATTTTCAGTGAGCCGTTGCCCGCGACGCCGCTGTCATATAGCTCGTTTCATGTAATTTTAATGGAGGGTGATTTGTGACCACTGCACATGTGAACATTCGGGTTAAAAAACACCGGGACGCTTTGCGTGCCGCAGGGTTAAGGCCGATTCAAATATGCGTGCCAGACACCCGCCGTCCAGACATTGCGGAGGAATGTCGCCATCAGTGCCTTGTCGTGCGGAATGACCCACAAGAAAAGGAGGTAATGAGCTGGCTTGAGGCAGCGGCAGATACGGATGGATGGGTGTGAAAAGGGGCTCTATAGTCGTTGCCTCTTTACTTCCAACACCACCATGCCACTACCAAAATGGCAGCACTACCTAATGTCTGAAGTTTCACCGTTTTCCCGCGAGGAAAATCGGCATGGTTAACAAAAATGTCGGTCATTAAATATTATGAATTATCTATGAATTATACTTATTAACGCGCTATTTGGTTACCCTGTTTTTTTGTTTTATTTCTTGTGAATCAGTTAGATAAAGGTGAACAGAACCGCCTTCCGTGATATAATGAATGTTCATTAACGCACTGATTATAAAACGCAAGAGGCCCTGTTCGATGTCCATGCTACGCGATTTACTCCTCCCTTTCCAATCGGCATTTTCTGATTCGCGACTAGGGCGCGAACGGGCTCAATGGTTCCCCTTCATCCTGTTGGCTATCATGGTC
>NZ_JACKZA010000026.1 GCF_015100155.1 Acidithiobacillus sp. HP-2 | reverse complement strand
GATGTCCAAAGTGGATGCGGAAAAATGTTTTCAGGTGTTCCGTCATACGTTGGAAACGGAATTGCCTGCGGCCGGTAAAATCACTTTTCCCGGATTCTGTACGTTTGAAATCGTGGACAAACCCGCGCGTAAGGCCCGGAATCCCGCTACGGGACAGGAAATTGAAGTACCTGCCAAGAAAAGTATCAAGTTCAAGGCGGGGAAAGAGTTTGCCGGGAAAGTGAATCACTGAGGAACAGAAAAGGAGAAAACGTGACTGAAGGGAAAAAACGGGTGCGGCGCACTCCGGAACAGCGTCTGGCCGATCTGGAGAAAAAGCAGACGGAGATTCTGGAACGCCAGAAAGCGGCACTGGCCAGAATCGAGGCGGCGAAAAAACGGTTGATGCAGTCCCCTACAGCCCGTAAGGACCGAATGGAGCAGGACAAGCGCTTTGTGCGGGCGGCACAGGTGTTGGCACCGGAATGGGATGCACGACACTTTATCGCGGCTATTGAAAAAGCCCTTCAGGAAGATCCGCAGGCCTTGCAGGAACGGGGGGAAGCTTTGTTGGAAGAACATGGCAAGGCCCGGCGGGGTAGGCGGCCACGGGGTGGTTAAATGTGCGACCAGCATAAAATGAGAGGATACTGCTTTTTGTCTCATAAAAACCCGGATCCGACCAGCCTGCCCACGAAACCAAAATAGCACATTCTATCTCAACCCACAGAAGATCATCCAATGTTGGTTGGCATCTGCGAATACTGCTCCCTGCATGGACTGACCGATTAGAGAGGTCTATTTGTTCAACCTATTAGTAATACGACCAAGTGGGTGGGGCTCTTCTCGCGGCACGATGAGTCGCGATCGGACCCTCGAGTACACGGCAAAGCACATCGAGTCTAGGTTTGCGCCAGGAGACGTGCTTGATCCTCAGGCCGTGACGCAGTTGCCCACAGTTATTGCCTATGAAAATGGTTGTGACGGTAACCAACCGGCCGCGCGGATTGTAACTCTCACGCGTGTTCAGCTAATTGGTGCCGAGTATCAGCTTGAATACGCCTCAGATCCAGATCTCCCGCTGATCCCGAATGCAGTATTGTTTGGAACTGCGGCTGACGACCTGCAGATCAATACGACCGCTTCAATTCCAGAGTCATCCCGGAATCACTGGTCCATCAAGGATGCTGATCTGTTCAAGGTTCTTTTGAAACGGCAAATCGGTCAGCGCACAAAACCCAAGGTCTTTGACCTTCCCGACGTGCCTGTGAACGACAACTTAGTAGCCGTCATGATGCCGTTCGATGCCGCCTTCAAGCCCGTGTACGAAGCTCTGCGGTCGGCCATCGCTGAGATAGGCATGATTTGCCAGCGCGCGGACGATATCTGGGAGAACGACCATGTGGTTCAGGATGTCGCTCTCCTGCTCAGCAAGGCTGCCGTCGTAGTATGCGACCTCAGCGGCCGCAATGCTAACGTGTTCTACGAAACTGGCATTGCTCATACTCTTGGTAGAGGTGTGGTCCTCATAGCGCAGTCAGCCGGGGATGTTCCGTTCGATGTGGCTGCAATTAGATACATTAGGTACCTGCCGAATGGTGAAGGTTTGGCCAAGCTCGGGGATGAGCTGAAGCGCCGACTTGCTACCCTAAAGGAGCAGAAGTGATGTCTAGTGTTACGGCCCGGTGCACTGAGCTTTTGGGTGTAAATAGACTCTCCGTGGCCTCTCGTGGACAATCCCGAAACGAGCCACCCGATTGTCGTAATTCTCTGATTTTGCCAGCGCACCTGGTTCTCGACACGATCGATTCAGATTGGCGCGTTAGCAGTCATATGCCCGCCTGACCGAGCAGGTGGCCGATCAGTGTGGTGGCAAGCATTGAGAGAATACCCCAGAAGACCACGCGGACGGCGCCCTTCACCATGGAGGCGCCACCCGCCCGGGCAGCGACCGCACCGAGGAACACCAGCAGGAGGATGCTGGTCGTATACAGGGCTGATAATACCCCGCCGTGGGGGACGAAGGCGGCGATCAGCACCGGGAACAGGGCACCACATGCAAAGGCAGTAGCGGAAGCCAGTGCCGCTTCGGTGGGCCGCGCCGCTGCCATTTTCGTCATGCCCAGTTCGTCATGGGCATGTGCGGCAAGTGCATCATGCTCCATAAGCTGGGCTGCTACCTGCTGGGCCAGCGCCTCGCTAAGGCCACGCGCCATATAGATGCCCCTGAGTTCAAGCAGTTCTTTTTCAGGATTTTTTTCCAGTTCGCGCCTTTCTATTTCGAGATCTGCGGCCTGGGTATCGGCCTGTGAGCTCACGGATACATACTCACCCGCCGCCATGGCAAAGGCCCCAGCGACCATCGCCGCAACGCCAGCGAGCAGAATCTGTTCGTGGCTTGCCTGCCCGGCAGCGATGCCGGCAAGGAGGCTTGATGTCGAGAGTAGGCCATCGTTGGCACCCAGCACGCCGGCTCGGAGCCAGCCGATCTTTTCATGGTGATGGTATTCGTCGTGATACATGCAATGTCTACTCCCGGCCGATAATGGGTAGCCAGAGTGTAACCACGGTGCAAAGCACTGGTCCAACGATTCCGGTATGTGACATTGCCTCGCCCCGTCAGAGGGGTGATGATCCGCTATCTGATGAAGGTCGGTTTCCAGCGGCATCAGGTGTCTACGATCCGCTTCTACCGCCGCAAGACGACGAGTGGTCGGTCGGCGCGTTCACCACACGCGACGGACCACCTTCGGAGATGGCCTCCTCGGGTTCAAAGAGTGCTGCGGCCGTCTCCAGGAGGAAAAACGTGGCCGGCTTCAGGAACTTCTGTTGTAGCGGCAAAAAAATCCAGCTGCCGGGGCGTTTTTCGGGATGTTGGGGAGTACGCTTGAATGTTCAGACACAGACAAAATCTCCACAGTGTTTGTAATGTCTCATGATACCCGGTTTTTCGGCTTGTCGGGTATGAGGAGAATCAGTATATTAGCGATAGAGAGAAAAACGCCGTTGAGACAGAATGATGCATTCTGTCTCAACCAAATATACAAGAAGACTATCCCATGTTATGCGGAACCGACAGTGACATAGAATATTACGTTGGCCGCCACAAGAGGGAACGTGGAAGTTATGCCAAGAATGAAGCTCATCAGAAACGTGCCTTAATGGAAATAACAGCAATGACGATGAAGAGAACCGGCGGCACATAATCAAACCATGCCGCATTCCGAAGCAGACGATTGACCTTGTCTGCCAGTAGAGCAACCGAGAAGTTCACCATAATGCCGCCGAAGTTAAAAATCAGACCGTAGAAAACAAAGGTCATGGCATTACTGCCTTGCGGAACGAACTGAGGAATTAGGCTCAAGAAGAACAAAGCAATCTTCGGATTCGTCAGATTAATCAGCACGCCTTTCAAGAATGTGCCCTTATGATTGGGACGAGACTCGGCCACGGGACCGCTCGAGGCCTTCTTACGGGGCCAGCTAAGGTAGGCGATATAAAGGAGATATGCGGCTCCAATCAATTGCAACCCGGTATAAACAGATGGATATTCCTTGAAAATGGCACTGACACCGAATGCAGTAAGCAGGACGTAAATTAATACGCCAATTTCAATTCCGAGTGCAGCAAAAAGACCAGCCTTTCTCCCATTCTTCTGGGACTGATGGAGCACGAACATCATGGCTGGCCCAGGAGATATATTGATAATAAAAGCCGTAAGCAAAAAATAAATAAACAAAACATCCATAAACGTGCCTTTTCAGGATTGATAGGAAAAATTTAATTAAACAGTTCGCGCTATGTCTTAAGAGAGATTTTATGGTTACCTGTCATTTGCGGTATATAACATACCAGTTTCTTGGAAGTAGAGGATTTCGAACGCCATGCGAAGCTGTGAATTCCTCTTGTTGAACAATTCGGCAGTCATTATCACGGTTACTTGCTGTCACGAGATTGCTATAGGCTTCCATAAGCCCAGCATATCAGGCCATACACTGTAGCTCCCAGTAATGTTGCGATGGCGACCCCACCCATTAATTTTTTAGCCAGAAAAACAACACATAGAGCTGCCAATACGGCAATAACCTGGAAGGTAGACTGAATGTGCACATCTGAACTCAAGGATATAATTAACAGCGAGGCAATAGCGGCTGGGCCTATACCTTCCAGAAAAGTTTCCCACCAGGAGTTTCTGTTTCGCCTCTTTCCTGTCGTATGCGAGATAAAAAATGGGATAAATCGCTGCAAAAATGTGCCTATGGCCGCAACTATGATCAACCAGAGTGGGTTAGCCATGAGCCGGTTTCCTCCAACTCATACTGAGAGCCCCGGCTAACATGCCTATTGGCATCGCCTGATAGGTCGGTAGCACAAAAAACATTATTGCAGTCACACTGGCAGCAACAAATACCAAAATCAAAGAATTCCGAGACGTGAACTCTAAAAGCAATGCCATGAACAGTGCAGGCAAAATAAAATGAATGGCTTGATGCACAATAGGCAGATGCGTTATCTGCCCACTCGAAATGGCACCGATGGCCGTACCTACCACCCACGCTGTGTAAGCCCCTATCTGTAAACCGCTATACCAGGTTTCACGATGCTGCTCATTCACTTTGCTTAGATGTGAGAGGGATGTCGCAAAAACCTCATCGGTGAGCCCTGCTGCCAACCATGCGCGCGGGAAACGTGCATGATCAGGTGACAGTTTGCGTGCGAAGGACGGGCCGTAAAATGCATGCCGAAAATTCATCAGTAGAACGACAACCAAGGGATCCCAAAATCCTGCTCCGCTAGAAATTAGCGAAACCAAGACAAACTGACTGGCGCCCGCAAAAATGACCGCTGATATCAAGATCGTCATATATGGGCTAAGTCCGTATTGTACCGATATAAGCCCAAAAGAAATAGCAATAGGTAAATAACCCGCGACAATGGGCATACTTGCTTTTAGTCCGCTGATAAAGCAGCCTTCTTCAAAGTTCTTCAAAACGCGATCTCTCACGCTTGCGGAACGTAAAAACATGCGTTCCGCCCTCCCATTCGTCGATACCTGTCGTTGCAAATATCCGTCGGTGATTTAATAATTCAAACCCTGCACCATAAGCAAGTGAGACTAATTTTTTAGGATAAGTTTTACGCTCAATTTCATAGTCAAATCCTGCGACCATCGCCTGAATTTCTAATACATAGAAGCGAACTAATGCGCCAATATCTGATGATGAATTTTTACTAACAATGCGCTGATTGATATACTCAAATAAATTCCGGCAATATTTGACAGCCGTACTTGTTTGGTTTTGGATGGACAACATGAAGGCGTGAATCAGCTTTTCGCGTATATATTGATAAATATGTATTTCTGTCGAATCGTTACCTTCCATATTCAATACATCCACTTTTGCCATGGAAGAAAGTACATAGGCAACATGATGACGTATCAAAGCATTATTCCGGCTCTCCAGATCAGTAAACCTCGGAAGCAACTCATCTGCAATGCAGAGTATTCCGTTTTTGACAAGAAGTTGCCACGCTTTTTGTAGCATAAAAGCTGTATTAAAATGATGGGAAGACCCCACAGACGTAATAACAGAAACAGGTTCATCAGGCTTGTCAAATATCAGAAAATCTTCTTGAACGCAGCGTAATTGCGCCAGACCTTTGGTGTTATTGAGCAAATAAGCAAATGCTGCACAGTCCGGCTCCAAGGCTGTGGCGCGCGCTTCTGGCAGAAGCTCCATGAGCATGAATAACGCTGTACCAGGGCCGCTTCCTACATCAATGAAGAGACCTTTTCCGCCTTGTGGATCAAATGTAAGGACATCCTCGGCCAAAGCGGTTACCTGACGCGCATAAGCAGGATGAAGCAACTCAAAAGTAGTATAGTAATCCACATTGATCCGACTGGAAAAATCTTCACCTGATGCGTCTGACGGTATGTCTACATCCCGCTGCGCTAGGGACAACCATTGCCTGGGAATTAATAAATATCCATGTTGGAGAGCCACTTCATAAGCGAGTGTTGCGAGTACCAGGGTCGATGACTTTGTCACAGGTTCCAGCAACATGACATCACTATCCACCATGCCGGGCATTTGCTCAGCAGTAGCTGCCAGTCGAATTGCTGAAAGCAAAACATCTGGTACAGCATCACCCAAATGATCCATGCGCAACGTAAAAGCATTCACAAAATTTTGTGGGAGAACGGCGATCCAAAGACCTTGATCATTTTTTCCTGTGAAGATCAGCAGTGGCCATTGAAATCCGGAGGAATGGAAGCCTAAGTGGTTTTCCGCCACAACAATATCGCTATTGGATCCGCGCAATTCGAGATAAAAACCGCTCACGCCATGAGTCACGTCAATCATGGCCCGATCAACGAGAGAGCGAAGCCCCTCCCATTCTGCTGCGCTTTGTGGATATCCACGAATCAGTTTATATCTGTCTGATTGTGTATTGTGCTCTCGGTATTCTATGAGCACCAGGGCAGTAGATGGTCCATTGAGAGCGGTATAGGTGTGTTCCGAGTCGCCAGCAAAGGCGTGGCTTTGTCCTGGACGCAGCAATGTGCCATCCGTCTCGTTGCCAACATACATTTCTCCACGCAGCGCAATGACGCGTTCAAATACACCTGGAGGATGGGCGCTGGAAACACGACTATGTCCTTCGGCAATAGTCATTTCATAGACTTCAATTTGAGGGTTGGTGCCATATCGTTCTACAAAACGAACTTTTTCTCTATCCTGATCACCGTCCTCGGAAAAGCTTTTGACGGCTTCCACCCCATCGATAATATGACTGAAAGGTACATTCAAGGCGTTAGCAATTGCCCAGACGGTTTCTATGGTTGGATTTCCTTGCCCTCTCTCCAAAAGAGACAAAGTGGATTTCGCGATGCCAGAATGCTGCGCAAGGCCCGAAAGGGTAAGTCCGGACTTGCCACGAATCGTCTGGATGTTGCGCGCAATGGTTTGAAGGGCCTGATTATCCATGGATCGTTCTCTATAGAAAACAATTACAATATAAAGAACACCAAATTTACATGCAAGCCATTCCTGTGTACTTTTCCACCTATATTGTTACCGTAACGGCCATGATCCAGACCATCGGATTGATAATCCGAGGGTCTGACCGGTCCAATCATCAGTAAACACAGGCATTGCAGCAGGTAGCGTGCCGTGAAATGTGGCGCTTTGCCCAAAATACGCCCAAGTTCCCCGCTTCGCAGCTGCTCCGCCGCTTTCTCTACTTGAAGGGCAGGGCTTCCTGCTGAATATGAACGCTGCTGAACTCCGGGTCTTTATGCACTAAAATCCCGTTGCGCAGGAGGGTCGTCGCCGCAATCCAGGCGTCTGCTAACGATAAGCGGTGCTTTGCCTTGATTTCGGCGGCAGCCTCCAGCAATTCCGGACTCTCGTGTATCCAGACAATGGGTAACGACTGCGCCTGTTCGTAGGCCAGCCGTGCCGCAGGTTCTCCTTCGTCCTTCCAGACGCGGTAGAGCAATTCCATCGCAGTCATGAAGCAGGCACAACACGTCCCTTCTCCCCGCCAGGCCTGCTCCAAGAGTTCAGCTACCCGATCCGCGCCCGGCTCATCGTCACGCAAGGTCAACAGTGCAGACGTATCCAGTATCCAGACCGGTGCGCTCATTCCCGTTGTCGCTCCCAATCCCGGTCATTCAGCAAACGCTCAGTGGATTGCCCCTTGCCCTGCCCCCGGAATGCCGCAACCGGGTTGCGCGGCAAGGGCACCACGCGAATCTCTTTGCCTTCCGCTATCCATTCCAGACCATCTGCTGGCCCCAACCCGAAACGCTTGCGGATTTCTGCGGGAATCACTGTTTGCCCGCGTGTTGTGATCGTGCTTCGCATACCCTTCACCTGAATTACATTTCATGACTGAATATAATTCGTTTGTGGCCGATCCGCCATCATCCAGCCCTTGAGCGTGGAACGTACGGTTGGAGTGCTTACGACGACGGTGCGCTTTTCGCCATGAGCGCCCGTATGGAGGGCAACGTGTCCCTGCACTTCCGGTTGAATTCCTCGACAGACCGCATCAGGGTCACGGAATGCGGCAGGGGTAAATGCACCGGCCCCTTGAGAAGCCAGATACCATCCTGATATTTCTCCAGGTTTTCCTCTTGCGAATCATCCATCAAACATCCCTGCTGGGTATTTACCCCGAAAAATGGCGATCTCCTTGTCACCCTCGGAGCGTCTCGCTAAATCTCTCCAATCCCGTGGCTATCGTTACGTACCTTTCGGGTTGCCGTCATGATCACAGGGGATGTGGGCAACGTTTCTTTTTTTCGTCGGATGCGAAGGGGTTGCGTGAAAAATGTCCGCGCAGTTCATGTGAAAGTCCTCGCTGGAGGCCCGCTTGGTCATAAAAAGAGGTGGCTCCAAATCCAACGGTAGATCGGCCGGGGAAATAAATATCGGTGATGGGTCCGACTTCGGATTCCGGGTGTCGTCCATAGAATAAATCCTCCTGATTCTCGGCAATAACAAGTTTTAGTTTATGCTGCGCAACACTGGGTAATCCTTCAGAAAATCGGCTACCACCTGTCTCACTGCATTGACGCGGATGCCTTTGCGCACAAGCAGCCTGCCGGTTGCCACAGTCCCGTGATCATTTGCTCGTAGTGCCTGGCGGCGGCAATAGCCCGTTGAAGTCGCTTCCTTCCCGCAATCGGGACCGTGTAAAACCCGCCTCGACCAATGCGTTCACGAACGTACTCACCGTGGCACTGCGTCGTGTCATGCGCCTATAGTGCGCCATCTCTTCCGGCGTTAATCGTAACGAGCCGTCATCCAGAAAAACCGGTACATCGGGATCCTCCAAAGGTTCTGTCGTCGGGTCCGTATCCATTCAATAGCTCCTGTTCGGTCTCTCATTCAGCATAGATCCCTGCGGGCAGAATGGTTGCCGCCACGGAAGGCTTACTCCGGCTCTGTGGCGTCCGTGGCGTCTGTAGCGTCTGTGGTTTCAGGCTCTTCCGATGTTTCTGATTCTGATTCCGGAAGCCCGCGCCGCAACGCTTCGGGGTCCGCCCGTACGCCCGCAGGAATAATGATCTCAATAGTCGTGAAGCGGTATCCGCACTGCAGACAGGCCCGCCGGCGGTTGGTGCTGTGCTTGACCGCCCGGAAGCGGCTGGTGAGGACATGGGTGGGTCCTTTACATTGGGGGCATTGCATAGGCGTCCTGAGTGCGCAGTGGCTACCGCGCCCAGGCGCGGTATAGTGATACCCATTGTACGTTATCTCAGCACGCATCGTCTCTCCCTCGGCAAAACCCCGTCATCCCGCACAGGCCTGCGACGGTTGCTGCATTTTCAGGGTGAACCCGAAGGCCGCCACTGCGGGTTGCCGGCGCTGCGGCAGATCCTGGAGGGTCGGCTGCAGGGCATGGGCCTGGGGGTACGATGTCTGCAGACGCTGCACCGCATGGCCGCACAACTGCTCGAGAACCTGGCGGATCTCCCGGGGGGTCTGACAGATCTCCGCTACTGCGGTACTGACGCCGGTATCGAGCTCCGGATCAAACAGCCATCCCCAGGGCTGTTTACGTACCAGGTCCTGATAGATATTCCCCGCAATCTGCTCTCGTTCTGCCCGGGTGGGCGCACGCACCGTCACCACCCGCATGCGTGACTGGATGGGTTCCGGAACACTCGCCAGGGTATTGGCTGTGGCCACCCACTGAATCCGCGAAGCATCGAGGGGCAGCGGAAAGAACTCATCACAGAACTGCTGCGCGGTATGCCCTTCCAGCAGGCTGTACAGCGGGGAGAGCGCATCGTAACGGATGTCGGTCGAACGCTTGTCGATCTCATCGAGCAGTACCAGGGGATTAGCCTGACGGCCATACACCAGCTGCTGGAAGATCTGTCCCGGTTTGGCCTCGGACCAGCTATGGTCCATCCCCGACAGGACGAAGCCTGCAGTGGTTGTGGCCATGGAGAGGTAGCGATACTCCAGATCCAGCAACTGGGCCAGGCGCGCGGCAAAAAAGGTTTTACCCAGTCCCGGCTCCCCCAGCAACAGGATAGGCGGCATTTGCAGGCCGGTACGGGCATGGTAGGCCAGATGCCAATGATCCCGGAGGATCTCCGTGACCGCCTCAAAATGCGGGAACTGCTGCTGCAGTTCATTCTGAATGGTGATCCATCCCGAGAGAAAGGGCGGGGAGACCCCCTGCAGGCTTCGGGTCTGTGGATTCTTGAACAGATACTCCGCGAGATTCCAGAGCGCGCGTTCGGACTGATTCATCTCCCGGCCCTCCGGATGGGGGACCAGCCGATGGATCAGGGATTCGATCTGCAAAGGGTCATAGAGATCCAGTGTGGTTTCCGGCGGAAATGGACGGACAAAGGGATGGGTTTTTAGCGGCATAGGGGCGATTCCTGTCTGGCGTTTATGCCTACATAGTGCGACAGATGGTATGGTTAGCGCAATACCTAGGCACCTAAAAAACCGCACTATCAGAAAAAGCATAGTTAGATCATAATGCTAACCGGATAAAGCGCCCCTTTCAGGCGGCGCCAGAGGCAGACCAATATTTCTGGTAACTTTTTGTGATCGGAAACCGAAAAAACAAAAGCAAAAAGGTTTTTTTGAGACTTAAGCTTTTTAAGCGACGTACAAAACTTTTTCGGTAGTTATTAATAATCTCATTTTACAGGATGAAATCTATGGCAAATGACATGATCGGCCTCTTTCAGCAGCCAGCACGCAACACCAACAAAAACGGGGCCAACTACGGCACGCCCTACCAGCCAGGCGAAACCCCACTGGGTGAGAACCTGGAGCACGGCGAGCTCCCCACCAGCATCCGCAAGAGCTTTCGGCGGCATCCCGATATTGAGGCATTGAGCCTGCTCCCGGAGCAGATGGCCTATGACCGCATGAGTAATGACATTGCGATCAACGGCATCCAGGTCCCCATCATCCTCTGGCGAACCACCCGGATTACCACCGACGAGCGCGAGATCACCGAATATATCGTGGTCGATGGCTATCTCCGCTTGCGCATCGCTGAGCAGCTCAAGGTACCTATGGAGAGCATCCCATGGATCGTTAATGAGGACATCCACACACTCGAGGAGGCCATCAGCACCGCCATCCGCCTCAAGACGCACCGCTCGCATTACAATGAGTGCGAGCGCAAGTACATGATTGGACTACGCTACTTGCAGGAGAAGAAGCGGGTTGGTGCGCCATTGGGCAGCATGAATGCTGCTAAAGAAAATGATTTAGATAGGATCCAGAACGAGAGTGAAAATAATGTACCCAAAGTGGGTACATTAAATTCGAGAACCATTGAGGTACTAGCTAAAGAACTGAACGTAGGTAAAACAACTATCCAGCGTTACGCCCAAACCGCCCAGAACATAGAACTGGTCGCCGACGAGATCGTATCCCGCTGGGGCGTCTCCAAGGCCGTGGCCGTGCGCTGCTGCACCCAGCTCTATATCAAAAAGTACGACAAGGACGGCAATGAGTTAGACGCCCGCCTGGTATCCGCCAGCGACTGGGCCGCCCTCAATATTCAGCAAGGTCAACTTGACACCTATCCACTGCAGATCGTTAATCCTGCTTACGATGAGGATAAAAAACCAAACGAACTGAGCCACTACCACGATGAGCGCGAAGAAGCCATTCTTGCCGCCGTCCGGGATGTGGTCACGCCGCCCCGTATGCGGCCGAAAAAGGATTACATCGACGTTAAGTACACAGAGGTCAATGCGGAAGATAAATATAACTCTGACGACCAATTCAGTAGAGCCCTTTATTTCGCGCGAATGGAAGTGAATAAAAGTAAAGAAGAACTCGCAAAAATCCCGGAGTATGTAGAATGGCGCAAAGAGCAAGAGGAAAGAGCCAATGTTGATCTACAGAATACAGCGCAAACGCATCCAGAAAAACGAATGCGCCTGGAAGCCCTCAGAAAACTGGCATTCTTTGGATTGCCACTACCGACTGACGAGCTCGACCAAGAAGAAGTCGAAGTCCTCCGCAGGACAACCGACCCCAAATACGAGCAGAGTAGCTCGATCACTCATCTCGTGCGCGAGTACCAGCCTAAAGACTCAGCATGGGATAACTACAGTGAGTTGGCTCATGCCTGGGACAAGGTTTTCCGCCGTTACCGGGATACCCTCATTGAGCTAGAGACCGCCGCCGATAAACTCCTCGAGGAGTCACGGGTCATGGCCGACAAATACCAACGCGGTGAGGTCAAGATGATCGTCAAGGAGCATGGAGCCCCTGCCGCCCGCCTCAAAGAGGCTTTTCTGGAGATTGCCAAGGTCCTCTATGATACGACGGCTAACCAACAGTGTCTGGTGGTCAACCGCGATCCCGGTCTCAATACACGCATCAAGAGCAAGGTGACTGAGGCCTTCGATTCGTTTCGGTCTGCGGCACCGGATCTGGCCGGCGAAATCCAGGTCGCTAGCCGATACAAAGAGCACCGCAAACATCCAATTCAGTCGTCTGTAGCTCAAGACCCTGAGGCGCGTGTGGTAACAGGACCTGCGCCTGAAACCGATGCGAACCATCATGGTGAGCCGTTGCCTCCTACTGGGCAACCGCCACAAGATGATCGCCCGGAACCTGTTACCGGGACACCAGTCGTTGCAGATCAGTCCGACACGGATAAAACCACAGAAAATCTGGAAGAAGAAAGACGGCAAAGAATTAGGGAACGGATTAGGCAAGCTAAAGCCAAGAATCCTGGCCTATTCCCCACGCCGTCCGAAAAAGAACAGCCTGCCGGGCAGGAGCCACAGGATGATCGCCCGGAACCTGTCACCGGGACGCCAGTCGCTGCAAATCAGTCTGCCACGGATAAAACCACAGAAAATCTGGAAGAAGAAAGACGGCAAAGAATTAGGGAACGGATTAGGCAAGCTAAAGCCAAGAATCCTGGCCTATTCCCCACGCCGTCCGAAAAAGAACAGCCTGCCGGGCAGGAGCCACAGGATAATCTCGCATAACCAGGAAATTATGGAACATAACCCCGCTCTGTTTGCTAAACCGCTCGCGAGAGAGCCGTGATTTTTTTGACCCATGAACCTCTGGATACTTCCCGGTTCTGGGATGTTGTTCACTGTCATACGAATCGAGCGTTGACGGTGAACTTTTTACTCCTTTACCGAGTTGGAGAATTGGCTTTATGGCACTAAAAATGGCAGTGGGCGATGGTTACGGTAACGTCAAGGTAGCCATTCGACACGAGAATGGGGGTTGAACCCCCAAACAGGTCGCTACTGATACTTTTGGAAGCGATCCAGGTAACCCTGAGCGCGCGTGGCACCACTACTCGGCTTGCCGGGCTTTTTTGCGCTCCACTCCGGCTGGATCAACATGCGTTATGGCGGATATGCCGAGCAATCCCGCCCTTTTTTTAGGGTTTCCTGACCTTTCTATACCGGTGGGGAAACCTTTTTATCGCACATGGACACCGTTTGTTTATCGAGCAAAACCTTTTTGCTGAGGAGGCAAACCTATTTTTTGTCGTGGCGAACCTTTTTTTCGACAGGGGGGGACCAAATAATAGTGATATTCGACCTTTTTGTTACCGTGGAAAACCTTTTTTCTGCGGATTTCGACCTTTTTGAAGGGCATTTTTGACCTTTTTATAGTGGGTTTTCAGGCTCTGAAGGCCGCCGAAAAGACGCCGGAACGATGTCCGGTACGGCCCGTTCCAGACCCTGGTTTATGTGGTTTACCGTTTCTGCCACTTCTGCAAGTTTTTCCATGTACTGCCTACTCTATGACTTTCTCGGGTATCTCTATTTCGGGGGTTTTATGCGGCCCATTTGCAGGTCTCTTCGGGGATCGTTTTTGGGGCGCCGTCAGACCATGACAAGACCCGCACTGGAGCGTCGCGCATGGCAGTCCGAGCACCTGCTCAGGCGGTAATAAAAAATTAGTGGTTTTGTGCTCATGAACCGCTGGACAATTTCTGGTTCTGAGAGGCTGCTCACCAATGCATGGCGAATCGGTTAGGCGGGCGACAAACACAGGAAACTTTTGTGCGGTTTCCGTTGGAGCATAAGTTACCGCATGAAGATATGCGGTAAGCGCTTATGGAATTATGAGCGGGATGATCCTGATATGGAGTGGTAATGCTGCGTTACTGTAACAGCTCACCTACTGGTTACTGCGTAACGATTTATTATAGTGACTAGTCGCAAATAAGGCTATTTTCGGGGAACACTTGGGCAAAATTTGGGCAAAATGCCCAGTTTCGCAGCATACTTCCTGCTGCAATGCCTATCTTTACTGCCAGTTTGACCAGTCTGACCCTCGGATTATCAATCCGAGGGGATGTGAAACGACTGTTACGGTAACGGTTTGTAGCAAGCATTTTCAGCGTATCCGTTGAGGTCTCCACGCTTTGCTGAAAGAAAATCCTTATGTAACATATTGTGACAATTATGTGATTTATATCCACAAAGGAAAACTGCATGAAGGTTCGTATCGTTGTCCCGTTGGTGCTCATGGGACTGTTTTCTGCAGATAGTGCCTATGCGATGACAAACGTGCAGGCAAAACAACTGGAGATAGCCGCGTTCAAGGGAAACACGCTGGACTTGGACAAACTGGGCGCTGCGGCTAAGTCTGGGGATGCGGCAGCCCAAACGTGGTTGGGTACCTATTGGTATACGAAGAGGGATGATGCGAAGGCGCACTACTGGTATGAGAAGGCCGCCGATCAGGGGTTTGCCAGAGCAGAAAATAATCTAGGGGATTACTACTTGTACGGCCAAGGTGTGCCGCAGGGTTATGCGAAGGCGAGCTACTGGTACGAGAAGGCCGCCGATCAGGGGCTTGCCAGAGGAGAATTCAATCTGGGGTTTATCTATTACCTGAAGTACAAATATGTGCCGAGTGAGTATGCGAAGTCTATCTACTGGTGGAAGAAGGCAGCAGCGCAGAAGGATGCCAAGGCGGAAACCGCCCTGGGTCTTGCTTACTACCGGGGCCAAGGTGTGCCGCAGAGCTACGCGAAGTCGAGCTACTGGTATGAGAAGGCCGCTGATCAGGGGCTTGCCAATGCGGAAAATAACCTGGGGTATGCCTACGCCAACGGCCTAGGAGTGCCGCAGGATTATGCGAAGGCGATCTACTGGTATGAGAAGGCGGCCGATCAAGGGATTGTCACGGCGGAAAATAACCTGGGGGTTGCCTACCGCAAAGGCCGAGGAGTGCCGCAGGATTATGCGAAGGCGGACTACTGGTTCGAGAAGGCGGCAGATCAGGGAAATGCTAGGGCAGAAAATAAGCTGGGGGTTTCCTACGGCCATGGCCAAGGTGTGCCGCAGGATTACGCGAAGGCGAACTACTGGTTCAAGAAGGCAGCCGATCAGGGAAATGTCAGGGCGGAAACCAACCTAGGGGTTGCTTACTACTATGGCCGAGGAGTGCCGCAGGATTACGCGAAAGCGGTCTACTGGTCCGAGAAGGCAGCCGATCAGGGAAATGTCAGGGCGGAAAATAACCTGGGGGTTGCCTACGACAAAGGCCGAGGAGTGCCGCAGGATTACGCGAAGGCGAACTACTGGTTCAAGAAGGCAGCCGATCAGGGAAATGCCTATGCGGAATTTAATCTGGGGGATCACTATGCCAAAGGCCGAGGAGTGCCGCAGGATTACGCGAAGGCTGTCTACTGGGACGAGAAGGCGGTCGATCAGGGAAATGCCTATGCGGAATTTAATCTGGGGGATTACTATGCCAAAGGCAAAGGCGTGCCGAAGAATTACGCGAAGGCGAACTACTGGTTCAAGAAGGCGGCTGATCAGGGATATGTCAATGCGGAATTTAATCTGGGGGATTACTATGCCAAAGGCAAAGGCGTGCCGAAGAATTACGCGAAGGCGAACTACTGGTTCAAGAAGGCGGCCGCACAAGGTGGTCGTGTTGGAAGGCTGGCACAAAATAACATTAACGTAATAGAAAGTATGGATTCAAAGCATGTTAGGAAGGTAAAAAAGACGACTACGCATAGCGTTATGGTTCGTCAGGAAGAAGAGACGAATTCTGGACCTGATAATGGGAGGTTTACCACGGATTGCGACAATATGATCTGTGTTCGCCATTATAGTAATGGAGCGGTGATTCATTTTACGGCATGTATGAATCCCGCTGATATGGAACCTATGGATAATGCGCCGGTTGTAGATGGCCAAGGCGCATGTTCAGGAACGGATGCCGAAGGAAATTTCTATGGTATGGGCAGTGTTAATTAGTAGTTGGCTGTGCTTTGGTTGTGTCGAGCGGCTCATTATGTCCAGATCTGCTCTGGGTAGAGCCTGTGTGGTTCTGGCTAAATGGGATAGGTAAAAATGAGATAGAATGCACCATTCTGTCTTGTGGCCCCAAAACCCTGAACGGCAGGTCGTCCGGTTTTACTGGGTTCTTCTGCCACCCAGGGGGGCTGATTATGGGACATTACATTGAGTCTGCTTATACGGGTGAGGATGTTCTTCATTAGGCCGCTACGTGTTCACTGCGGGGCTTCGCTGTCAGATCAATCCCCAGGGCTTTCATGACGGCCAGCGTCGTTTTCAGCGTCGGATTGCCGGCTTCACTGAATGAACGGTAGAGCTGTTCGCGTGAAAGACCGGTATCGCGGGCAATCTGGGTCATGCCCTTAGCCCGCGCGACAATACCAAGCGCGTGGGCAATATAGCCAGCATCCCCGGTTTCAAAGGCGTCGGCCATGAACACCGCGATTTCTTCGTCGTCGATGAGTGCGGCTGCTGGATCATAAGTTGTCAATTTCTCAGTCATTGGGTGTACTCCATTCTTCCGCCAGCTTCTTTGCTGTGGCGATGTCGCGGGCCTGCGTTTTTTTGTCGCCACCACAGAGCAACACAATCAGGATGTCGCCACGCTGCTGGAAGTAGACGCGGTAACCAGGACCGTAGTGGATACGCAGTTCGCTGACGCCTTCGCCTACGGGTTCTACATCCCCTGGCAACCCGTGGGCCAGTCGCGCCAATCGTGTGGCGATGATGGTCCTGGCGCGCTTGTCCCGGAGGCGAGATTCCCACTTCGCGAAGGCCTCGGTCTGTTTTAGCTCGATCACTGGCGTAGTGTAGTCAAAGAACTACGATCGTTCAACCCTTGCCTGCTGTTTTTGAATTGTGCAATCCAGAAACAGCAGGCGCGATCGCACCCATATCCTAAGTCCGTCAAACGACCGTTAGCCGGCCAGGCCGGACAATGTCCGTGAGCGTGCTTGTTTAACAATGAAGGGGCCCCGAGATGGCCGCAGACAATCAAAATTCTGTAAAATAGAAAACAAATATATTGACTACAGTAAAAATGCGGGGACGAGAGACGACACTCGCATATGTACCCATGTCGGAGGCAACTGAACTCAATTGAAACAATCCCTGCGTATCGCCCTTGCTACTGCACTCCCGGCGGTAGTTCTTGCGTGTATCGCGTGCGTGAGCAATCAGGCTCTGGCCAATACCACGCCTGCGCAAACCCCCGCTCCGTCTGCTGCGACTTCAGGAGAGGCCGTCGTGGACGGGCGGTTAGTCGTGGCTGGAACCAATCAATTATTTATACCGCGAGGATTCACCTCGGTTTCCTTGGCCTATCCCACGCAGTACGCTGCCACTTTATGTAGTAGCCATTTTCGTGCCTCTCTCGCAGCAGCTAATCTTCAGGAAGCGCAGGCCGCCATGACGGCAACAGCAATGCCTGGTTTCGGTTATAACGCGTCCTTGCAAGCAATGGTAAAGGACTGGCACGCCAATACGGTACGCTTCAACCTCAGTCAGGGAGCACTGCAGTACGAATATACCCATGGGCTTTCTGCCTACACTGACATGGTGCGCTGTCAAACAGCGTTTAAAAATGACCAGGTAACAGCGTATATTTTTGACCAGTTTTAGAGGGGGTGGCTGCGACGTTTTTTGAACCGGTAAGAATCGTTTCCGGTCTCCAGAATATCGCAGTGGTGGGTCAGTCGATCGAGAAGCGCCGTGGTCATTTTGGCGTCTCCGAAGATCTTCACCCATTCTCCGAAGGAGAGGTTGGTGGTGATAATCAGCGCGGTCTGTTCGTAGAGTTTGCTGATCAGATGGAAGAGCAAGGCGCCTCCCGACTCCGAGAAGGGCAAGTAGCCCAATTCGTCGAGGATGACGAGGTCCAGGCTCTGCAGGGTTCTGACGAGGCGGCCGCCCTGGCCACGGGTTTTCTCATGTTCCAGAGAGTTGACGAGATCGACTACGTTATACCAGCGTACCCGCTTGCTCTGGTCGATAGCGGCATGACCTAACGCCAGGGCCAGATGGGTTTTCCCGGTCCTTGTGCCACCCACAAGAATGAGATTATGGGCAGACTCCAGGTACTCCCCTTGGGCCAGCGTGCGCAGGTGTTCTTCGGCCAAGGGGCTTTCCGTGAAGTCAAACTCATCCAGACTGCGCTGCAGGGGGAACCGGGCTATACGTCTTTGGTAACGCAGACTGCGGTAATGGCGGTCCTGTTTTTCGGCATCAATCAGGCTGGACAACCAGGAAACCGGCTCTGTGACCGGCCCGGGTTGCGCGACCCATTCCTGGTAGGCGGTCGCCATGCCATACAGATGCAGATCCTTCAGAGAGAGGGTCAGTTCAGTGGACATAAGGCTTCCCCCGCAAGGTATCGTAGCGACTGCAATCCGCCGTTGGCTCTTCTTTCAGATGCAGGGCTTCCGGAGTCTGCTGCGGGGGTGGTGGCAGCGGGTGCGCCAGACGGTGTACCAGATTGAGGATTACCGTGACTGTAACGGTTTTCTGCTCCAGGGCCATGGCGCAGGCAGTCTCCAGTATGTCCATGCCATGGTCTCTGGCCGCCAGTAAGACTTCCACAAAGGCCTTATCTCCACCGGCTTTAGCCTGGAGATGCTCCTGCACCAGGGTGATGGCACGCGGTAGCTTCTGGAAGGGCAAGCCATTACGTAAAGCCCCCGGCTTACGCTCCAGAACCTGCAGGTAGTGCTGCGGGTCCGTGATGGTCTTGTCCCGCCCCATGCGCCGTGCATGGGTGGCAATCACCGCACTTTCCATCAATACCACGATACGATCCACATAGCGCCGTGCCCGCACCCACTCTCCTGCCCATTCTGCGGGTACGCTGTAGTGATTACGGTCCACCGATATCAGGCAGGTCGATTTGACCCGCACCCGGTCCTCCACATAGCCATCGAAGGTGGCTTGAAAGGGGCGCAGCAGCGCTTTCTCTTCCTGGAAGACCGCCCAGATCGTCCGTGTCTTCTGCTCGGGGTGTGCATGATTCTGTGCCCGCTCCTGACAGCGTTCCCAGAGCCAGGCGTTCAGCTGATCCAATGTTTCAAAGCGCGGAAGCGGGGTAAAAAACCATTCGCGGATATTGCCGACCTGATTCTCGACCTGTCCCTTCTCCCATCCGGCAGCGACCGTGCAGGCGGTGGGCCGAATCAGATAATGGTTCATGAGGGCCAGGAAGCGTCGATTGAAATCCCGTTCCTGACCTTTGCGGGAACGATTATAAACCACGTCCACAATGGTCTTGGGGTTATCGTAAATACCCCGCTCAGGGACCCCTTCAAAGGCCAGAAAAGCTTCCTGATGGGCGGCGAAGACCATCTCCTGGGTTTCTCTGGGATAGGCCCGGACAAAGGACATCCGGCTGTAAGTCAGGCGAAAGTGGGCGACCTTGATCGCCATGGCCACCCCATCCAGAATCACCGTCTCGCTGCTCCAGTCAAACTGATACGCTTCACCGGGACGGAAACTCAGGGGAATAAAGGCTTGGTGCAGACCAGGGCGAACGTTCGCCTTCCACGCCTTTACCCAGCGCTGAATGCTGTCATAGGCCCCCTGGTATCCTGCCTTCTGCAAACCCTCGAACAGTCTGCGTGCGGTCCGCTTCTGCTTGCGCGGTAAGTGCGCATCCGTCTCCAGCCATTGCTGCAGGATCGCCTCAAAAGCTCCCAATTGCGGCCGTGGTCGGGATTTCCGCTGGGGGTACTTCGGTTCATCTCCGACATGGTCCAGATACTTGCGCACCGTAGCACGCGATAAATTCATTTTTCGAGAAATATGGCTGACCGTCTCTTTGTCCAGATGATACAGACGGCGCACTTTGGCTATGGTTTCCATGCAAATCACTCCAGTTTCCTCCCGGCAAATCCGGCAGGATATCAGGTGGTCAATTTACACGCTGTTTAACGAGCCGTTGGAGTATTCACAATTCGGAGCGCAAGCCAGAGTTAATACCACTCAGGGGCGGATACCAATATGGCGTCAACAACCATCATTTATTAGGTCAATGATACACATTGGTGCATTAAAGTAGTTTTTGCACCACGTTAGTGCAAAAAAGACGCTCAGTTCAAAATAAGGGGAGACAGAATATTGACATTATCATTCTGTTTTTATTGTTAGTCTAGCAAGCACAAAATGTAGGCACGTTTTTTGCTTATATTATAGAGGTTGAAACTAGCTTTTGTCGGTCCGGCTTATCTATCCTAGTCCGTAAAGCACAAAAGCAGCGGTGTGTTTAGCGGTTTGATAACATCTTAGTTTATGTATATCACATTGATATAATGGGGGTAATATTTATGGTTCAGTCAGTTGATGAGCTTCGTGATAATATGAAGCACGAAAAACACACAATTTTTCCGATAGCGCTGAACCTTAGGCATGGTAAAGCCTTTGATCTATTCACATTATGGTTTGGTGGCAATATGCAACTATTAACTATAACTATTGGAATTATCGCCACGGCTAAAAGTGGCTTTGGACTATCATTATCTTGGGCGATGGTAGCATTGCTAATCGGAAATCTTGTTGGGGCAATCTTTATGGCCCTACATTCTGCACAAGGTTCGTATCTTGGAATTAGCCAGATGCAGCAATCTAGAGCCCAGTTCGGAAGCTACGGAGCATTACCTATTTTAATATTAGTCGTGATAATGTATATCGGATATTTCGCTTCATTAGTGGACGTTGGAGAGCAGGCCATAGCGTCAATCATGCCGAATATGGGAAAGTATGGAGGTGATTTCGTAATAGTCGGTATCAGTATGCTAGCCTTTGTTGCCGCATATATTGGATATGACATGATTCATAGATATGCAAAGTTTATTACCGTTTTTGGTGGCGTATCCTTACTAGTACTTTTATTGTCAGGAATTGGTGACAGTAACTTTGCTTCAATTCATGTTGTAAATGGGTCCTATTCTATGGTAGGTTTTTTTGGTGTGCTCGGTATGGCAGCAATATGGCAAATATCATATGCACCTTATGTTTCTGACTATTCAAGGTACTTGCCTAAGGACACTGGTCCAAAGGCGGCTTTTTGGTCTAGTTATTTAGGAGCAACATTGGGGGCGTTGATTGCGATGGCGGTTGGTTCATTGATAGGAATTACAAGCCTATCAAGTGTATCCGGTGGATTTGGTGCGTTTAGCGTGCTATTTGGTGTTACAGGAATAATATTTATTGTAATATGGTCTGTGTCTGGTGTGGAGGCGGCAGCTATGCAACTATACTGTAGCTCACTGACATCAATAAGCATTTTGCAAACGTTCTTTCAGGGGTTGAAGACATCACGTATCTATAGATTTATAGTAATCTTTACTCTCCTGATTGTTAGCACAGCATTGGCATTGTTCGCCAGCGCAAAGTTTATGGGATATTTTATGAATTTTATTTATTTTTTGCTATATGTTCTAGTCCCGTGGTCTATAATAAACTTAGTTGACTATTACCTAATCCATGACGGACAGTATGAATTGGATAGCTTTTATATGAAAGGCGGGGAATTTGGATATGTCAATAAGAAGGCGGCTATTGCATATACACTAGGTTTTATTCTTGAAATCCCATTTATGTCCAACGCATTTTATACAGGACCGATCGCCAAAATGATTGGGGGTGCTGATATCTCATGGCTTGTTGCGTCTCCTTTTATAGCTGCTTTTTATTATGTTATTTCTAAATCAGATGGTGTTAGCACACATCGCAGGCTCTCTTCTATTTTTAAACCTCGATCTACGATCAACTAACTAAGTAGAGTGAGCTATAAAGATAGTAGTGGACGGGAAGCTGACAAAGTATTTGGCCAGCTTCTCATATAGAGCACAACATATATCATTTATTATTTTTTGGCGATTAATTGTAGAAAACTACCGTATGGTATATCAAACCAAAAAAGAATCTTTCTGATGATTTTTCATAAATTATATGTTTTTTGTCTTTACGACAAATATTGTTTATCTGGCTGCGTCTGAATATAAAAAACTTGATATCTTACAATTGTTAAATAAGTTAGGTATAATCCTATGGATACAACAACAGTTACAGTTAAGAAAATATATCGAATCACTCATTCGTTTGTTATTTTTGTTCTAGCTCCAATAAAAGGTGGTCATCTTATCGATCCAGAACCTGGCTCCATTATTGGTGTTAGAATGTGGGACGGAATAATTGTGCCATATTCAGTGTTTTCACTGCCAGATTATGATGATTGCTATTGTATAGGAGTAAGAATCAACCATGAAGGTGAGTTTTCAAAGTATTTTATTACTATTAATGATGGCGATAAATTACATATAACAAAACCAATTAAATCTTTTTACATTAGAAATAATTATGGTTATATTCTTATAGCTGGTGGCGTTGGTGTTACTCCATTTATATCTATGGCAAAACGGCTAGAAAAAGAAAATAAGAGCTATCATATTTATTTTAGCGGTGCAAATAAAGGTGAGGACAAAATTTTCGATATATGCAAGATACCAAGATATCGCGTTACATCAAGATACAGCGATAGTGATCATCAAAGACTAAATATAAAATCCATCTTGAACTCAGGTCGGGATGGGTATGGATTTTATTGTTGTGGTCCAGAATCGATGATTAATGATTTTGAAGAGAATGCTAAATACCATAACATAAAAGATTATTACGTTGAGAGTTTTAACAATAATAGTTTTACAGATGACAAACAGTTCAATGTCCACCTCAAAAAAAGCAATGCTACTATCACAGTCAATTCAGATGAATCAATTGCGCAAGCGTTAAGAAGGTCTGGATTTAATGTGTTTAAAAGTGTTTGTGGTGTGGGTGTTTGTGGTTCATGCGAGACAAAAGTAATCGACGGAATTCCTGATCATCGAGACTGCGTTTTAACGGCTAAAGAAAGGTCTTCTGGTGATGTCATGATGATTTGTTGCTCTCGAAGTAAGACTGATTTAATTACTCTTGATTTATAAGTTTGTGAGATATTCCATACCATGAAATAACTACTATTTTTTATAATACATAAAATTCCTGATTATTATTTTAATTACAAATAACAATCTGGAAAAATATAATTTCCAAATTTACTGTTGTCTTATCTAACGAGGATCAAATCATGCAGATTACTTACGATTTTACAGGGAAGGTGGCACTAGTCACAGGAGGTTCTAGTGGACTAGGAAAGCATATAGCTATTGGCTTCGCTAATGCGGGTGCAAATGTGATAATTGTTGGTCGTGATTCAGAAAAGTTAACAATGGCAAAAAGCGAAATAGAAACCCTCACTTCTTCAAATAAAATATCGATATTTCAAGCTGATGTATCAAACGAAAAAGATGTTAAAAACTTAATGGATACAATTCACAATAAGTATTGTCGAATTGACATTCTTATTAATTCTGCTGGTGTTTATCGATTATCTCCTGCAGAGGACATGTCACTATCCGAATGGAATTATATCATCGCTATCAATTTAACTGGTTCGTTTTTATGCTGCAAAACGGCAGCTAAATATATGATCCAGGATGGTGGTGGTAAAATAGTAAACATATCTTCTATATCAGCTTATTGTGGTTTCCAAGGAGAAGTGGCTTATTCCCCATCCAAGGCTGGTGTATCAGCCCTTACCAAAGTATTAGCGGTTGAGTGGATTAAAAAAGGAATAAATGTCAACTGTATAGGTCCATGTGATTTTGATACTCCGATGATGGATGAAGTAAGGGGCACAGAAGCACATAATGAGTTTCTCAAAACTTTCCCAATTGGTCGAATGGGCCAACCTGATGAGATCGTTGGTGCTGCTTTATTTTTGTCTTCAGAAGCATCCAACATGATAGTTGGTCACACACTAATGGTCGATGGTGGATATTGTAGTGTGTGAGACAAGCGTAACCTTATTAGGAGAGTGAACCATGCTTATATTGTTGTCACAATTTGGCGCAGTTGCTAAACATACTACTGGTGGTGAGTGCCCCTAATGGCCTGATAAGCATACAACTTACGTTAGCTGCTGCTCATAATTTCTCGGAGTCATCATGAAAATCTTGATTATTAATGCCAGCCAGCCGGTTGAAGGCATGTCAGAAGGCAAACTCAACACGTTCCTGGCCGAAGTTATCGCGGCACATTTGGGAGCCTTAGGTCACGATATCACAACCACGCACATTGTCGATGGCTACGATGTCGAGCAGGAAGTAGAAAAGCACCTGTGGGCGGAGGCCATCATTACCCAGTCGCCCGTTTACTGGTTCGGAAATCCATGGCAGTACAAGAAATACGTTGATGAGGTCTTCAATGCTGGGCTGCTCAATCCGCGCATGGTGGCGAATGACGGCCGGACGCGCAGTGATCCAAGCAAGCAGTACGGCACGGGTGGATTGATGCATGGACGTAGGTACATGCTTTCGCTTACTTGGGACGCACCGGAAGCGGCATTCAACGATGTCGATCAATACTTGTTCGGCGGTCGGTCGGTTGATGACGTATTCATCTTCAACACCGCGAACTACAAGTTCTGCGGGGTAGAGATTCTTCCTTCGTTCTCGTGCCATGACGTTCTGAAAAACCGCGTCTCTGAACAAGACGTCGCCCGCCTTAAAAATCACCTTGATACCTATGTGCTAGAGCCGTCAGGCAGTGGCTAGGAGCCTTATGTCTTGGAGCCAGTCAGTATGTACTGGTACCCTTCGGCTGATCCCCGGAGCGAGGCAAGATAGATTGTTAGTAGCCTAAGGAAATAAAAATCCCCGCAGCAAGCTGCGGGGTATTCCCTCAGCCGCTTTGATAGATTTCGCTGCAAGCAGCGGGGAATCAGACCCGAAGAGATTGATCCTGTTCTACAGATTAATCCCTTGCCTCAACTTTGACACCCAGTTCGGACGGTATCCGAGGCATGCATGGCGCATGAGCCTGCACAGATAAGGATGAATCGGCATGGTCCGTAGATCGCCATGATGCTAGTCAAGGAGGTTTATGATGATGAATCCCGTTTCCTGTGTTGGTATTGACGTAGCGAAAGCCCAATTCGATGTTGCCCTGCTGAAACCCAATGGTAAATATCGCAGCAAGGTTTTTTGCAATAATTCTGGTGGGTTCCGGCAATTCCGGAATTGGTTGGAGAAGCAGGAGGCCCTCAAGGCTCACCTCTGCATGGAAACCACTGGCGCCTATGGCCGAAGCCTGGCGCGCTTTCTGGCGATCCACGTAACCGGTAACTGAGCGGCGTATCTTGCGGGCTACTTCAGGATATTATAGAGGTCCGAGCGCAGAGGGTTGCCGGCGAAGTGCTGTTTCCAGAGCCTGGGGCCCAGTTCGGCGACGCGGGAACTGGGGTGCTGGCGGACCCACTGCAGGACATCAACCAAATAGTCGTAGGGATTAATGTCATGGAGGCGGCAGGTGATCAGCAGGCCTTACACAATGCCACCTGTTTGGCCCCCAGTTCCGTAGCTCAAGATACCTGACGAATAGGTAACGTGATGGCTGCAGTTGTAATGAACGGAACCCTTTGAATAAGAAAAATAGATTCAGATTATAGAAATAAAGCATTTTTCTTATTTTTTTCTTGCCAATATGATCAATATCTAACTAAAGGGTGTCTATTAACAGATACAGTTTGTAAATCCAACGTTGTTTGATAAGGAGAAAGATTGAACCATGGCAACTAAAATGACTCTGATTGATACCCTTGTAGTCGGTGCTGGGCAGGCCGGCGTGGCGGTAAGTGAGCACCTGACTCGGCTTAAAGTGCCTCATTTGGTCTTGGAGCGTGATCGCATTGCCGAGCAATGGCGAACCGGACGATGGGATTCCTTGGTCGCCAATGGCCCCGCGTGGCATGACCGTTTTCCAGGCCTTGAGTTCGAAGATGTCGATCCCGATGCGTTCCCATCTAAAGAGCGGGTAGCTGATTATATCGAGGACTATGCAAAAAGATTCGCTGGGCCTATCCGTACCGGGGTAGAGGTACTAAGAGTTGAACGAAATATCGGAAATACAGGGTTCACAGTAAATACGTCGGAGGGACAATTCAAAGCCGAGCATGTGATCGTTGCGACCGGCGCATTTCAGCGGCCCGTGATTCCGAATTTCGTGCCTGCGGATACAGGGATAACGCAGATGCATGCGTCCGCATACCGCAACCCGCAGCAGATTCCCAAGGGAGCAGTCCTTGTGGTGGGTGCCGGTTCGTCCGGTACACAAATCGCGGACGAATTGCGGCGTGCAGGGCGCCAAGTATACCTTTCGGTCGGAGCGCACGATCGTCCGCCACGAACCTACCGAACTCGTGATTACGTTTGGTGGATGGGTGTACTGGGCGATTGGGACAGGCAGGCTCCGCAGCCCGGATCAGAGCATGTGACGATAGCTGTAAGCGGAGCGTATGGTGGCAGGACTATAGATTTCAGGCGCCTGGCTAGTGAAGGGATGACGCTGGTTGGCCGTGCCAAAACATTCATCAACGGGAACATAGTGTTCGAGGATGATCTGGCAGTTAATTTGGCTCGCGGTGACGCCAGTTACTTCGCACTTTTGGACGCCGCCGATGCGTACATTTCCCGCAATGGGCTGGATTTTCCGGAAGATCCCGAAGCCAGGTTAATCCTCCCTGATCCACCGTGTGTGACAGACCCAATCATAGAACTCGACCTTAAAGCGGCTGGCATTTGCACAATCATTTGGGCTACCGGATATACTGTCGCATACGACTGGCTCAAGGTCGACGCGTTTGACGACAAGGGCAGGCCAATTCATCAGCATGGCGTCTCATGTGAACGAGGCATCTATTTTGTTGGGCTGCCCTGGCTCTCACGTCGTGGCTCGAGCTTCATCTGGGGCGTATGGCATGACGCCTGGCATGTAGCGGATCACATTGCTACCCAGCGCAAATATCTCTCGTACCGTGATGCCGGATAGCGCAGTGGACAGAGCTATCTTTACCACAATTGCGCGCTGGCTCGCCGAGTCAAAAAACGCAACCGCCCTAAATTAAAGACCGGAGGAATTTGATGCCCACCCATACCCGCATTCGCATGTTCAATACTAAAGACACATATCCGAACCAATCTCTGGACAACGATCTGTGTCAGGCTGTTCGCGTCGGTAATACTGTTTATTTGCGTGGCCAAGTGGGTACAGATTTCGAAGGCAATCTGGTTGGACTGGGCGACCCGCGTGCTCAAGCCGAACAGGCGATGAAAAATGTCCAACAGCTGCTTAAAGAAGCGGGTAGTGATCTTTCGCACATCGTCAAGACCACTACATATCTGACAGATCCCCGATATCGCGAGTCGGTCTATCAAGAAGTCGGGAAATGGTTGCGCGGCGTGTTTCCGATTTCCACTGGGCTCGTTGTGGTGGCCTTGGGGCAGCCGGAGTGGTTAATGGAAATCGACGTGATTGCGGTGATCCCTGACAATTGGTCGAACGGACTACCCTGAGGGAACGAGACATGACCTTCTCAATAGTGGGACGCTGCGCAAAGACGGGACAGTTGGGCCTTGCAATCAGCTCTTCCAGTATCTCGGTGGGTGCCCGTTGTTCCTGGGTTCGCGCTGGTGTAGGTGCCGTGGCCACACAAAATGTGACGCTGCCTGCACTTGGTCAACAGATACTCGACTATCTTGAGCAGGATCAGGCGGAACCGGAGACGGCTCTGAAGCGAGCTCTCGATGCCGACGATTACCACCAATACCGACAGGTAGCAGTGATCGACGGCTCGGGGCGGACAGCGTTCTTCAGTGGTACGCAAACACTTGGCATTCATAACGTGGTTGCAGGTGAACAAAGTGTCGCCATAGGCAATTTGCTTGCAGACCCTGGGGTGATTGAGGCTATGACCATTGCGTTTGAAGAGGTTCAGGGGCATTTGGCCGATCGTCTGCTTGCAGCCATGTATGCCGGCGCGAGCAAAGGCGGTGAATTTGGCCCTATACACTCTGCTGCTATCAAGATAGTGGACAAAGTTGTTTGGCCTATCGTCGACCTGAGAGTCGACTGGGTGGATGCCTATCCGCTTGAGGAACTCAGCAAACTCTGGGATGCCTATAAGCCTCAGATGCAGGACTATCTGACTCGGGCATTGAATCCCACTGCAGCTCCTAGTTATGGTGTTCCAGGCGATGAGTAGAGGGCTGACTACTCAGGAATTACTAAAATTGTTGGTTGGTTTTGCGACAGTGAGCCGAGACTCTAACCTGGAGTTGATCGACTTCATCCGACGATATATGTCTACTCTGGGTGTGGAAAGCGAACTCTTCTATAACACAGATCGGACCAAGGCCGCGTTGTTCGCAACTATCGGGCCTAGTGATCGGGGTGGAATCGTCCTTTCTGGACACACCGACGTGGTCCCGGTCGATGGGCAGGTATGGACGGTGGACCCGTTTCGACTAACCGAGAATGACGGGCGCTTGTACGGGCGCGGAACTGCGGACATGAAAGGCTTTATCGCTTCGGTGCTGGCTGCCGTGCCCGGTTTCCTTGCACAGCCATTGCAAATCCCCGTGCATCTGGCTTTTTCCTATGACGAGGAGATCGGATGCCTCGGTGTTCGGCCAATGTTGGCCGAACTTGCAAAACGCCCTAATAAGCCGCGCATGTGCCTGATCGGTGAGCCAACCGAACTAAAGCCGGTGCTGGGGCACAAAGGTAAACTGTCAGTGCGATGTTGTGTGCACGGTTCGGCCTGTCATACGGCTTATGCGCCATACGGTGTCAATGCGATTAGTTATGCGGCACGACTGATCATTAAGCTCGAAGAAATCGGGGAGAGACTGGCCGACCCCAGGTTACACGACGATCGCTTTGATCCGCCGTTTTCGACGGTGCAAGTTGGCCTCATTAACGGTGGCGTTGCGCTCAATATAGTTCCAGCTCATTGCGAGTTCGATTTTGAAGTTCGCGCGTTACCAAAATTTGATGCTCACGAAGTGCTGAGCGAGTTGCATTCATATGCACAATACATTTTATTGCCAAGGATGCGCGCCATTGAGGACAGTACTGAAATTCAAATGCAACCGCTCAGTACCTATCCAGGGCTTTCGACGCCCTCCGACAACGAAGCAGCAAGACTCCTGTCGTTGCTATGCGAGACCACTGATTATGAGACGGTTCCATTCGGAACAGAGGGCGGGCTATTCGACGAGTCCGGCATCCCCTCGGTCGTATGCGGGCCGGGAAGCATGGATCAAGGACATAAGCCAGATGAATTTATCACTAAGGAACAACTAACCCGTTGTGATTTTATGTTGTCACGACTGACGAGATATTTACAGATGCCAGATAAAGATTGACATAGAGATGGGCGCTGCATCCACCTAGTGTAGGGCAGCACAAAACCTGCTTTCCTGACGCAATTAGTCCTCAAATCCAGTCAGCCGTTCGAACCTGAAAAAGCTCTTGCATAGGCGTCATCAAGCTGGTACATGACACTGGGGGATACCGGAAAACCATACAGTTCGGGCCCTTCAACCCCCCCGGTGTCAGGGTAGTTGTCGCCTCTCTGAAATGGAGTCAGATGCAGGTTGGGGGCGGAAAGTGGATTATCGAGATGAAGAGTTATTCAGCAGAACGTAAGGCCGCTGTATTGCAGAAGATGTTACCGCCCACCAGTTTATCTGTGCCAGAAGTGGCCAAACAGGAAGGGATTTCTGATGTGACGCTGTACCATTGGCGTAAGGAGCTATAGTCAAATCTGGTGTATGAGCATTTTCTGACATAGATCAGGCGGCGGTCTGTTGATCATCCAGCAGGGTGAGGTTAGCCGGTATGCCATCGATAAATTTCACCCCTGCAAAAAGCTGCGGGACTTTCTCTGGAGCATAAATCCCAATCCAGCGTTTTTCAGCCTGCTGCAGCATCTTGAAACCCAATCCCAGAAAGCTGCTGCGTGATACACAGTTCTTCGTCCGGGTAGTCCGGTGGCGTACCGTAGCGAAGGTGGACTCAATGGCATTGGTGGTCCGGATATGCCGCCAGTGTTCGGCCGGAAAATCATAGAAAGCGAGCAATTCAGCCCGATCTTTTTCCAGTTTAGCCACGGCCTTGGGATACTTTGCCTGGTAATTGCGCACAAACACGTCCAGTGCTTTTTCCGCAGCCTGGCGATTGGCGGCCATCCAGATTTCCTGCAACGCTGCCTTGGCTTTGCTCTGTTGGGCTTTGGGAAGTTCGTTGAGAATGTTGGCGGTCTTATGCACCCAGCAGCGTTGCTGACCAGTTTCGGGATAGGCTTCATCCAGTGCGGCCCAAAACCCCATGGCACCATCCCTGTCTCTTATACACATCTCCGAGCCCACG
>NZ_JACKZA010000014.1 GCF_015100155.1 Acidithiobacillus sp. HP-2 | reverse complement strand
CTCCATGCTCCTGGCACTTCACACGAGGTACACGGGCATGGAGATAGGCTTCATGCTGGAAGAAATCCATGTGCCGCCAGGTATGGTCACGGGTATCATGTACCGGACACTCCTCACCACAGACGGAGCAAGCAAAGCGACTACCTTTGGGAAAGTTGATGTGCAGATCCAGGCGTTTCTCCTCCACCGTGAAAGTCACATGATCCACCAACCACGGCGGAACCAATCCTAACGCGAGAGAAAACAGCTCTTCAGGGACCATCAGCTAACTCCTATTCAGGGCACGACCGCTCCACAGCATTCTACCCCCTACCCACTCAATCTGACGAAGAGCCCCCATCCCTACCTGCCGAACGTAGACGCCAACTATCTGGATGTGACCTATACCCCGGGAGGATTCTGGAAGGGATTATCTCTGCGTAACCGTCTGGCTATCGACCATAGCAATCCCTATGCGGACTATCAGGGAACCTTTATTGATGATCGTTTGATGTTGCAGTACGCCTTTTAAGGGCTTTTAAGCAAAGTGATGTGGTATTGATTTACGGTGTAGGCGACCTCCTCCTCATCGCTTGCGATGGGAGTTTGGCTCTGCTTCGGCAGAGCCGTTTTTAAGCAAAATCATGCATCCGCCTCAGCGCGGAATCTCTTGTGGTCGCTATGTTACATCTACTATTAAGGGGTGATATCATGAAAAAAATATCCATAATTCTGGCGATGTTAACTGTTGTTTTTTGTAGTGTTGCGCAGGCGGATATTACCACAAATACCGGTGTTCCATTTCCTGCTCCTTATCAAAAACAGAATGACTGTGGATATTGTCAGCCAGCCCAATCTTATTCCAAGGAGTTGAGGGCTGAAAAGAAATCGGTGACTCCAAAAAAAGCGAAAACAGATGTATTGGCTTCTTCAAAAAAGGTCACCAGAGTATCAAAACCTCAACGCAAAGCTTCTTGACATTTAATCTCAAAGAGAGGGGGTTGCCATTACTGTTTGGCACAAGTACGCCGTTTTCGGTTGCACGCATTTATAAGTATCTACGGCGATTACTTAGGAGACATTCATTCAATTTGGATGTTGATTATTGCAATTTCATGACGAAACCGAAGTTTTTGAGGGCCGCGATCCCAGTAAAATTCTGGCGATGGATAATGCAGTACAAAAATCTCTTCTTCAAGACGAAGGGAAAAATGCCGGAATGGGGCTGGACGCTTTCAAGTTACTGGCCTAGAAACTCTTCGCAGCCTGAAAAAGAGGGCCGCAAGGCCCCATCCCAGTGCGCCAGGGCGACTGCAGTGTAGATTTCAGCGCGAGTCGTGGCCTAAAGGGCCACTTCCGCCTCGGACAGCCTACAGGATAACTCCAGGAATCAACAAAAAATGCCTAGCCACTTATATAAACTCGAAATATGACTTTAACGTAATATTATGGTTGTGTTTTTTTTGGGGTTCGATATATTTGTAAGAATATAACGTATGCGGGTCCGGTTATTGAAGGGCTCGCTTTGATTTCTCGGGGAGGGCGCGCGTGATGCGTCATATCCGGCTGTATATTGATAAGAGAAAATGAACATGGAACAGAAAAGATCTGCCGTCCTGAATTTTCCCTTCCGTAATAACGCGGTCCTGTCGGTAGATGATCCGCACTGCCCTGGTTCGGAGGCGCGGATATCTGTCGTTTTGGCGATGAGGACTCCATTGCATATCCGGTCATCGCCGTTATGCATCTCCCCGAAGTGATAATTCCCACCTGCTGGGTGGGCCGAGTAGTTGGTGCCCGTAGCTAACGAGCTGGCCAAATATGATTTTCATTACGCAAGAGAGCATGCCATGGGAGATTTATTCCACCTTGCCGCCGTATCTGGGGGCATTCTTTATCTGATGCCGCTGCTGTTGCTGGTGGTGCTTTTCGTGGCTTTGGAGCGGGGCTGGGCGCTGGTCATGATCCGGCGCAAGGGTGACGATCTGTTACGCGATCTGCAAAGCAGAAAAGTCCGGGAATCCCTGGAAACGGAACTGGCCAAGACGCCGTCCTGTCCGCAACATGCTGTATTCGCAGCGGTTCTCGCATCCCATGATCTGGCCAGTGGCGAAGCCTACGCCGAAGAGGCGATGCTGGCCCAGGCGACCTTGCTGGACCGGGGCTTATGGATTCTGGATACGGCCGTCACCCTGGCACCGCTACTCGGCCTGCTCGGAACCATTATCGGGATGTTCAATGCCTTTCAGATATTGGGTAATCCGGATACCGCGCCAACCGCCATTACCGGCCATGTGGCGGAAGCCCTGGTGGCTACGGCAACGGGTTTGGCCATTGCCATTGTCGGCCTGGTGTTTTTTAACGGACTGCAGCAACGGGTCCGTCTGGTGCTGCATCAGATGGAAAGGATCAAGGTGAGCACCCTGAATCGTCTCTACCGGCAGCCGGTCAGTACCCATGGAGAGGCCCCTGTCAGCCCGTTGGCACGGCGAGGAGATGCCTGAAATGCGTTATTTCGAGGCGCGCAAGGGACGCATCGAGATCATCCCCATGATCGACATCATGCTTTTTCTGCTGGTGTTCTTCATCATGATCACCTTGCGCATGATTCCCGCGACAGGGATCAGCACCCACTTGCCGACCAGCAGCAACGCCCAGGTTTTGCCCAAAACGCATCTGGTGGTGGAGTTGCGCAGCGACGGCCGTCTGCTTTTTCACGATAAAGCGGTGACGCTGACCCAACTGGAGCAACAGTTGGCCCAAAACGACGCCAATCACCGGCAGGTCATCCTGGCGGGCGCGAAAAACGTGCCCCTGCAGCAGTTGGTGCGCGTCATGGATGCCTGCCGTCGCGCCGGTATCAGCCAGATGGGCATTGCTACCCATGCGGAGCATCCGTGAGCACGCTGGCGCTCCCCTCCAGCCCGCAGCCGCCCAGAGCCGTGGTTTTTATGCTGGCTCTGATTCTGGAAGCGGGCATTCTGGCGGTTCTGGCTCTCTGCTTGCGGCCATCACCTCTGCCCAGGCCGGTGATCACTCCGCCCATGGCGGTCCAACTGGTTTCCTGGCCGCAGCCCGGTGCCACCCCACAACCCAGTCACCATCCGCCAGCACCCCGGACCACTGTGCCGATAGCACCCAAACCCGTTCCCGCTCCGCCCAGGCTGTCGCCGAGACCGCCGCGCGAGGTCAAAGTGCCGCTCCGCACTCCGCGTCCGGCGCCGACTAAGCGGGTGGCACCCGCAGCCCCGTCCACAATCTCCCGCATGCCCGCAGCTGTGACATCGGCCGCAGCATCACCTGCCGTACCCGCCTTAGCTCCATCTCCTCCGGCCCCGGCGGAAACCCGCCCCAGCATTCCTGCTTATGCCCGCAACCCCGCCCCGGAGTATCCCCAGTCGGCGCGCTGGGATGGCGAGGAGGGCACCGTAATGCTGCGAGTACTGGTCAGCGTGTCCGGCCTGCCGGAAAAAATAACGGTAGCCCACAGTTCCGGCTACAGCAGCCTGGATCGGGCGGCAGAACAGACTGTGCGGCACTGGCGTTTTACCCCCGGCACCCGCGACGGGAAAGCCGTGCCCATGTGGGTAGAGATACCCATTCGTTTTCGTTTGAATAATGGCAGTTAAAAGGAAAAAATATGACAACTAGAGAGCGTTTACTCATTGATGTAAATCATGAAATAGAGACGTTAAGGCAGTATCTCGGGACATCCGGTCATCATCCGGAAGTCGGAGAGTTCAGTGAGATCATGGCCCCGGCAAAAGCGTATTGGACTTTTCCCGATGTAATTTCTCCAGCGCCCCATGTTTTTCGGATCGCCGGTGAGCAGAAAATCCGTGATCTGGTGATCCATCACCATCAATTAATTTTTGCGAGCCCGCTGAAAGATATTTTTGGTGATAGTGAAAAACGCTTTGAGATCATAGCAAACAGGACAGCGGATTTTCACGTCGAAGCTTGCGGTGGCCCCAAGTATTACAGTTCAGTGCGCGGTTCTGCCAGTCTGGGAATCCGGCATTTACCTTTTACCATTACCGAAGCGGATCGGGAACTCTGGCTGGACCTCTACGCAAAGAGCCTGGTCGACACCCGGTTTCCATTGGATGCCGGAGAAATC
The DNA here is from genome assembly GCF_015100155.1 of Acidithiobacillus sp. HP-2. GTDB lineage: Bacteria > Pseudomonadota > Gammaproteobacteria > Acidithiobacillales > Acidithiobacillaceae > Acidithiobacillus. The sequence continues at coordinate 74,647 of NZ_JACKZA010000014.1, read as the reverse complement.
TATTGGCGATGGATAGAGTCCGTTTCTTTGCGGGTGATCAATCGTCGCGGCCGCGCTTTACCGCCTGAAAGGGTGTCTTTCAATCAGGCAATGAGCAAAGCGCGTCAATTCGCAGAGGGCGCAATATGATTGTTTTTCCTAAGCGCCGGCGTTTTCTGGGCATGGTGATATTTGCGGTGATCACCAGTATTGCCTTGTTTCAGACCGCGAACGCGCACGTTGTAATAGATATGTCCGGGGAAGCGGTAAACATTCCCCAATCACTCCACAAGGTCTTTGGCAGCGCGCCTCCGGTCAATGCCCTCATTTACACCCTGGACCCCCGTCTTCTCGCCGGATGGAATCTGCCCCTGTCGCCATCGCAACGCCAATATCTGGATCCGGCGGCACGTCAACTGCCTGTCCTCGGTGGTTGGTTCGGGCAGGGTTACAACGCCGATATCGGCACGATTTTACAGGCGCATCCTGATCTTATCGTATTCTGGTACCCCTATATGGGTCTGCAGGCGAGTGTGGTGAGCAAATTGCGTGCGCTGGGACTGCCGGTATTCAACATAAAACTCCATAATCTGACGGATTATATGCAGGCTTATCGGCTGCTTGGGGAAGTGTTTAATAAGCAGAAACGTGCGGACAAGCTCATCCACTATCTTTCTGAAAAAAATGACGCGCTGCAAAAACTCCGTACCCGGATTCCAGAGCAGAATCGGGTAACAGTGTATTTCGCCGGTAACCCCGATGGATTACGCAGTGGCTGTGATGAGTCCATGCCGACCGCCACCATACAATGGGCGGGAGGTGAAAATGTTTTTCACTGTACGGTCAATCATTTTCAGGGCTATCAGCAAGTCAGCATGGGACAGCTACTGCGCTGGAATCCCGAGGTGATTGTCACGGATAACCCGATATTTTTGAGCAAGGTATATACCAATCCTGCATGGGCACCTTTGCAGGCAGTGCAGCGCCATCGCATTTACTATATTCCCCAGCAACCTTTCAGTTGGTTCAACCGGCTGTATTCATTCATGCAGATACTGGGCGCGCAATGGCTTGCCCATAAGCTCTATCCCCAACAGTTCGCCTTCAACGACAAAGATATCCAGCATTTTTATCAGCAGTTTCTCGGAGTGAAAATCAGCGATACCCAGCTTCGGGAGATCATGCAGCCATGACTCGCATCGGGCGACTCCCCATTCTTTTTGTCGCGCTTCTCCTTGTTTCGGCTGGTTCTTTGCTGATCGGTCGCTACCCGATTCCTCTCTCAGCACTTGGGGCGGCTGTTTCAGGTGCCAATCCGCTGTTACACGCTCTGCTTGTCCATGTGCGCCTTCCAGAAATTCTGGCTGCCGTCATGGTCGGTGCGGCCCTGTCCGTGTCGGGCAGCACTTTCCAGGCACTTTTCATGAATCCTCTGGTTTCTCCTTCCATTTTGGGCGTGTTGTCAGGCGCGGCTTTTGGTGCGGCACTGGGCATCGTGCTGGGTTTACCCTGGGGTCTGGCGCAAGTCATTTCCTTTGGATTTGGCCTGCTTGCCGTGCTCGTTGCGCTGTTCATCTCCCGGCTCTATCCCGTGAATCCGGTGCTGATGCTGGTACTTGGGGGCATCATCAGTGGCGCTTTGTTCACGGCACTGTTGACTATGGTGCAATATCTGGCCAACCCCTATACCCAGCTTCCGACCATCGTTTATTGGCTGATGGGAAATCTCAGCGGAGTTCGATTGAGTGAGCTGCGTATCATGGCGATTCCCATTCTTCTGGCCGTGCTTGCCCTGACCGCTTTCGGAAAAACCATGAATGTGTTGAGTATGGGCGATGAAGAAGCGCACGCCTTGGGGGTTTCGGTACATTGGGCCCGCATATGGATCATTGTCATAGCCACCATCGCCAGTGCTTTGACGGTTTCTCTGGCGGGAATGATTGGCTGGGTGGGGCTGATCGTTCCGCATATTGCCCGTTTCATGGTCGGACCGGATAACCGCTTGCTGATCCCTGCCAGCGCCTTGATGGGCGGTCTGTTTCTGGTCATTGCCGATGACATATCCCGCACTGTTTTTCCAGTGGAAATCCCTTTGGGAGTAGTAACCGATCTGGTCGGTATCATCGCCTTCGTGCTGGTTTTGCACCGCTTGCGTAAGGGGTGGAAGGCATGAATCTTTCCGCCTCACAGTTGGCTTACGCTTATGGTCGCCGGACCGTTTTGGAGAATATCTCTCTCGAAATTCGTCCTGGAGAATCTGTCGCCCTGTTGGGTGCCAATGGTAGCGGCAAAAGCACCCTGATTCGTCTGCTATTGGGGATTATTCAGCCCCTGAGCGGGGAGATCCGGATCGATGACATCCCCCTTTCTGCCCTTACGTCCAGAGAGCGCGCTCGCCGTCTGGCCTATGTTCCCCAGGATCATGGGGCCGTGTTCCCTTTCCTGGTGCAGGATGTGGTGCTGATGGGTCGGATGCCGCACCAATCCTGGCTTGGGGGTGCGCGCGCCCATGACCGGGCAGAAATGGAAAAAGCTCTGGAGCGCCTGGGTATTGCTGATCTTGCGCGCCGATCCTATACCGAATTGAGCGGTGGGCAGCGACAACTGGTGTTGATCGCCCGGGCGCTCGCGCAGGAAGCGCCCATCCTGATTCTTGATGAACCCGTGACCGGCCTCGATTACGGCAATCAACACCGCCTTATGGCGCAAATCCAGGATCTGGCGCGTAGTGGCTTTGCCGTTTTACAGAGCAGCCATTATCCGGAACACGCATTGGCGGCAGCTACCCGGGTTATTCTCCTCAAGGATGGCCGCGTGCTGGCTGATGGCCCTGCGGAAAGTGTGATTTGCCCGGATCACATGCGCGCATTGTACGGTGTAGATATTGAATTTGTGGACCTTGGTGACGGTCGGCGTGTCCTTGTTCCTACTGCCAACCAAAAACTTCCCTTAGTTGTATGACTTGTTTTATTCGGAGAAAAAATCATGTTGAATTTCGAACAGCCCCGCATATCCCGCCAGTTACTCAGGATGGCATTGGCACTGGCAATTTCATCAGTTACTGCGCAGCAATCGGCCAGGGCAGCTACACCTGTGCTCCCCATGGTAGAAAGCACTGCCGCCAATTTGGGAAGCACATCCGGAAACTCCACAACTGCACCTTATTCCTCCCCGCTGAATTCGACGCAAACAGAAGAAACCATTACTGGCCAAGCCATCTCTGCCATGAACCCCACTGGAGATTTTGCCCAGAGTCTGGCAAATCTGCCAAATATGAATATCGTGCCCACCGGCAATAACGGTATCGACGGATCCAACATATATATGCGGGGTATGGATCAGTCTCTCATCAATTTCACCATGGATGGGATACCAATCAACTCGCCCATCGGCTACAGTTTTTACTCTAATGAGAACCTGCCGCCGCAATATATTTCCGCCATCAATGTCAAACCGGGAGCCGGTTCTGCTGCCACGATTGGTAACGCCAATTTCGCTGGTACGATTGCCATACATTCGGTGACTCCATCCAAGCATTTTTCGGCAACCCCGTTTTATGGATACGGATCTTTTGGCACGCAATCTTACGGAGGAGTCATTAACAGCGGTGAAATATTAGGCGACATCATTCCTACCAAGATTATTTTGGGCGCCACCAGCACCAGAAGCCATGGCTATTTTTACAATACACAAAGCCATAAATATACATTTATGTTTAAATCCATCAGCCAGATCGGGCCGGGACAACTTACCTTATTTTTCTTTCAGAATAACCAGACCTGGAATTTTTATAATGGTGCCACCGATCAGGAAATTGCAACATATGGACGGCGTTATAGTGGTAATTCGGCCGATCCGGAGTCACCAAATTATTACGGGAAAAACTTCAAAAATTTCTTGAATTGGCAATCTTATGTGAAATATGCCTTTCACATCGGCAGGCTGGAGCTTTCTGATCAATATTATTATTTCTATGGCAAGGGTGGTGGCACTTTCACACAAAACAATCGCTCTGCTCCCGGTGGATTCTATCTGGCTACCAGATTATTTCCGGTACACGAATTTGGAAACATCTTCAAGGCACGCTACCCTTTTAGCACCGGCAGCCTCCAAGCAGGAATTTGGGTAGACTCCGATAATGAAACCGCATTTCAGTACCAGTCGAACCTGTATAACCGATTTACCGGTGCCTTGGTGTCGGCACCCGTCAATCAGCCGGTCGTGACAGAAAGCGTTCAGCCCTATGTGCAAGGGGAATGGTCACCAGTTACTCATTTACGCCTGACTACGGGGGTAAAATTGTTAAACTTACATCGGACCTGGCGCAATTATGTGAGTAAAAAGGAACGGGCGGCAAACTTTAACCAGTGGTTACCCTCCTTTGGTGTGAATTACGCGCTCCAACCCGATTGGCATCTCTATTTCAATTACACCCGCTCCGCCGAAGCGCCAAGTTCCAGTCAGCTTACCGCCAGTTATTTCAACAGCGGTCTCCAACCGGAAATTGCAAACAGCTATGAAGTCGGAACGTACTGGCATCGAGCAGCATGGGGCGGTCGTTTTACGGTATTTCGCACTAATTTTGAGAATTATATCCTGTCAACGCCTGTAGTCATCGGGAATCAGGTGTTCAGTACCCAGAGCAATGCGGGTGCTGCCATTTATCAGGGGCTGGAATTCAGCAACACCTACCAGATCACTCCCTGGCTGTCGGCATTTGCCAATTTTGGCATTCTGGATGCGCGGATGACTTCTAAAAATCAACCTGCCTTGCAAGCGCCCCATCATACCGAGGCTGTTGGGTTAAACGTAAAAACGACGCACTGGCAGGGCATGCTGGCGGTACAGCAAATCGGTTCTCGATATTACGCCACGAGCGCAACGGGCAATTCAAAACTGGGTGGGTATGTGGCTGGTAACCTTAGTGTTGCTTACGACACGGGAGCGATTTCCTTATGGAGAGGCTACAGCCTACCTAATTTGCAAATCTCTGTGCATGTCAACAATCTGTTCAATAATGATTACGCACTCAGCGCTTCACCCAGTACCAGTTCGGCAGGTGCCGCCTATCAGTTGGCGCAACCCATCAACGCATTTGCTCAAATAAGCACAACATTCTGAGCGTTATTCGTTAATAGGGTCCCCTCAGAATTTGGAACTTAAAGTACGTTAGGCTTGTGGAGCCTGGCCTGTGTGAATCTGTTCGGAAAGGGTCGGTTTCGGTCTGGGGGGCTGCATGGCTGTAGGAAAGTAGGAGAAAGGCATTTCGGATGCAAGCTATAGTCGCGGCAATTACCTATTTCTGCACGTCCAAGCAGGCTATACTATTAATTACTTATGGATTAATCAGGAGGGAGTCATGGAGTCCAGTTTACGTAATCATCTGAAGGGTAAAGTGGTTGAAATCATCAAAGACAGCGTGGTTTCGGAAGTCGTAGTGGAGACCTCTGCAGGTATGATTACCTCTGTGATTACCACACGGAGCGTCGAACGTCTTAAACTCAAAGAGGGTGACGAAGTTTTCGCGGCTATCAAAGCCAGTGAAGTCAGTATCGAAAAACCCTGAAGCGACTGTTCCAGGCGATCCACCGTACGGCGGAGCAGGGCGTGTCGCTGTCCGATTACCCTGCAACTGCTGCCACGGATTCTCGGCAATGGCGAGTGTTTTACTCACTGCTATTGCCTTGGTCATTCCCGGGCGGTGACTATACCGCCGTTAAAATTTATAGGTAAACATCACCCGATTATAAACGAAGGAGTGCTGAGGGGAGCCGGGGAATAAGCCCTGCACGCCGCCATTGCCGACCTCCACCTGATCCCGCAAGCACAGTCCTTTGAACATGCCCTGCGGAAAATAGCTGACGTTGAAGTGGGTCCAGTTGCTGTTGCCGGAAAAGTACGTGGTAAACTGCGAATACCCAGCGGTGAGTTGTACCTCTTTGGGCAAAACCCAGTAAGCGGCGCGGACCCGCCAGCCATGTCCGGGGCCGACACCGACCAGACCCTGAATCATGCTGTCCACATACAGGGGGTCCGCCGTATAGCCTACAGTGTAGGGGGAAATAATGGCTCCACCACCGAGGGCGTGAGCGTGTAATTCGGTAGCATCATAGCCCCACCATAAGCTTCCATGGGGAAAGCTGACGCCGGTTTTGATTCCCCAGTTGGTACTGTTGACGCCTTGTCCGGATTGACCAAACAGAGTGGTTCCTGTGCTGGCAAAGGCTTCTCCGGCGCCCCATTCCCGGGTGAACTGTGCATCCACAAAGGGTTTGAGGACGAAGGATGTCGGCAGGGCGTAGTGGCCGCTCCAGTAGAACATGTTGGCAAATTGATCAAACTGATAAAACCAGGCATCAGTTTTGGCTGTGTGCCAGTGGTATCCGGCACCAAAGGCGAGTACCCCGTTGCTGGCCGGAGTGTCGGCGGGCAGGACGTTGGGTCCACCATAGAGAGAGTCACCATCATAGTGGCCAGGGTAATAGAGATTGTCCCGGTAGAACTGGTCAGTAGTACGGTCCTTCCAGCGGAAAATCCGCAGGGCACTCAGAGTCAATCCGCTTACGGGGTGTGTCTCCAGGGTAACACCCTGGTAGGTGACGGGAATAACGCGGCCACCTACCCGATTCAGCCAGGGAGTATCGACCAGTTGATTGCCGACCTTGGCGGTGATCCAGTGATCCTGATATTCCAGGTAGGCTTGTCCAAGCGCGTTGACGGAGGGACTGTCACCCATCAGGGTCTTATCGACCCGGTCAGGGCTGCTGGCGAGGGTGCCCATGGCGTTGGCCGTATAAAAACTGACGCCGACACGGAATCCCGATAAAAAGGGCGCTGTCAGCACGTTGATCCGGCCCGCCAGAGAATAGGCATAGGCGTTGGGCGTATCCGCTGTGCCGTACAGACGGCTGAAGTAATAAGAGCGAATTTGTCCGTCGATTTTGCTTTTTGCAAAAAACTGGCCCAGGGTTTCAGCCTGAGCATGGACGCAGCTCAGTATGCTGGCGGCAGTCATGGCCGTTACGAGCATTTTTTTCATGAAAGAACTCCAAATATAGCGATGGTTAAATGCGATAGGTTTTTTGATATATAGCGAATGGCGCTCAATAGCCTTGAAAATGATGACGTGAGCAGATATTCAACCCATGGGGAAAGTGTTGGTAATGCAGCAAGCCGAACATGAACTATGTCCGGCCCGCATCAGGAAACGAACAGGAGCAGAAAAAAGTTACTTCAGGACGGGGCCTTTCGGTTCGCTGTATCCGGTTTCCCTGAACATGGCCTGACCCTGGGGGCTGGTCATGAAATGGATGAACGCCATGCCCAGTTTGGGATCAGGTGCGTCGCTGGGCACTGCCGCATAAAACACCAGCGGCTGGGTGTGGACGGTTTTGGGTTTGCCATCCACATTCAGGTTAAAATGGACCTTGCTGTACCAGTCCTTGGACATGGCCGGATCGCTGAGATTGATTTGATCGGGCAGGGTAATATAGGGCAGATGCAGGGATTTGACGGCGCTTAAATAACCAGAGGAGGCGGCCATCTGACCACTTTTGAGGCGCGCCAGCAGGGAGGCTTCGGTGAAAATCTGCTGCTGGTTCTCGACCGGGCCGAGTATGTTTTTGACCAGATCCGGCTGGTGATAATACTTTTCTGCCAGCAGGAAGGTAAAAACAATGTTCTGTCCCTGCGGGTCGGTTTTGGGGTCGGTACGGCCAAAACGTACGCCCGGCATTTGCAGCACCTTGTACCAGGGCATTTTACCGGCAGCCGCCTTTTCAAAATCCTTGGCATAAGGGCTGTTGGGACTATAGGCAATGCACATGGCGGTGCTGGCTACGGGGTAGGCCTCCTTGACCAGACCGGCTTTCATGAGGACTTCAATGGGTCCGGGAGTGATGGAGACAAATACATCGGTGCGCAGTTTGTGTCCGGCGATGAGATGTGCCAGACCATAGGCCCCTTGTCCTTCTCCTTGATAATTGACCTTGTGCGCTTTGGCAAAGGCCGGCCCCAGGTGCAAATCCATGACGGCACCCATGGAGCCGGCATAGGCGACGCGAAAGTCCTGGGCACTGGCGATGACCGGCAGGGTCATCAGGGTAGCGGCAGCGATGAGGTAAACAGCGGTGTTGCGTGGTTTCATTGTGGGTGTTCTCCTTTTTGAATATATACTATCATATATAACGATACCCAAGACATCGGTCAAGCACTTCATCAAAAATTCCTCTGCCGCGCTTTCTGCTGCAGGTACATGGACTTTTGGAGATCCGAAAGTTTGTTGGCTTGCTGGCAGTCAGCCTGCGCTGCTACGCGGGCCCCGTGTGCGGCTGTCCGGGACTCCGAACGTGCTTGATCAATCCGCAGCATTCCGAAGCGGCACAGTGCGTGATTACTGCCATCTACCATTGGCTTCTGGACCCGCGCGTGAAGCCGCAGGTACTCAGCGCGGAGCCCAGGCCGGTTCATTAGTCTGCCCGGCAATAGACAAAAAATGCAGGCCTTTGCCGTTGATGGCTACTTCACCCAATACCTTCTGACCACCACGATGGGTGGCAAAAACAATCATGCGACCATCACGGGCAAAGCTGGGATGCTCGCAGTTGCCACCGTCATACAGCACCTGCACGCCACTGCCATCGGGCCGCATTTCCGCCAGGGAAAGCACGCCACGATAGGCATGCACAAAAGCAATCCAGCGACCATCCGGGGCGTAGGAGGGAGAGACATTGTAGCCTCCGGAATAGCTCAGGCGCTGAATGTGGCTGCCATTAGTCCGCATCTGATAAATCTGGGCGCTGCCCTGACGGTTGGACACAAAAACCAGATGATGGCCACCGGGTGACCAGCTGGGGCTGGTGTTGACGGTTCCGCTGCGGGTCAGTACCTGTTCATGACCAGTTTGCAGATTTTCACGCACCAATTCGGTGCGGCCGCGCTCCCAGACCTTGGCGAAGGCCAGATACTGACCATTGGGCGAAAAGGCCGGGGCGCTGAGCGCCGTGCCCTGATCGGGAACCTGATGACGCTGACCACTGGCGAGATTCTGAATGTAGATCACCGAGTGCCGATGCCGGTAGGTCACATAGGCCAGTTGTCGACCCCGGGGGGACCATGCCGGAGAAATAATCGGAATTTTACCCCGTAAAATGCTGTGCGGATTCCAGCCATCGGACTGGGCAACGTCCAGATCGTAGTGGCTTCCCTGCTGATTCACATAGGCAATATGGCTGGCAAAAGGACCTGGTTCCCCGGTGATCTGCTGATAAAGCAGATCGGCAATTTCCTGGCCGACCATGTGATAGCCTTCCGCATCACTGACGTAGCGCCGTCCGGCCAACATTTTGTGGGTGATCAGACTGACGGCATCTGCATCGACCACATAGCCGCTGCTGGTTGGATGCACTTTACCGACTACCATGGCCAATGCCCCGGTTTTTTCCCATTGGGCGACGTTGATGGCGGCGGCGGAATGCGGGTCGTCCGGATAAAGCGCGGGGTTGATGACCGAAAAATAGCCACTGTGCTGCAAGTCGTAGCGCACAATGCTGGCAATATCCGGCTGTCCAGCAGGACCGGATCCAAAGGCAGGAACTGCAACGGGCGCCGAACTGCTGACGGCCTTGCTGATGTTGACGGTGAGGGCGCTGGCGCTCAGTGGCAGGGCGCTCAGTGCCATGAGCAGGGCGATACGACAAATAGGCCATTGCATGGAAGGCTCCTGGTCTGTTCTATAAGGATTGTTTGACGCGGTTCCACAAACTGCCAAAGGTGCCTGCCGGTTTGGCGGCATCGGCTGCAACCAGATCGGTTTTCCCCAGCACTTTGCCATTCAGGGACACGGTCATCTCGCCAAGCTTCTGGCCTTTGGCAATACCCTTGCTGCCAATTTTCTGGTAAGTCACCCGGGTTTTCAGATCTTTTTCAGCACCGGTGGGAATCATGACGTCCAGGTTTCGGGCGACGGTGACGGGGAGTTTGTCGGGGTCGAGGCTGGTGTCACTGTAGGTGCCCACCACGCTTCCGGCTTTGGTCACAGCGTGATCGGTGGTAAAGCGGTAACCATAATCCAGCAGGGCTACGACATCGTTGACCCCGCTGGGCCAGTTGGGAGCGCTCATGACTACGGCAATCAGGCGACGGCCATTGCGTACTGCAGTAGTATCCATGCAGTGCCCGGCAGCGTTGGTGTGTCCGGTTTTCAGGCCGTCAATGTCAGGATGTCCGAAAAGGGCCGGATTCCAGCTGCGTTGCTTGATGTTGTTATAGCGATAGTATTTGATTTTGGAAATATCGATGACCTGGGGATATTTGGCAATCAGGTCCCGGGAAATCATCGCAATATCCAGGGCGGAAAGGTGCAGATCAGGGGTCGGGAGTCCATCCACGTCACCGTAATGCGCACCGGGTAAGCCCAGTTTGGTCGCAGTGGCATTCATTTCATCTACAAAACTGGCGCGACTGCCTGCCACTGCCTGGGCCAGTGCCACCGCCGCGTCGTTGCCGGAGTCAATAATCAGTCCGTGCATCAGTTGATCCACGGTAACGGGGAGGTTGGGCTGAATGAACATGCTCGACCCGCCCGTGTGCCAGGCCACCCGGCTGACATGAATGCGCTGCTGCCAGTGCAGGGTTCCGTTGGCCAGAGCGCCGTAAGTCAGATAAGCCGTCATCAATTTGGTCAGGCTGGCCGGGGGTAACTGCAGGTTGGCATCTTTTTCCGCAATAATCTGGCCTGTTTGGAAATCCATCAGCACATAGCTTTTGGCATCTGGTATGGGTGGTGGGGGGGGCATCAACAGGTTGGTACCCGCAAAGGCGGTGCCACCCGTCATCAGGGTGGCGAAGGCAGCAAGCAAAATGAAACGGGATTTGTGCTGCAGGTACTTTTTGTAGCGCATGCGACTTCCTTATACGTTGGTTAATTTTTAGTGTGCAGGGAGTGTGATCACCACGTAGAGGCTTTGATGACCCTGGCGAACCAGCAATGGAATCGGCGTGTGGGCCGGCAATTTCCGGACAATTTGCTGCAGCTGTTCCGGGCTGTTCACTTCCTGCTGGTCAATTTGCTGAATGACCATCCCATCGGTCAATCCCATTTGGGCGGCGGGGCCGGGATAAATGCTTTCAATTTCAACTCCGTGATGAATGCCCAGACGCTTTTGTGCGGCCTGACCGAGGGTGGTGACGCGCAGCCCGAGACGGCGGATATCTGCCGTTTTTTCGGCTTCCACATGACGCATTTTGGCGGGCATGGTGCCAATGGTAACCTGCAGGGTTTCCGGTTTACCGTCATGCAAAATGCCCATGGGTACCGTGGTTCCCGGAGGGGTGTCACCGACGAGGGGAGGCAGTTGTCCGACGCTGTAAACGGCCTCGTGGTTGTAGGTCACAATGACGTCACCCGGCTTCAGTCCTGCCCTGGCGGCTGCTTCATGGGGGCTGACCGAGGCAACCAGTGCCCCGACCGGTTCTTTCAGATGGAGGGCCTTGGCCATTTGCGGATTCACTTCCTGAACGTCCACTCCAAGCCAGCCAAAGCGAAGCTTTTTGTGTTCTTCGAAGGCATGTACTGCGCGCATCGCCGTATTGATGGGAATGCTGAAGGATAGGCCCATGTAGCCACCATCGTTGGTATATATCTGATCATTAATACCGACGACCTGACCTTCCATGTTGAAAATAGGCCCACCCGAGTTGCCGGGATTGATGGGAACATCACTCTGAATGAAAGGAATGTATTCATCATCATGGGGCAGCGGGCGATTCAGGGCGCTGACTACACCCTGGGTGACCGTATTGTAAAAACCAAAAGGCATGCCAATCGCCAGCAACCACTGGCCTACTTTAAGGTTACGGGAATTGCCCAGTTCTACCGTGGGCAGGTTGTGGGCATTGATTTTCAGCAGCGCCGTATCATAGCGAACCGATAAACCCACCACCTTGGCCGGGTAAGCGTGATGGTTGGTCAATGTCACAATAATATGATGCATTCCCCGCACCACATGTCCTGCCGTCACAATATAACCATTGTGGGAAATAATAAATCCTGAGCCCAGGGCCTCCATTTTTTCTTTCTGGGGCGGGTTGGCTCCAGAAAACCCCTGGAAAAACTGGTAGAAAGGCGAGTTTCTGGGGAACGGATCGGTAGTGTTTCCCGCCCCTCCCCGAACGATTTTGGTGTCGGAGTCATCAATTTTAACGATCGCGTTCCCATATTTATTGACAATGGGTGTGAAATCGGGAAGGTCCACCAGTTTTTGCGGCATGGTGTCTGTTGTTGCCGGGGCAGGTTTGGACGTTGTGGCGGGTGAGCTCGTCTGACTGTCTGCAGCAAAAGCCCAGCCTGCCGCACCGAGTCCAAAACCCGCCGTTGCGGCTATTACGGCGACAAGTATCCGCCGTGGCTGAAAACTGAATGAACGTAAAGGCATAAACGTAGGCTCCTAATTTTTTTCAGGATGATTTTTGTCCCAATGACGCAATATCTTCTCCACCAGAATGCTGGCTGGATAAGTGAAGAGGGCGATGCCTGCCAAAATAAGCAGTATTTCCAGGACGTCAGTCATCAGCATGGAACAGAGCTGAGTTCCAACGAATAACTACAGGAATGATTACGGGTCATTAGCGGCATCTTCAAGTCATGGTCATGGTGCTATACACGCGTCTTAAGACGCCTACTTTTCGTGGGAAGTTCCCGGCAGCTCAACGGTAATGTGTGAGGCTTGGGGAACTTTCCCCGCCATCATGACCTCTCAGCATAGCCATAAACTTTGTTAGCAGAGGCCGTTACGCGATTGTTGTTCCCTCATTTCATGGGTGTTGCAGGCAGGTTTTTATGAGTCCGAACGCCGTAAGAACCGGTCGCTTCCGGGGTCGTTTGGCTTTGGCTATTACCTTGCTGCTGCTGGCGTTTGTGTATCTGGTCTGGCGTCTGGTCGATCTGGAGGTGCTGCATTATCAACGCTTCCGGCAAATGGCTCAGGCCAATCATACGGCCATTGTTCCGGTCGCTCCGGCGCGAGGACTGATTCTTGCCAGTCATGGCCAGATTCTCGCCGCCAACCATCCGCGTTATGTGCTGGAAATCATTCCGGACGAAACAGAGCACCTGCATGCGACCCTGAAGCACATTGATCAACTGTTTCCTGTTCCGAAACGAAATATTGCGCATTTACTGCGGACCCTGGATGACAAACCACCCTATATCCCCAGAATTCTTCTGCACCGCATGAATGCCCAACAAATAGCTGCATTTTCGGTGCGTGATATGCAGTTTCCAGGGGTGCAAGTGGCCGCACAGTGGCATCGCTATTATCCCTACAAAACCCTGTTTACCTCGGTAGTCGGTTATGTCGGACCGGTCAGTGCCCGAAATCTGAAAGGTTTTGATCAGCAAAAATACATTTATCGCCGGTTCATTGGCGAAAACGGTCTGGAATATGCGTTTGAACGTCAACTGCGTGGAAAATTCGGATATCAGATCAAGGATGTAAATGCCTTGGGCGTGCCTGTGGCCAATTTGCGGGATATTGCCCCAACGCCTGGAGATAACCTCCAGACCAGTTTGCGCCTGCGGGTGCAGCGCGCCGTCGCAACCGTTATGCGCCGCAATCATTTTCGTGGTGCGCTGGTGGCAGTTAATCCCAATAATGGCGCAGTGATCGCCAGTTACAGTAATCCCAGCTTCAATGCCAACTGGTTTGTAAATGGCATCAGTGAAGTCCACTGGCAGAGCCTGCTGCATGACAAGGGACGCCCCCTGCTGAATCGGGTGGCGCAAGGGCTTTATCCACCCGGCTCCTGCATCAAGCCCTTTTATTCCATTGAGGCGCTTCAGGATCATGTTATTTCGCCCAATTTTCACACCTACTGCCCCGGTTATATCCGTCTGGGTGGTCATGTTTACTGGGACTGGTATCGCTCGGGCTTCGGTGAAACCGGTTTGACCAAGGCGCTGGCCTGGTCGGTAGACGTGTTTTTTTACAAGCTGGCTATCAAAATGGGTATTCAACGTCAGGATGCGGCTCTCTGGCGTTTTGGCTTTGGCCACCCGGCGCCCATTGATACTCCCGGTAGCGCCAACGGTTTCGTGCCGACGCCGCGCTGGAAAGAAGCGCATTTTCATCAGCCCTGGTACACCGGCGATTCGGTGATTCTGGGTATTGGACAAGGCTACTTGCTGGTGACGCCACTGCAATTGGTGCGTGCCGTGTCAGCCATAGCCAACGGCGGATATTTACCCTCCTTGCATGTGGTAAGCGCACTTATTAATCCGGAAACCGGGGTGCGGCAGCCTTTAGCAATTCCGCCTGCCAAGAATCTGCATATTCCTGCCTTTGCTCTACAGGCCGTGCGCAAGGGGATGGCAGCCTGTGTGACGCAGGGTACTTGTAAAAGCATGGCAACGCCGGGTTTGTCCATGGCCGGTAAAACCGGAACAGCCGAAGTGCCCATCGGTTATCAGGATGGTCGCACAATTTATAATGATGACTCTCTTTTCATCGGTTGGGCGCCACTCCATCATCCGCAAATTGCGGTGGCGGCAATAGTAGAGGATGGCGGGAACAATGCCTGGCAAGCGCTTCCGGTGGCCAAGGCGGCTATTTTGAGTGACTTGCGTCCCAAAATGAAATTACGGGATTTCACCAATATTGTCGTGAACCCCGCCCAGGCCTTTGGTTGATCTCTTTGAACTGTTCCCGATGATTACGGTCTACTGATATACTTGAATATCAGCTTACAGAAGAAGGAATCACTATCATGTTTTATGCTACTTTTATTGTTCTGGGCGCTTTGTGGGTTGTTGCCATGTATGCGGGTATGCGGACTACTTTTGGTCCGGCTGATCCAGATGACAACGAGCACAGTGCCTGATCAAGCATTATTTGCGGCTTTGCGTCACCCTGTGTGCAAAGCCGGTTCAACGCCTCATCTATTCGTTCGTTTATTAAAGACCTGTCGGGCTTTTTATTGCGTTGATTATGTCTGTAGGGTTAGTGTTGCTGCAACGCCATTAACTGAATAAGTAAGAATAGAGCCTGAGGAACTGCCATGATTCGAATTCCTGATGTAATGCGCCTGTCTTTGCGCCAGAGGTTATTTCGATTTGCGGCCAAGGCGCGTGCGGTTTTATATCTGGATCACTGGTTTCCCCATATTCCCATGGCATTGGCCGTAGGTTTGCTGGGTGCTCTCGCTATTCTCAATGCACTGCCGAATCTGCTGCGCATTTTTCCAGAACTTTCAGATTTGGCGCCCTCCACCAGTTTGACCCAGGCCCCTTTGCTTTCAGCACTTGGCACTGTGCCCGAAGCCGTACTGGGCATCGTTCTCTTGTTAATGGCTTTTGGTTTGCTGTTCCGCTCACGTTTTTCCTGGGCTATTACGCTGGTATTGGCAGGTGCAATGTTGGCCATGCTGCTCCACCATTACGGACTGGAGTGGAGCGGATTCACCATTTTCAATGCCGTCATTCTCATTGCTTTGCTGTTGTTCCGCCGACATTTTGCACACTCCAGTGTGGCGGCAGGTACACTTTTCGCAGTTATCTCCATCTTGTTGTTGATGAGCTATGCGGTATTGGGCAGTTATGTGCTGGGTGCCGGTTTTTCACCACCCATTACCAATCTGGTCAGTGCCCTGTATTTTGCCGTGGTCACCATGTCGACGGTGGGTTATGGGGATATTGTTCCCAAAAGTACTGATGCCCGATTTTTCGTGATTTCCATTATTATTCTGGGTATTACGGTTTTTGCCACCTCTATATCTGCAGTGATTGTGCCGTTACTCAATGGTCGGATGCAGCGACTGCTCATGGGTGGTGAGAAACGCCATTATCGTAATCATTATTTGATTATTGGCGACAATATGCTTGCTCAAAATACCTATCGGGCGTTGCGCGCCCGCCATTTACGGACGCTGGTTCTGGTCCCTGCTCCTCCAGAAAACGAATGGATGGCCAATGAAGATTTAATGGTGGGTGATGCGACAGATCTGGAGGTTTTGCGGCGGGCGGGTGCTGAGTGTGCCCTGGGTATTCTGGCCCTGCGGGTGATTGATAGTGAAAATGCTTTTATCATCCTGGCCGCCAAGGATTTGAATGTTTCCGGAAAAACCGTTGCAGCTGTTCAGGATGCCAAAAATCTTGAACGCTTACGCCAGATTGGTGCAGATCTGATTATTTCGCCCGATGTGCTGGGCGGAGAACTGCTGGCCATGACCTTAAGTGGCGAGGAAATGCAGGGAGATACCATTATCAACAAATTGTTTGCCGCGAAAACGGAAGGAGCAGAAGCATGAGCGCATTTCTGGGTATCGGCATTGTGCTGTTGGCGCTGATTGGTCTGGGTATCGCCGCCTTGTTTATTCATGTTGTGGTCTGGTTACTGGCGGCGGTTTTCGGCTTGCTGATTTACTTTGTACCGAGCGTGATTGCCGCTGCCCGTCATCATGAGCATTTTCTTTGGGTGTTGGTCCTCAATATCGTCCTGGGCTGGTCCGGCATTGCCTGGGTGGTGCTGATCATTTGGGCTATTCTGGGAGAGCGCCGCTTGCCACCTCTGAACCGGGTGCGGGCTGACGCCTTTAACCCGCCTGTTCGCTGACCACAAAAGTGCCCAGACGCAAGCGCTCCAGACTGGATGCGTAATCTTCGGGGGCAGCTGTCGGTGCCATGGGTCCGATTTTGATTTTGTAGAGACCGGCGGGGCTGCTGGATGCGGTGCGTACCAGCTTGGCGGTGCTGATGCCGAAGTCCTGAAGTTTGCTGCGTTCACGAAGTGCCCTTTGCATACCCATCGCCTGGGCCGTTTCCAGATATACCTGCTCGACTTGAGGACTTCTGTGCCAGCTGCGCAGAACATGGGCTGTCGGCGGAGCAGGGGGCTGTGGCGCAGACTGCACTGACATTGGCGGTGCCATCAGTGCGGGCACTGTCTGGACCGCCGGGGTGCTGCTGGCGAAAGCCTGGTTGACTACTGCCGTCAGATTTTTCCGGGCATTTGCGGGAGGCGTGTAGGTGGGCAAGGGAATAGCCTGGGGAGCAGCCCGGGGAACAACCAGTTCTGGCGCTACAGATTGTGGTACTGGAGCTTGCGGCACTGGCCTTTGTGCGACCTGGACAATCTGCGGGGTCGGGACATTGGGACTGAGAGCGCTGGGGACTACCTGGATATGTACCCGGGAAGTCCCCTGACTGAGCATTCCCAGAGCATTGGCGGCACCCGCTGACAAGTCCATGATGCGACTGTCTACGAAGGGTCCTCGATCATCTACCAGCACCACGATGCTGCGACCATTTTCAAGATTGGTCACCCGCACGCAGGAAGGCAGGGGTAAGGTGCGACTCGCGGCGGACAGTTGCCGGGCATGGAAGGCCGTGCCCATGGCGGTTGTGTCGCTGGAAGATTGACGATCATACCAGGAGGCGACGCCGTTTTCAGAAAATCCCGAGGCGTTGTGCATCGGGTGATACCACTGTCCGTCAATTTCATAGGGCTGATTATAGGCAGCATTCAGGTCAGGAGACGGAGCATAACAGGACTGCCCGGTTGAATAGGCGGAATTGGTCAAGGCAGATCCATAGCCGTTGCCTGAAGAAGCATGCATCTGGCCGGGCATGCTGGCACAGCCAGCCAGGGCCGCAACAGCCAGGGTAAAAGTCCCCAATCGGAAAAACGGGAATGCCTGCTTCAAGCGCATGGAAATGCATGACCTCTATAGTGTCGTTTCTGCCATTCTAGGGCAGAGTCTTCAGAAAGTTCAAGTTTGGCATTGGGTTGCCAAACTTTTCTCATGTTCATATAGAACAATATTTCAAATCCTGCCGTATTCCCGGAACTTTTTATCAGTACCGCCGTCTGATCCATGTTAAAACTCCATCAGAGTTCGCCATGAATACTTTTACCAGCAGACGGTGCCCAGGTCATGACTGAGACTTCCGTCAAAATATTACCTTCGGGGCGGGCGCGCTGGTTGATTGTTATTCTTCTGCTCGGTTTTTCAGCCGTTCTTGCCCGGGATTTGCGTTTGCAGCTATTGGAGCATCAAACCTTAAGATCTCAGGGGCGCATGCGTTATTTGCGGACCTTACCGCTGCCCAGTGAGCGTGGCGTAATTACGGCCCGAAATGGCGAACCTTTAGCGGTCAATGTCAAAGCCGTCACTATCTGGGCCGACCCGGCCATTCTGGATAAACATCAAAATCATTGGGGCGCCATTGCTCAGGTTTTACATCTGAGTCCTGCCAGTTTTGCCGAAAGGGTTGCCGGAGGTGGGGCAGATTATGCCTATATTCTCCGGCAGGTTCCCCCCGCATTGGGAAAAAAGCTGGATGCACTGCAGGTTCCGGGTATTTATGTGCAAAACACCAGCCGCAGTTATTATCCGCTGGGTGCCGTCACTGCCCCCCTGTTAGGTATGGTCAACCTCCAGCATCAGGGAGGGACCGGACTGGAGCTGGGCTACAATCAGTGGTTGGCGGCGTATCCCGGCAAGGAACGGGTTTTGGAAGATGGTCATGGACAAATTGTGCATGTAGATAAAATTTTGCGTCTTCCCCGCGCCGGACATGCCTTGCAGCTCACCATCAATCCACAAATCCAGTATTGGGCCTATATGACCTTGCTGGCTGCCCAGCGTCATTTCGGGGCAAGTAACGGTTCGGCGGTGGTCATGGATGTGCGTACCGGACAGGTGCTCGCGATGGCCAGTGTTCCCAGTTGCAATCCCAATAATATCGGGAGTTGCAGCAATCCCATGGATTATGTGGATAACGCCGTCCATCAGGCTTTTGAGCCGGGATCGGTCATTAAACCTTTTGCCATTGCCGCCGCACTGGCTACGCATAGTGTGCGCCCAACGGCCCGTTTCAACGTGTCTCATCCCCTCTGGGTGGGGGGGTATCCGATTACCGATGACGTTACCCATCACATTTTGAATATTGAGCACATTCTCAAGTATTCCAGTTGTATTGGCACCGCCAAAATAGCTCTGAAGACGCCGCGTCGAGATATATATGCCATGTATCGGGCGGTGGGTTTTGGTGATGTTCCCCAGGTCGCTTTGCCAGGGACGACTTCGGGCGTTTTGCCCGCCTGGGAAGGTTGGGGAAAAGCACGCCACGCGACAATCTCTATTGGTTATGGAATATCTGTGACTACCCTGCAATTGGCAGATGCTTATGCGGCCATCGCCAATGGGGGCTTTCATATTCGTCCCGTGCTGGTAAAAGGGGAGCCCTTAGTCAAACGGCGGGTCATGCCTTTTTGGGTGGCCAACGATTTGCGACGCTGGTTGCGCAGTGTGGCAGAGCCCAATGGCACCGGTATTCTTGCGGCAATTCCCGGTTATGCAGTAGCAGGTAAAACCGGTACGGCAGATTTAGCCAACGGCAAGGATGGTTTTTTTCATCATCGCACCAATGCGACTTTTGTGGGCTTTGCTCCGGGACGTGATCCGCAACTGGTGATGGCGGTCACCCTGCGCGACAGCGATAAATTCTGGAATTTCGGGGGGGTCGAGGCGGCCCCAGTATTCCGGGTAACCATGGAGCATGCCTTGGAGCAACTGAATATTGGCCCGGAATGGTGTGGCAAATCGGTGTGTCGTCTGCGGGCGCCAAATATTACCACCGCACAGGCGGAAATCTGGTCGGAGGGCGGCGGAAACTAAGTGCCCTGCTGTTTGGCCAGCTTATGTAATTCTTCCACCCAGTTCTGCAATTTACGTAAATCGTTTCTGACCAGAATTCCCATGATCAGGCAGGAAAAAATCAGGACCCCCAACGCCGTCCACCACAAAAATGTAGGCATCCCAAAAATCAGGTTGACCAGAAACACTCCGGCAACTGGACCAAAAAGAAATACCGAAAGTAGCCATTCGCGCTGCAACACTTCACGAATGGCCGATTTCCGCAGAATTTGCGGATGCAAGGCAATATTGGCATCAGCCAGACGCACTGCCACGATATGCCCCTGCCGGACCAGCAAATCGGCATCAGATCCGCTTGGTAATGGCTCCATGCTTTGGCAAATGAGTGGGGTAACCGGAACGCCTTCCTCCTGCGGATGAAACTGATAGCTGCGAATGCTGCCCTCGCCCGAACTGAGAATGATGCCCGGCAGGGCGAGAGGGTGCTTGTCGAGGGTTTTCCCACCCTCAAGGTGCCCGCCGATATGTTCGATGGCGGGCATTGCGGACGGGGTATTCATCGCTGCTAAAGGCATAGACCTAGCGTGGTGTGCAGGTGTAACCCGCTGGACAGGCCGGAGGCTGTTGATACTGGGGTGCCGTTGGATTGCACACATAACCGGCCGGACAGGGGACACTGCCCTGGGGCGCTGCGTAATAGCCGGGTTGCGGGGCAGGTGCTTGCTGTTGCTGATTGGAAAGACCATATCCGGCCAATCCACCCAGGCCTGCGCCAATGGCAGCACCCGCGAGCGGTGAACCGGTCTGGTTGCCAATGACTGCGCCAGCTACGGCGCCGAGCAGGGAGCCACCAGCTGTATTGGCCGTGGTGCCATTGCTGGCATAAGGATTGTTCGCACAACCCGCAAGGATCAGGGGGAAAGTAGCCGCTATCAACCATTTAGCAGTTTTCATGAGTGTTCAGCTCCTCTAAGCGTTTAATCATAATAGGCCGAGTTCACAGTATGGGACAAAGTTACATGGTTGTGCCACTGTAGCCAAGTACCTACAGCAGGAGTCTGATGAAAAGCGGGGCATCGTAGATGGAGCATTGTTCCCCGGAATTTTCGGGTATATTGTACATCAAACAATCATTCTGATTAATGTCCGCTGTTTTTGGAGGGAATTTATGTCTTTTTCGTCACGCCTTGCGACTGTGTCTGTGGTTTTGGCTCTGGGGCTGAGCGGTTGTACGGCCAGTTGGGCGCCACAAGTCAATCCGGTGCCTTATTATACTTACTATCCGGCTTCGCTGACGGTGGTCACGGCGGCTGCAGAAAAGGCTTTGCCCCAGGCAGGCATGCAATTTACCGGAGCTAAACAAATCAGCCCGACCACCGTGGAAGTCCACGGCTATGATTCTGAGGGTAATGCTGTCCTTATTAATCTCACATCCAAGGGCGCTGCAGTTACCAAATTTTCAGCACGCATTGGCCTCTATGGACATCTTCAGGAAGTTCAGCAAATAGAACACTGGATGGGGCGCTACGTAGGACAAGCTATTAGCAGTAAATAGTATCCATTTGTTTTTATTTCAGAAATAAAAAACGGCGGTTTCCCGCCGTATAGTGCTTGTTCCTAAGGTTTTACCAGATAGCTTCAGTCACCCGTCACCGGACGCCGTTCACCATCACCATAGAAGGCATAAGCTTCTTCACCATGAATGGCATCATCACCAATCATCAGTTCTTCTTCAGACATGCGCAGCGGTACGATCAGGCTGATCAGTTTCAGAAGAATATAGGTGACGACGATATTCAGGGCGATGATAAATGCCGCACCAATAATCTGCAGCCAGACCTGATGCCAGTTACCGTCAATGGCACCTCCTGGGTTGCTGAGCCCGTATGCTTTACAGCCTTCCTTGGTGGCGAGCAGGCCCACCATAATGCCGCCCAGTACCCCGGCTACAGCGTGGGTGTGGAATACGCCGAGGGTGTCATCCACCTTACGGAACAGTGCGGTTTTGCCAACGATATTCATACTGATCCAGGGGATAATGCCGGAAGCGATGCCAATGGCAATAGCACCATATCCGTCTACCACACCAGCGGCCGGGGTAATTGCGACCAGTCCGGTAATCATCCCTTGAACGGCGCCAATTACCGCTGGTTTTTTGAAGTAAAAAATGTCCATGACCGTCCATGTCAACACACTCATGGCAGTGGCTACGTTGGTATTGAGAACGGCGGCACCGGCATCGCGGCTGGCAGCATAAGGATCACCGCCGTTAAAGCCGTTCCAGCCGAGCCAGAGAATGCCGGCACCTACCAGCATCAACAGCACGTTGTTGGGCTGGAAGTTTTCACGATCCCTGGCGAGACGGGGACCAATGACTGCCGCACCGACAAATCCGGCAATACCTGCAGACAAATGGATGACGTATCCACCGGAATAGTCGATAACACCCATCGTTGAGAGGAAGCCGCCACCCCAAAGGCTGAAGGCGCCAACCGTGTAGGAGAAAGTCAGCCACAGGGGCACAAAAATCATCCAGGCCTTGAAACTCATGCGGCCCAAAAAGGCCCCCGCCATGATGACCAAGGTAATTGCAGCGAAGACAAACTGAAAATACACCATCGTCGCCATCGGCATGGCCGCAGTAGAGCCGCTGGTCGGGAAGACCGTTTGCATGAGTTCATCATTCATACTGGCTATGGGCCCCGGAATACCGACAAACGAGAACCATTGGTGGCCGAAGGCCATGTTGTAGCCCCAGAGGAGCCAGGCGATCATAACCGCAGCAAAAGCATAAAAGGCCATAAAAGCAGAGTTGACAGCCCATTTCTTTTTGACAATGCCCGCGTAAAGTACCACGAGCCCCGGAACACTTTGCATTCCGACGATAGTTGCGGCAGTGAGCTGCCACGCATTATCGCCCGTATTCAGCCAAGCTACTGACATGAGGTAATTCCCCCTTTTAACAATTTAAGAGCGGTTGTAGAACGGTTTAAATTTAAAGTGCGTCGTTACCGGTTTCACCGGTACGGATACGGATGGCATCCAGAACTTCCGAAACAAAGATTTTGCCGTCACCGATTTTTCCGGTTCGGGCGCCTTTTTCGATGGCCTCGATGGCCTGATCGACGGCATCATCACTGATGACGGTTTCGATTTTGACCTTGGGAAGAAAATCCACGACATATTCAGCACCACGGTAGAGTTCAGTGTGACCTTTCTGGCGACCGAAGCCTTTGACTTCGGTGACGGTCAGGCCCTGAATCCCCACCGCCGATAAGGCCTCGCGGACATCATCGAGTTTGAAGGGTTTAACAATGGCAGTAATCAATTTCATGACGTTACCTCTTACACAGGGTTGGAACATCCCGGGGGTAATACCCCCCAGGGGTTAGAACATAAAGCCGGTCTCGACCATGCCACGGACCTGGCTTTTGGCCAGCCCGGAGGTGCCCGCGAAACCAGTACCGCTGGCCATGCTGGCCTTGACATAAGAAAGTTCGGCGCGGGCAAAAAAGCCGCCATCCTGATAGGTGGGTGTGGCCGTCAGCGACCAGGCGTGAGATCCTGCCCCAAAGCCTGTCAGATTGGCCGAGCCATCCGTGGCGCTTCCCGAGTTGCTGATGTATTCGACGCGACCAGCCAGGGAAATTTTGTCCGTCAGGCTGTAGTTGGCGAGGATGGCGCCCCCCAGGGTGCTGGTGGTTTTGGTGCCTGTACCCAAGGCCTGGATGGCACTGGCAGGAACGCTGGTGTATTGCATATAGGGGGTAACGACAAGATTACCCCCGCTGTAGGTGTATCCGGCATCGACAATGGCCTCATTATTTTGCAAAGGCGTGGTGGCAATGCTGGAGTAGGCGTAATCCGTATGGCCCAGATTCCCGCCACCCTGGGCGAAGAGCGTGTTCTGCTTGTCCAGCGCCCAGCTGACCATGCCGCTCATCCAGTTGAAACGATTGGAGTAGAATCCGTCATTCCAGGAGACGGCAGCGGTAATGGGTCCCGCACTATAGTTGAGTTGAATCCCCTTGTTGACAGCATTTTCCTGGCCCCAGAGCAGGCCCCGCGCAATATTCCAGTTCTGATAGCTGAAGGTATATTCCGCACCAATCAAGGTAAAAAGTTTGCCGATTTGGACGTTAAAATGATCATTCGGGGCAATTTCAATATAACCCGTGGGCAGGGCGCCAAACGTGTCCTGGGTAAACGTCCCGGTAGAAGCGTAATTGGCACCAAGGGTCATGACGTTATAGGCGCCAGCCTGGACGGCAAATTGCACAAGGCCGGAATTGTTGGAGATCATGACCATGCCGTTGCTGATATCGGCAGAGGCGGATTTGCTACCCGGAAAGCTGGAGCTGGGGAACTTGTTGTCCTGCCATACCCCATAGCCACTGGCTACGCCTTGAACATTCAGAGTACCCAAAGGACCGGCATTGAAGGTCAGCGGGCTGGGCAGAGCCAGGGGGGCTGCCTCGGCGTTGTCCATGGCGAGGGGCGAAACAGCCAGCATCGCCAGAAAAATGGGGTGATATCGACTGCTTAATGTTTTTTTGCTGTTTTTCATTGAAGTAACGCTCCCTGTCAGTGTAGTTGCAGAAAGCGTTTAGCAAATTCAATGCCATGAAAAAAACAATTAAAAAACAGAGAGATTATTAAATTTAACGAGGGGGTAAACTGTCATGCGCACCAAGATAGTGCGAATCGCATCAAAATGGTGCGCTACGGTTCGTCATCCGGCCGGGGTTGTGGCGCCGTCAAGGTCTGATCTTCCATATCCAGATGGACGTCATAACCCCAAAGCTCCTGTATATATCCCAGAGTCTTTTGGGCTTCATTAAGGTCCAGGGCTTGCTGGTCCATTTGTTTCAGACGTAACTGCCGATCTCCCCAGCGGTCTACAGAGATGACCTGAATATCCGGAGGGCGGCTACTGTCGGCAATTTGCCGGGCGAGTGCTTCGCGCAGGTGTTGGTAGCCCGCATCATCATGGATGGCGCTGACCCGGTAGGTCGCTTCATCGACCGCATTGTGCAGGGAGAACAGATGTAAATCCCGCATCACCTTGGGAGAAAGGTATTGCAGAACAAAGCTTTCATCACGAAATTCGCGCATGGCAAAGTGAATGTGTTGCAGCCAGTCCGGGTCGCCGGCAAAACTGAACCAGCGCCGGTCTTCCTCGGTAGGCGCCACGCAGATCCGTTTGATGTCCTGAAATATGGCAAAACCCAGCGCATAGGGATTGAGACCACTATAACGGCGGTCATCAAAATCGGGCTGCATGACTACCGCCGTATGGCTGGCGTAAAACTCCAGCAGCGTACCATCCGTCAGTAAGCCTTTGGCATGGAGGCTGTGCATGATGTGATAGTGGACAAAGCAGGCAAAGCCCTCATTCATGATTTTGGTCTGGCCCTGCGGGTAAAGATACTGGGTGATTTTACGGACAATGCGCAAAATTTCCCGTTTCCAGCCTTCCAGATGCGGGGCATTTTTTTCAATGAAATAGAGCAGGTTTTCTTGTGGCTCAGAGGGGAAAATATCCGGGGAATGGGTGCTGGGAGTGTGGGCAGGGGGCAGGGTTCGCCAGATTTCCAGAACCTGCTGTTCCAGATAATGTTCCCGTTCCTGCCAGCGCTGCTCTTCTTCCCGCGCCGAAAGCTGTCGGGGGCGGCGCGCCCGGTCAATGCCGTTGCGACTGATGGCATGGGCAGCGTCGAGGACATCGGTCACCGCATCCATCCCGAAGCGGTCTTCGCATTGGGCAATATAGCGTTGGGCGAAAGCCAGGTAATCGATAATCCCTTCGGCGTCTGTCCATTGCCGGAAAAAGGCATTGTTTTTGAAAAAGGCGTTATGTCCAAAAGCGGCATGGGCAATGACCAGAGTCTGCATGGTCATGGTGTTTTCTTCCATAAGATAACTGATGCAGGGATCACTGTTGATGACCAGCTCATAGGCCAGACCCATTTCACCGCGCCGGTACTGACCCGACTCAATGGCGCGCTGTTTGCCAAAAGACCAATGCGCGTAATAGACCGGCAAGCCGATGGACGCGTAGGCATCGAGCATCTGCTCGGCGCTGATGACTTCCAGCTGATTGGGATAGGTGTCCAGATGGAGTTCTTCTGCGGCTATGACGGCAATGGCTTCTGTGACCGCATCCAGTCGTGGAAAAGTCCAATCGTTATCCGTAAACAGGAACTTAGACATGGCTGGGGATCTCCTCGCTGGAAAACAGGGTGCGGAAGAGCGGGTAAATATCTTCCCGGGCGCTGGCTCTGGCGGTGATCAGCTCAGGATAATCTTCCGCAATGCCATCATAAAGTTGCAAAAGATCACTTTCGTTTTCGCGGTTGACCTCCAGGTAAAAGAGGTTGCGCAGGCGAGGTAAAAGCTGATGCAGGTGTTCAGCCACGACCGTATTATCGGCAAAATAGTTGTCACCATCGGAAACCTGCGCGACGTAGATATTCCAGCGGTCGACCGGAAAGCGTTTGGCCATGATGTCTTCGGTGAGCATGATGGCCGGAGAAACCAGGGTGCCGCCACCCTCCCGTGCACCAAAAAAGGCCTGTTCAGTACATTCTGTTGCCGTACTGTGATGTTTGATGAAAACAATTTGTACGGCCTGATAATGGCGATGCAGAAAAAGGTAGAGCAGCAGGAAAAAACGCTTGGCCAGATCTTTTTCCTTTTCTCCCATACTGCCCGAAACATCCATGACACAAAACATGACCGCATTGGTGATGGGATGGGGTTGCTGATCGATATGGGCAAAGCGCAGGTCGGCTTCATCGATAAAAGGAATCGCCTTGATTTTGCGCGCCAGGATGGAAATCTGCTCGTCCAGAATTTTCAGACGTTCCTGTTCCAGGGAAACATCCTCCTTGCGGGCAATGCGTGTGCTGATTTCCTCCTGCAGCTTGCTGCGGGCTTCTTCAAGCTCCTGAAGCTCGCGGCGTTTGCCAGCCCGCAGAGCCAGACGGCGGGCCCGGGCAGCGCGCATGGTGCGACCGACGTGCATGCGTGAGGGGCTGCCGTCCTTGATAAATCCGGCGCGACGCCATTGTTCCGCCTGGACATCGCCCTGCACGGTTTTGCGTAAATTGGGCAAAGCCAGCCCATCAAAAAGCAAATCCAGAAACTCATCGGCGGACAGGACGATGGCTACTTCGTCATCGCCCAGGCCATCGGGAGAACCTTCACGGCCCTGACCGGCACCACCGCCTTCGGGTTTGTTGATTTCGTCACCACGCTGATATTCCTTGTTACCGGGCAAGACTCTTTCCCAGGAGGAGTCGCTGAAATCCCGGCGGAAACTGGGTTCGTGCAAATCGCGGGTAGGGATGGAAATGGGTTGATCGGCGTTTGCCAGATCTTCAATGGAGCCGGAGCGTGCCATTTTTTCCACGGCGCTCTTCAGGCGGGCGCGCACTCTTCTCTGCAGACGCTCCTGATTGCTGGTGGATCGGGTTCCGGAACTGCGCCGGTCGATAATCGTACTCATGGCTGACTCCTCGGAAAACCAGGTCTTTTCCGGATGATGACGCAAGAGAATGATTGCGGGATGCTCCCGTTAAAGGTTGAGCAGAGCACGCTCGATATTTCCAGTTTACGCGCGTAGATCGTTCTGGAAAACAGGCAGCAGCCTGCAAATCGTGTTCTGATCAGCCCGCCCGGGGACCTGCTCCGGGCCTTGCAGCGGCCCGACACAGGTCCATTTTCGGGTTACTCGTAAACCTGTTCACCATGCTGGGTAATATCCAGCCCTTCCCTTTCCTGCTCTTCTTTCACGCGCAAGCCGAGGGTCCAGTCGATGGCTTTCAGAATGATGAAGCTGACGATGGCGTCATAAACGATCGTGACGCCCACTCCGGTAGCCTGGATCAATAACTGTCCGGTATTGCCTTCCAGCACGCCAGCCGTGCCGCCAATAGCTTTGACGGCAAACACCCCGGTGAGCAGCGCGCCAACAATACCACCCATGGCGTGGACCCCGAAGGCATCCAGGGAATCATCGTAGCCCATCCAGTTTTTCAGGTAGACGGAGGCCCAGAAACAAATGACGCCCGCCGCAATCCCTATCCACAATGCGCCCATGGGACCCACAAAACCCGAAGCCGGGGTGATGGCTACCAGCCCTGCGACAGCACCCGAAGTCATGCCCAATACCGTGGGTTTACCCCGTGCCACCCACTCGGCAAACATCCAGGCCAGAGCTGCGACCGCAGTAGCAATCTGTGTAACCGCCAGCGCCATGCCTGCCCGATCACTGGCCGCGACCGCAGACCCGGCATTGAATCCAAACCAGCCTACCCACAGTAACGAAGCGCCTATCAGGGTGTACATGAGATTATTGGGGTGCATGGCATCATGTTTATAGCCAACCCGCTTGCCCATGACCAGTGCTGCTACGAGGCCCGCGACCCCGGCATTGATGTGCACCACGGTACCGCCCGCGTAGTCGAGGACGCCATCGGCGCCCAGCCAGCCGCCGGGTCCCCAGACCATGTGGGCGATGGGCGCATAGACCAGCAGGGACCACAGACCGGTAAACCAGAGCAGTGCCGAAAATTTCATGCGCTCTGCGAAGGCACCCACAATCAGTGCCGGGGTGATGATGGCAAAAGTCATCTGGAAGGTCATGTACACGGATTCCGGAATGGTGGGCGCCAGACTGCTCACCGAATCCAGCCCCAGGCCGTTGAGGAACAAGCGACTCATGCCCCCCATAAAGGCATTACCGGTGCTGAAAGACAGGCTGTATCCCAGCATCATCCACAATACCGAAATCAGCGCTGTGACCGCGAAACTCTGGGCAGCTGTTGCCAGCACATTTTTTTTGCGGACCATGCCTGCATAAAACAACGCCAGACCCGGCACGGTCATGAGCAGCACCAGTGCCGTAGAGGTCAGCATCCAGGCAGTATCCCCACTATTGAAACTGGGCGTGCTGGTGCCTGCCTCTGCCAGCGGACTCCCCAGGAGGGTGAGGGCACCCACCCATGCTGTTCCTCGAAATACGTGTTGCCTTGCTCCCTTCTTCATCATATCGCTCCTTGTTTCCATCGTTTCTGAGGCTGAATGCCCCAGTGTGCAATTTGGTCAAGCAAAAACCGTGCAAACCCTTAAAAGCGCCAGATTGAAGCTTCCTGAACCGGGAGAAGAGATGAAATCATAAGGACGTGCACCAATATGGTGCAGCACAAGAGAGTGGGGCTTTTGGAAACGACCATATGCAAAAACCTTATGGATACACGTGCCCAGATTATTCCCGACCCTGCACAAGACTTGCTGTAAAGATGTAAGCACCGGTAAGGATCATGAATGCGAGCTTCAACCCGGACGTAGTTAAGCTGACAGCTTTTCTTTTATCGTCATAGCGGGTGAATTGCTTTTTTCCGCGAACTCACCTAATTTTCAACATACCTATTTTTTAGGGGTTTCGTCTTGATACGGTTCAGCGATATCTCCAGCAAAAAAACAATTGCAGAAAAAGGAAAATACCATAATGTCGCGCAAAGCAGTTGTCGCATCACTTGGCCTGACAGCACTCCTTTCCGGTTGTGCCGTCAGCAACGTGAGTACCTATCCCGGACCATCCTCGGCCCAAGCTGTACAGAATACCTCTGTTGTTACGCAGCAAGATCGTATCCTGCATTCCTATATGATGCAGGTGAACCAGATCGTTGCTGGTCAGGTCGGAAGAATCCGTGCAGAACAGGAGCGCACGGCCATGAAACGGGCAGGACATCCCGTAACTTTGCCTACCGGGACATGTCGGGCAGTGGCGGTGATTTTGGCTGATGGCACAGTAGTCCGGGCAGAACTCGCTGGATGTTCTTCTGAAGCCCTTGGCAAAATCGAGCTGGCAGCCATTCATGCCGCTTCCCCGTTGCCACCCACGCCCTTCGGACATAACGCCAGCATCACCATCGGAACCATCGCCCCAAACGCCACTCCAGGGGTTGATGGGCAATAATCCGGTGAAGCAGATAGCATCATGCTCTCCATCTGCAAATTCAATATGATAATGGCCACTTGGTAAAACCAGGTGGCCAAAGGCGCAACATTCATATCACCAAAGCCAGTCTTGTCGCCAACCAACATGACTGGCGATACAGTGAATACTGAGTATTTGGCACTTCCAATTGAGTAATTGGTTGGGCCAAAGGTCTGCGAAAATGCAGAAGTTTTGGCAGATTTCAGTGGTGCTTACGATAGCGCATATACCAGTCCACCAGCAGGCGTACCTGTTTTTCCGTGTAGCCTTTTCGGGTCATGCGCGCTACAAAATCCTGATGTTTCCGCTCGTCGTCAGAAGAACTTTTTTTACCGAAGGAAATCACCGGCAAGAGGTCTTCGGTATTGGCAAACATTTTCTTTTCGATAACCGCGCGCAGTTTTTCATAGCTGGTCCAGGAAGGGCTGATCCCATCATTGGAAGCTTTTACCCGCAGGACAAAATTGACCACTTCATTGCGGAAGTCCTTGGGATTGGCAATACCCGCCGGTTTCTCGATTTTTTCCAGTTCTTCGTTCAGAAGGCCGCGATCCATGAGTTGGCCGGTGTCGGGGTCACGGAATTCTGTATCCTGGAGCCAGAAGTCAGCATATTGAATGTAACGATCAAAAAGATTCTGACCGTAATCCCCATAACTTTCGAGATAGGCTTTCTGGATTTCCAGACCCAGAAATTCGGCATAGCGGGGCGCCAGTTCGGTTTTCAGAAAAGCCAGATAATGGGATTCGGTGTCTGCCGGGAACTGTTCGGCACGAATTTGCGTTTCCAGCACGTGCAGGAGATGAACGGGATTGGCAGCCACTTCGTCACTGTCAAAATTGAAGGTACGCGACATGATTTTGTAGGCAAAACGGGTAGAAATGCCATCCATGCCTTCATCCACGCCGGCAGCATCCCGGTATTCCTGCAGGCTTTTGGCCTTGGGATCCTTGTCTTTCAAGGATTTGCCGTCGTAGATTTCCATTTTGGACCAGAGACTGCTGTTGCCCGGCTCCTTGAGACGGCTGAGTACTGAAAAACGCGCCAGCATGTCCATGGTGTCGGGTGCGCAAGGGGCGTCACTGAGGGCGCTGCTTTCCAGGAGTTTATGGTAGATACGGGTTTCTTCCGTGACCCGCAGACAGTAGGGCACCTTGACAATATATACCCGGTCAAGAAAGGCCTCATTGCGCTTGTTGTTGCGGAAAGCGGACCATTCCGATTCATTGCTGTGGGCCAGGATAATGCCCTGAAAAGGCAGGGCTCCAAAGCCCTCGGTACCATTATAGGTGCCCTCCTGGGTGGCAGTCAGCAGCGGATGCAGCATCTTGATCGGTGCCTTGAACATTTCCACGAATTCGAGAACGCCCTGGGTGGCGACATTGAGGCCACCCGCGTAGGAGTAGGCATCAGGATCATCCTGGGAAAAATCTTCCAGCTTGCGAATGTCCACTTTGCCCACCAGGCTGGATATATCCTGATTATTCTCGTCACCGGGCTCCACCTTGGTAATACCGATTTGATGCAGCTGCGATGGCATCAGGCGCTGCACCGTGAATTTACGGATGTCACCGCCAAATTCGCGCAAGCGTTTGGCGGCCCATGGAGACATCACGCCATTCAGGGCGCGACGGGGAATACCAAAACGATCCTCCAGTATGGGGCCATCTTCATCCCGATCAAACAAACCCAAAGGCGATTCGTAAAGCGGCGAAACCTTGCCGTTGGCGGCCAGACAGTAAATGGGATGATGCTCCATCAGGGTCTTCAGACGCTCGGCCAAAGAAGATTTGGCAGCCCCAACCGGACCCAGCAGGTAGAGAATCTGCTTGCGTTCTTCCAGTCCCTGCGCGGCATGGCGGAAATAGGCCACCAGATTTTCGACGACATCTTCAATACCGTAAAAATCATTGAAAGCCGGGTAGGTGAGCAACTTTCGATTCATGAATATCCGCGACAGTCGGGGGTCCGCCTGAGTGTCGATCACCTGCGGCTCGCCGATGGCGGCCAGCATCCGTTCTGCAGCGCTGGCATAGGCTATGGGTTCACGGGCACAGAGGTCCAGATAAGCGTCCAGTGAAAGGGTGACTTCCTGCTGTTGCAGGAAACGCTCCTGATAACGGTCGAATAACGCCATTTGCCACTCCTTGCGGCGAAGCCGCGATGGTTTACATCCTGAAACTCTTGGACATGGACGCGACCCTAGGGTTCAGGTGTTGAAGAATGTTTTTCATTAAGCATTTCCTGTGCCAAAGTGCGGGCAGTTCTGGTCTTTCCCCCCGATGAGGCCTGCTGTGTATTCCTGCACTGTGTACTGACAAATTGTTCGTAGGTGGTGCGCTCTATGCACAATTATGGTGCATGGCGGCTGGTTGCGCCAGTCCGCATCCCGACCGGAAAGTTTCTGTCCAGAAATGCTTCACAAAATATTAACCGGCTGTTTATCAGCGGATTATATGGGTATTTGGCTATGCGCCTGAGCTTTGAACAAAAAAAAGGGCGGGAGGACCGCCCTGGAAGCCACTTGAGGAGGAGTGATCAGATGACCATGATCAGGATATGTTTAGCAGGAAGCGTGCCATCTTTTTTGCGAAATGCCGATTCCCGCTTTTGGGTGAGTAGATTCTTAGAAGCATAAAAGGTGTTGAGGCTATGGCACGCCCCTTGCTGCACTATCCATGGGTCATGATCTGATCAATTTGCACATAGACGCCACGAGCGACCTGTTGGGGGTGAGTCATGAATCGCTTCGAGCATTTTCGCGAGGTACGCAAGGATCTTGCCGCACTGCTTGGGGGCGTCGTTGATGCCCTCGCCAGTCCTGCATTGTTGCAGCAGCATGCGGATGAACAACGGAAAAAGCTGAGTTGTCTCATTAATCGCCACCCTTTTCTGGATTTGTGCTACCTCCTGGATGCGGAGGGTCGGCAAATTGGGGATAATGTGGCTGCTTCCCGGCGCCGTGCTGCTGGTAAAGAGGATGGGGATGGCGTGGATCGCAGCCATCGACCTTATTACCGTCTGGCCCTCAATGCGTTGTCTCCAGTCCTGACCGAACCCTATTTATCTTCGGCCAATGGTCATATTTGTGTGACGGCTGCAGCGCCTATTCGTGATGAAAAGGGGCAACTGCTGGGCATGCTGGTGGCTGATAGCGAGCTGGATAGAGCCCTCGCCCTGCTCGAAGAAGATGATATCCGGCGGGGCTTCGAACCCTATTTCAAGGCCATTTATACCCTGTTTTCGACTGGCCTGCTGGCAGTCAGCGCCGCTCTGGGTTTTCATGCGCTCGTCAGCCTGAAACAGGTCTGGTCGGCTGTTGCCGCGCCAGGGGACTTTACGGCGCCCTTTCAGGCGACCATTTTGTTTACCCTGGCGCTGGCCGTATTTGATCTGTCCAAAACCATTTTTGAAGAGGAAGTCCTGCTGCGCAAAGATATTCGTCGTCATAGTACTACGCGACGCACTTTGACCCGATTCATTGCGGCCATCCTGATTGCGGTGTCCATCGAAGGCCTGATGCTGGTGTTCAAATTTGCTCTGGATGCCCCCCAGAATCTCTGGTTGGCTGAACTGCTGCTGGTAGCTGCTGCATTGCTGCTGGTGGCTCTGGGCGTATATGTATATTTGGGTGGCCAGGCAGAAGTGCTCCTGTCACAGCATCGTGATCAGCGTCACGATGCGGGTTAGGACCCCGGTTTTGGGGATCTGCTCATGCGCAGATCCAGAGTATGCGGATAATCCGGTTGTTCTTCATCATAGGGTGCTTGCCAGGGGTAT
This sequence comes from Acidithiobacillus sp. HP-2, assembly GCF_015100155.1. Taxonomy (GTDB): domain Bacteria; phylum Pseudomonadota; class Gammaproteobacteria; order Acidithiobacillales; family Acidithiobacillaceae; genus Acidithiobacillus. The sequence continues at coordinate 41,229 of NZ_JACKZA010000014.1, read as the reverse complement.
TCACCGCTGCCTCTGGCGACGAAACGCCCCTCACTGGGGAGCGCCTTACCTCCCATGATAGAGGGTGCAGAAGGCGTCGGTTCGGGTTGGCTGTGACCGGTCGTGGTAAAACGGGATTGGCGCCGGGCCTCGGCTTCCCAGGCATTGACGGGGAATACTTCCGAATTGCGTCCACCCGGATGCATGACATGGTAGGTACAGCCGCCGATGCTGCGTCCATTCCAGGTGTCGATCAGATCGAAGGTCAGTGGGGAATGCACCGGAATGGTCGGGTGCAGGGCAGATGGCGGCTGCCAGGCACGATAACGCACCCCTGCCACCTGGGTATCCGGGGCTCGGGTTGTCTGCAGCGGAACACGCCGTCCATTACAGGCCAGTATATGTCGTCCGGGAGTCATTCCCGTGACCTTGACCTGCAGGCGTTCAATGGACGAATCCACGTAGCGGGCGGTACCACTTCCGGTGACCTCCTCACCGAGAACATGCCAGGGCTCAATGGCAGCACGCAGTTCTATTTGTACATCACCAATCTGCACATGACCATGCTCTGGAAAGCGAAATTCCGAAAAGGGTGTCAGCCATTCCAGTTGAAAGAGGATCCCGTGGTTTTGCAGGTCCGTACAGACCTCGCGCAAATCTTCCCAAACATAGTGGGGCAGCATGAAGCGATCATGCAGCGTCGTTCCCCAGCGAATCAGGGCATGACGATAAGGATCTTCCCAAAAGCGTAAAATCAGACTGCGGACCAGCAACTGCTGGACCAGACTCATGCGCGCATGGGGCGGCATTTCAAAGGCACGCAGTTCTACCAGTCCCTGGCGTCCGGCGGAACCGGTTGGAGAGTAGAGTTTGTCAATGCAGATTTCTGCGCGATGAGTATTTCCGGTAATGTCGACCAGAAGATTACGAAACAGGCGATCCACCAGCCAGGGTTGCACGACATTGCCTGGAGGTACCTGGGTAAAGGCAATTTCCAGTTCATAAAGTGCTTCATGACGGGCTTCGTCCACCCGGGGTGACTGGCTGGTCGGGCCAATAAACATCCCGCTGAAAAAATAGGAGAGAGCTGGATGATGCTGCCAATAGGTAATGAGACTTTGCAACAAATCCGGACGGCGCAGGAAAGGACTGTCGCCGGGGGTAGCGCCGCCCAGCGTCATGTGATTGCCGCCGCCGGTACCGGTGTGGCGGCCGTCCAGCATGAACTTTTCGGCGGTCAGGCGACAGGCATGGGCTTCTTCGTAAAGTAGCTTGGTTTTTTCGACCATTTCCGGCCAGCTGGAAGAGGGGTGAATGTTCACCTCAATAACACCGGGGTCCGGTGTGACCAGCAGTTTTTCCAGGCGAGGATCACTGGGCGGCGCATAACCTTCAATGACGACCGGCATTTTCAGGGCGGCCGCAGTGGCTTCAAGCGCGCTGAGTAGCCGCAGATAATGCTCAGTCACCTGCAGGGGTGGGAAAAAGCAATACAGACAGCCTTTGCGGATCTCCAGGGTGACTGCTGTGTGGGGAATTTCCTCCCAGCTGGGAGCTTTGTTGCTGGCCTGGCTTTTCGCTGTTTGGGATTTATGGCTGCTCTCCGGCGTCGGCTTGACATGCATATCCGGTAGGGGCGGTAAGGGCGCGAAGGGGTCCGTTTCCGGCTGCCATTTTTTGTGCGGATCGACCATCCACGGCAGGCTATCCAGGGGCAGGCGCATACCCAGAGCTGAGTCGCCAGGAATGAGAATCAGGCGTCCGCTGCGAAATACCCAGGTTGCGGAGTACCAGCATTGCTGATTCCATTCCCAGGCCAAAGGCAGAACCCAACCCACGGGGCGGTCCAGACCGGCCTGAAGCTTTTCGATGAGGGTCTGACGCTCCAGAGGATCATCAAGGCGATGGGTACTGAGGTCAATGTTGACCGGAACCCGTCCCTCTTGATGAAGGACATGCCAGGCATCTTCATAGGCAGGAATGAGCCGGGTGCTGTCTACCTGCAATTGTTCGCAGAGCTGACAGGCGAAATGATGGAGATCTTCCGGTTTCCAGCCGTAATCCTTGCGTGGATCCGCTAGCAATGCCGGATTTTGCCACACCGGCAGGCCATCTTTGCGCCAGTATAAGCCCAAGGCCCATCTGGGCAGGGGTTCGCCCGGATACCATTTACCTTCACCCGTATGCCGCAAAGCCCCTTGTGCAAAATGCTTACGCAGGCGTTCCGAAAGGATTTCAGCGCGTTCGCGTTTGTGTTTGCCCAGTGCCTCCAGATTCCATTGTGGATCATCCACCGCTTCCGTAGCCACAAAAGTGGGCTCCCCGCCCATGGTCAGACGGACATCTGCCGCCTGCAGGCGGTCATCGACAATGCGCCCAAGCACCATGACTTCTTCCCACTGGCTCTCGGTATAGGGTTTGGTGACCCGGGGTATTTCCGGCAGCCGGGTGACCTGGTTGGAAAAATGAAAGGTAACCTCACATTTTCCAGTGGCACCGCTGATCGGTGCGGCACTTTGGTAATGCGGCGTACAGGCCAGTGGAATATGCCCTTCACTGGCAAACAGACCGGAGGTCGGGTCCATGCCAATCCAGCCTGCTCCGGGGATGTACACTTCCACCCAGGCGTGCAGGTCAGTGAAATCCTGGGCGGGGCCGGAGGGACCTTCGAGAGGTGCCTGATCGGCCACCAACTGAACCAGATAGCCGGAAACAAAGCGGGCCGCGAGACCCAGATGTCGTAACAACTGTACCAGCAGCCAGGCGCTGTCCCGACAGGAACCGCTGGCTTTTTTCAGGGTTTCTTCGGGAGTCTGGACGCCGACCTCCATGCGCAGGGTGTAAGCGATGGCACTTTGTAGCTGCTGATTGATGCCAACCAGAAAATCAATGGTCCGCTGTTTGCGTTTGATGATGCCCAGCAACATTTGTTGCAGTAGGCGCCCGGCTTTTTCTTTTTCCAGATAGGGGGCCAGCTCTTTATATAATGCGGGTTCGTAACGGAAGGGCCAGCGTTCTGCCTGCTCTTCAATAAAAAAATCGAAAGGGTCAATCACGCTCAGATCGGCGATGACTTCGATGCTGAATTTGAGGGACTTGGCGCGTTCAGGAAAAACCAGACGGGCCTGATAATTCCCGAAGGGATCCTGCTGCCAGTTGAGGAAATGTTTTTCGGGGCTGACTTCCAGCGAATACGCAAGAATCGGGGTGCGACAGTGCGGCGCCGGCCGCAGGCGCAGTACGTGAGGGTGGATTTCCACCAAACGATCAAAGTCATACTCGGTCTGATGACGCAGAACGACATGAATACCCATAAATTATCCTCGGTGGTGAAATGCTGTGGGACTTAAGCTTGTGCAATCTGCAAGTGGAGTCCATTCAGAGCATTTTCCGAACCACTATCTTCCCTGGCGAAATAGGTACCCTGAATGGTCCGATGGACCATGGCGAGATCCCTCTGGGCCTGATCCAGATATTCATGGAGCAGGTCCGGGCGGAGGTCGCTCAATTTCAGCTGATCCAGGCGTCGCCGGGCCCGGCGGACGGCCTCCGCAGGGGTTCCGGCATTGGGCAGATAGGCTAATGCCACTTCCATTTCTCCCAGGCAGTATTTCATGCTGCGCGGGAATTTGCCGTCCTTGAGCAGATAATCCACTACCTGATTACTGCGCACCCGCACGGAAATATGGCGTCGGTACATTTCAAAGGCACTGAGTGACTTCAGAACCCCAATCCACAAGCTGCTGCCCGCCGTTTTCTGCAGCCCCAGATCCTGAGGTAAAATCACGGCGCTGGTGACATCGACAATGCGCGTGGTCATGTCCGCCCGTTCCATATTGCGTCCCAACTTGATGAACTGGTAAACATTATCCTGACTCATGCTGCTGATCAGCAGGCCTACCAGGGCGTGGCGTCGGGCAATGACTTCGTTGAGAAAAGCGTAACGGGCATGACGGCTATCTGCTCCGGAAACCGCCTGATCGCGAACGTACAGAAACAGGGTGTTGAGGCGTTCCCAGAACTCGCCAGGCAGTAAGTCGCGAAACGTCCGGCAGTTTTCCCGAGCCTGATGAATGGCAGCCATGACCGAATTCGGATTGCGCTCGTCGGCAATCAAAAAACGCATGATGCGGTTTTCTTCGGGGGCACCATAAAGCTCTGCGTATAGCGTCGCGTCACCGGTGACCTGCAACAGGATATCCCAGCCAAAATAAGCTCCAGGGGGCAGATCCAGCAGCATCAGGGTGGTGGCATTAATCAGACGGGCTACGTCTTCCGTGCGCTCCAGATAGCGTGCCATCCAGTACAGATTTTCAGCTACTCGGGAAAGCATGGTGCCTCCTCATCAACAATCCAGGTGTCTTTGCTGCCGCCACCCTGTGAGCTATTCACTACCAGTGAGCCCGGCTGCATCGCCACCCGGGTCAATCCCCCAGTGGTTACATACAGTTTATCCGCCTGCAAAATAAAAGGGCGCAGGTCGAGGTGTCGTGCCTCCAGATGATCATCTACCAGAGTGGGTGCTGTGGAAATATTCAGGGTCGGCTGGGCAATATAGTTGCGTGGATTGGCCTGAATCAGTTCGGCAAAACGGTCGCGTTCAGCCTGGCTGGCGCGGGGGCCGATCAGCATGCCATAACCCCCGGACTCGTTGGCCGGCTTAACCACCAGTTCGGCAAGATGGCTGAGGACATAATCCCGATCTGCATCGCGCATGCACAAATAAGTCGGAACATTGGGAATAATGGGTTCGGCATCCAGATAGTAACGAATGATTTCCGGAACAAAGGCGTACACGACCTTGTCATCGGCTACTCCGGCACCAGGCGCGTTGGCAATGGCCACATTCCCGCGTCGCCAGGCGCGGAGTAGTCCGGGGATACCGAGCACGGAATCCGGAAAAAAAACTTCGGGGTCCAGGTAGTCATCATCAATACGGCGGTAAATGACATCGACGCGTTGTAATCCGGAAATGGTACGTAAATAAACAATATCTTCCTTGCTGACGTAAAAATCCGGGCCCTCAGCAAGATAAGCGCCCATCTGCTGGGCTAAATAACTATGTTCAAAATAAGCGGAATTGTAGATGCCAGGGGTAAGTACTGCGAGCACGGGCTTTTCTTCCGGGCGCGGAGACAAGGCCGCCAAGGTTTCGTACAGGCGATTGGGGTAGTCGTCCACGGGCCGGATAATGGATGATTTGAACAACTCCGGGAAAAGCCGCTTCATGATCTGGCGGTTTTCAAGCATGTAAGAAACGCCCGAAGGTACCCGGAGGTTATCTTCCAGCACATAAATGGTGCCGTCCGCATCGCGCACCAGATCACTTCCGCAGATGTGTGCCCAGACGCCGAAGGGGGGATGAATGCCCCGACAGGCTTCCCGAAAATTGCGCGAACCTTCCAACACTTCGGCCGGAAAAACGCCATCAGCGACAATGCGCTGATCATTGTAAAGATCATCAATGAACAGGTTGAGTGCCTGCAGGCGCTGTTTGAGTCCCTCTTCAATGCGTGTCCATTCGCTGCTGGAAAGAATTCTCGGGATAATGTCAAAAGGCCAGGCACGATCAATATTGCCCGCTTCACTGTATACCGTAAAAGTGATTCCCATGGCGAGAATGGAGGCGTCTGCAGCCTGACGACGCGCCTGCAACTCGCTGCTGTCCAGGGTGTTCAGATAATTGAACAGGGGTGCAGCCGCCCGGCGCGGTCGGGCATTTTCATCTACCAGTTCGTCATGGGTGATCTGCTGTTGATAATGGGTTCTGAGCCAGTCCATCTGCTTTATCTCCTCGTCGCAAGATTCTCGCCCAAGTTTTAGTACAATGAATGAAGCAAAGTGCGTGCCAGTCAGGCTGGTCGGTTTGTGGAGGCAACAAACCGTCACGCCAAGGCCGCAATTGTATCATATTGGTGCATATTGCACCATTAAAGTGCAGAACTACTCCGTATGTTTATGTGCCTTTACTTCACAACGGTGGCATGGTTGTCGGAGTTTCCCAGTCAAAAGGAGGAAGACCGTCCAATGCCTGCAAAAGTCCCTGACTCCAGCGTTCACCAAGAGTCCGGTAAAAGCGGTCTTCTTCGGTCAGTGAAAGGTATCGTCCCATTTGCAGTGTATTGGTTTCATAGATGAGTAACTCAACCGGCGGGCCGACCGTAACATTACTGCGCATGGTGGAATTCATCGAAACCAGCGCGCAGCGGGCGGCGGCTTCCAGGGACAGTTCCGGTTTGATCACGCGGTCGAGTATGGGTTTGCCGTATTTGATTTCGCCGATTTGTAAAAAGGGATGATCTGCCGATTCGTGAATGTAATTTCCCTGCGGGTAAATCATGTAGGTGACAGGTACTTCGCTGCCGATCTGACCACCCAAAATGAAAGTGGCCTCAAAATTGGTGTTGGCCGTATCACGGCTGACCTGATTACGCTGGATTTCGGCGTTTATCAGGCCAATATAATCTGCAGCTTCTGCCATACCGGAAAGGTTCAAAAGATGGACTTCGGCGTTCTGGTCCATATCCTGCTGCAGGCGTTTAACGACTCCCTGGGTAGTGGCCAGATTTCCAGCCGAAAGCAGGCAGAGAAAGCGATCACCCGGCCAGCAATAATTATGCATTTTTGAGTAAATACTGACATTGTCTGTGCCTGCATTGGTGCGGGAGTCAGAACAGAAAATCAGCCCCCCAGAAACGTGGGCAGTGAGGCAGTAAGTCATGAATTATCCCTGTAGGCATGCAGCGCTGTGTAGTTATAGTCGCTGATATTTTGGCGTTTTGGAAGCCTGTTCACCATGAGCATGATTTTCCGGCGTTGTGGTGGTCAGAGCTTGTGCACTATTATGGTGCGGCCGATGCACTATCCTGGTTGCGACTGTTGCTCTGGATGATGGGCGGTCATTTTGATTCGAGACATTGCTGCTACTGGCTAGAGCTGGTACCCAGCTGAAGGATTGTATGCGTACGCAGGGCAATTCCCCGGCTGCCAGATATTGGTTTGGTGTGTTTTTTGCTTGGATGAATTTATGAAAGCGCCTCCAGAGGCGGATACCCATTTGGAGCTTGCATGGCGCAGCGCAAAAGCACAAAAGCAACATTGACAGAAAACGCGGTACTGGATGCCCTGGAGTCAGCGGTAATGACTCTGGACACTCAGCACAAGCTGCGTTTTATGAATCCGGCGGCAGAAAACCTCCTGCGCATCAGTCAGCATCAGGCACGCGGCCAAACCGTTGCAGCCTTATGCAGCATTGTCGGAGAAGATCGCTTTGCTGCGCTGTTTGCCGATGCCACCGATTTGAATGGGACCATACTGCGTCGCGCCTTGTCATTGCAGCTCCATGATGGCAGTCATGCGGTGGTGGATCTGGTGGTGACGCCTTTGGCCGATGGCCATCTGATTATCGAAATGCGACCGATGGAACTACCCGCACGGCATGCAGAAGAAGAAATGCAGGATCGGATTTACGGAGCAGCTCAGGAAATGCTACGCGGCCTTGCCCATGAAATCAAAAATCCTCTGGGTGGATTGCGCGGCGCTACCCAACTTCTTGAGAGAGAATTGCAACGTCCTGAATTGAAAGATTATACCCGGGTCATACTCCATGAAGTCGACCGTCTGCATCATCTGGTGGATCGTTTACAGGGACCACGCAGTCGCCCGATTTTTGCCAACGTCAATATTCATCAGGTGCTGGAGCATGTACGGCGTCTCCTCCAGGCCGAACTGCCCACAGGTATTGCGTTGCGTTTCGATTATGACCTTTCCATTCCGGAAGTTTATGCGGATCAGGAGCAACTGGTGCAGGTTTTCCTCAATTTGCTGCGTAATGCCCAGCAGGCGCTGGATCGCCACGGCACCATCCTCATTCGGACCAGGGTGGATCGCTATGTCACCTTGCTCCACCAGAAATTTCGCCTCGCCCTACGGGTAGATATTGTCGATAGCGGTCCAGGGATTGCTGAGGATCTTTTGCCCCGCATTTTTCTGCCCCTGGTGACCAGTCGTGCGGCAGGCATGGGGATGGGGCTGGCTATTGCCCAGGGTCTGGTGCGCGGACATGGTGGCGTCGTGCACTGTCATTCCCGACCGGGGGAAACCATTTTTTCGGTCTCCCTGCCCCTTGGCCAACATCGTGAGGAGCCGCAATGAAACAGGTCTGGATTATTGACGATGATCCCTCTATTCGCTGGGTACTGGAAAAAGCTCTGGCTCAGGCGGAAATTCCTTCCCGGAGTTTTGCCGATGCTGACAGTGCCTTGCGGGCGTTGGGCCGTGATCAACCCAATGCCATTGTCACGGACTTACGCATGCCCGGTCTGGACGGTCTGGCTTTTCTGAGGGAAGTGCAGGCGCGTTGGCCCAAGCTCCCGGTTATTGTCATGACGGCCCATTCGGACCTCGATAATGCCGTTTCGGCTTTCCAAAGTGGGGCTTTTGAGTATTTACCCAAACCCTTTGATATGGACGAGGCCATCAATCTGGTTCGCCGCGCTTTGGGCAGTCAGGAAGAACCGACAGCCAGTAGCCAGACGGAGGATGTGGACCCGGCGGAAATGATTGGTGAAGCGCCAGCAATGCAGGAGGTGTTTCGAGCCATCGGACGTCTGTCCCGATCACAGATCAATGTGCTGATTACCGGTGAGTCGGGAGCCGGTAAAGAGCTGGTGGCCAGCGCCCTGCATCGTCACAGTCCACGGGCCAGAGGGCCGTTTATTGCTATCAATACCGCCGCTATTCCCGCCGAACTGCTGGAATCCGAACTGTTTGGACATGAAAAGGGTGCATTTACCGGAGCGGTACAAACCCGCCAGGGGCGTTTTGAGCAAGCCTCCGGGGGTACCCTGTTTCTGGATGAAATCGGGGATATGCCTGCTGCTTTGCAAACCCGCCTGCTGCGGGTGCTCTCGGATGGTACTTTTTACCGGGTGGGGGGGCATGCCCCTTTGCGTGCTGATGTGCGGGTGCTGGCAGCCACCCACCAGAACCTGGAAGCCAAGGTCCGCGACGGCAGTTTTCGCGAAGATCTCTATCATCGTCTGAATGTCATCCATATTCACTTGCCGCCGCTACGTGAGCGCCGCGAAGATATTCCGCGACTGGCGCGGCATTTCCTGCGCCGCAGTGCGGAGCAACTGGATGTCGAGCGCAAGCTGTTGAGCCCGGCTGCCGAAATGGCTTTCACCGAATGGCACTGGCCGGGCAATGTCCGGCAACTTGAGAATGTTTGTCGCTGGGTTACCGTCATGGCCCCCACCAGTGAGGTGCAGATCACCGATTTGCCGCCGGAGATGAGCGTTGCGGCGCCGCTAGCGGAGCTGACAGATGCGCCGATCCATCAGGATTGGCGGCTGCAACTGGGCACGCTGGTGCGCCAACGCCTCGCCAGCGGGGAAGAATCCCTGCTCGATAAAATTCAGCCCCAGTTTGAGCGCTGCATGCTGGAAGCCGCACTCCAGCATACCCGTGGTCACAAGCAGGATGCCGCCCAGAAATTGGGTTGGGGACGTAATACCCTGACCCGCAAGCTGAAAGAACTGGGTATTGAAGATCATTAAAAATATTCTTGCGAACTCTGACTCTTAGACTAATTGTACTGGAACATGCAGTGTTTAATAGCATGTTTGGAAGCTCGGTCATGGGGTTGAGGTGTTTATGCAAGGCTTGATGATATTCCTGGAAGTGATTGTTGTGCTGCTGTTATTGGTGGAAGTGTCTATTCGCTTGCGCGCCCGGCGGCGACGTTTGCAGAATCGCGCTGTGACGGCTTCGCCAGATCTTTCCAGGGATGCCTCTGCTCTGCCAGTCAAGACTGTTCCCGCTCCCCTGCATGAAGTCACGGCCATTCCTGAAGCTGAAAAAGTGACGGCGACCACGCAGGAAGCTCTCAGCATTGATGACTTACTCAATGAGGCGAATATTTATCTGGAATATGGGCATCATGCGCAGGCGGCGACAGTATTACGTTGGTATGTTGATCTGAATCCCCATGAAACCCGGGTGATTAATCAGCTACTGGACACCTATATTGCCATGGCTGATATGAACAGTTATGCGGATTTGCTGGAAAGCCTGGGTGAAAAATCCGGCAATGTGCCCATGGATGAAACCTGGTGGCGGGAGCGGGTGGAACACGGCTTGCAGCAGGATCCCGGCAATCTTGAACTTCTGGTGCTGGCCGAAAAAGTGGGAATGACTGTTCCCATGCCGCAGGAACAAGGCGGTGAGGCAGCGATGACCGCAGAAATGGCCCTCGCGCTGGTTGCCCGCAATCGTGACCCGCATTATGGCATGGCCATATTGTGGCGGGCGATTGCCCACGAGCCACTGCGCTTGCCCCTCTATGCCGAGTTACTGCGTATTACCCACCAGCAGCATCTTCTTGAGGAATACATCAACGCCTTGATTTTGCTATTCCTGACGGTAGGTGGTGGCGGGAAAACGCTGCGCGAGCGGATGTTGCGGGCGGGTCAGGATCTTGGGCCGCATCCCTTATGGAAGGTGCTGGCAGACTGGCAGGGTGATCCGGAAGAATTGCGACAGCTGGCCCGTTCCCGACAGCTGGAAATCCCCAAGTCTCTCCCCGATGTCTGAACAGTTGGGCAGGAATCGTGCTTGACAAGCTATTGTCGCCCTCACCACAATCCCCTGCGGCCGCAAGCTTGGCACTTTCTGGTGTAAAGTGGTGCCGATGCCAATAAACAGGGAGCAGCAAGGTATGGATCTGGAGTCGGTTAACCAACTGGTGCGGTCGGATATGTTGGCGGTGAATCAGGTGATTCAGGAACAACTGCGTTCCGGCGTGCCGACCATCCCCGCGATGGGCACCTATTTGATTAACGCTGGTGGAAAACGACTGCGTCCTATCGTGCTGCTCCTGGCCGCGCGCATGGGTGGCGAACACAGCGCGCGGCCAATCCCCCTGGCGGCAGTGGTGGAATTTATTCACACGGCGACACTCTTGCATGATGACGTGGTGGATGGTTCCGAGCTGCGCCGCAACAATGCCACCGCCAATCAGCTATGGGGTAATGCGGCGGCGGTTTTGGTGGGTGATTTTCTCTATGCCCGATCCTTTGAAATGATGGTGGCAGATGGAGATATGCGTATTCTGGCGACCATGGCCGAGGCAACCAGTGTCATTGCCCAGGGAGAAGTAGCACAACTGGAAAATGCGCACGATCCAGATTTAAGTGTGGCATCTTATTTTTCGGTCATTGAAGCCAAAACCGCCAAGTTGTTTGAGGCTGCCATGCGTATTGGTGCCTTGATCAATCATCTGGATCAGCAGTCCGAAACAGCACTGGCAAAATATGGTTCGTTACTCGGGATTGCTTTTCAGTTGATGGACGACGCCCTGGATTATTCCACCTCCGCCGAAAAAATGGGTAAAAACCGGGGAGATGATCTGGCTGACGGCAAGGCGACCTTACCCTACATTCACGCCATGCAGCATGCTACTCCGTCTGAGCAGGCCATTTTACGAGCAGCTTTGGATGGCGAAAACCCGGCCGATTTTGCGGCGGTCTGGGAAATCATTGCCAGAACAGAAGCTATTGATTACACTTTGCGCGTCGCGGCAGAAAAGGCTGAACAGGCCGTTGCCTGTTTATCCAGCTTTCCCGATGGTCCGGAAAAGTCAGCTTTGACATTCCTGGCCGGGTTCGCGGTGCGGCGTGACTTTTAGGTAGTAGCATCGGGGCGTGGCTCAGCCTGGTAGAGCGCCGCCTTCGGGAGGCGGATGTCGGAGGTTCGAATCCTCTCGCCCCGACCAATATTGTTGAAAAGGCCCGCTTCGTCGGGCCTTTTTGGTGTTTTCATGGCGTTCCAAAAAATTGCGGCTCGAAGCAGGCAGGGATTTTGTGGATGTTTAAATGGTTGTTACTGGCAGGGGTTCTGGGTCTGTTGTTTTATTTCTGGCGACAGCGCATACCCAAAAATCATCCCGAAGTGGAGTCCCTGGTTCGCTGCTCCGTTTGCGGGCGCCATATATCCATCCACTCCGCCATGTTAAGTGCCAAAGGCAATTATCGCTGTACCCTACATGCGGGAGATCCGGATTGACCGCAGAACGCCCAAAGTCGCATCGCATTTTGCCCCGTTGGCGGGCTGTGCTCATTCTGGCGATCATCTTCGTTGGCTTTGTCGTTGTGCTGACCCGGGACACGGATTTGCAATGGTGGCAGGATCATACCCTGCGTGATCAGGGGCGCATGCGATATATGCAGGATCGTCCTCTTCCTGCTGATCGCGGTGTGATTTATGCCGATAATGGTACGGCACTGGCAGTCAATGTCCCCGCTGTCACCATCTGGACAGACCCGCGAATTTTTAATCAATACCAGAAAGATTGGGATAAGGTCGCTGCTGCCCTGAATTTAAGCCCACAGGCGTTGGCGGAACGTGTGCAATCCGGTGGTTCCGGGTTTGCCTATATTTTGCGTCAGGGCGAGCCGCAGATGGGCAAGGCTTTGCATGCCCTCCATGTGCCGGGCATTTACGTGCAGGCAACCAGTCGCACTTACTATCCACTAGGCGCTGTGACTACGCCTCTGCTGGGCCTGGTACATCTGGATCATCATGGTGCTGCCGGTCTGGAAAGAGGCTATGACCAATGGCTTGCAGGTCATTCCGGCACGGAAAAAGTATTGGTGGACGGGCAAGGTGAAGTGCTGCGGGTGCTGGGTGCCCGTCATGCCCCCATACCCGGTCATGATCTGCATTTGACCATTAATCCCCAGATTCAGTACTGGGCATACATGACCCTGCTGGCTGCCCAGAAGCACTTTGGGGCAACAGAAGGTTCTGCAGTAGTCATGAATGTCGAAAATGGACAGATTCTGGCCATGGCCAGCGTACCCTCCTGCAACCCCAATTCCCGAAGTGGTTGCGGCAATCCTGCCGATTACGTCAACAACGCCGTGCATCAGGCTTTTGAACCGGGTTCTGTCATGAAACCCTTTATGGTGGCAGCAGCACTGAAAACCGGCAGTATCCAGCCGGACCAAAGCTTCAATGTTTCTCACTGTCTGCCCGTCGGTGGGTTTTGTATTCGTGATGATGTGGTGCATCATGAACTGAATGTGGCGCATATTCTCAAATATTCCAGTGACATCGGGGCGGCCAAAATTGCGCTGCGGACGCCTGCCCAAGCGATTTATGACATGTATCGGTCTGCGGGTTTCGGGAAAGAGCCGGATCTGGGCTTCGCTGGCGCTACTGGCGGCGTCCTGCCACAACCTCAGACCTGGGATAAAGCCCGCCACGCCACCATTGCGTTGGGTTATGGCGTTTCGGTGACGACCCTGCAGCTCGCCGAGGGTTATGCCGCCATTGCCAACGGCGGTTATCACGTCACACCGACCCTGATAGCGGGCCAGCCGGTGCAAAAACAGCGCATCATGCCGACAAATATTGCCGCACATTTGCGCCACTGGCTTGAGGGTGTGTGTGCAGCCAATGGGACCGGTATTTTGGCTGCCATCCCCGGCTATGCGGTGGCTGGCAAAACCGGAACCGCCAATATGGCCAATGGCAAGGATGGCTTCCAGAAAAACAAGACCAATGCGACCTTCGTGGGTTTTGCCCCCGGCTTTGCTCCAAAACTGGTCATGGCCGTGACCATGCGCGGCAGCACGCGGTACTGGAACTTCGGCGGCGTTGAATCGGCACCGGTGTTTCGGGTTACCATGCGCCATGCGCTGCAAGAATTGAATATTTCTCCACGCTGGTGTGGTGGCAAGGCTTGTGCTTCCAAGAATAAAGGCATTACTGCTACCCAGGCGGAAATATGGGCAGAAGGAGGCGGAAATTGAGTCGAACCGATAAATGGGTCGCCAGCATTTTGGCGCTGGGTATTGCCGGCTTGCTGCTGGGTGTTCTAGCCTTCGCTGCTGTTTCGCGTATCCCGGTAGCCCATATTTATGTGAATGCCGCCGGTGCCCGAAATATTATTGTGGCCGGACACCGAGCCGTAACCGCACCAGATTGGCCGGGCGCCTATCGGGTAACCCCGCGATTTACCGACCCTGCTTTCTGGTCTGATGCGACCCTCTACTTTCGGCAGGGCAAAGCGGTGACTATCCCGCGTCAGGACATCAAACTCTGGGTGTATCGTGGTTAAAGCAGACCCCATGACCGCGACTCTGAAAGCCCTGCTGCAAGGCGCTATCGCCGTTGTTCTGGTGCTTCTGGCAGTTTTGTTGCTGCTGGCACTAGATGGCCTTTTATTGATTCCCGGATTGATGTTGGCTTACACATTGATGGGTCTTCCCTGGCACTGGCCCGGCATTTTGCCGGACCCCCTCAATCCCCCCAGCCCCTGGATCAGTATGGCCGTCGGGGTCATTGCTACCCTGGTCCCGGCTGTTGTGGATGGGATCGTCCTGCACTTTGTCCTGCGCAAATGAAATCATTTCCAGTTAACCTAAAAACGGCAGTTGCTGTGGGTGCTTTTTGCTCCATTGTTCCTTGCCTGTTGTTCTGAGGTTCATCCTGCTGTCAGGAGAGAACTCGCCCTGCGGGCTCAGACAGCTCTCCTGACGGGCGCTGGATTTCGCCAAAAACAACAACGGCACGGAACAAAAGTCGCTGCAAAGCACCCGCAGCAACTGCCGTTTTTAGGGTTAGGCGTTGTTGCTGGCAGCCGCTTTGGCTTCCAGCAGCTCCCAGCGTGAATAAGTCTGCTGCAACTTTTTGGCGAGCTGGTCTGACCGCAGTTGGAGCGCTTTCAGCTTTTCCGGGTTCTGGTAGGTTTCCGGTAAAGCCAGAGTCGCTGCCACGTTTTCCTGTTCCTGCTCCATAGCTTCTATTTGGGCAGGTAAAGCAACCAACTCCTGACTTTCCTTGTAACTGAGCGTAGTTTTTTTGCTGTTTTCCCGTTTGCCGGATGTTTTGCCCGTAGAGCTTTCAGCATTCTTGCTGGCAGCTAGCTGGATTTCTGTCTGCCAGCGTAACCAGTCCTCATAGCCGCCGGCATTCTGGGTAAGCTGACCGTTTTCACCGAAGGCAATGACCTGGGTGACTACGTTGTCAAGAAAGTCCCGGTCATGAGAAACCAGAAACAGGGTGCCCGTATAATTCTGGAGACGCTCTTCCAGCACTTCAAGGGTTTCCAGATCCAGGTCATTGGTCGGTTCGTCGAGCACCAGAATATTGGCGGGGCGGGCAAACAAGCGGGCCAGTAGCAGGCGCGCCCGTTCGCCGCCCGACAGCGCCTTGATCAACCCCCGGGCGCGACTGGGCGGGAACAGGAAGTCCTGCAAATATCCCAGAACGTGGCGCCGCTCCCCATTGATCTCAATGAAATCGTTACCATCTGCAATGGCATCCACTACCCGGCTTTCCGGATCAAGCGTCGCCCGCATCTGATCAAAATAGGCGACTTCCTGTTTGGTGCCGCGCCGGATCTGGCCTTGCTGGGCTTCCAGTTCGCCGAGAATCAGGCGCAGCAAAGTGGTTTTACCGGCTCCGTTGGGGCCGATAATACCGACCCGGTCGCCGCGTTCAATACGTGTTGAAAAATTCCGGATAATGGGGCGCTCTTCATAGTGGAAGGACACCTGATCCAGTTCCGCAATCAAGGCCCCGGAGCGTTCCGCCGTGCTGATCTGCAGGCTCGCCTGCCCCTGCTGCTGGCGACGGCTGGCGCGCTCCTCGCGCAGGCTTTCCAGACGACGCAAACGGCCCTGGTTGCGTTTGGCCCGTGCCTTTACCCCCTGGCGTAACCAGGCTTCTTCCTCGGCAAGTTGCCCTTCCAGGCGATTATCTGCTGCAGCCTCGGCCGCCAGCACTTCCGCCTTGCGTGCCTGATATTCGGCAAAGCTGCCCGGAAAACTGCGTAAAATGCCGCGATCCAGTTCGACAATACGGGTTGCCAGGCGATCCAGAAAGCGCCGGTCATGGGTGATGAATACCAGGGTGCCGCGATAGCGCAGCAGGGACTGTTCCAGGGCAAGAATGGCTGGTAAATCCAGATGGTTGGTGGGCTCGTCAAAAAACAGAATATCCGGTTCGGAAACCAGGGCAGCAGCAATGGCTACGCGCTTGCGCTGCCCGCCTGACAAGGCAGAAACCACGCCTTCAGCTGGCAGGCCCAGACTATCGCGCAGGGCTTCCGCTTTGTAGTCGATTTGCCAGGCATCATGATGGTCTGCCAGGGCATGGGCCTGTGCATCCCCCGCCTCGGCATTTTGCAGTTGCCGCCAGGCGGGGTGTCCGGATTTGATAGCGGTGAGCAGATCGTGATCGGCGGCCAGTTCGGGTTCCTGGGCCAGATAGCTACGGCTGAGTCCCGGTGCCACCCAAAGATTTCCGGCATCCAGCCTGCAAAGACCGGCAAGTGCTTGCAGCAGGGTCGATTTACCTTCGCCATTACGGCCAATCAGACCAATGCGTTCACCGGCTTCAAGATTCAGATCCGCATGGTCCAGTAAGGCGCGGCCTCCCCACTCCACCTGCCCCGCTTCCAGCCGCAGAATAGACATCGCCCCAATCTCCCATGTATTTTCCTTCAGAAGGGAGATAGGGTACGGGGCGGGCTCTGGCGGCGCAAGCCGTCATTGCGGAAGGATGTTGGTTTAGCTCAGCAGACGCAGGGTAAGGGGATAACGGTAGCCTTCACCGCTACTTGATTTCAGCGCGGCAATAATGCAGAAAATCAGATTGAAAAGAAAAACCAGGGGAAAAATAAAAAGCCCGATGAGTAAGGCGCTGAGCACGCTGGCGACAATGTAAGCGAGGAGAATGGTGATCTGAAAATTCAGGGCTTCTTTGCTCTCGGTGATGAGCCATTGATTGTCGCCATCCTTCTTGATCAGATACACAATCAGCGCCGGTAAAAAACCGAATAAAATACCTCCGGCCTGGATTAATGCCATGATGTTGCGATCTTCCTTGTTGCTGCTGGTTACCAGACTGCTTGTTTCCATAATAACGCTCCCTTGCAAAATGAGTGGTCCAGCGATTAGAGGATGATTTTATGCCGCTGGCTTTATTATCATACTGATAATCATCATAAAATGGAATATGCCCGCATGATGTGGATCAGCCCCTGTAATTGCCAGCAACGCGTCCGACCCTTAGCATAGGGTCATGTCAGACATTTTTAATGTAGAGCAGCGGCGGTTTCTGAAACTCCTGGGTTTGGCGGTGCCAGGGGAGAGCCCTGTTCTGCCCCCGCTAAAAAACCAAGCCGTATCTGTCCCGGCGCAAGCAGACGCCAAGGCAAAAATCCCGGAATCCTTAGCAAACTCTCTGGAGGCCCCAGAGGGTATCAGTACCTTGCGCGCAGCCGCAGGTCTTCTCAGTGCCCCACCCAAAGTAGCAGGCGTACCGCAGCCAGTAGCCCCGGAACTGCAGCCAAAAATCCCGGCTGAACCGGAAGCGGCGGCGACATTGTCTGATCTGCCTGCACCCGGCGAATCTGCCGAACCGCAAAGACTTCAGCAGATCAGCGCGAGTGACTGGCGTGATTTGCAAATCATGGTGCATAACTGTCGGGCTTGTTCATTGGGCGAAACCCGCCAGCATGCGGTTTTCGGAGCCGGTAACCCCAGAGGTTCCTGGCTTTTTGTAGGAGAAGCACCGGGTGCCGAAGAAGACCGGCGCGGCGAAGCTTTTGTCGGTCGCGGCGGGCAGTTGCTCGATAACATGCTGAAAGCCATGGGCCTGACCCGGCGGCAGGATGTCTATATTGCCAATGTGCTCAAATGCCGCCCCCCCAACAATCGTGATCCTCTGGGTCCAGAGGTGCAGTCCTGCCTGCCTTTTTTGCAGCGTCAGATTGCCCTGCTCCAGCCCCGTATTATTGTTGCCCTGGGGCGTTTTGCCGCCCAGAGTCTGCTGCAGGTCACGACACCCATCGGCCAGTTACGCGGGCAAACCCACCGGTACCAGAACATTCCATTGATTGTTACCTACCACCCGGCCTATTTACTCCGCAGCCCGCTGGAAAAGCGCAAGGCCTGGGAGGATTTGCAGTTGGCCGTGCAGGTGTACTCAGCGCAATCATTGCCTGAATAATTCCAGTGAAACCTGCTCGTGGCTTTTGGGTAAGGGTAATGGACAGCGTTCGGCGAAGTTTTTGGGGCCAGAGCCTGATTTGCAAGCCAGTTGATAAGCCCGAATAGGCAGTGGATAGGCTCGCGCTTGTTTACAGAGCGTCTGCCAATGCGAATTCTGATTGCAACGCACATTGAATCCCAGCAAATTGGCTCTTGCCCAGGCGTCTACAGCGGGCAAATAGTATTGCAGTGCTTTCGCATTATGGACAAATAGCAGGACTTGCCCCGAAGCTTTCGCAGGGCTGGCAGCTAAGATGGTCTTTGCAGTTGGCATAGGTGTGCGGCTGATCTCGGGCAAATCATCAACTGCCCCTATCAGCTGTACCTCACCCCGGGTATTACTGATCACAATAGAACGCACGCTGCCATTACCCTGTTGAAACCCCCAAAATACGATACTGCCATCAGATAATTTGGCGTGAGCAACGGGATCTTGTTCAAAGGCATCAAAAATACGGTCACTTAGCAAAATCTGGGCGGACTTTTTCTGTGGGTCATGGTCGTCAGCGTCAATAAGGTAGGCTTTACCCGCAAACAGAGCGATTCCGGCATCGGGAAGTTCCACCCGGAGTTGTTGGTTAAGGGCGATGAGTACCTTATGTCGTGCTTTCATCACGCGCATGATGCAGGATGTATCGGTGCCACAAGCATCGCGTTCCTTGAGATAACTCCATTGGCCTGCTATGACTTGCTTTTGTTCTGCGCTGTCAGGCGTGGTGTTGCGTAAGGCGCGTCCGAAAAGCCCGGCATTGTACATGTCTTCCTGCAAGAAGGGGGCTTGAGCGTCTCCTTTCATATTGCAGATTATCGCTTTTGAACTGCCCGTAGACTTGGCACACTGCACAGATGAGGTTGGTGGGAGATTTTCTGCCGCAACTGGTCCGGATAAAATACACGAAAATAATAATCCCAAGCAGCATTTTTGCATTGTCCTTGTTATGACCACAGTGTTCTCCTTGTTGTTACGCGAGTATCAAAAATTTTATTCAATGCAGCGCTAGGTTTGGGGATGCTCGGTGGGCAGGGGTTTCCTTTTCCAGGCAAGCGTTTTTCGCCGATGGCCTTTTGTAAAAGTATTCCCTCCCGATGCCGCCGTTTCTTGAATTTTTTGCGCTGGTCTGGAATGGTGAATTCTTGAAGGGAGGTGCTCAAAGTTTGCCAATCTCCCTGATAGTAGGCGGACCAGAAAGCATTGCGCGTTTTGTCCTGAGCAGTTTTTTTATTCTCGGCTTTGTTCAAGGAGTCACCGTGGCCATATTGATAGGAAAAATCCACCAGTGCTGTTTGCGCTTCGGCTGGAAGTTGCTGAAAAGTGGTTCCCATCTGGTTGTTGCGATTGAATTGCGCTTCCAGTTGACGCACTGAGCGTAATTGCACAGCCTGTGTGAGAAAATCGGCTTCTTCTTTTGATAAACTTGGAGAATTTTTTGTGACTATTTCAACTGCTTTCCAGGCTGTTATTTTTTTGTTCATATATGGAGATAAATTAGTTATAATTTCTTCATAGTCAATGTGGTCTGGGTTTCCATTTGCCTCAACATAAGCCTTAAAATCATGGCGGAGTTGCGTAGGCGTCTGCTGCGCCAGATCTACACCATTTCCGATGGTTACCCCGCTGTGCGAATCAGGGGAAAAACCATGCTTCTTCTTGTTAATATGCCCAGGATTATGAGGGTCTTCCCGGTGATAACCGGGTACATAGCCTTCTACCCAGACACCGCCTTCACTGACGGAAAGAAAGGACCAATCCATTTTATACGCGCTGACACAAACAGCGGCGGATGTCGCGAGATCCTGGGTGTTCGTGACACCACTATCCTTATGATAACAGCTAGTTAATTCAGAGAGACGTCTTCCATAGGCATCCTGGATACAAAAACTGTCTCCTTTACACTCAATGGTTTCCTTTTTCCATTTTTCCTGAGAAGTATTCAGATAGTCCAATGCCTCGTGATAATTGCCTGCTTTTTTCATATCATCCGCCAACTGGTTATAGTCCTTGGATACCTGTCGATCAAGACTTGCCAGCTGTGGATCCTGGCAGATGATTTTTTCGGTTTCAGTGCTTGCCGACGCGCAGTTAAAGGATGTGGAGTACAGACTCGCTCGTGCATCTACTGTGATTATGCAGGTTAAAAGCAGGCAGGGCTGTAGGCATTTTTGAACAAACTTAATGGATGGATTCAATATGCTTTCTCCGTGAATTATGCTTAGCATCAGGCACCTGCATTACAAATGTGATCGGACACCGGCGCTTTATCGTCAGAAATAGTGGCAAGATCGCTGGGAGAAGTGGGAAGTGGCTCCATGTTCGAAGCAGGTGGGGTGGAACCGTGTACACTTTCCGCCTCTGGGTGTTGCACAAGCTGGTTTTGACTAGGTAGCCCCGCCACAAGCACAGGGCTTTGCATGCGCATCACCGTGTCTGTCTGCAAAGGGATTCCCCAGCCCATCTGGCCATTAATACCAGTTACCGGACTTAACTGCAGACCAAAAATGCTGGGTAAGCCCATTTCCTGTTTCAAGGCATAGAGGCCACGCCCAATTTGATCAATGAAGGGTATAACGAGCGGCTGTACAGTAGTAATTTGTACTTTCAGAAGAGTCGCATCCTGTATGGACATTTTGCTGTTGACGCCGGTGCTTGTCTGCCGGTAAGCAAGATGATCCACAGGAATTGCATGAACCGGAGCCCCAGACCCGTCACGGGTCAGTTCAGCAAAATCATCAAAGGCCTCTCGAGTGGGGCTGAGTATTTGGATGTTGGCTTGTGCTGCAGCGGTTTTGGCGGCGGCGTAGCCTCTGGCCAGAGCTTCCAGGTTTTGACCGTGGGTGTACAGCGGAGTCAGGCCACGGGCCAGTGCTTCACGGATTGCTTCAGTGTTCGCACCGTGCAGCGTTCCTGCGCGCACAGCCTCCTGAGTGGCCACTTCAAATTGAGCGCGAGCCTGATAAAGAAGGGCTCCTTGAAAAGTGCCGAGCAGGGCCAGCAGTAGAGTTGGCAGGGTGATGGCAAACTCTACGGCACTGACCCCCCTTTCGCTAAGGGGTATAGCGACAGTCTGCTCGACTACTGTGGGACATGCCCGATCAAACAAATAAAAACTAGGCAACATAATGTTCTGCTCCCGAGCTACATTGCGATTCAGGTGTCTGGAAAATTCCGAGATCAATGGGTAATCCCCGCTCGCGCATTACTTCATAAAATTCTGGTATAGCCCCGGTCGCCCTGAAAGCACCGCGCACCCTACCTTCGCTGTCGTAACCCTGTTGTTTGAAAGTGAATAACTCTTGCAGCTGGATGGTTCCGCTCTCGGTCCCTGTTACCTCGCAGATGCTGGTGACCTTGCGAGAACCGCAGGAGAAACGGGTGATTTGTAGGATTACATCTACTGCTGAAGCAATTTGTTCCCGGATAGCCGTGAGTGGTAGATCCATGCCTGCCATCAGCACCATGACCTCCAGACGGGAGAGCATATCGCGGGGGCTGTTGGCGTGAGCTGTAGTAAGGGAGCCATCATGCCCTGTATTCATGGCTTGCAGCATGTCCAGTGCTTCACCACCGCGACATTCGCCAACAACGATGCGATCGGGCCGCATGCGCAGGGCATTACGTACAAGTTCCCGAATGGATATTTGTCCTTTTCCTTCCATATTGGCGGGTCGGGCTTCAAGGGAAACGAGGTTTGGCTGGTAGAGACGCAATTCTGCCGCATCTTCAATGGTGACAATGCGCTCGTGGTCGGGGATATAGTTGGAGAGGACGTTCAGCAGGGTGGTTTTACCCGATCCTGTCCCTCCGGAAATAATCATGTTCTTACGCTGCTGGACACAGACCTGAACAAATTGCGCCATCTCGGACGCGATGGATTCATAAGCAACTAGGTTCGCCATCTGCAGACGTTTTTTGGAAAATTTCCGGATGGTAATGCAGGCACCTTTGAGGGATAGAGGCGGGATGACAGCATTGACACGGGAGCCATCGGCGAGGCGTGCGTCCACCAACGGTGAGCTTTCATCAATGCGTCTACCAATGGGCGCAACAATTCGATCAATAATATGACGAACGGCTATTTCACTACTGAATAGGGCGGGCGCTGCCAGTAGCTTTCCTTGCCTTTCAATAAATATTTCGTCAAAGCGGTTTACCATGATTTCGGTAATGCTTTCATCAGCCAGAAAGTCTTCCAGTG
Organism: Acidithiobacillus sp. HP-2; assembly: GCF_015100155.1. GTDB lineage: Bacteria > Pseudomonadota > Gammaproteobacteria > Acidithiobacillales > Acidithiobacillaceae > Acidithiobacillus. The sequence goes on along the minus strand of NZ_JACKZA010000014.1, from coordinate 18,992 downwards.
GACCCAGGCCAATGGCTTCATCCAGCACTTCCTTGACAAGTCTTTGTCGATCAATATCCGCTGATGGATTCATGCGCCAGACGATTTCGCGCACCAGTTCACCCACCATGCGGCGCAGTTCTTCTGTGGAAAGTGTGCTGAGATCAATGCGACGTAAATCCATCTGGCTACGAACTGATTCATGTACTTCCCTAACCATGCTGAGCCAGTGTGCGTCATATACAGGGCGAGCTATCTGATCAGTTTTGGAGATGTCTAATACCTTGGTTGTTGATTGTGGAGGAGTAATAAGTGGTTCAGCATTGGGTGGATTGTCAATGGAACAAGGTATTTTATTATTTAAAAGAGACGTTGCCGAATTGTCTTTGTCGACTTCTAGGTTTTCGTCGTCAAAGCGGGGCAGGATCTGCAGGCAATATCCTGCGATAACAACTTCGTCCTTTGCGCCCACTGGTCCATAGGCGCGCAAGCGTTCACCATTAACCATGATCGTGGCGAAATTGCTGAGCCCTTCAACATACACTCCACCCTGCTCGAAGTAAGCGCGAGCATGTTCCTTGCCAACGTTCCAGCCTTCCAGACGTAATTGAGCATACTCAGCCTTTCCCATGAGGCATACCCCATCGCTGGGTGCAATGATTTGGGTTCCTGTTTTAGGATGTGATGCGCGGATCAGAAACATGATCTTCTCTCCTAACGAATAAAACCTTTATCTGAGCTGCGTTGGTACATGTTTTCGAGATATTTTGCCTGAGAGGCAGCGTCAATATTTTTGCGTGAATCTGCGGTGATCACGGTGGGAGTAACTAGAAAAACCAATTCGGATTCGTTATCTCTGAAATCATCGGATTTAAAAAGGTATCCAATAATTGGTATGTTTCCAAATCCTGGAATTTTGCTACTATTCTTGGCAAGATTATGATCCACCAAACCCGACATCACCAGTGTTTCACCATCTTTCAGGTTGATTTCTGTTTGACTACGATTGGTATAAAACCCTGGCACACCGCCAACCGTCAGTGAAGGGTCAATGTTGCTCACTTCTGTAAAAATTTTCAAACCAATATTATGGCGATCATCGGCAACGGGTGAAAATTTCAGTCGAATTCCGAAGTCCTTAAAAATCACCGATGTCTGACCAAAGCCGATGGCCAGTGGAATAGGTATTTGTCCGCCAGCCAGAAATTCTGCGGGTTCCTTGCCACCGCTTTTAGCGCTTAATTTTGGATTGGCAATCTCATAGGCTTCACCATTTTGCAGCGCATAATTAATGCGTGAGGCCACGGAAGCTATGATGCCAAAATTACTTGCAAGTGGGGCCACCTTTAGCGGTAAATCAGTGATCCCGGAATTAGGAAATGCGAAGTTCGCTAAAGGCCCACCTGTACCATTACTGGTTGGAACCCCCATGCGGAAGTATGGATTAGAAGTAAAATCACCCACAATTCCAGCTTGTGGTCCGGCCATTGATTGATTCCAGTTTACCCCGAGACTGCGAAAAAAGTCTCTTTTCATCTTAAGTATTCGCACGTCTAGAAGAACTACTTTTTCCATTCGCAAGGGTTCTTTTTCGGCGAGATTTATCACGTTGGGGTAAACTGCTTTGAGTTTTTCAATGCGAGTCAGAGTTTCTTCAGAAAGGTTTTTTCCATCTATGATTATTCTATCGCCGACAATCCTGACCTGAGTGTTGGGACTGGCGGTCAGCAAGCTTGAAATTTCGTCCGCCGCATGTCCAATATCTTTGGGAGCGATTACTATCCGAGCGGCACTTTCTGTTCCGTTTTTGTACCATAAATGCAGATTGGTTTCTCCAGTACCCTCTGCAAGGAGCAATAATTCCTTGTTATCTACAAGTGTCACGCTCAAAATCTTACCGTTACCAACTGCGACTCTTCTGATCGTGCTGGTCGGAATAATTTTGACCTGACCAGAATACATCGAAATATTTTCTGCTTGATTAATAAAAGGGTCTGCTGTGGCTATGGACAATGTTGATATACATAAGATGGCTGTACTAAAAATATTGGTAACGGGTTTCATCAGAGGCTATTTCCTGTCAGGACTGAGGTAAAGGAGGAATATAGGAAAACGGTAAATATTGGATTGTTTGTTCAGCAGGGGGGATGCTGTGCTCCTGATTGTGGTGCTCTTCAAACGATGGTTTAGAATTAAGCGCACCATCATTTTTCTGTCCCGTAGTTGATATTTGAGTGATGTCAGCTGGGCCGTTCGAGGTCGTTCCACCCGCTATATATTCCACTCCTGCAGGAGGAATAGGTGGATAACCAATGATGTCATGCAAGGAGACACTACGCTTTGGCCATGCCGTATTTTTTTTATTACCACGTAAATCCATTCTGATTTCCCCGCTTTTTTGTGCAACCAGAATTTCTTGTGCTTGCAAAGGCGTCACTTCAAGGGTAATGGTGTTGTATCCCTGTGAATAATTGTCAATATTGTTTGGGGAAAGTTCTCTTCCAGTGGCAATTATTTTTAAATTCTGTCCTAAAAATCGCACTAGCGACCCCTCTGATGTGGAACTTATTGTTTGTAGGCTATGCAGGGCGGTGTTATGAGATATGCTTGACGAAGTGATCCACAATAAATCGATGCGATCCCCTGGCCGCAGCATTTTATCCAAGGAGTTCTCTGAGTTTACCGAAATGGTCAATGCAACGTGTTGGTCATCAAGAACGTCCGCTGGACTCTCTGTCGCGTTAATCATCGACAGTGTAATTGGCTTTCCTCTTTCTGCCTTAAAGAGCAGTCTTTTCAATGCAATTTTATCGAAATCAGTGTCCAGAACTGCGCCTGCAGGAGTATTGTCGGCCTGGATAACGCGACGTGCTACCTTGGCTAAGGTAATGACAGTACCAGCGGGTAAATTTTCTATCGGGACAACTACTGATACGGTACTTTCTTTCTTGGGAGTTAATTCACTTATGAGGCGTTTTTTTAGCGCAGTTTCCTGAGCATCCAGCGTTTGAATAGCAAGCACTGCTGCGGCAAAACCCGCTGTGATAGCAAATGCCAAAATGATCCAGCCAATTAGGGCACGCTTTTTCTTTTGCAGAAATGGGGGGGTGGCGGTTGGTTCAGGGATGTTTTGAGTCGACACGAGTTGTCCTCAAAAAGGTAGAGTGGCGATAGCTGCAGCCCAGGAAAAATCGCTGGAAAATTTCCGCAATGCATCCATCAGCTGTACGATGGGACTGGGCGTACCCACAAACAGTAAGCCGAGTGCAAATACGGCGACGATGGCATACTCAATGCTGGACTGACCTTTTTCATTCATCGGCGGTCTCTACCGTTGATCCAGCACAACAACGACACGGCTTTCACCAACTCCATCGGCACCAATAACCATATCGATGTGGCGGTTGTCCTTATTCATGGAAATAACGGATGTCTGCCCCTGCATTGCCGGGCTTCCACGCCATTGTCGTGCCAGAAGTGCTTTTTCCAGGAGCGTACGCAAATCAGATGCAGGCATGTTCACATGTATATGCAAAACTCGTCCGTGTATCCCATGATCGTGACTATCAATGTCCTGCAATATTTCGGCATTCGCAGGAAGAGGCAAATCATCTGGCAGAGGATCGTGCCCTGTCTTCTGGTCCATTCGTAGGCTGGAGAGTGTACCGTAGGCAGTGTTTCCTTCCATATGCCACTGGCTGGTGAGCGAATATGGAGGAGTGATACAACCCTGAATATGCTCACCACGAAGAATATTCTCGGTATATGATCCTCTTAGTTGGGCGCAGGCGTCGACAAAATGGGAACGCAGCCGCTCTTCCTCCGCACTGACATGAAATTGTGTAGCATGAATATCCACGCCATTGATTTTGAGGCTTCCCGCTAAAGGTTCTGTCACAGTATTTTCAGGTGTTGGTAGTAAGAGAGGATTTTCTCCCGCCCAAACGTCTGTGTTACCCAGGCAGAACATACAGAGAAGAAGAAGTTGATTTTTTCTCATGACCTTCCATCTCCAGGATAAGGTTGCAGGCGATCTCCATACTGTACTTCTGGATCCACATGCCCGTAGCCCAGCTGATTGAGTTCAGGAAACAGCACTCCCCCCATAGTCTTTACGGTGTTGAACAGACCATTGCCGAGATAGGCGCTGGGCAGGAGAGTTTTAACGATTCTGACTTCTTCTTCAGGACCATTAGCGGTCCAAGCGTCCGTCAAAACCGCTGCTTGTGCGTTAAATCGCAGGCCATCTGAGAAGGTGCTGCCTGGCAGGTAGACGTAAGAGGGTAAACCTCTTAGTGGCACACTGATATTTGCCACTGTAGGTCCGGTCATCTGCAAGGGGATTCTGGAGATTTTCATGAGCGTTCCCAAAAACTTCATGGACACGCCATCGGCGATGTTTTCCTCATGCGTCGAAATGCTTATGTCAGCCAAATTGCGGAGTAGTGGCTGGCCATCATGTCGGGTTAATATTGGGTGTACGCTATTACTATTACCTGAGTTGATAGATACGGGCCCTATACCGTGAGGACCAAAAAAACGTATTGCAGCCTCGTTTCGTAGCTCTCTGTCATTTTTGATGGCGGGCCATTCCCGCCCTGGAGGAGGAGACTTTCTCCACACTATTCTCTCCCAAGCTACATAGCGCGCTGCCTGGATACTTCGCAACTGCGTAAAGCTCCATTTGCCGGTGTAAATAACAAGGAAAAATAGAGGAATTATTGCAAAAGCTGCAAGCACGACGAATTCGGTGAGTGACTGACCTCGTTCTGAACTATGCGAGCTATCCCCAAATAATTTTTTTTCGGCATGAATTTTTTTCAGCATGAGAAGCATCACGTTTATTGCAAGCCAAGCAAAGTCGCATACAGCGATCTTTCGCGTGCATTCAAATCCACTAGTCGGGCTTCCCAGAACGGGCTAAAAAGATTGGCGCGCTCGTCATAGGCATCAGCGCGTTGCCATAATGATGCAGGCCGTCGGAAAAATGCTTGAGCTTTGGCCATGGAGCGTATGTGCTTGCCTGGATTGTCCTGTGCCAGTGAAATGTTTGTTTTATCCTGAGCGGACTGCTTGATGCCCAAAGCGTTGCTGGCATCCCGTACGTTTTGGCGATCATGCTCCACAACTACAACATAAGAAGGCATTACATCAGCTGGATCTCCATTCGCGTCCTTAAGTTGTGGGTTATTCCGATTAAAATCCCAGTAGCGACTGATTCCACCAGCAGAAAAACGTGTTGCATCGCCGCCGACCGAGCGCATGGATGCCCCCGTGCTATCTTGCTCTCCGGGATTTTTGAAAGCAGCAATATTGGACCCTTGAGCATTTTGCGAACGGGAATCCTGATAGGCTGGTAAGTTGACTATACGTTCTGCAGTTGGAAAAACTGTTTGGGGAGTTGATCTTGTTTCCAGATATCGACCAGGATAGGGGAAATTATTGCCATTACCGGTTTGTGATGCTCCAAAACCTAATGGGATCTCAATCAATTTTTTTCCACCAAACAATATCCCTTTTCTGGTCCAAACATGTAATGACAAGGTGTCCATACCGGACCAGCCAAACTTTCCTTCTGTAGTTTTGGCAATCTCCGAGCCCCCAGCGCGACGAAATTCCCAGCCGGTAACGTACAGATTTCCGGATTTAACAGGGAGAAGAGGTGTAGGCAGATGATTCCGGGTGGATGTAAAACCATCTCGTGAGGCATTGATCATGTAAGCCATGCGGTTTTGAGCTTGCTCTTTGTCACCGCCCCAACGCTGAAGGAGGTTCCCACGATTTTTGAAATAACTGCTGAGGTTGGTAGCCATAATAATGGTGTTTAGTTGACCGTTGGCATCATTCAGTTTAACAACCTGTTCAGCAACGGCTGTCATTGCTCCACCAGGATGATTGTTGCCTCCTCCTGGATCGAAAACACCGTTAGCAAGGTGGTAGGCTTCTTGCGAACCACTCAAAGCCGAATCGGCTAAATCCAGTGCGGGAAGCAAGACGTTGCTTGCAGTTTCTATGCTTTGATTCAGCACATTGGTGCTTTGTGCAATGGCATTGGTAATGGCTGTTATGATTGAGCCTACACCTGGAATGGTCTGGGCAAAATTTCCAACATTCCGGATGTTATCACCCAGACTATTTATGTGTCTTCCCCACGAAACAAGACTGATGGTCTGGCCAATAGCTACTTGATTTGCCACCATAGCGCGATTTGTGTAAGCAATAAAATTTAGTTCGCGCGCTTCCATTTGCATGGCTGAAAATGCTGCCGCGTCAGCCGCATTTTGCGTTTTAAGTTTGACAGCGGTTTGCTGCCCAGTATTAAAAACAAACAACCCTGCTAACAGTATGGCTGGAATTAAAACAATAGAAAATAACGCTGCCTGCCCGGATTCTGCGAGATTTTTCGAAGTAAATATCATATTTATAGACGTTGAACGCATAATAAATTCCATATTTATATGAAGTTGATGATCCCGGTAGGTGCGTATGGAATTATTTCTCAATCTGAATTGATGAAAAATTCTAAATTAAAAAATTATTTGCCTAAGTCAGATTTGTAATCACTCATATTTTTCTGAATGGCAGCATTGCCTGTTGCTTGCCCCGCAGTGCCCTGCGCTGCAGTGATTTCGGTTCCTCCACTTTTGCCAGATAGTTCCTGGGAAATACCCGCCATTTGATGACGCAACGTCTGTCCAAAATAGGAAAATACTGCAATTCCAGTTATGGCGATGAGGGCAACGATAATGAGATATTCTGTCATCCCTTGACCGTATTCTTTTTGCTGATTTGACGTGGATAAATTATGTTTCATGAATCCTCCATTAGGGTCGGCTACTTTATCGATGTGTTATTATTTAAGCATGCCACAAAGACATGAACAATATGTTCAATAATCACGCGTTTTAATTTTTAATTATTTGTAAATATTGAATAAATATTTTTTTATAATTATGGCTTATAATTTTTTAATGATGATTTATGTTTGTTGTATAAATATTGTTTTATAGTTAATTATTTTCTATAAAATTTATTGCTAATGACGTTATTATATTATTTTCAGTGAGGTAATTTGTGATGTTAATTTGTGGGGTAATATGTCGCAGTTTGACGCTCGCGCTTGTCACGATGGTGTACCAGATTTTTTGCTGGACGCAGCTGTAACTGCGGCTAACCATGTGCTCGCAGATTTTTACCACTTAGTCCTGAGCGAGGATATATGGAAGAAATTTCAGGGTGCGCTGGACCGTTCGGTTCAAGTGAAGCAAAACTTTGCAGCAATTACTCAGAGCTACTGGGGTAATAGCTTGGGTGCGACTCATGAGCAGATTCGCAAGCTCACATCCTCATGGATGTGGCTGATGGGTGCCAACGAGATAAGTTTCCCGGCTTGCAAAAGGATCCTGCCCGGTGCGAAAAAAACAAGTTACGATTACGACAATTTAATAATTTCTACGCGTCTGTTGATGGCTCTATTTGCCTCAGTATCGTTGCTAACCAGGGGTCTGCTTGATCCATAGCCTGTTGTTTCAAGGCGCCGGGGATCAATGCCTTCGACAAGCAAGGCGTTTTTAACAGCTACCGCCCGAGTGACGGACAACTTTTGGTTGTAGCTTTCTGCACCTACCTGATCTGTGTGTCCCTCAATTCGTACATGTAACTGAGGATGCTTCTTTAGTAGATCACTCAATGCCTTCAAGGAGGGTTGGGCATCTGCCCTGAGGCTTGAGCGATTGAAGTCAAAAGGTAAATGCAAGGAAAATTGCCCCTTATTATTCAGTGCATAGAGCATGCTTTCGCTAGTCAGAGGGTCGGGCGAACTGGACACCATCCCGTTTTGCATAGGCTGCGTCTGTATTGCATATACTGAAGCATCCTGGGAATGACCGAACAGGGTGTTGTCGTTTATGAAAACTAAAGTACGTACTCCATCAGCAGCTCGATGTTCTGCTGTTAACATCCGCCCATCATCAAAAAGAAAATTTTCAACGCCTCCTGTATAGCCTGTCGGCGCGTTTCGCCAGAGAGATGTATTGATGGCTGCATCTCCATTGGTTCTGCAACTGTGGTTGGCGCATTGCCACAAAATATGGAACCCTGCATGCTGCAAAGCTTGTTGATAGTTGCGGATCACTTCCAGTGGCGAGCGATCTCTGGGAACCTGATATTTGATATAAGTGATTTGGCCCTCCAGTGTTTCAGAACGGGTCAGAGCATTTTTACCTAATGGTCCCAGGGGAATTGTTATTTCATCGTAATGAGCGCTGCGATAATTATCCACTACGCTTCCGGGGTATCGCCCCAGAAAGGGGAGATCTTGACCACTTTCTGCAAGAGTAGATGTTGAACCTGCTAAAGACAATGTCAGAAAAAAGAAAAAATTAAATCTGTTACGCATGCTGTTCACTCCAGTCAGAAGTGGCTCCGAAAGACAACGTGGCGATTTGTTTTTTTCTGCCAATGGTCCTTAGAAGGCGCGCGAGGAGCATGCGCCTGTTTGGTACCCCATGGCGTCGGCATAGTGCGGCTATCCGGGAACGTATGGTGCTTTCACTCTGTCCAAGTTGCAGTGCAATTTGGCTTTGACCAACACCATTAACCAGTAATTGTGCAATAAGTAAATCTGTCGGGTTTAGTTCAGGATGAAAGGGGTATTCTATTTCTAATCTGCTGTGCAGGAAGGTTAGCCCTGCCTGAATTTTTTGCATTTCTACAGCAGTTAGTATTCTTTGTGTGTCGAGATGAAACAGTATGATCTGCATGGGAGTGTCATTGCAGATGAAGCTTGACGCGATTTCCAGTGAGGTCATGACTGTGTGCGGAGTTGGGGTGTTCCCCGTGGCTTCCCTTTGAGCCCGAACGATCAGTCCCCGAGGTGGGGTGGGCCAGCGCCCGGCAGGGTAGCGCCACCAGCAATGTGTTTGCCAGCTCTTGCTTTGTCGATGAATACGGTAAGTTTTTATCTGGCGCAGCCAGCCTAGATCACGCCAATGTTGGGCCATCTGTGTCGGGGATAGCTGCAAATTGTTGTTCAAAAGTGTTGCATCTGTGCCCTGGAGTTTTGTCTGGGCCAATAGTTTTAACCACATCGTTCGCTCCCTCCATTATGGAAGTTGATACATCTATAATATTTTCAAAAATAATACTGTGATTTTTCATAATGTCAATATCGTATATAAAATGGATAAAGACCTCTTTCATGGGTTTATAATTCTTGTTTATCAGTTTATATATAAATAAAAAACATGTAGTTATAATATATCTGTTATGATTATTGAACATCTTTTTAGAATTTTTATCTTATGATTAAATGATCCTGTAAAGCAGCTATCGGTTATGGCTGAAAATGTAATGCTGATTATAATGTGTATTGTTTTACACTTTGTCTGAGCTGCTTGTTTGAGTGGGAGAGACCTGTTGCGACATGAAGCATTTGCTTTTCTGGTCTTTATGGCCGTTCTGGGCCTGACGCTGCTGCTATTATTTGCTGCCCGTCAGCTTCTGCATAGAGGACAGAACCGCTTCGCACGCGACAGTCAAATGGGGCTGAAAAGTCTTTTCATTTTTGCGGACCCCGTGTTGCTCTGGAAATTTAATCTGATGTTGCTGGTTGTTCTGCCTATTCTGACGTGGTGGGCGTCGGGGTCAGTTGTGGTCGCTGTCGGGGCTGCCTTTTTGATCCTGCTTCTGCCGCGCCTGATTATGCGTTGGCTGCAGGGGCGACGCTTGGACCGACTGCATGCGCAGTTGCCAGATGCGCTGATGATGTTGGCCAGTGGACTGCGTGCCGGTGCTAATTTGCAACAGGCTATGGAGGGGCTATCTCGTGATCTCAGTCCGCCCATCAGTCAGGAGTTGGGTTTGGTGGTGCGAGAACAGCGTCTTGGAGCTGCTTTTGAAGATGCGATTGATCATCTGGCGGAACGTATACCTAGTCCAGATGTACAACTGGTCGCTTCCGCATTGCGAATTAGTCGGGAAGTCGGAGGCAGCCTTGCAGATACAGTGGCACGACTGGGAGAAACTATTCGCAAGCGACTGATGATGGAACAGAAAATAAAAGCATTGACTGCGCAGGGCCGTCTTCAGGGGATCGTCATGACGGCGCTTCCTGCATTGATTATTTTGGCCCTCTTGCAAATCGAGCCGCAAGCTATGGGTGCATTATTTAGTACGACCCAGGGATGGGCAGTATTGGCCGTTGCCATTCTTTGTGAGTTTTTGGGTTATTTTTGGATACGGAAAATTGTGAGTATTGAAGTATGACAAAGCTAACAATATGGTTAATTGCCGTACTGATAGGGTTGTCTATTGCTGTTGCAATTTATGGCTTGGGTTATCTGGCACGCCAGATGGAGCCCTCGCCCAGGGACTACATGGATCCTTTACCCAAAGGGTTGAGGCTGCTTTGGCCCATAGTTCAATTTGTTCGTTCAACATTGGTTATTTTCATTCCCGATCGTTTGCTGTTACCGGTACATCAACGGTTACAAAGAGCGGGTATGCACTACTTGCTGAGTTCCAGAGAGTTTGTTGCACTGAAAGTTCTGAGTACGACGGTACCCTTGATTTTTTGTGTGTTGTTATATCGGGTTTCAGGGTTGTTCAATGTTTGGCTGTTATTTTTGACTATGTTGTTTGCGAGCTTTTATCCTGACATCTGGTTGGTTGAACAGGCCAAGCGGCGTGGGCGTCTTATTCTAAAAGAGTTACCGGTTTACCTGGATTTCATCACCCTTATGATTGAGGGAGGGCTTAATTTAACCAGTGCGATGCAGGTGGCTGTTGATAAGGGGCCTGCAGGCCCGCTGCACAACGAGTTCGCGATCATGATTCGGGAGTTGCGATCCGGTACGGCAAAAATGGATGTGTTTCGACGCTTTGGAGAGCGCGTATCGTTGACGGAAGTACGCAGTCTGGTCAGTGCGTTGGTTCAATCAGAGGAGCGTGGCGGAGATCTGGGACCAGTATTGCGTGCTCAAGCAGAACAGCGACGGGAAGAGCGTTTTTTGCGGGCAGAAAAATTGGCTCTTGAAGCACCAGTCAAGCTTTTGGCGCCGCTGGTGGTTTTTATTTTTCCGATTACCTTCCTGATGCTGGCTTTTGTGATTTACATGAAATTTTTACAGGAGGGCGGATATTGATGTCAGTAGGCTGTATCTCTCGGGGAGAAGACATTTTATGGACAGAAGTGTCTTGCGCCAGTCATTTTGGAGATCGTCTGCGTGGGCTGTTAGGGAAAAGTCATCTCAATGCTGACGCAGGACTGCTATTGATGCACGTAGGCAGTATTCACAGCATAGGCATGGTTTTCCCCATTGACGTGATTTTTTTGGACCAGAACAGGCGGGTTACTGCTTGTCATAGCGATTTGCCCCCCTGGCGTTGGCGATTTTGCCGTGCTGCAGTAATGACCCTGGAAGTAGCCGCTGGCGGCATTAGGTTTTATGGCGTTGAACCCGGCCAGCGGCTGGAATGGCGTCCGCCATTGCACGACTGAGCCATACAGTCCAAAATCCACCCCTGATATGAGGGGGACCCATGTTTGACAATCTGACCCAAAAACTCACCCAGACTTTTAAAAACCTGCGTGGCCAGGGGCGTTTGAGCGAAGACAATATTCGTGACGCCCTGCGTGAAGTGCGTTTGGCCTTGCTGGAAGCCGATGTGGCACTGCCGGTGGTGAAAGACTTCATCAACAAGGTGCGCGAATCGGCGCTGGGGGAGGAAGTGGTGAAAAGCCTGTCGCCGGGGCAGGTGTTTATCAAGATTGTCAATGATGAACTGGTCAAGCTCATGGGTGAGCACAACGACCGGCTGGATTTGAGTGCCCGTCCTCCGGCGGTGATCCTTTTGGCCGGGTTGCAGGGTTCCGGTAAAACCACGACCAGTGCCAAGCTCGCTTTGTGGCTCAAGGAAAAAGAAAAAAAGCGGGTCATGATGGTGAGTACCGACGTCTATCGGCCTGCTGCCATGGAGCAGTTGGCGCATCTGGGCAAGGATATTGAGGTCGAAGTATTTCCGTCCCGTCCAGATCAGCAGCCGGTGCAGATTGCCAAAGATGCCTTAGAGGCAGCGCAGCGCGGGGTATTTGACGTGTTGATTGTCGATACCGCCGGACGCCTGCATGTGGATGACGCCATGATGGCGGAAGCCCAGGCTTTGACCGGCGCCGTCCAGCCGGTGGAGTTGCTGTTTGTGGTGGACGCCATGACAGGTCAGGATGCGGTCAATACGGCCAAGGCTTTTAATGATGCCTTGCCGCTGACCGGCGTCATTTTGACCAAGACTGACGGTGACGCGCGTGGTGGCGCTGCCTTGTCGGTGCGGGCCATTACCGGCAAGCCCATCAAGTTTATGGGTATTGGCGAAAAAATCCGCAAGGGTCTGGAACCTTTTTATCCGGATCGCCTGGCTTCGCGTATTTTGGGCATGGGCGATATTGTCAGCCTGGTTGAGCAGGTCCAACAGGATGTCGATGTTGAACAAGCGCAGAAAATGACCGAAAAACTGCGCAGCGGAAAAGGTTTTGACCTGGAAGATTTTCGCCAGCAACTCCGGCAGCTGGAAAAAATGGGGGGCATGTCGAGCATTATGGATAAATTGCCGGGGATGGGTGAGCTCCCCGCTGAGGCACAGGCGGCCATGCAGGACGGTAAACCCATGCGTCGTCTGGAGGCCATTATCAATTCCATGACGCCCGGCGAACGTCGGCATCCGGAAATCATCAAGGCTTCGCGCCGTCGTCGCATCGCTGCAGGCGCTGGAACCACCGTAACTGAGGTCAACAAGCTGCTCAAGCAGTTTGAGATGATGCAGAAAATGTTCAAAAAAATGGGGAAAGGCGGGCGCGGACTCAGCCGTTTATTGGGGATGAATCCCAAATCGATGTTAAAGGGCGGTTTACCCTTCCGTTAGAGCTTGTTTTTAGTTACGATACGCGCCTTTCTCCCGTCCAGTGGGAGAGGACATGGTTAAGGAGAACACATGGTAGTTATTCGTATGGCCCGGGGCGGCGCCAAAAAGCGGCCTTTTTATCACATCGTGGTGACGGATAGTCGTAACCGGCGCGATGGCCGTTTCATTGAGCGCCTGGGTTTTTACAATCCCATTGGCGCTACGGCCGAATTGCGCATCGACAAAGAGCGTGCCGCTTACTGGCTCAGCCAGGGTGCGCAGCCTTCTGATACGGTAGCCGGCTTTTTCAAGAAAGAAGGCGTGAGTAAGACGGGTGTCGCTGCCGCCTGAGTCTGAAGAATGGGTGGTGCTGGGAAAAATTTCCGGCATCTACGGTGTGCGTGGAATGTTAAAAGTGTTCTCTTTTACGGATCTGCGTGATGCCATTCTCGACTACTCACCCTGGTTTTTGGGTTCTGAACTACGGCCTTATGTGTTGGAAGAGGGGCGTATGCAGGGTGAGGGTGTGGTTGCCAAGCTGGCGGAAGTCAGTGACCGGGAACAGGCCCGTGCCCTCATTGGTCAGGAGATCAGAATTGCGCGGAAGTATTTACCGGACCTGGAGCCCGGTGAATATTACTGGCGTGATTTGATTGGTATGCGGGTTCAGAATCTGGAAGGTCAGTTTCTGGGAAACGTGAAGAGTTTTCTCGAAACCGGTGCGAATGACGTTATGGTACTGGACGGTGAAAAAGGCGGGGAATTGCTGATTCCCTGGTCAGATACAAGTGCAGCTGGGGTGGACCAGAGTGCCGGACTGATTACCGTGGACTGGCAAGCGGACTGGTGATGCGTTTTGATGTCATCACTATTTTTCCGGAGCTGATTCACGGTTATCTGCGCGAGGGGGTGCTGGGGCGGGCCCAGGCGCGTGGGCTGATCCAGATACATGCCTGGAATCCTCGCGATTTTAGCGATAATGCGTATCGCCGCGTGGATGACCGGCCCTTTGGTGGCGGTCCGGGAATGTTGATGATGGCGCCCCCGTTGTTGGCAGCCATTGCTGCGGTACGCGCAGCAAACCCGGGGGCGCCGGTGATTTACCTGTCCCCCCAGGGGCAGCGTCTGCAGCAGGGAGCCGTGCAGGGCTTTGCCGGTGCAGACGGATTGATTTTGCTGGCAGGCCGCTATGAAGGCATTGACGAGCGGGTGCTGGCGGCGGTGGATGCAGAATGGTCCATTGGCGATTATGTACTGGCAGGTGGGGAGTTGCCTGCCTTGGTACTGATTGAAGCAGTGGCCCGGCAATTACCGGGTTTGTTGGGACATGCGGACTCGGCAGTCGAAGATAGCTTTGCGGATAACGGCTTGCTGGACTGTCCACATTTTACGCGCCCGGAAGTGGTGGGGGACGTAAGGGTTCCGGAAGTTTTGCTTTCGGGAGATCATGCCCGGATTCGTAGTTGGCGCCTGCAACAGTCTTTGGGGCGTACGGCTGAGCGGCGTCCGGATTTGTTGGCGCAGCGCGTTTTGAGTGCGCGTGAGCAGAAGTTATTGGATGATTATCGCCGTCAGGACGGCGAAGTGCAGTAATACTAGGCGAAGGAGCAGGGCTGTGAACATCATTGATGAAATCAACAAAGAACAGGTTCAGTCGGAACTTCCGGCTTTTGGCGCAGGCGATACGGTTGCCGTGCATGTCAAGGTGAAGGAAGGCGACCGCGAACGTATCCAGATTTTTGAAGGAATCTGCATTGCCCGTCGCAATCGTGGCCTGCATTCTGCCTTCACGGTGCGGAAAATCTCCAATGGCGAAGGTGTGGAACGTGTTTTCCCCTCTTATTCACCGCTGGTGACCAAGGTGGAAGTCAAGCGTCGCGGTGATGTGCGTCGTGCCAAGCTTTACTACCTGCGTAATCTGTCTGGTAAGGCTGCCCGCATCAAAGAAAAACTGGGCTGATGATTTCTGCTGCGCTTCCTGGCGAAGGCTGGGTTCGCTTTGGATAATCTGATCATGACGCCGGCGTCCAGGGAAATCCTGGAACGCTGGCGTTCTGCGTCTGTTGATGGGCGGGCCGCCCTGTGGGCCGACCCCGCTCAGCAGTTGTTGCTCCATTCGGCCTGGCAGGAGGATATCCTGCCGTATTGGTGGAGTGCAGCGGATAATACGGAGGCTTTGCAGGTGGTGGTGGATAGCCAGTCCATCTGGGCTGCAGCGGGGCAGCTTCCTGTCGGGCTCTTGGCCGCTGCGGCAGGTATCCAGGAAGAAAAACGCGCGTTATTGACTGCCGCCCCTTTGCCGGAGTTGCTCAAGCTGGAAGCCAGTGCACCCATGCCGCTGGATATGGAAGTCGATCTTCTGTCCAAGGCGGTGGAAGAAGCTGATCTGGAGCATCTGGTGCCTTTGCTGCAGAGCATGGCCGATGACGAAAATGCCCGGCGTGTGGTGCTGAATCGGCTGGCCCAGCGGCTGGCGGATGACAGCCATGCGCAGGGCCTTCGTAGTATTCTGTTTGGTGAATGGCATGACGCAGCGGCCGGGCTGCCTGCCCGGCCTTTTGCTTTGGGGGCTTTGGCTCTGTTGCAGAGCCATTGGCAGCAGGCATCTGGTATTGCGGTGGTCGTGCCGGAAGGGCGTGCGAGTCGCGATCCTGAAGTGGATAAGCCCCTGCTGCATGCCCTGCGCGAGCGCGATCTGCCCGCCTTCATGGGGCGGATCCGGGCCTTGGGGGATCAGCCTCTGGATGCCATTCGGCAGTTGTTTCTGACGGTGACCCTGATGATTATTGAGGGTGGTCATCGTCATGATCCTCAGGCGCTGATGCGTTTGTATGTCTGGCTGGGAACCCTGCTGACCTTTCCCCATCGCAGTTTGCGCCAGGCACGTAAGGTGTTGTTCAGTGCTGCCGCCAGCACTTTTGGCTTTGCCGGTTGGCAGCGCCGTGAGGATTGGCCGGATTTCAGTACCCTCGCTGCTTATCGGGATAGGGCGCTGTCCGAACCGGTTCCGGCGCCTTTTACCTGGCAAGGGGCGCTTTATGCTGCCGCTTCCGGAACATCTGCGGATTGGTGGTTACAATTGGCCGAACGGGCGGTAGCCCAAGGGAATCCCACGGGTTTCTGGCCGATCTGGCGAACTGCGCAGCGTGCCGGACAGGTCACAGGAGGACCCTTGGCATGGATTCACCCTTTGGTCGTATTGCGTTTTTATTTCGATTAAGTAAACAGCCTCATGACGATGGCAGCACCCCCGTCTGAGGATCTTCAGCGCATTGATGCTTTTCTGGATGCGCTCTGGCTCGAAAAAAATCTGGGTGAAAATACCCTGGCTGCTTATCGGCAGGATCTGCTGCAGTTGTCTTTGACTCTGGCTGAACAGGATGCGCACTTGCTGAGTGCTGATGCCGGGATGTTGATGCGTATTCTCGGACAAAAACTGCAATCCGGCGCGGCAATGCGTTCGGTCGCCCGGTTGCTGTCCAGCATCCGCCGTTTTTATGGTTATGCGCTGCGTGAGGGCTGGGTAACCCACAACCCCAGCCAGAACTTGCAAAGTCCTCGTCTTGCCCGCTATTTGCCCCATGTGCTGAGTGAAACACAAATTGAAGCCCTTCTTGCCGCACCGGATCAGACCCGGCCGCTGGGGTTGCGCGACGCGGCGATGCTGGAGTTGATGTATGCCTGCGGCTTGCGGGTTTCCGAACTGGTCAATCTGGAAATGCGGCAACTGGATCTGAACGCAGATCTGGTCATGGTCTTTGGCAAAGGCCGCAAGGAACGGCTGGTGCCCATGGGGGAAATGGCGGCTGAGCGAATAGCGACTTATTTGCAAAATGCCCGTCCCCGGATTCTGGGAGCGCGCATTTCTGCAGCCGTATTTGTGACAGCTCGCGGGGCAGCGATGACGCGTCAGCGTTTCTGGCAGAATATGGAAGCTTATGCAAAAGTCGCCGGTATTGAACAGGCAGTTTCACCCCATAGTTTGCGCCATGCTTTTGCCACCCATCTGCTGAATCATGGTGCTGATTTGCGCAGCGTACAGTTGATGCTGGGGCATGCGAATCTGGGTACTACCGAAATTTACACCCATGTCGCCCAGGCCCGCCTCAAGGCCTTGCATGAAAAGCATCATCCCCGCGCGTAGGATTATTTTACGCTAATTTGGACTTGCAGCCTGGCGCGTTTCGACTATCTGTAAAGTCAGGTTTATAACCATAGAGTGTGGCAGAATATGATGCAACTTCCTTCCATTCATCCCCAGCGTGACCCCAAAACCGGCATAGTGACCATTGATAATGAGCCAGTGATTTTTCACTGTAATCATTACAATCGCTTTTTGCAGTTGGTGGTCGAAGATTGTCACTACATTCAGCGTGATCCTATTCTCATGCAATCAGCGGCTGAGGTCAGCTTCCGGCAACTGCAGCAACATTTTAAATCCTGTCCGGACTGGTCAGTGGAAGATCGGCTGGCGTATGCAGAAGCTGTTTATCGATTTTGTGGATTCGGTGATTTGCCCCTGGCATCTTTTCAGCTGCCGGAAAACCCGGAAAATGCTTTTCAGATTATCGAAAAAAATTCTCATTATGGTTTTGCCCTACGTCTTAATTATGGGAAAAGACGCTGGGCAGGAGAACACTTTGACCTGGGATTTGCTATTGGTGCCTTATCAGCGGGTTATGAGATCCCATTTGCCGGTCATTTGGGAAATCGCCTTGGTGATCAGTCCCTCAGCCGTGGGGACGAACAAACAGATTTCTGGATGAGTCAAATTCTTATTGCCAAACCAGACGGAAATATTATGGGTACCCAGGCCATTGTAGAGGTAAGATTACCTTCAGAAGCGGCGGATATACCTGAACGCACTGTTGGCCTGCATCTGGATGAGCCGGGTATTATCGCAGCAGTCAGTGGCATGCCGCTTCAGGGCGATGAGCATGGGATGATACGGGAATTTGGCGTTTGTCTGACGCGACATTATGCAGACTATTACAATCTGGTATCTTTTCGCTTCGAAGAGGCTCTGGTTAAAGCAATGGCCACCCATCCTTATCTGGGTGAAATGCTGTGGTATGAATATCCCGCCCTGTTTTATTACAAGGAAAAATTTGCGGGATTACAGGGTAAGGATCTCGCCGATACCCTGCTTATTGAAGCCGGTCATATATGTGGTTTCAATACTATGGGTGGCATTATGCGCTCGGATCCCTGGTATCAGCTGGTGGTCCCCCAATTGCGCTGTCGTGAGGACTGGCTGGCGGGTATCGTCGCCTGTATTAATGCCCTCGGCTGGGGTGTCTGGAGGATTCATGAACTGGTGCCCAACGAACGTCTGGTGCTGAGGGCCTGGTATCCCTATGAATCTCTGGGTTATCTGCGGAGTTTTGGCACGGCAGATCATCCAGTGGATTATTTGATGACGGGTATCGGCGCATCCTTGATGAACCTGCTGTACAGTGCTGATATTACCGCCAAACCCGATCTGACCCTGGAATTTTATTATCAGGTGAACCGTTCAAAAGCTGGTTTCTGGGGACGGCAAAGCGCTTGTGTGGCTATGGGTGATCCCTATTCTGAAGTGATTGTCGAGCGCAACGTCCTGTAGCGCTCGAACGGGTTATTTTTTTGCCAGGGTAATGACCACATAGATGCTGGCTTTACCCTGACGGACCAACATGGGAATGGGTTGGTCTGCGGGTAGTTCGGCGACAATGTGCGCCAGCTCGCTGACATTTTGGACATCCTGCTGATTGATCTGCTGAATGATCATTCCGGGCATCAGGCCCGCTTCAGCGGCAGGGCCTTCACTGACGCCTACCACCACCACACCATGGTGAACATCCAGCTGTTTTTCAATATCTGGAGTCAGATTTTGAACATGAATATCCATCCGACTGATTTTCAGGGTCTTTGCAGGCGCTGCCGGTTGGGTACTGCCGGGCTGCTCGTCCATGTTTTTCGGCAGGGCGGTGACCAGAACATTTTTGGTTTCCGCGACGCCATGATGAAGGATGCCCACGCTGGCATGGGTGCCGGGAACCGTGTTGCCGACCATGGGCGGCAGTTGGCCGACGTTGTAAACCGGTTTGCTGTCATAGGTCACAATGACATCACCG
>NZ_JACKZA010000015.1 GCF_015100155.1 Acidithiobacillus sp. HP-2 | reverse complement strand
CACCCGAGGTACACGGGCATGGAGATAGGCTTCATGCTGGAAGAAATCCATGTGCCGCCAGGTATGGTCACGGGTATCATGTACCGGACACTCCTCACCACAGACGGAGCAAGCAAAGCGACTACCTTTGGGAAAGTTGATGTGCAGATCCAGGCGTTTCTCCTCCACCGTGAAAGTCACATGATCCACCAACCACGGCGGAACCAATCCTAACGCGAGAGAAAACAGCTCTTCAGGGACCATCAGCTAACTCCTATTCAGGGCACGACCGCTCCACAGCATTCTACCCCCTACCCACTCAATCTGACGAAGAGCCAAAAAGGTCAAGTCCGCCATGTTTTATCCGGCAGCCATCATTACCGTGATGCTGGTGGTGGTGGTGATTTTGATGATTTTTGTAATTCCGGTGTTTTCGCAACTATTCAGCAGCTTTGGGGCCACCCTGCCTCTGCTCACCCAGATTGTCATCAATATTTCCAACTGGATGAAAAGTCACTGGTATATCGTCGTACTCCTGCCCATTGCCGCCGTGTGGCTGTTTATTTTTGCCTACAAGCGCAGTCTGCCCTTCAAAACCGTCATTGACCGGTTTTCCCTGAAAATTCCGGTACTGGGTGACATTTTATTGAAAGGGGCTGTCGCCCGCTTCATGCGCACCCTGTCCACCATGCAGGCGGCGGGGGTGCCCATTCTTGAAGCACTGGGGACGCTTTCCAAGGTTTCCGGTAATATCATCATCGAAAAAAGCGTGTTGCGCTCCCGCGATGACGTCGCCGCTGGTGGCCGCATCAGCACCCGCCTCAAAACCGATGGCGTCTTTCCCATCATGGCCACGCAAATGCTGTCCATCGGCGAAGAAACCGGCGCCATTGAAACCATGTCCGGCAAGGTGGCGGACTTTTACGAAAGCGACGTGGAAGAATCCGTGAATCGCCTCTCCACCCTCATGGAGCCCATGATCATGGTGGTCCTGGGTGTCATTGTCGGTACCCTGGTCATTGCCATGTACATGCCGATCTTCAAGATGGGCGCGGTGGTGACGCATGGGGGGTAATGTGCAGCATCAACGTGATGGTTCACCCGCCGTATGGGTTGAGAGAGGATTTACACTCATTCAGTTGCTGATAGCCATTGCCATATTGGCAATTGTGGCAGCCATTGCCATTCCCAACTGGACCGAAGAAGTTCAGCAAAGCGGGTATCAAACCACGCTCGAAGAAGGCCAGTCCGCCGTGCGCATGCTTAATCTCATGGCCTTGCAGGGGCAAGGCGCGGTCTTGGTACAAAATGGCACTGCACTCACTATCAGTGCCAATAGTGGCGCACAATGGTCCGGGAACCTTCCGCAAAATGGGCAACTCTTTCTGAATGGCAACCAATTAACCTGCGTTTCTTTGAATGGCATGGGAATACCAGCAAATGATGTCACCGCTCCAGATTGCAGCGCCAACCCAAGCGGGATTCTGCAATGGAGCGTCAGCTATACCAACAAGGCACCAATAGCAATTACTTCAAGCGTGAGTGGCGTCAATGCATACGACTAGAATCCATAGACAAGACGAATCAGGACTTAGCCTGGTAGAGGCAATGGTCTCTATAGCTATTTTGTCTTTTGCGGCATTGGCCATAGGGGGCCTGCTGACCATGTCTTTTCGACAAACCAATTCAGCAGAGCAAGTTTTGAACGCCCAAACCTACGGGATGGCCACCGCAGTAGCGGGAACCTATTCGACGGCCTCTTACCTGACCAATAGTGTGAACATTGATACCCTTGCCACCGCATCGTTCAGTAACATTCCCGTAGCAGTGTTAACAAGTTCAGCCCCAGTAACCACAACAGGCGCAACGGGCACAACTGTCTCTGTTTTCACTGCACCAGTTACTTCGGGAACCAATGTTCCCAGTTGGTGGTTGCCATGATGAATAACCGCTACAGTCTGGATAGGGGGATAAAACAGAGCGGCTTAACCTTGGTCGAGTTGCTGATAGCCATTGTGGTCGCTGTCATCGTAGGGCTTGCCGTATTTTCCATCCTCTATACCACATACCATAGTAGAGCTATTTCGGAGAAACTGACGGGTCGCGCAGATCGCACACTGCTGATGAAAGAAGCGTTGGAGCATACCGTAACGAATGCGGGATATACGGCTTATACCAGTTCTGCCGGTACAACCACAGCGTGTGCGCCTAATGTTTCCGCTATCTATCCGGCTGTCCCCACTTCAGCCACTTTGTCTAACCTATCCACAACGACTGTAGGGTGGAGCGTAGACTCCGGTGGAAGCTGCACGAGGAGCTGTCAAGGTACATTTACTGTTTCTGGGAACGTGGCCGCATGGACCGTTAGTGGTGGTTCAGTATGCGGACAAAGCAATAACAGTAACACAGCTATTTTCCCGGTAGGAACTGGATGGGAACTTTCAATAGAGCCTGACACCAGTTGTCTTGGCCCTGCATTTAACACTACAGCACCTGCTGTCGTCGCCACCAACATCAGCTCCCAAGATTCTGGAACCAAACCAGTAGAGGTATCAGCATGTCTATTCAATCTTCAAGGACAGTAATACACCAAGAGGCAGGCATCGCTCTTTTGGGCAGTGTATTGGTAGCTGCCTTGGTCTTGGGGCTTGCGGGGTGGGGAATTTTGAACATGACCAAGGTAGCCCAGCAAACTGTATATGGAGAAAGCGCCGCCAATCAGGCACGTACCGCAGCCCTGATCGGGATACAGGCTGTAACCGGATATGCTCAGAGTGTCTATGTGGGAAATAATCCTTCCACGGCCAGCTTGGGAAATTTATTTAACGCTCCCGGCCTATCCAACAACGATGGACCCGTCAACCAGCTCTTTACTCAACCCACCAACGCCAGTGTGCAGGCCATGATTACGGCAAACACTTTCTCAAGTGTGACGGCTGCCACAGGAAGTGGAACTACAGGAAGTACAAGCACTTCCGGCAATGGTTATATCAGAATGCTGTCCACTGGACGCAGTGGGTCTGCCATTCAAACGGCAGAAGCTTATATTGTGGCGCAGTTGAACAGTTTGAACAAGTATAATGCCAACCTCATACTTGGATCAGGTTCGACTTTTAATGGAAACCTAAACAAAGACGGAATTAGTAATATTATTGTAGCTTCCACAGCGCCTACCATTCAACAAGCTGGAATAACACTTAACGGAACAACGTACACCTACATACCTATATCTTACTTTCCTGTGATTAATCCGCAGGAATTTGCTCAATATGCAACCATTCAACTGAATAGTGATGGCACAATAACGGTAGCCAGTTCAGCTTCTAATTTTTATTCAACTTTGTCTTCGCTCGCAACCCCATCTTCAACTGACTATTTTAGTTATACCCCGGCTACAACGACAACGACAAAAATAAAAGGAGTTACAACAACAAGTACAACGCCGCCGACTTGGACAATTAATCAGCCTATTAATGCATTTATATATACACCAGATGATATAAATATCAATTTTATCGGAACTGCACAATTGACAGTCATTTCTGGAGGAGTGATAACTGTTTCTAACACAGTCACTCTAAATCCATTTGCTTATTATATTTCTTCTACTGCATCAAACACTAGCCCTGTAATTCCTGCCACAGTAACAGCCACCACAAGTAGTATATCACCAGGAAGCGTTTGTGATGGATATTCAAGTTTACCAGTATGTGACGGAACCGTGCCCTATCCAAACCTGCAGGGACTTGTACTTCTTTCGTCGGGCGGCTTAGAAATGGATAAAGCCCAAGGCTCTACCTTTAATGGAGATGTAGCTACAGCGGGTACTCTCAACTTAAATGGGGGGGGGAGCTACACAATTGGTGGTACCATAATAGCCGAAAACGGAGTCACTTCAACCAAAGGTAGTAGCGCAAATGGCTCAAGTACAGTTAACGGAGGCATCAACCTCACCGCTCCTATAGCTGCTGCAAATAGCGCAACACTAGGAGGATATCAACTCACCCCATCCTCCATTCGCTGGACCCCATAATTCTCCGTAGATGATAGAATATCAATCTCTTAGATTTACCCATACAGCGAGAGGAGAAAATTTAATTTGAAATCGACATACTGGTAATATATTCACTCAAGTATTAACTAAATATCAGAACAAGCGAATTTTTCATACCATGAAAACTATAGAAACCCGGCGCGCCCTCTCTCTCTATAGATATGGTCGAGGCTCGAACATTAGGTCTTCTCGACTAGCGGAACTTGCCATTTCAGCCTGCGTACTCCGCACCATCCGTCAATATAATATCGAAGCTCAGTTTGCACATTTCTATTTTCTCTCTAAACCCATTTACCTGAAAGTAGGTCAATTCGTCAGACGGAATATCCGTGCTTATCCGGTTGTCACAGACACCCACTACCCGTAGTGTTTTGAGCATCTGCGCCAACCTGGAACGACCAGGGCTATCGACGTGCTTGACCGAAACCTTCCTGCCGATCATTTGCCTCGTGTTCTCCAATCTCAATTCCTGGTTGCGAGGTATCCATCATGGTTTCAGCCCACAGCACTTGCAGGCGTAACACAACTAATTCAAGTTCCAATTCAATCGCCGCTTCTACCCCTTCAATTCCTTCCGATCCCTGCTCGGCATCGCCGGTGATGTCACCGCGCCAAATTATGCCGAGCTTTATTCCAAAATTACGCCCACTACATCTGGTGGGTGTCTGTGACAACCGGATAAGTACGGGAATATCATCTGCATCCACAAGGTTATTCTGGACGTTGAAGTTCCAAGCACGGACTATCTGCAAAGACCTTCCACTTTTTTGCCAAAATGTCGGAAGCGGTGCGAATGGTGCTGCATAGCGAATCACCGTTTCCACTGCGCACACCAGCGCCTGTTTTTTGGGACCGCGCAATAAAGTCTGAGGATCCACCATCTTTTACAGAAACTTTCTGCGTTGTCGTCAAAATCCGCTCTTCACAATTTTTCAAATAGGCGTCATAGGCTTTCCGATGGGTGATATCGGGAACGATATAGGAAGTTGACTGCGTATGCATTAGACTTTGGCGTTTTTCTGGGTGTGTTGAAGTTGGTGACGGATGTATAAGCGTTGGGGTGTGATGAATCTTTTGAGGGATAAATACTTCAGTAATAGACACAAAACAGTTCCGGGGGACAAAAGCATGGTCCAGATTCGATATGTTGAATATCCTGCGCATCACATCTATCCACTTTCGTCTGCATCGCTCCTGTCGGTCTGTGTGTGTATAGCACTGCCTTTACTGATTGCTTCGCCAGACGCTTCTTCCATGACGAATAATTCCCAGTAACGGGTGCGCTGGCGTTTCTTGGCCTTGGACTGGTACAGGGCCTGGTCGGCATAGCGCAGCAGGGTCTCGAAATCACCTGCATAGTCTGAAGGATACAAACACAGCCCCATGCTCAGACGGACCCCGACCACGGCACCCGATTGCAGATGAATGGGTTCATTCACGGTGACCTCGATTTTGACCAGAATCAGTTCCAGCTCTTCGAAGTGGTTGAAGCCTTCAATCAGCAGCACAAATTCATCTCCACCCAGACGCGCCACATAGTCGCTGCGGCGCAGGGCGGCATGCAGGCGGCGGCCCACTACGCGCAACACATGATCCCCCGCCTCGTGGCCGTAAAGATCATTGATGGGTTTGAAATGATCAAGGTCAATCATGCAGATGGCCAGGGCGCCGTGGCCGCGCTGGACGCGGGGCAAGGTAACGGCCACCTGGTCCATGAGGGCACGCCGGTTACCCAAACCGGTCAGGCGGTCATGGCAGGCTTCGTATTCCAGTTGTTCGCGGGCCAGCCATTCGGCGGTCACATCGCGCTGAATGCCCACATAATGGCTGATGGCGCCGTTGCGCTGGTAAATGGGGATGATGCTTAAATGATTCCAGAACGTCTGCCCATCGCTGCGGTAATTGAGCAGGCGACCGTTAAAAAAACCCTGACCGCAGAGGGCCTCGTCAATTTCGGTCAGAGTCCGGGGGGCAGTACGCGGGCCTTGCAGATGATGCAGCCCGAAGCGGCTGATTTCCGCCAGCGTATAACCCGTCATACGGGAAAAGCTGGCATTCACATACAAAATGTGTCGGTCGGCATCGGTCAGTACCACCCCCTTTGCTGCTGCTTGCAGGGCCATACCCAGCAACAGCTGGTGTTCGCGTTCTACCCGCTCGCGGAGAATGCCCACCCAGTCTTCCAGGGCTTCACTCACCCGGCGGGCGATGCCCTCCAGCACCACCTGACAGTCTTGCGGGAAACCCCGCTTGTCCCGGTCATAAAGAACCAGCAGCGCCCAGGGCTGGTGGTCGCGATGAATGGGCAACGCGGCCATGGAACGCAACTGATAGGGGCGAGCATTCTGCTGCCAGGCCCTGCGCAGCGGCCCCTCGGAGAAAGGTTCATTAAACAGCGGCCTTTGCGTCTGCCAGACCCGGAACAGCGGGCCATGGTCGGCGGGCAGGCCGCTGCGTCTTTCGGCAAAACTGTCCAGATAGGCGGCATTTCCGGCTTCCGCCAGGGTTTGCAGGGAATTGTCCGGCTCTACCCGGCAGACCCAGGCCAGGGTGACGGGGGTGCACTCCACCGCCAGTGTACACAGGGACTCCAGCAGGATGGATTCCTGATCGGTGTGTTCCATGACCTGCCCGACGGCCTTGTGGAAAGCCAGATATTGTTGCAGGCGGGTATGGGCCGCAGAAAATGACGAAGCACCCGAAGGCACCCCCCCACCCAACCCCAGACGTACCCAAACCCGGCGCCAGTGGCCGTTTTTCGCGGGCGGTTCAGGAGCATCACGGGACATGCGCGGAAGGCCGTAGATCAGGGGATGGGCAGCCAGCGACCTTCCGCCCTGCCAGGCAGGACGGTGCGCCAAGCGCCGCAGCCCGCGACGATCAGGCCATTTGCAAGCCGTGGGAGGCGGATATCCGCTGATTGGCGGGTTTTTGAGCGCGCTGCAGGGCATAGAGGGCCTGCAATTCACTGCGCACCACATTGAGCTCCATGTCGATGGTCGCGGTGGGCGCACCGCGCTGTTCGCGGCGACTGAGCAGGCGATGGCGCAATTGCTGGAGCTCATTGATACGCTGTTGCGGATGATGGGCGTTCATGGTCGTTCTCCTGTGAGTTTACGGGGTGACAATATAGGTGCTGGCGGCATTGGTGCCGAGGTTGAAACCCGCCTGCGATAAAGCGCGGCCAACTGCCGCCGTGGTGTTGCTGTCCTGACAGATGCCCGTTCCGGTGCCCACATTTAAGGTGACCGATTTGGTATTTGTCACAACAGCAGTTGCCTGAGCTTCTCGCATGTATTGATAATACAAAGGAATGGCAATCGCAGTGAGAACTGCAACGATAACAACAACCATGAGTTCAATTAAAGTAAAGCCAGATTCATTTGGGTATATACACATCTTACGATACCCCATGGTAGTGACAATTGCCCCTGTTCTTGTTGTTCTCAATGCCATACTGAATAGCACCATCAAAGTAATCGGCGGGAAGGTTTTGCATAATCGAGGGCATCGGTTGAAGATGCCCTCTGTTATGCATCACAGAGTTAGATGCTTACAATTACGGAGCAGTAGTCGAGAAAGAAACACCGCCTTCTGGTGTGACCGTTGCATAGCACACACCGGAACCAGATCCACAATTGGCTGTTTCAGTGTTTGCGCTCAAGGCAGCCGCTACAGCACTTGCAAGACTGGTGTTTGTGGGCGCAGCTAGCGCGATAGTGACGCTATTGCCTGCGGTTAAATCTGCAGGAGAATAGCTGCCTGGCGTAGTGATGCTAGGAGTTCCACCATAGGTGATGGTAGCCCCTTGGGGTAAGGTTTGGACCGCTGCAGCTGCTACTGATGCTGTTCCAGCTGTGGCGTTTGCTGCAGCTGCCTTAGTTGTTTCTGGATTGATAACCGTGGTCTGACCAGCGGCTGCGGCTGCTACTGCAGCAGTGGCTTGTGTCACCGCCTGATGAAAATCTTGGGTAATTGTCGTGGCTTGGGCAGTCTGAATATAATTTTCATACTGCGGAATGGCGATGGCCGCCAAAATGCCAATGATGGCAATGACGATCATCAGCTCAATGAGGGTGAAACCGGCTTCGGCGCTGGCCTGCGCCTTCTTGACTGACATGCTCATGAGAATGCTCCTTGTGTGGTAAGAAGTTCGGCAACGCCAAGGGGCGTTGCGCTGGTTCTCATAAAGCAGAAAGCGTGCCATCAACAGAGTTGTTGTGCTTTGACAACAGCGTGCTGTTCACATCATCATGATTTTATGGGAAAATTATCGTAAACTCAATGGGATTATGCGAACCGGAACAAAGTCATCAAGCCGGACATTGCCGTATTTTTCATCCAAATCCGATGAAACCCTGTGAGGATTTCATCGAAAATCGATGAAACAAAGCTTGCAGAAAGGGAGTCTTATGGCTGCATCCGGTTCGTCCACTGCTTTCATCAGCCCGCAAATGACCGCTTTACTCACCGGCAAAACGGTGCGAACCATCCATAACTGGCTGGATTCGGGCGTGATTGCCGGGCAGCAGTTGCCAAGTTCACAAGTGCCCAGCGGGGTTCTGCGGCAAGTGGACCTGAGCAGCCTGGCCGCCAAGGACCAACACTGCCTGCTGCAAGGCTTTGTGGATTGCGTGAAACAGGCTGACAGCGGCGATGCCGAGGCGCTGAATCAGGTGGGTATTTATTTTTATTGGTCCGGCGACCATACCATTGCCAGCAGTTTTTTTGAGGCCGCCGCCAAAAAAGGCCATGCCGATGCCATGGATTTTTTGTCTGCCTGTTATTTCAACGGCAAGGGCGTGGAGAAAAATCAGGGCCTCGGCCTGCGCTGGCTGGGCAGCGCCGCTGCCCTGGGGCACAGTCTCGCCCGGGGCAAATTGCGCGCACTGGGTTTTGAGGTGTAGGAGTGGGCGGGCTGCAGGTACAAGAGAAAGGGTTGTGTGTTTACATGAAGCGTGGTGCGTTTTTTAGTTCTTTGATTTTATTGGCGGAGAGGGTGGGATTCGAACCCACGGTACCCTTTTGGAGTACACAGCATTTCCAGTGCTGCACCTTCGGCCGCTCGGTCACCTCTCCTGAGGCTGCGAAGTGTAACCCAGACCTTGCTCAAAGAGCAATGACCGGAAACCTTGGCACCCGCAACTGCAAATCCTGATACTGAAAGTCTGATGATAATTCCGTCAAAAACTCAGCACCGCATCACCATGGGTAGGCAATCCGGACAGCGTATTCTGAATGCGCGTGAGTACCCCTGAGCGATCATTCTGAAACTGGACGCCAATGGCCGGTGGCCGGCCATCGCGGTTTTCCACAGGAGTGACCCAAATAACCTTACCCATCACCGGGGCGCGGGGCTGGCTGTCTGGCAGGGTAATCATCAGCAGGACTTCGGTACCCATGGGGAGAAGATTAGGTGTTTCCACCAGTAATCCGCCACCCTTGATGGCAGACATAAAGCAACGCTGTACGGCTTGAGGATCACGCAACACTACGGACAACGCGGTAGCTGCACCTCCCAGTTTTGGCTCAGTTCTGGATTCCATGGGTTTTCCTCCTTGGCCACAATGTAAGCCAGTCCAAAAGCAGCTTTTCCATGACCATCAGCGCATTGCTGTTTTGGGCCAGGGTCAATGGCAGTTGCAACCAGCCATCCAGGTTGGACTGCAGCGCTTCCGCCGAAATATCCGGAGCTCTCAGTCGCAACTCTTCCAGATAGTCCAGGTCCACGATTCTGTCCAGCAGCCCCTGTCGCAATCGCATAAAATCGGCGAGGACATTCAGTATCATCTCCCGGATCAGGAGTAGATCTGAACTTTTGCTCCATTGCTCCGCAAGTTTCAGGGTCGCCACAACCCCCTGCCCTGACAAATCCAGCAAACTGCGCATCCATTGCTGACGCTGCTCCAGCCAGCCTGTCTCCCATAGCTCCAGAGCGCGCAAAGGCCGATTGCCTAATTGACGGAGCAAAGCGACGCTATTTTTCGCATCCATCCCCTGCTGTTGCAGCCAGTGCATGGACTGCACCATCTGCATTTCCGGCAGGGGAATGCGCTGCAGGCGGGAGCGAATGGTGGGCAACAGACGCGAAGCCTGTTCACTATGTAAAACCATGTGTGCACGGGTGGGGGGTTCTTCCAGGGTTTTAAGAATGGCGTTGGCGGCTGCCACCGTCATGGCTTCGGCATTATCTATACGCAACCAGCGCGAGTTGCTGACCTGCGGCGTGTACTGAATCCATTCCATGGCCTGACGCAAGGTGTCAATGGCAATCTGCTTACCCGGCTCAGGGGCTGCTATCCATAAATCCGGATGGGAGCCTTCCGCCAGCAGTTTGCACGAGCGGCATTGTTCACAGGCAAACCCTTCGTCAGTAGGTTTGAAACACAACGTGGCGGCCTGCAGTGCATCAAGATGCAGGCGCAGCAGAGAACCGGATTCACCGACTGCCAGCATGGTCTGTGGTAATCCGGAGGCCAATAAGGCCTGGATGGGTTGCCAGGATTGGGGATCTGGCTGAAAAGCTTTCATGAAAAATGCTTACGCAAACGGGGAGCCAGGGCCTGCTCCAGCACGGCATGCACCTGATCCATGGGGGCTGAGGCATCAATGCGGATGATCCGCTGGGGTTCGGCCGCCTGACGTTGGGCAAACACGGCCCGCGCTCTGGTAAAAAATGGGGTCTGTTCCTGTTCCAGACGATCCGGCCGCCGGGCACGAATACGGGCAGCGCCCAGTTCCGGGCTGACATCAAACCAGAAAGTCAAATCCGGTGCCCGGGTAATGCCAGCCCAGTGCGCGAGTTCGGCAATACGCTCTTGAGGAAAGCCCCTGCCCCCACTTTGATAAGCATAGGTGGAATCTTCATAACGGTCACAAAGGACGATCTTACCTGCCGCCAGCGCTGGCTGAATCCGGTTCAACCAATGGTCGCGTCGCCCTGCATAAAGCAGAAGTAATTCCGCTTCCGCATCCAGAGCCAATTCCGGATTCAAAAATATACTGCGCAAGGCTTCACCCAAAAGACCACCACCCGGCTCGCGCGTACGCTCCACGCTCAATCCCTGCGCTTCACAAAAAGCAGCCAGCACTGGTATGGCAGAGCTTTTACCAGCACCTTCAATACCTTCCAGGGTGATGAACATTCCCGGTGTGATTGTGGATTCCTGGGCTTTCATGAAACCGTCCTCGCAGTAGGTTGCAGATAGCGTTTTATCTGCTCGATATGTTGCCTGTAGCTGGTCGAATAATGGTAGGCATTCCCCTGGGCAATAAAATACAGATCGTGGCTGTCACTCGGATGCAATACTGCCTGCAGACTGCTCATGCCGGGCATGGCAATGGGCGTTGGCGGGAGTCCTCCATGCAGATAAGTATTATACGCACTGGGCACGTGCATATCCTGCGGCGTCAAATGCCCCTGATAGTGCTTGCCCAGCGCATAAATCACCGTCGGATCTGACTGCAGTGGCATCCCCTGGCGTAATCGATTCAAAAACACGGCCGCAATATGCGCCTGTTGTGCGGGAGGAGCCCCTTCCTTTTGCACCACAGAGGCCAGAATGAGCGCCTGATAGGGGTTTTTTAAAGGTAATCCGGGGGCACGTTGCGACCATAAATGCTGTAAATTGTTGTTCATCCGTTGATAGGCGCGCTTCAGGATACTCAGGGCTGAAGTCCCGGGAACATAACGGTAACTGTCGGGGAAAAGCCAACCTTCAGCACTGTCCCGGGTGCCGATTCCTGCAGCAGCCAGTTGTTGCGCGGCCTGACCGCCCGTCGGGAGTCCATGCAGGTTCAGATAGGGCGACTTTAAACGCAACTCCTGAAGAATCAGCGACAAATTCCAACCGGGGATAATGACCACATTGAGTGGCAGGGATTGTCCATGTATCAGACGTTGCAGAATATTCTCCTGCGAAACACGACCCTGAAAATCATACAGACCCGCCTGCAGCACGGGACGACCGGCCAAAATCCAGGCCACACGAAACATCTGTGGATAATGCAGAACACCCGCCTTGTGCAGAATCTGAATACTTTCCAACGTGCCACTACCGAGCCGGATGGGGACCTGCTTTCCCGGCTTGGGAAAAGATTGCGGCAAGTACATGGTCACACCGTAATAGCCCAGCGGAGCGAGAATAATAACCAGCAGCAAAGTCAGGATTATGCGCCGCATCAGGATGGACCCAGCCCGAGTGTTGCCTGCCATTGCAGTATTTGGGCACTGATTTTACCCTGGCTGCCTGCCATGTTGCGATCCTGAAAACGCCTGACCGGCCAGATGCCAATCAGACTGTTACTGAAAAAAATTTCCTCGGCCTCGATCAGGCTTTCTGCCCGATAATCCCCGATTTGGCAGGGAATGCCCGATGTCTGCAGCCAATTCAAAATCGCCTGACGCTGGATTCCGGCAATACCCCCCTCCTCCAGTGAGGGTGTATGGACCACGCCCGCAGCAACCCAGAATAAATTGGACATGATCCCTTCGCGCAAAAAGCCCTGCTGATCGAGGACAACGCCCTCGGCGTATTCCTGCGGCAAGGCATTGCGGGCCATGACCTGATTCAGACGATTCAGGGTTTTCGATGTCAGATAAGGAGCTCCAGTCAACAGGGGAACCGGGCAAATATCTGCGAGAATCCCCGGATGCCAACAGGCTGCACTACGCTCTGGCCAGTCCGAAGCAAACACATAACGGGCGACGGAGCCATTGCAGGGAATAGCATAACCCCCTCCCGAACCACGACTTAAAATCAGCTTGAGAACGTACCGCTCGGGTAAAGAAACATGCTCTTGCAGTTGCTGAAAATCTTCAAGCCACGGCAATCGTCCGGATAGATTCATCTGCAATAATTGCGCGCCCGCCTGAAGGCGTTGGAGATGCTCATCCCAGAACAGGGGTTTACCCTGAATGATGGCGATAGTCTCAAACAGACCATCACCATAATGAAAAGCGCGGTCAAGAGCAGCCGGACAGGCTCCCGATTGTTGCGGGACCCCATCCATCATCACGGCCTGCACGCGCACTGAACGGATTAGTCGCTATGGCGGCGAAATACGAGGGTGCTGTTGGTACCACCAAAACCGAAAGAATTGCTCAAAGCGACATCTACGCTTTGCTGGCGGGCTTGCAAGGGGACATAGTCCAGATCGCAGCCTTCATCCGCTG
This sequence comes from Acidithiobacillus sp. HP-2, assembly GCF_015100155.1. Lineage (GTDB taxonomy): Bacteria > Pseudomonadota > Gammaproteobacteria > Acidithiobacillales > Acidithiobacillaceae > Acidithiobacillus. The sequence continues at coordinate 64,035 of NZ_JACKZA010000015.1, read as the reverse complement.
TATCCAGATTGATGGTCGGCGGCAATATGCCATGATGCAGGGCAAGCGTGGTAAATACGGCCTCCACCCCTCCCGCTGCACCCAGCAAATGGCCGGTCATGGATTTGGTGGAACTCATGGCTAAAGATCGCGCATGCTCTCCAAATACGGCATGCACAGCTTCAGTCTCGGCACGATCGCCCAAAGGGGTGGAAGTGCCGTGGGCATTGATATAGTCCACCTGTTCCGGCTGGAGACCGGCATTATGTAATGCCAGACGCATACATCGGGCTGCACCCTCCCCCCCTGCGGCGGGCTGCGTCATGTGATAAGCATCAGAACTCATGCCATAACCGACCAGTTCCCCATAAATACGGGCACCACGACGCATGGCAAACTCATATTCTTCAAGGATAAGAACACCAGCACCTTCACCCAGCACAAAACCGTCATGATCCTTGTCCCATGGACGGCTGGCCTTTTCAGGTACATCGTTGCGGGTGGAGAGTGCCCGGGCTGCCGAGAAGCCACCCAAACCCAGAGGGCTGATTGCCGCTTCTGCCCCTCCGGCAATCATGACGTCGGCATCTCCGTATTCGATGAGTCGGGCAGCGTCGCCGATGGAATGGGTACCCGTAGAACAGGCCGTAGCCATGGCAATGTTCGGGCCTTTGGCTCCGTACATGATGGAAATGTGGCCTGCCACCATGTTGACAATACAACGCGGAATAAAAAACGGAGAAATACGTCTGGGACCGCTTTCCGTGACGACAGTATGTTCGGATTCAATGCCGGGCAAGCCACCGATACCGCTGCCTATGGATACACCCACCCGCTCGGCAAAGTCTGAACTGATTTTCAGGCCGGAATCTGCAATGGCTTCCATCGCTGCCGCAATGCCGTAATGAATGAACAAATCCATTTTTTTGGCATCTTTGCCGGGAATGTATTGGGTGACATCAAAACCGCGTACTTCTCCGGCGATTTGCGAACTGTAAGGGGCAGGATCAAAACGTGTGACGCGACCAATACCACTACGTCCCTGCACAATGGCATCCCAAGCCGCAGATATACCGATCCCCACAGGGGAAACTATACCCAGCCCTGTAATGACAACGCGTCTTTTCAACGGTCGGTTCTCCTCATGTTCCTGAAAAAGGCGATGTCTCAGGCATCCTTGGCGGGCATGTGTGCGGATACATAATCAATAGCCTGCTGCACGGTAGCAATTTTTTCAGCTTCTTCATCAGGAATTTCACAGTCGAATTCTTCTTCAAGAGCCATGACCAGTTCCACGGTGTCCAGAGAATCGGCGCCCAGGTCATCCACAAAGGAAGCCTCATTGGTCACTTCATCTTCATTGACGCCCAACTGCTCGACTACTACTTTCTTTACACGTTCTGCCACATTTTCCATTTGGGAGAAACTCCTTTGCTGGTTAAAAATTATTGTCGGCGAGATTGGACCACAGGGGTGCAGTCCTGTAAAGCCAACGTTACCCTACCCCATCCACATGCCACCATTGACATGAAGAATTTGTCCGGTGATATAACCGGCCTGCGGGCTGGACAGATAAGCCACAACACCCGCCACATCGGCGACAGTACCCAGGCGACCCGCAGGAATTTGCTGTAAAAGCGCTTCCTTATGAGACTCACCTAAGCCTTCGGTCATATCGGTACTGATAAAACCAGGAGCCACACAATTGACCGTCACCTGACGGCCAGCCACTTCTCTGGCCAGGGCGCGGGTAAAACCTGCTACACCCGCCTTGGCCGCCGCGTAATTACTTTGACCCGCATTACCCATGCTGCCAACCACCGAGGTAATATTGATTATACGGCCAAAACGCGCCTTTAGCATATCGCGCAGACAAATTTTGCTGAGGCGATAAACGGCGCGCAAATTGGTCGCCATCACCGCATCCCAGTCTTCATCTTTCATGCGCAACAGTAACTGGTCCCGAGTGATTCCTGCATTGTTTACCAGTATGCTGGGCGCAGCATATTCGCTTTGAATTTTTTTCAGGCAGACATCCATCGCCGCATCATCCGTGACATCCAGAACAACCCCGTGTCCTTGGATGCCGCTGGCCTGAAAATTTGCAGAAATGGCCTCAGCCCCCTTGCTGGTGGTCGCTGTAGCAATGACCATGGCGCCTTCTTCGCCGAGCACCCGGGCTACTTCCTGACCAATACCGCGACTGCCTCCGGTAACCAGCGCGACCTGATTTTCCAGTGTGCTTCCCATCAAACCAGCTCCAGAGCAGCCTTGAGGCTTTTACCATCTTCTACATGCAGCATGGTCAAAGAAGGTTCAATCCGTTTGCCAAGGCCGGATAAAACCCGCCCAGGTCCCATTTCCACAAAGGTCAGGGCACCCTGGCGGGCCAGATAACGAATGGTCTCGGTCCAGCGTACCGGACTGTATAATTGCTTGGCCAGAACGGCACGAATGCTTTCCGGCGTGCTATGACTCAACACGTCAGCATTGTGGATGAGCATGGCCTTCGGGGCGCGGAAAGCGACCGACTCCAGCACTGTGGCAAATTGTTGGGCGGCCTCAGTCATCAAACTGCAGTGACTGGGGACACTGACCGGCAGCATAACGACCCGTTTGGCTCCGGCAGCCCGGGCCGATTCAACCAGTCTTTCCACTGCGGCGGTTTCGCCAGCCACCACTACCTGTCCAGGCGCGTTAAAGTTCGCGGCAGAGAGGACATTATCCTGAGCTTCCTGGGCACAGAGCCGCTTGAGATCGTCATCCGCCAGACCAATGACCGCTGCCATGGCACCGGAACCTTCCGGCACGGCCGCCTGCATCAAACGGCCACGTTCGGCCACCAGGCGAACCGCATCGGCATAATCCAGAGCGTCGGCGACTATCAGCGCCGTATATTCACCCAGGGAATGCCCGGCGACAAAATCGGGATAAGCACCGCCCTCTTCCTCCCATACCCGGTACACCGCATATCCGGCAGCCAGCATCAGGGGCTGGGTCCAGCGGGTCTGGTTGAGTTTTTCGACAGGGCCATTCTGACTGAGAGACCAGAGATCTTCTCCCAATACGTCAGTGGCTTCTGCAAAAACCTCCTGGACCAGAGGATGGGTAGACGCCAGATCGGCAAGCATTTGAACAGACTGGGAACCCTGACCGGGAAACACAAAGGCGATAGAGCCGTGCAATCGAACCTCCTCCAAAAGCAAACTGTCAGTTGATGCCCGTGGGCAACATAAACTTCAAGCCCAACGCAACAACGCCGAACCCCAGGTAAAACCACCGCCGAAGGCTTCCAGCAGAAGATTTTGCCCGGCCTTGAAGCATCCCCGCCTGGCTGCATCATCCAGTGCCAAAGGCACCGATGCTGCAGAAGTATTACCATGATGTTCCACCGTCGTCACTACCCGATCCATGGGCAGCTTCAATTTATCGGCCGTAGCCTGGATGATGCGGATATTGGCCTGATGGGGTACCAACCAGTCAATATCCTCTGGACCCATTTGGTTTTCTGCCAGAGTTTCCTGAACAATTTCTCCCAGCGTGCGCACGGCCATACGGAAAACGGCATTACCCTGCATGGTCAATTGCTCGCGACCTTCTGGAACCTGCAGCAATTCAGCATAGGATCCATCGGCATGAATATGCGAAGAAATAATGCCGGGTGTCGAATCTGCACGTAAGACCACCGCGCCAGCCCCATCTCCAAACAAAATGCAGGTCGAACGATCGGCCCAGTCGACAATGCGGGACATGCTTTCCACCCCGACTACCAGGGCCGTTTTAACTGTACCACTGCGAATAAATTGATCAGCTGTAGCCAGAGCATAAATGAAACCGGTACATACTGCCTGCACGTCAAAGGCCGGCGCGCCGCGATTACCCAGTCGGGCTTGCAACAGACAGGCCGTACTGGGAAAAATCTGATCGGGCGTGGTAGTGGCGACCAGAATGAGATCCAGGTCTTCTGCCTGAATATTTGCATCCCGTAAGGCTTGCCGGGCGGCGTGCTCGGCCATGTCAACGGTTTTTTCGTTTTCTGCAGCAATATGCCGCGAACGAATACCGGTACGCTCAAAAATCCAGGCATCACTGGTGTCTACCATCTGTTCGAGATCGGCATTATGCATGACGCGCTCGGGCAGATATCCGCCAGTAGCGGCAATACGACTATAAATGGGATTCACGCGCTGTTTCGCACCACAGGGTTGAGGTTTTCCTGAATGACTTCAGCAATATGCAGGGTCAGACGGTGCCTGGCTTCGGCAATTCCGACTTCCACCGCCCGCGCAAATGCGTAGCGATCGGCATTACCATGACTTTTAATGACAATCCCATTCAGGCCCAGCAAGGTAGCCCCATTATACTGCCGGGAATCCAGACGCTTTCTTAATCGCTGCAAGATGGGCCGATTGACCAGATAAGCCAGTTTTCCATAAATTCCTTGCGTATAACTGGCGCGCAATTCGTGACTGATCATGCTGGCCAGTCCTTCTGAAGTTTTCAGTGCGACATTCCCCACAAAACCATCACAAACGACCACATCAGCAATGCCGCGATAAATGTCCGAACCTTCGACATTACCAATGAAGTTGAGCCGTGCCGCACGCAGCAGCAGAGAAGCTTCCTTGACCTGCTCATTACCCTTGATTTCTTCAGACCCGATATTGAGCAGGCCGACACGTGGCTTGGCTACGCCCATCACCCGTTCGGCGAGAATCGAGCCCATGACCGCGAACTGGAGCAGATGTTCTGGATGGCAATCCACATTGGCACCTAAATCCAGGGCCAAAAAACGCCCTGTAGTAGTCGGTAGGAAGGCGGCAATCGCCGGACGATCTATACCCGGAATAGTCCGCAAAAATACTTTACCCATAGCCATCAAGGCACCAGTGTTACCCGCACTGACCACCGCATCTGCGTGCCCGTCGCGAACCAGGGCAATGGCTATATGCATGGATGAGTCGCGCTTACCCCGCAATGCCTGGGAAGGTGCCTCATCCATACCTATCACCTGACTGGCATGGTGGATTTTCACCTGCTCCGAATCCTGAAGATGCATGCGTTGCAATTCATTTTTCAGGATAGGACTGTCCCCGACCAGATGAAAAGTGACATCGGGGTAATTCTGCACAAGATCCTTGATGGCAGGAATTACCGTCGATGGGCCACTGTCTCCGCTCATCGCATCGACCGCTATATGCGGCATGAGAACGACCTCGCGTTGTGCCGGTTCAGCAAGTCACTCAGGCTTCCACAGACTTCTTGACCATTTCACGGCCCTTGTAGAATCCGCACTCGGGGCAAACGTGATGAGGCAACTTGGCAGCGCCACAATTCGCACAGACCGAGCGGTTGACGGTTGTCAGAAAATCATGGGCACGACGCATATTACGACGTGAATGGGAGGTTTTACTTTGTGGTACGGCCATGTCTCAAATCTCCATTAATCAACAATAATAAGTGCTTCCAGTCCGGATACCGGACAAATGCCAGATTGCCACTCCGCACAACGCGGAATCATGGGCAAAGCCAGCAGAACCTCGTCTTCCAACCACGCCTGCAGTGCCACAACACCCTTATCGGCCAACACGATGTCCAGATCAGGATCCAACGTACTGACCATCTCTTCGGTTTCAGCCAGACCGCTATGCACGGGTACCTTTAAGGACAAAGGCATGTTTCCCAGACAACGCTCACAGCGAATTTGTCCAGAAACCTCTATATATCCGTCTGCCAACACGACTGAACCACTTCGCTGCAAATCCATATCTGCCTGCACCGATTCCAGCTCTGCCATCGCCGCCGCCAGACGGCTCCATGCAGCAAGATCAACCGGACCTTCCAGGCGATCGCCGGGGCCGGTCACTTTGGCAAGATGCAGACTGTTGGTTTTAGCGGAAAACATAAGCGCGGCATGTTAGCGATGACTGCGGATTAAGTAAAGTATTTCATGAGATGAAGGTCAACCACTCCGTCTTGAATCTGCATATCATTCAGCGCGGATTTAATGACAATTTCAAGATGTGGGAGCTCGACGTGCCATTGAGGGGCAGACCAATGCGGGCACCATCGAAAACCACTGGCAATTTGTCCTGGGCACCGGCCAAGGAAAGCCGCAATCCGTCTTTGCCTGCGAGCATAGGTCGACGCGACAATTCATCCAGGATGACCACGACTCCCATCAACCAGCGCCAACGTGCCGACACGATCTGCGAAAAGCCAGACTTCCAGCTCATGTGCCATGACCGTCATCCTCCCGTTGATCGTCGGACGCAACTGATGGCAATCCGCTCAAATGGATTTCACCGCCCAGGGTATCAATGACCCGCAGCACGTTTTCCAGCCGCAAGGTGGGCTTGCCTGCTTCAAGCTCGACAACAAAGCGCTATCGATTTCCCGATCGGGAATGTTTAGTGTGGTTAGGGCATGATTCGGTCTGCTATTTCCTGATCGGGAAAGGCGAGACGGTCGTCAAGAATGCCCTCTTGATACGGCATTGGGGACGCCGTTGTTGTGGGACGAGCAGCGGGCGCGGATTGGGTTTTGAGGTGGTGACACCGCCTCAGCGCAACAAACTCTTGAGATCCTTGAGCATCAGGAACAAGTGATACGGATCGGTCGGGCTGGGCTCGAATTCCCAGGATTCGTACCACTGCCGCGCCGCATCGTCCTTGGCATGGACCAGCACGCAGCGAATGCCGGCTATGTCGGCAGCCTGTGCGGTGCGCAGCAGCGCATCCTTGAGCAAGGCCTGGCCCAGTCCCTTGCGCTGATGCTCCTTGTCCACGGCGAGCCGGGCCAGGATCATGACCGGCACCGGGTGACGCGCCAGCCCCTTCATCACTCTTGACGGAGCGGCTTGAGGATCGACGCTGCCGACGGCGAGGCTGTAGTAGCCGACCACCACGTCACCCTGGCAGCAGACGTAGGTCTGCGCGCTGTTGGCATTCTGGTTTACGAGTGCGTAGCGCTGCAGGAACTGGTTCAGCGCGGCTTGGCCGCAGTCGAAGGCGTCGACCTGATCCGTTGCTGCAAGCTTGCGAACAGGCGAGTAGCCGCCGCTCAACCAAGCACTCCGGGCTCAAGCAGCAATTTTTTCAGGCGCGGCTTACTTTGCACCGGACGGTCCAGCGCTTCCTGAAATGCTTGCCACTGCGCGTCGTCCAACACGAACTGACGACGATCCGCCAGCGTCTGTGCGGCCGCCGTCACACCCGCATCAAGAAGGAACTCGCTTACGTTCTTGTGGCAGGCGCGAGCGGCCTCCTGCAACAGTTGCTTGACCGGCGTGCTTGCACGAACGTCAATACGCTCGGTCTTGGGAAGATTCAGAGTGCTCATGGTGCCCCTCCTGACTGATCTTGAATGCCCTCATTGTAGTTGTCCTGACATCGTCCTGACAAGATATTCCTCACACTGGCCCTCACCAACTACCGATGGAATACTGTTAACCGAGAGCCAAAAGTAAGACGCAGCCAAGCTGTAAAAAATAAAGCCCCTTAAAATCTGGGGCTTACTTAACGTCATTGGTGGAGGCGGCGGGAATTGAACCCGCGTCCGCAGTACCTAGACCACCGGATCTACATGCGTAGTTTGTCTATTGGCTTTAACCGCGCCACCCTCCGACAAACAGGATGATGCTACGGCGATTCTGCTTTAGTTTAGGATCGGTTCCACAGACTAGAACAGACCCGATTCCGTGTTTTATGACCCTCCGCGCGTCTTTCGACTCCGGATCCACGAACAAATCCGGGCAGAGGGCTCACTGCTTAAGCAGCGAGGGCGTAATTGCTGTCGTTGGCAATTATGAATCTGCGACCAGTTTTAAGAGCAAACCGCAGCTCTGCATGCACCGAAGGCTTCGCGACCTGCGTCGAAGCCGGTCGCCCCCTATACCCTCTGTTAGACTGGATATGACAGACAAAGTTTCTGTCAGTCAGTCGTCACTGAGGATTGGCAATCATAACGTAGAAGCAGCCAGAGCACCAATCAGGAAATTCTCCTCAGGGGACACAAAAATCAGTGCAGAGGATGTTCCGGCGCAAACATCAAGGCCACGTCTTCTTCACCAAAGCGGTACACTTCCTGACAATATTCGCAGGTCACCACTATCTCTCCCTCACTTTGAAGAGTCTCTTCCGCTTCTGTTTGCCCCAACGAAATCAGCATGCGTTCCACTTTTTCGGGGGAACAGGAACAGGAGAAAAACAGGGCTTGTGGTGTATGCAGTCGAACCGCCGAATCGGGGAAAATTTCCGGCAGGAACTGTTCCGGTTTTGCCTGCAGCAGTGACTGATCTGAGCCAATGGCGATGAATTGGGTCGCCAGTTCCCAGTCTTCCGCAGCCAGCACGCCAGGCAGACGTTGCAGAAAATAGCCGCCCGCCTGCTGCCGTTGTGGATCAGCGACCAGGCGAAAATACGCGGGGGACTGCACGGATTCAGCAAAATAGGCATTCAGGGAAAGGGTGAGACTTTCGCGCAGCTCAACCAGCCCCTGATAACGATCCCGATCCATGCCCATATCCACGGTAATAGCCAGCAGGGCGTCGGGCAAATGTGACAAGTCCACCGAGACACCCTCCTCCCAGTTACCATAGGCACGCATACCTCCGGCAGCCGTCATTTCCGCAACCAGAAGTTTCAGCGGGCCTTTGCTTTGCGCCTGAATAATCAGACGTTCATAATTTTTCTGGGTGGTGGCCAATAAGGCCAGACCTACCAACGCTTCGCCCAATAGTTGGGCCATGTCATCCTGTCCCTTGAAGTCCCGTAACACCCGGGCATAAACCCCGTCAAGGCGGCAACGCGCGCCGCGTAATGGTAGGGTTTCCCAGTAAAAAACTTGTGAAAAATCAGTCATGCTCATCCTCAAAATGCAAATCTTCCAGACCCGTTCCCATCAGCGGCTGCAAGGCGCGCTGAAGCTGCCTGAACAGGCGCGGATCATGGGCTTCCTGTTGCGCCAGCAGTTCTTTCATGTGTTGACGTTCTGTGGGTTTGCCAAAACAGGCCGGACAGTTCTCATAAATGACAGGTAATTTTTGTTCTTCAGCATGCTGGCGCATCTGCCGTTCGCGACAATACACCAGCGGACGAATAACCCGTAAATCCCCTTCCCTGACGCGATAATGGGCTTTCATGGTCCGCATTTCGCCATTATAGAACATGGACATGAAAAAGCTTTCGGCAAAATCATCGAGATGCTGCCCCAAAGCGAGAACATTGTAACCTTCGCGGCGGGCGCAGCGATAAAGAACTCCCCGGCGCATGCGCGCACAAAAGCTGCAGTAGGAGGGGCGCAACAGATGCTTTTTGGCCCGCTCGTAAATATCCTGTCGCTCCAGAAAATAAGGAATATCGAGAGATTCCATGTAAGGCAGCAGTACTTGCGGATCGTAGTCGGGACTCATGGGGTCAACAGTCGCCACCCCCAGCTCAAAGGGCACCGAAAATTGCCGCTGCATGGCACGGAGCATGTGCAGCAACGTGAGCGAATCCTTACCCCCAGAAAGCGCCAAAAGTATGCGGTCACCGGGCTGGATCATGCGAAAATCAGCTACCGCACGACCAATGCGCCGCTGCAGCAATTTGGGTACGGGCAGACGTGGCAAGCCTGAAGAATCGGGGTCTTGCTTCATTCGCCGCCCTGGGCAGCCAGTTCTTCGCAACTGACAACGGCCGCCCCCAGCTTGCCGACCACAATACCTGCCGCCCGGTTAGCCAGTTCTACCGACTGATCCATGGGCCATCCGGCGGCCAGGGCCGTCGCCAGGGTGGCAATGACCGTATCCCCGGCACCGGTCACATCAAACACTTCACGCGCCCGGGCGGGATGATGATGAATGGCATTTTCGGTGAACAGGGTCATCCCCTCCTCGCCGCGTGTGACCAGAAGTGCTTCCAGCCGCAATTTCTGGCGCCATTCCCGGCCCAGCGCCAGAAATTGTTCTTCACTCGTCCAGGTCCCTGCCACTGCCTGAAATTCACTCAGGTTGGGCGTAATAATGGTGGCTCCGGCATAAGGACGGTAATCCCGTCCTTTGGGATCAATCAGCACCGGCAGGCCTGCAGCCCGCCCGGACGCAATCAGGGATTCGACCGCCTGCAAGGCCCCTTTTCCATAATCGGAAAGCAGCAAGGCACCCGCACCCATCAATATTTCATGGGCCATGGCGCGCATATTTTCCCCATGCTCGGAGCTGGGCTGTGACTCAAAATCCATGCGCAGCAACTGCTGTTGATGGCCAATGACCCGCAATTTCACCGTAGTCGGGTAACTGGCATCTGCGATCAGTCGGGTTTTGACACCCGCCTGCTCAAGAAGGCGGGTCAGCTGAGCCCCCGCAGCATCCTCGCCGACTGGTGCCAGCAAATGCGCCTCAGCTCCCAGGGAAAGCACATTCAGCGCAACGTTGGCAGCCCCGCCCGGACGCTCTTCTTCACGACGAACCTGTACTACGGGCACCGGCGCTTCCGGCGAAATACGATCGACCTTGCCAAACCAGTAACGATCCAGCATCACGTCGCCAATGATGGCGACCCGGGCCTGAGCGAGATTATCCAGTGCATTTAACATATCAAGGCCGTCCAATGGCAGAATAGACGAAACCCTCTGCCCGCAGTACCGTCGGTTCATAAATATTGCGGCCGTCGACAATGACCGCCTGACGGAGAAGCCGACGCATTTCAGCAAAATCCGGACTGCGAAACTCCTGCCATTCCGTACATATAACCAGGGCATCCGCGCCCTCGCAGGCCGCATAAGGATCGACGCAAAGGGTCAGTGCTGACTCCCCGGCGTACACCCGCCCAACCTCATCCATGGCTACAGGATCATAGGCCTGCACTGTGCCACCTCTTTTCAGGATACCCGCAATCAGTACCCGGCTGGGGGCTTCGCGCAAATCGTCGGTATTGGGTTTGAAGGCCAGGCCCCATATGGCAATTTTTTTTCCTTTCAGGTCTTCGCCGAGGACGGCTACCAGTTTTTTTTCCAGAATCTGTTTCTGGCGATTATTGACGGCTTCTACTGCCGTAAGCAGCGGGGCGTCAAAATCATGTTGCCTGGCGCTGTACTCCAGGGCGCGTACATCCTTGGGAAAACAGGATCCCCCATAACCACAGCCTGGATAAATAAACGAATAACCAATGCGGGGGTCCGCACCAATGCCCCGACGTACCTGTTCAATATCCGCACCCACACATTCGGCCAGCCCAGCCAGTTCGTTCATCAACGAAATTTTGGTGGCCAACATGACATTGGCAGCATATTTGGTCAGTTCGGCGGAAGGTGGATCCATGATGATGAGGCGGTCATGATTACGGTTAAAGGGTGCATAGAGCGCGCGCATTTTTTCGGCAGCAACGGGATCATCGGTACCCACCACAATCCGGTCTGGTTTCATGAAATCCGCTACCGCCGCACCTTCTTTCAAAAACTCCGGGTTGGAGACCACCACGAAAGGGATATCCACCCCGCGCTTTGTCAGGACGGCCGCAATATGATCCTGTACTTTGCGCGCGGTTCCCACCGGAACCGTGGATTTGTTGATGACAATCACCGGATTTTGCAGATGCTGACCAATTTCACCCGCAACAGCCAGAACATGACGCAGGTCCGCAGAGCCGTCTTCTTCGGGTGGGGTGCCTACCGCAATGAATACAAAGTTGCCATGCGCAACACCCGCAGCAATATCCGTCGTAAACTGCAGTCTTCCACTTTTGACCCCATCCTGCACAATGCCCGGCAAGTCGGGTTCGTATATGGGGACTTCAGCCTGACGCAAACGCGCTACCTTATCCGCATCGATATCCACACAAAGCACCTGATTACCGACCTGGGCAAGGCAGGCTCCAGTGACCAGACCCACATATCCGGTTCCGACAACCGTTACTTTCATGCGTTAGGCTCCCAATTCCAGAATGACCACCGCAGTGGCATAACGCCGTTCATCACTGATGGAAAGCCAGGTACGCACCTCCCTTCCCCATTGCGCCAGCAATTCTCCGGATTTCCCCTGCATCAGCAATTGCGGCCGGCCGGCAGCGTCGTGGGTAACCTGTACGTCCGACCAGCGCATACCTTCACCCAGACCGCTTCCCAGCGCCTTATAGGCCGCTTCCTTTGCGGCAAACCGACGTGCCAGAAAAGCCGCAGCAGCAGCCGCTTCATCAGGCAGATCAGCACGCTCCAGAGGGCCCAGAATGCGTTCATTCAGACGCAGACCATAGCGGGCGTGCAAACGGGCCATGCGGTCCACAGCCACAATATCTGTACCCATTCCGACAATCATCCACGGGCCTCAAGCATCAATCGCTTCATTTCCGTCACAGCGGCACCAAGACCGCTAAATACTGCATGGGAAACAATGGCATGACCAATATTCAACTCACGAATACCCGGAATGGCAGCAATCGCCTGGACATTATGGTAATCCAGCCCATGCCCGGCATTCACCTGCAGCCCCAGGCTTTCTGCAAAATTGACCGCACTGCCAATCAAACCCAGTTCTTCAAGACGTTTTGCCGTATCGGGCGCATTGGCATAGCGACCAGTGTGCAATTCCACCACCGGAGCACCCGTTTCTGCCGCTGCTTCCAGCTGAAAAGGGTCCGGATCAACAAACAAAGACACTCTCACCCCGGCCTGGGCCAGACGCTGGCAGGCTTCCCTGATGCGTGGCATTTGTCCGGCAACATCCAGTCCGCCTTCGGTGCTGAGTTCGGCACGCCGTTCCGGGACCAGACAGCAATCACTGGGAGACAGTCGCTCGGCAATGCGCATTACCCCTTCTTCTACTGCCATTTCCAGATTGAGGCGGGTCTGCAGGATCTGGCAGAGAATCTCGATGTCCCGTTCCTGAATATGGCGACGATCTTCGCGCAGGTGCGCAGTAATGGCATCGGCTCCGGCGCGTTCTGCGACAAAGGCCGCTTCGATCGGGTCGGGATATCGGGTGCCCCGCGCCTGGCGCAGGGTGGCCACATGATCAATATTAACACCCAAGGCAATCATGGATGATGCTCCTCATGGTTCAGGTTGATGCGCTACGCTTATGGCGTTGCAAGTATGCCGCAAGGAGGCGCCGACTCTCCAGTGCCTTGCTGCCGAGATGGACCTGCAGTTCACGTTCCAGGTAATTTCTCAAGTGCGCATTATAGCCGGAAGCTGGCGCGCTGTTCATCGGGCCATCAAGCCATTGCAAGGCTTCTGCAGGAATGCTTACAGACCCTTGTTCTGGTGTATGACGGGGACAAAATACCCCGGTCTGGGTCAGGTAAGACCATTTGGTGTCGGGTGTCAGGGTGATACCACATTGTCCACAATGGCTCAGATCTGCAGCCCAGCCCAAAGCTTCGAGCAGATGCCGTTCGTAGCGCCGCAGATTCCAGGCGATTGCTGCGACATCGTTGAAGCCCTCGATAGTGGTTTCGTACTGATCAAAAAACTCGGGAAATGGATCAGCGCGCTGGGTGAGCCGCAACAGTAACTCGTTCATGTAAAACAAGCTCAGGTTTTGCAGGGTATTCAGGGGATGTACGGCAGCCAGTTCTTCGGCCTGGACCAATAAGGGCAGATCCCCTTTCCCCTGCCAGCGAATCCACAGCGGTCGCCCCGCCTCAATTCTGGCAAGTGGCGAGCGGGGACGTCGTGCGCCCTTGGCCAGCAGCCCCAGACGTCCCTGTTTCCGGCTGAAAAACTCTACCACCAGACTCGAATCTCCATAAGCATAGCGGTGCAATACCCAGGCCCGATCACCGGACTCAGTCGTCATACCCCAGCTCGCGCAAAATATGGGGATCGTCCGTCCATTGCTCTTTTTGTTTGACCCAAAGGCCCAGCCAGACACGTTCTTCGGTCAACTGCTGCAATGCTTCCCGGGCACGACTACCAATAACCCGCAAGCGACTGCCACCCTCACCAAGAATGATGGCTTTTTGACCTGAGCGCCGACAGTAAATGGTCGCCTCAATACGCTGTTGTCCGTTTTCAACCTGATAACTATCAATGGCAACAGCCGTGTCGTAAGGTAATTCTGCGCCTAACTGCCGGAAAATCTGTTCACGAATAATTTCCGCTGCCATGAAACGCATATTCCGATCCGTGACCTGATCTTCAGGAAACACCGCTTCCGAAAGGGGTAATAACGGAATCAGTACATCAGCCAATCGTTCCACATCCCCGGTTTTACGCGCTGACAGAGGAATGACTGCGGCGAAATCAGCGCGTTCGGACAAACTCTGCAAGTAAGGAAACAGACGCTCTTTGGTCTTGATTTTGTCTATTTTATTGACCACAGCCAGTATCGGAATGCCACTACGCTGCAACCAGCGCAGGGCTTCTCCATCATCAGCTGTCCAGGCTAGGGCCTCCACCACCAATACACCCAGATCTGCCGACTCCAAGGCGCCTCGCGTTGCTCTTAGCAGGTGCCTGTTCAGGCTACGGTAACCACTATGAACACCCGGGGTATCCAAAAACAGGGCCTGACCATCAGATCGGGTTAAAATGCCCAGAATCTGATCACGGGTAGTTTGTGGACGGGGGGCCGTAATACTGATTTTTTGCCCCACCAGATGATTGAGCAGGGTAGATTTCCCCACATTGGGGCGGCCCAGCAGGGCTACATAACCACTCCGGTAGGTTTCGACGCGGTCCTGATCGGTATTTTCAGCCACGCGGCGTGTTCTGCAGTTGCGTAAGCATCAATGTAGCCGCCTGCTGCTCGGCTTTGCGCCGACTGCCATCTTCTGCTTCCGTGGGCTCAATTCCGGGAACACTACAGCGCGCCACAAATCGTCTTTCGTGGGCCTGCCCTTTTTCTTCAATGAGCGTATAAATCGGCAGGGGTCGCCCTCGACCCTGCAAAAATTCCTGCAAACGGGTTTTGGGGTCACGCAATTCAGCATCACCCAACTGATCGGTAATACGCGGTTCCAGCAACTTGAGGACAATGCCTTCAGCCGCACTGAAGCCTCCATCCAGAAAGGCCGCACCAATAACGGCTTCCAGGGCGTCGGCGCGAATGGAATCGCGCCGCGCGCCACCACTGCGCACTTCGCCCGGACCCAAAATCAGATAATCCGCCAAGGCAATTTCACCGGCAATTTCAGCCAGCGTTTCTTCGCGCACCAGCCGTGCGCGCATACGGGATAAATCGCCCTCGCTCACCTTGGGGAAACGACCAAACAGTCGGGCCGCCACCACAAAATTAAGGGCAGCATCACCCAGAAATTCCAGTCGTTCATTATGTGCAGATCCAGCACTACGATGCGTCAATGCCTGGGTGAGCAAACCCATTTCGGCAAAGCGGTATCCCAGCGTTTTTTGCAGTGTATCCAGCGAACCCATAACCCCATTCTCAGTGATTTTGAAACAAAAAACAGCGCCATCATACACGGAAAGAACAGGTCGCGAATACTCCGAAAAAACTTCAGTCGCTGGTGAAGTGCTGAGCTGATCCTGAATATTCCTGAAAGCGGTCGTGGTCCGGGAAGCTTTGCAGCGACTTTTCTTCTGAGCCGTTGTTGTTCCTGGCGAAATCCTGCGCCCGTCAGGAGAGCTGTTTGAGCCCGCAGGGCGAGTTCTCTCCTGACAGCAGGATGCGCCTTGGAACAACAGGCATGGAACAATGGAGCAAAAAGCTTCCCGGCCCACGACCGCTTTCAGACGAACACTTCAGTGACCGCCCTTTGCCTGAAAATGCAGAAGCAGGCTCATATTTCCTGCCAAAGGCACTATTTTGTCGTAGGTAACGGTAATCAGAACCGGTCCAGAACCCGCTTTTTCAATAATGATGTCTTTTTGTGGAATGTGGATCATGGCGACACCCAGCCTGCCATTCAGATTATACAGTATTTGTCCGGCGGATTCTTCGGGTCCAGCCTGTTGCGCCTGTTGCTTGACGATGTTTTGTAAGGACCAGTAATCATAGTAGCTGGGCATCACTTTCACGACAAAAGCAATGGCCAGTACCAGCATCAAAATCCAGAAAATCACCCCGATAAGACCGATGCCAGCCTCCGGGGATGGTAACTCAGCAGTGTTTTGGGGCAGACTGCCGAGCTTGCGGACAAATGGATTATAAACTTGCATTGAGGGAATCTCCCAAAACTCTGGATGGACTTATGCCCGCCATTTAGACGCCAACGATGCTTTATGCAAGTGTATTCAACAAGAATTAATGCTGACCATCCAGCGAACGGCCAATCTGCTTCCAACGAATAGACCAGTCTTCTGCATCCCAGGAAAACCACACAAACATGGCTTTACCCACAATATTGCGCTCTGGCACTACACCCCAGAAACGACTGTCATTACTGTTGTCACGGTCATCTCCCATCATGAAATAGGAATGGGGGGGGACTTTATAGGGTCCAAAATTCATCTGGGCTTCAGGCGTATCAAACTCAATAATGTGAAAATGGT
Source organism: Acidithiobacillus sp. HP-2 (assembly GCF_015100155.1). GTDB lineage: Bacteria > Pseudomonadota > Gammaproteobacteria > Acidithiobacillales > Acidithiobacillaceae > Acidithiobacillus. Next base: position 47,625 of record NZ_JACKZA010000015.1, on the reverse strand, counting down.
GGCCACCCAATTCCTGGGCATATTCTTTGGTGGGAATGACCATGCCCTCGGCACCCTGTCCTTCTGGACGGTAATTAAAATTCCCGATAAATTTTTGCGGGACCAGTTTGCCGTTGATGTAGAGGTCATTACCCTTCACTTCGATCGTATCACCAGGAAGACCGATGACCCGTTTGATATAGTCAATGCGGGGGTTTTTGGGATAACGAAACACCATAATATCACCGGCTTCTACCGGGCTGCCCCGGGTTAAGGGGGTATGAATGAGGGGGAGTCGCAAACCCCACTGAAATTTGTTGACCAGAACAAAGTCACCGACCCGAAGGGTTGGAATCATCGAGCCCGATGGGATCTGGAACGGTTCAAACAGAAAGGAACGAATTAAAAAGACAACGAGAAGCACCGGAAAAAAACTGCGCGCATATTCTACAATGAGAGACTCACGGGTTTCCTTGTCGCGCCTGCGCCGCAGAAAAACAATATCTACCAGCCAGATCAGACCAGATAACAGCACCGCCAGAAACAAACCCAAAGTAAAATCCATTGACGTTTTTCCTTCCTTTTTAGCGTTTATCGCTCTTGAGTACCGCCAGAAAAGCTTCTTGCGGAATTTCCACGTGTCCAACCTGTTTCATACGCTTTTTGCCCTCTTTCTGCTTCTCCAGCAATTTTCGTTTGCGGGAAATATCTCCACCATAGCATTTGGCAAGGACGTTTTTACGCATTGCCTTGACGGATTCACGGGCAATAATTCGGGCACCAATCGCCGCTTGTATGGCCACTTCGAACATTTGTCGGGGAATAAGTTCACGTAAACGGGTAACCAGCTCACGCCCGCGACGCTCGGAAACATCGCGATGGACAATCCAGGACAGGGCGTCCAGCTTTTCGCCATTAATCAAAATATCCATTTTAACCAGTGGGCCGCTTTCAAAACGGGCAAACTCGTAATCCATGGACGCGTAACCGCGACTGACTGATTTCAAACGATCAAAAAAGTCCAGGACCACCTCATTATGGGGTAAGTCATAACGCAACATCACCTGCCCCCCCGTAAACTGCATATTTTTCTGCTGGCCACGCCGTTCTTCGCACAAGGCAATCACCGGACCCAGATAGGTTTCCGGCACCAGAATATTGGCGCTGATGACCGGCTCCTGAAAATCGGCGATTTTCTGGACGGGGGGCAATTCTGCGGGATTGGAGATTTTCAGAGTCTGCCCATCGGTGGTAATCACCTGATAAACCACGGTGGGTGCGGTACTGATGAGTTCGAGCTGATATTCCCGTTCCAGGCGTTCCTGAACAATTTCCATATGGAGTAAGCCGAGAAACCCACAACGGAAGCCAAAGCCCAAAGCCTGCGAAGTTTCGGGTTCAAATTGCAGGGCCGCATCATTCAGACGCAATTTCTGCAAAGCTTCACGAAAATCCTCATAATCGGATGAATCAACTGGATACAAGCCGGTAAACACTTGCGGTTGCACCTCGCGAAATCCCGGCAAGGCCTGAGACGCTGGCCGATCCTGTTCAGTCAGGGTATCGCCTACCCGCGCGCCTTCAATACTTTTGACTCCGGCGATAACAAACCCCACGGCCCCTGTTTCCAGTGCCGGCACGATGAGCGACTTTGGAGTAAAAACCCCAACCTTTTCAACCACATAATTTTTCTGGCCAACCATGGTCACAATCCGCTGACCGGGCCGGATGGATCCGTTCATGACCCGCACCAGCACCACGGTACCCAGATAATTGTCAAACCAGGAGTCGATGATGAGCGCCTGCAAAGGGGCGTTGGCATCGCCTTGAGGAGCCGGAATCCGTTCAACCACTTTTTCGAGGATCTCACGAATACCGATGCCTTCCTTGGCGCTGGCCTCAATGGCGTCATCAGCGGGGAGTCCGACAATTTCCTCAATTTCCGTACGCACCCGGGCCGTATCTGCCGCTGGAAGATCAATTTTATTGAGCACCGGAACAATTTCGAGATCATGCTCCAAAGCCGTGTAGCAATTAGCCACACTTTGGGCTTCCACCCCCTGGGAGGCATCTACCACCAGCAAAGCCCCTTCACAGGCTGCCAGGGAACGGCTCACTTCATAGGAAAAATCCACATGACCTGGCGTATCAATCAAATTGAACTGATATTCCTGTCCATCTTTGGCCTTGAATTGCAGACGCACACTTTGCGCCTTGATAGTAATGCCCCGTTCTTTTTCAATATCCATGGTATCCAGTACCTGACTGGACATTTCCCGCTCGGTCAGGGCACCGCACAAGCGGATAAACTGATCAGCAAGCGTGGATTTACCGTGGTCCACATGGGCAATGATGGAAAAGTTACGAATATGTTGCTGCTCAGTCATATACCCTTAAATCCCTGACAACCTGACAGGTCTCACTGTCCTGCTCGACACCATAACAAAAAGGGCTGGTACATACACCAGCCCCGGACGATTTCTCTATGCTTCAGCGCGGAAGTGAAAGCACTATATAGAAGCTACCGTCACCACGACGCACCAATACTGGAACTGGCTGCCCGGCAGGCAGGGAAGCTACCAGCTTTTGCAATGTACTGACGTTATTGACGGGCTGTTGCGCCACCTGAAGAATGACGTCTCCCGGGCGAATGCCTGCTTCCGCCGCAACACCCGGTGCGACTCCCAAAACCAGCACGCCGGTATTGACGTTCAGTTGCTTGCGGGCTTCTGCCGTCAACGGACCCACTTCAATACTCAGCCGCTTGATTTCACCTTTCCGGGTTTGTGCATCAGGAGCAGATGCCTTCTCGGTCGCTTTGTCCATATCCCCGGGCAAACTTTCAACGACAATATTCAGGGTCATGGGCTTACCGTCCCGAATGATTCCCAGTTTTGCCTTGAATCCGGCAGGCAGGGCTCCAACCATGGGCGGCAACTGACCCGAGTTGTAGATGGCATGTCCGTCAAAGGAAACAATCACGTCACCAGGACGCAAACCCGCCTTGGCGGCCGGGCCATCGGGCACTACCTGGGATACCAGAGCCCCTATCGGTTCTTTCATGTGGAAGGATTTGGCGAGATCCATGCTGACATCCTGAATCATTACGCCCAGCCAGCCGAAATGTACCTTCTGATGCAGCTTGAGTTGTTTGACCGCGTCCATGGCCACATTGATGGGGATCGAAAAAGATAAACCCATGTAACCGCCACTGTTGGTATAAATCTGGTCATTAATCCCAATGACCTGACCGCGCATGTTAAACAACGGACCACCGGAATTACCCGGATTGATGGGCACATCGGTCTGGATGAAGGGAATATAGGGGTCATCCGGCAATGGCCGGGCAGTAGCACTGACGACTCCCTGAGTCACGCTGTTCTCAAAACCAAAGGGGGAACCTACAGCCAGTACCCACTGCCCTACTTCGAGCTTGCCGGAATCACCAATCTGAACCGTCGGCAGATTATTGGCATCAATTTTAAGCAGCGCCACATCCATACGGGTAGACAGGCCCACCAGATGGGCCGTGTACTGGTGATGATTGGTGAGACTGACGATGATTTTCTGGGCACCCTTGACCACATGGGCTGCGGTTACAATGTAACCGTCCGGGCTGACAATAAAGCCGGAACCCAGCGATTGGACCTGATATTTCTGTCCCGGGGCGGTATCACCGCCCTGATCACTACCCGGTTGACCCGGTGCGCCAAAAAAGGGGGCAAAAAACTGGTTCAGGGGCGAGTTGGGCGGGAACGGAGAACCAGCACCATGCGCCGTCTTGGTTTCTGTCGTGCTGATATTCACAACAGCCGGCCCGAATTGCTTCACGATGGGTGTAAAATCCGGAAGTGCAACCATTGGTGCTGGTCCCGCAAACGCCGCAACCGGAAGCATTCCACCCACACTCAAAGCAAATCCCACACATAGCGCCACCATTGGGCGCTGTATACGCAGCACACGATTACTCACAGTACACTCCCTCCCAACCACGATTTATCACTTATTCGAATACCCTGCTTATCATCTCGGTATCCGGGCATGTTGGCAACAATTTAACATCAATTTTTTAGGGATAGCCGCCAGCAGGATTATAATTGGAAAAATTGCTGATGCCCGTTGCCGGGCTATATACCGTATTTTGCAGTCCACCAGCGTTTGGATAATAGGCTGATTCTGAAACCGTCAGATAGTTACTACGCCCCGGAATCCAGAGCCGCTTGATATCGCGCTGGATCATCAAATCCGGACCCGATGCCTGAACATTAAAATCGGCAACGGGGCGGAGATGAAACACCTCAGGACTACTCTGGGTGCCGCTTAACAATGCCGTTCGCTGATAATGAGCGAGATTTACATGATCACCTTGTCCTTCAGTCAGCGTATTGCGTGGTAACAAGCCCACCAAGGTGACTGACACTACCAGAACGGCTGCTACTGAACCGGCTTTCATCCAGAAAGGACTTATGGCACTACGTGATCTGGCGGCACGGGGAGCCAGAATACCGGGCTCATCGGCTATTTGTGCGGCCACGCGATCGGCAAATCCGGCAGAAGCCCATTGCGTCCCGGCGCGATCGTTTTGCAGCAGAAAAGAAACCCGGTACTGGTTTTCCCAGGCATCACGAAGGCTCTGCTCACTTTGCAATCGGGCAGCCATACGATTCGCCTGCAAGGGACTCATTTCGTCTTCCATGAAGGCCATCAGCTCTTTTTTTGTTTGTTCGTTCATGACTTTTCCTGATCTAACAAAGGTGCCAAAACTTTGGCAATGGCCTCACGAGCCCTGAAAATACGGGACCTCACAGTACCCACCGGACACTCCATAACCTGCGCAATTTCGTCATAACTGAGCCCTTCAAATTCCCTCAGGGTGACTGCTGTTCGCAAATCCTCCGGCAATTCCGACAAGGCTCCATCAATATGCTCAGCCAACTCCTTACTGAGCAAAACACCTTCAGGTGTATCGTACTCTCTTAGTCCATCGGCACTGGCAAATTGTTCCGCATCTTCAGTTTCGGCATCCACAATAGCCACCTGCCGACCCTGGGCGACCAGGTGATTTTTCGCGGTATTGACGGCAATACGATATAACCAGGTATAAAACGCACTATCTCCCCGAAAATTCTTCAGTGCCCGATAGGCTTTGACAAAGGCTTCCTGGGCCACATCTTCCGCTTCTTCAGGAGTTCGCACAAAACGTCCCACCAGGGCGACCACCTTGTGCTGATATTTGCGAACCAGAAGATCAAATGCTCCTTTCTCTCCTTTTTGCACCCGCTGAACGAGGAGCAGGTCACTGGACGCACCACTTTCCAGCGCACCACTTGTGCCGCGTCCACTTGTTTTACTCATTCGGCCTTCCTTTAGGGTTCCGGTGCCGTTCTTCACCTTGTTAGCGCGTCATCGTATCATGAGCAGTGCGTTTTCTTGCAACGACTTCACACTATTTTCCACAGGACGATGAATGCCCGCTTTCGATTTTTTAATTATAGGCTCCGGCGCCGCTGGCTTGAGCACAGCATTGGGGCTTGCCCGCCTGGGTAGCGTGGGTATTCTCAGCAAGGATCTGGCGGCGGCTTCGGCCAGCGACTGGGCCCAGGGAGGAATGGCTGCCGTCATGGATTTCACCCGGGACAGCATCACCATGCATGTTGAAGACACGCTGGGTGCCGGTGCAGGCCTCTGTCACCCGGCGGCAGTGTCACGGATTATTCGTGCCGGACCAGCGGCGGCACAACAGCTGATCAATTGGGGTGTACCATTTGATCAGCAGGTGCATGGTGAATGGCATTTGACTCGCGAAGGGGGGCATCGTGTGCGCCGGGTTCTGCACCGGGCGGATACCACCGGCCATGCCATTGAAAGCACTCTTTTGACGCAGCTGCGTCAGCATCCTGAAATCAGCCTGATGGAAAATCACTTTGTCACTGATTTATGGCTACAGGACGGATCCTGTCAGGGAGCCTGGGTAATTGGAAACGGGTCCAGCTTGCCGGAATTATGGACTGCCCGCGCTGTCATACTGACCAGCGGTGGAGCGGGTCAGCTGTACCTGCATACCAGTAACCCACTGGTAGCTACAGGAGACGGATTGGCCCTGGCTTACCGGGCCGGGGCTGAAATCGCCAACCTTGAATTTATCCAGTTTCATCCAACAACCCTTTATGATCCGGATAACACACCCTTTTTACTTTCGGAAGCCTTGCGCGGTGAAGGTGCCCTGCTCCGTCTTCCCGATGGCAGGACTTTTTTGGAGCAGTACGACCCTCGTGCCGAACTGGCCCCCAGAGATATTGTGGCCCGCGCCATTGATGCCGAAATGAAAAAAAATCAACTTGCCTATGTCACTCTGGATATCAGTGCGCAGCCCGGTGAAAGGATACGTCAACATTTTCCGGCGATATACGCCCATTGTCTTGAACACGGCCACGATTTGACGCGTGAACCCATTCCGGTCGTGCCCGCCGCTCACTACACCTGTGGTGGGATTGTTGTGGATCAGTCAGGACGCAGCACGGTGCCCGGGTTATTTGCTGCCGGTGAAGTCAGCTCCACGGGCCTGCACGGTGCCAACCGCCTGGCCAGCAATTCCCTGCTGGAATGTGTGGTCGGCGCGGCAAGTATTGTCGAAGCTCTGGAAGGTTTGGCGCAACTTCCAGATAAGCCGGATGGCAACCTGCATGCCTGCCCACTTTCAACGACTCATGACCGCACTATTTACAAGGACCATATCCAGATCCTGCGCCACGACATTCAGAAACTGATGTGGCAAAGCGGCGGCATCATTCGCAACGATCGGGATATTCAACAGGCCATTGAGCGACTGGAAAGCATGCGAACCCGGATTGGCGACGTTGCGGGCATATCCAGGGCGTATCAGGAGTTGCGCAATATGCGCCAAAACGCGGAAATTCTGCTGCGTTCTGCGTTGTTTCGGCGTGAATCCCGGGGCTGTCATTATAATAGCGATCATCCTGACACCCACAACAATCCCCAGGATATGATCAGCCAGCGCGACCAGGAACAGCCTTACGCTCGGCCCATACCTGCCGCAGATGCAGACGCCACAAGCGCCAGACAGCATCCCTGACCGGGAAAACACCAACCAGCGTGTATTTTTGCTTGTGGATGCCGCGTAGCGTCAGCACGCCCAGCCGGGGATGTAGAAAGGGCCATGCCCGCAGTTGCACCTGTACCTGTTCGCCATTGCCCAACTGCAGCAAATATTGATTCTCGGGTCCCGACATCAAGGCGATCGGTAGCGCCATCCGCCTTTGTATTGACCAGGGGCAAAACCACAATGTCCAGATAATAACCAGCAATAACAGAGCCATCCCAAAACGGAAATTATCCAGCATGCTCAAAAATGCACAGAGTCCCGCCAAGCAGCAGGACAGACTGTGTAGCAGTGCCTGCTGCTGAACGCTCCCACAGGAAAGGGGAGGAAGTACTTTGTCCCCGGCAGCCATCGCGCTATCATCGGGGCCTGCTTGTAATAGCCATCGGGAGTTTTTATTCATGTCATCAGCCGCCATCCAATTTTCCCTCCTGAGTAGCGAACTGGGGCTTATTCATGCCTATGGCGCGGAGGCCGAAAAATTTCTGCAGGGCCAATTCTCCAATGATCTGCGCAGCCTGACCAGTGCCGGCCAGGGACAGTGGAGCAGTTACAGTACGGCCAAAGGGCGGATGATTGCCAATTTTTACGTGCAACGCGCCGGGGACCATATTTGGTTAAGCCTCTCCAGCAGCCTGGTAAATGTGGTTGCAGAACGCCTGCGCAAATTTCGGATGATGGCCAAGCTGGACATTGAAAATGCCGAACCCGATTACGCAATAATGGCTATTTATGGGGCCGGCGCTGGAGACCTTCTGACCAAGGCTTTGGGATGTGCAACGCCTGAACTTGAAAATGAGGGTGCCGCCCGGGATGATTGGCTCCTGACCCGCCTGCCCTGGGCAAATCTGGAAATATTTCAGCTGATCGCCCCACGCGAAAAACTGGCTGATCTGACGCATCTCCTGACCCAATCGGGTGGACTGGAAGCGCCTGTTGCTCAATGGCGTTTAGCCGCCATCCAGGCGGGAGTGGCTTACATCAGCCTGGACACCACCGAAAAAGTAATCCCTCAAGAACTGAATCTGGAGGTGTTGGGCGGCATCAATTTCAAGAAGGGTTGCTATCCGGGTCAGGAAATTGTTGCGCGTTCTCATTATCTGGGCAAACTTAAAAACCAGATGTATGGAGTCAGTGCCCATCAGCCCTTGCAGGCTGGCGACGAAATATTTGCGGAAAGTATGGGTGAACAAAGCATCGGGCTGGTCATCAATGCCGCAGAATCCGGTTCCGGTCAGCATGCGGCACTGGCGGTCCTGCGTGCCGCCAACGCAGGAGAAATGCTCAGAGTCGGAGCCTTGGACGGCGCAGAAGTACATGTGCAGAAACTGCCTTATACCCTTCCTCTGGATATGCCCAAAGAGACCTGAGCATGTGGGGGATTGTCGCGGGACTGGTCAGTTATCCTGTATTTTCCTGGTACAGTAAACGCTTTCTGGATGATCAGGGACTGGAATCGGGATTTACGCGTTTGCTGCTGGTATTTCTGGTCGCTACCATTTTGTCATCGGCATTGGGCTATGGGGTATCCTGGCTGACCACGCCTGCTCATACCCGAAGTACCCAGGCCGTTCTGGAAAAAAAGAGTACGGCCATTCTTGGCAAGGAAATCAGTTGCCTGCAGAACCCCAGCAGCTCGGCTTGCCAGTCCGCTGCCCAGCAAGGAAAGGCCCTGGAAAACAAACTACTGGGCAGTCTGAGCGCCGGCAGTCAGCACTAGCGAACCCGGCGGTATACCGCTTTACGCCGACGCCCCGTGCCGAAAAGTGGCGAAATGACTGAGCTGTCCACCCTGTTTCAGCAATTCGGCAAATGTTCCCGACTCCACGACCCGCCCTTCGTCCATGATAAATACCCGATCCATCTGCTCCAGACCAAGCAGTCGGTGGGTAATATAAAGAACCGTGCGGCCTTGCATCAGGGGCTGCAAATCGCGCAGAAATTCCATTTCAGTCAGCGGATCGAGGCCCTCAGTGGGTTCATCCAATACCAGCCAGGGGGCATTTTTGAGGATGGCACGGGCAATGGCCACCCGCCGCCCCTGCCCACCGGACAATTTCACACCACCTTCACCGACAATGGTATCCAGCCCATCCGGCTGACTCCGCACAAAATCATCCAGTTGTGCAGCCGCCAGCGCCGCCCAAAGTTCGTCTTCTTCAGCGTCGCCCTTGGCCACCAGCAAATTATCGCGAATGGTGGTGTGAAACAGATAGGAGCGCTGCGAGACCACCGCAAAATATTCGCGCAGGTCATCGGCAGGAAAGTTTTTCAGTTCATGGCCGCCGAATTGGGCCGAACCACTTTGATAATCATAAAAACGCAGCAACAGATTGGCGATACTGCTTTTTCCGGCCCCCGTAGCCCCCAATATTGCCACCTTGCTGCCGGCAACAATATGGAGATCCAAGCCCGCCAGGGCATCCTGTTGCCCGCCGGGATAGCGCAGATGCAAATCCTTTAGCAGCAAATCAGGCTGTTGCACCTTGGGCGCCGGGCCACTGGCATCGGGAAAGGGCAAGGCGCTGTCTGCCACCGAGAAAATCCGTCGGGCTGCCTGCCGGGTCTGGCCCAGAAACTGAAAAGCCAGAGGCAAGGCGACAATGGCTTCAAAGGAACCCATTACCCCCAAGGCAAACATGGGTAAATCGGAAGGCCCGAGATGGCCGCCGTGGATCAGGGGGATGGCGAGAATCAAAATCACCCAGATCGCCAGATTGCCCATAAAACTCATGCCCGCAGTGCCCAGCCCGCTGATTTGCGCCATTTTCGCCTGTCTCTGCAAAATGGCATCGTTGACCGCACGACTGCGACGCAGGATTTCGGGACCGGCTCCGTAAGTGAGCAACTCGCCCATACCTTGCATGCCGTCTACAATCTGGACCCGATAGTCAGATTGCAAATCCGTCATTTCCGCCCCACTGCGGGCACCCAGGCGTTCAGCTACAAACGGCAGGACCAGACCGGAAACAGCCAGGAACAAAAACAGGGCAATCGCCAGGCGCCAGGAAAAAAAGGCAAAAAAACCGGACATCAGCACAGTAGCCATTCCGGCTACCAGAAATGGCGTAAATACCCGCAAATAAAAATTGTTCAGGGTGTCTATGTCGGCGACCAGACGGGACAGGATGTCTCCTGAGCGATAGCCCTGTAATCCGGCCGGGGCCAGAGGCTCCAGACGGCTGTAAAACCAGCTGCGCAGTTGAGCCAGCAGCCGGAAGGTGGCCTCGTGGGTGATCACCCGCTCCAGCCAGCGGGAAATCACCCGCGTCGTCGCAAAAGCCCGAACTCCGGCAGCGGGCAGGAAAAAATTATATAAATTGAGCGTGGCATAACCACCCAAGCCCGCCAGTGCCGCACTGGCCAGAAACCAACCGGAAAGCGCCAGCAATCCAAAGTTGGACAATATGGTAAGCAGCGCCAGAAAAGCGCCACCCAACATCCAGAACTTATAGGGGAAAAACAGTTTTAAAAGACGAATATAATCAGACATGGGTTTCCCCCCGGTAGGCAGCGACCATACGGGCATACACCCCGCCCGCTGCAAGCAGCTCCTGGTGGCTTCCACTTTCGGCCACCCGGCCTGCATCCATGACAATAATATGATCAGCCCGTTCTGCCGTGGCCAGACGATGGGCGATGACTATCGCTGTGCGCCCTGTAATTAACTTTTGCATGGCATCCAGCACCAGTGATTCATTTTCCATATCGAGATTGGCAGTGGCTTCATCCAGTATGAAAAGTGGCGGATTTTTAAGAAAAGCCCGCGCCAGCGCTATGCGCTGGATTTGCCCACCAGAAAGCCCCTGGCCTAAATCACCAATCATCGTCTCAAAACCATCAGGCAGGTTTTCAATGAACTCCAGTGCGTGGGCATTTTGCGCAGCTTCGCGCAGTGCAGTCAGATCTGCATCCGGTCGGCCGATCCGGATATTATCCCCCAGACTGCCATGGAAAAGACGGGGATTTTGCGGCACCCAGGCCAGTTGCTTCCACCAGAGTTCCGGCTCTATGGCATTCAGCGGCATCTGCCCATTGACGAGAATGTCGCCCTCACTGGCTTGCACAAAACCCAGCAAGGCACTGGCCAGGGTGCTTTTTCCGGCACCGCTGGCCCCCACCAAAGCGGTGACTTTACCCGCCGGAAACTCGGCATTCACGCCCTCCAGTGCGCTGCGTCCCGCTTCATAGGAAAAATGCAGATTGCGCACCGACAGACTGATTTCAGTAGAAGGCGAATATTCCACAGCCTGCTGGGGCTTTTCCGGCAATGGCATGTCCAGTATTTCGAAAATTCTTTTGGCAGCCGCTATGGCGCTCATGCGGGCATGATAGTGGGTCGATAACCCCCGCAGCGGATTAAAATACTCCGGTGCCAGGAGCAGGACGAAAAAGGCGGTAAAAAAGGTGACTGAGGCATGGACCTGCAGCAGTCTGGCGCCCAGCGAGACCGCCACCAGGGCGATGGAAAGGCTGGCAAAAAACTCCAGCACGGCCGAGGTCAGAAAGGCAACGCGCAGACCCGCCATGGTGCTGCGTCGGTAGTCGTCAGAAATTCTGGCCACAATTTCGATTTCATCTTTGGCGCGACCAAAAATCTTGAGTGTGGTCAGACCTTGCACCACATCCAGGAAATGCGCGCTCATCAACAGCATTTTTCGCCACTGACGCTGGTTAACCGCTTCGGCCGCATAACCTACCAACACCATGAAAAAAGGAACCAGAGGGCCGGTTATCAGCAATATCAAACCGCTGATCCAGTCTTCGGGAAATACCACCATCAAAATAGCCAGAGGTATCAGGCTCACCAGAGCCATTTGCGGTAAATAACGGGAAAAGTAAGGCTCCAAAGCCTCCACACCTTCGATCATGGTGCTGGCGATATCAGCGCTGCGTTCGCCGGCAATGGCCACCGGCCCCAGTTGCAAAAGGTGCTTCAGCAACTGTTCGCGCAAATAGGTTTTGATGCGGGCACTGGCCCGAAAAGCCACGAGCTCCCCCGCCCAGGATAAAGCGGCACGCAGGACAAAAAGCCCCAGCAAAGCCCAAAGTAGTGGCATTACGGCTGCGAGACTGAGGCCCTGGAATGACACGCCGTTGATAATATGGGCGAGAATAAAAGCCTGGAGGATAATCAGCAGACCAGCCGCCAGCCCCAAGCCTATGCCAAAATACAGGACGCCACGGGTCCGACGTCCTTCCTGCATTAATCGCTGATCAATTCGTTCTGCTTTCGCCATCATCAACCTCTAATATACTGGATGCACTTTAGCACAGCGTCGTACTTTCCTCACCCTGCAGACCGGTATGCAGACCTCAGTCACCCAGAAAAAGCGTCAGCACTCCGGTATAACCGTATATTTTATCATGAGAAATTTCGCCATTCGCAAAAAAACCAACCAGCGGAAAATGGCCTAGTTGCTCCTCAATCAGACGCAACTCCGCAGAATCGGGGCCAAACAGCCCTTCGCCTCTGCCCAGACAGGAAAAATACAAGCCGCCACGAATGTTTCGACCAGCCACCAGTTTCTTCAGGTCTGTCAGCATCCGCAACAAATCTTCCCGGGCCGTAGTGCCATCGCGCTTGCAAAACATCAGCGATTGACCGGATTCCACATATTCACCAATCGCCATCAATTTACGATCCGTGTCCACACCAATCAGATTGCGGACGGTGTAATCGCCGCGATCATCATTGGCTACGGGCAAGGCGACAAAAATAAAACCGGCCGCCTTCTGTAAATCCCGGGCGAGGATCTCCCCAATTTCTTCGTATAACACATCCAGAGCGGGGCGTTTGTCGAGGGTGCCAACAATGTTGCTTTTAGCCTCACCGATTTCATGAAGGGGACCAATGGGACTGCAACCCTGGGAAAGACGGGTGGCAATGGCCACTTTTTCGCTGAAAAGAACACCACTTAAACCACCATGAACCGCTTTATCGGCCAATTGCCCGCCCTTTCCGCGCGTACTGCTGAGTCCGCCAGTGATAAACCCGCTCTGGGTTTTTCCGGCCAGATCCCGCACCAGGTCGGGTAATTCAGGCGTGGCGGTGTCACCATGCACAACGGCAAAATAAGGAGCTGCACCGTTAACCTGGAGCGGCTGGTCGCTCAGGTAGGGTGTCATTCCGGAAAAAATGGATAATTCCGCCTCGGGAATATCCGTGACCATCAATGCCAGAGCGGGTGTATCCAAATATTCCTGACCTGTGGCACAAATTCCAATGCCTACACAACCCGTCCAATGTTTAACATCCAGTTGCTGATTCAGTTGCGCCAGCAATTCAGGCAGGTCTGCTTCAAACAGGTCAGACACATACAAAAAACCCAGGGTTCCGCTTTGGGCCTGACTGCCCGCCATATCCAGTGCAGCCACCAAAGCCACCCGCCAATCTGGATCAGCAGCATGCCCATAAGCAAAAAACGATTCCGGATGATGCATAAAACCCTCCCCGAGCAAGTAAAAATTTCCAATAAAAGTAAATATCTCCCGGCAAAGCCGGGAGCTTTAGTTCGTGAGCCGCTCAAAGCGGCTTAAAACGGGGACGCTAACGCGGCCCCTCAGTTTTGGCGCCACCACTGGGTGGCCCGGATCAACTCCATATGTTCAACTGATCTACTCGTTCATCCTCTTTTTCCTGATGGCGAATATAATCTCGAATCATCGCCTCATCTCTACCCACCGTCGATACAAAATACCCACGCGCCCAAAAATGCTGGCCCACGAAATTACGCTTCCGTTCACCGTAAGTCCGCGCTATATGGATCGCGCTCTTGCCCTTGATGTAACCCACCACACTGGATACTGCGTACTTCGGCGGTATCGAAATCAGCATATGAACATGGTCTACCATCAGATGCCCTTCTTCTATCCGGCTTTCCTTATGCCGGGCCAAAGCCCGAAATACCTCCCCAAGATCATTCCGTAACTGACCGTACAACACCCTACGTCGGCACTTCGGAATAAATACTATGTGATATTTGCACTCTCACTTGCTGTGCCTTAGGCTCAATCCTTCGTCCATCGGTTTCTCCTTCATCGTGTGCTTGGCGGCTCACAACGTCGGTTCTCCGATGGACTCCCCTATATGTCAAACATCTACTGTCACCCCGGCAGAGCCGGGGGATTTCCTATTTTTGGTTAAAGTTCGGGTTAAAAATGGCTTGCCACCAGTTGGTGACCTGAAACAGTCCATCTTTCAGTTGAATTCCGGTGGGAGACTGCATCCAGCCATTGGCGACCAGAATCCACATGGCTGAAAGACTGGATGAAAGGGCCACGTTGAAGGTGGCAAAAGCATGCATGCCCTTGCCGATTTTGCCCCAGCCAAAAATCATCAGGCCAATGAAGCCGGCCTCGTACATGAAGGCGGTGATGGTTTCAAAGCCGAGAATGTTTCCGAAAAAAGGGCCAACAGCCTGGGAGAAAGGGCCGTACAAAATGCCGAAGGCCATTTCCATGGTCACGCCCGTGGCCACACCAGCGCCGAAATTGACGATAAACAGCTTTTCAAAGAAGCGCTGCAGGCGGTACCAGTGTTCATTGCCGGTCTTCAGCCAGGCTACTTCCAGAAAAAATAGCAGCCACGACATGCCAATGGTCACCGGAGTCCAGAGAATATGCATGGAGGTGATGAAGGCAAAATCGAGGCGACTGAGAAGCACGGGTAAAGTGTCTTCAATAATCATAGTTGAATCCTCGTGAACGGTTGTTTTTAGGTGTTGCTGCCTAGGATAAAAGCATCTTTTGTTCCTGACTGATTTGCTCGGGTTATGTTCACATAAAAACATAATCTTATATTATTATTAGATGATTCAACCGCTATTTTTGGTTCATTTCACTCATGATGCACTGGTTCATATCAACCGCAGTGGGTTATATAAACCAGTTTCTTCAAGCTAGGCTTGTGCCGACCAAAATTGTAGTATGGGCATATCTTGGTGAGCTTCGGAGTGCGGGTGAACCGCCAAAAACACATGAAAAATACAGATAATGTCGCCAGACCGACCCGGGAGATGCAGACCGGGCACAAGCGTTTGGGTGTACTGCTTTTCATTATTTTTTTGCTGGTCATTTTGTTGGCTGTGTCCTTTATCTGGAAAAGTGCATTGGTTTCCGAATCCGGGAAAGCCAAAATGACCACTTCAGGTGCCACCAGTGTATTCCTGACCTTGCCGAAAACGCTTGCCGCTACCGGTTCAGCAGTATCCACAGCCAAAACGCTGTTGCTGACTTCGGCAACCAGATCGCCTTCTTTACCGGTGCCTGCCATGTCATCTACAAGTCCTGCCAAAGTTGCAGCAGCCGTTCCCGCATCTGTTAAACCGGTACCCATTCCCCATGCTTGTCAGCGGGCGGGTTGGTATGTGCAACTGGGTGCTTTTGGAAAAGTCACTATGGCGGAGCAATTGCTTCAGGAAGTCGGGAAAGCGGGTGTCAAAGCCTGCGTGGGGACACTTTCCGTCAACCATCTGTTTCGGGTACTGGTAGGGCCACAATCCAGTAAAAGTGATGCGGGATCAGCAGCCATGGGAATTGGCAAAAAATCGGGACAGCAAGGCGCTTATCCGCAGTACTGGGCACCTGAGTAAAGGTGCGGCATATTTTTTCAGGTAGTTATGAACCATAAACGCTCCGATTGTCAGCGATGTCGCATGCGCGCCCAAAGCATTTTTGCCGGATTGACCCCCGAAGAGCTCTGTAGTCTGGGTATGGAAGTAGAGGATATGGAATCCGGGCACGGGGCAGTTCTATATCGGACTGGAGAACCCGCCCGATATGCCTATACCCTGCGGGAAGGTGCAGTAAAGTTGTCAAAATCTCTGGGAAACGGTCAGGAAGTCATCGTTCGTATTCTTCATCATGGCGACCTACTGGGTTTTGAAGGTATGCAGGGCGAGCCTCATCGTCATACGGCCATTGCACTGGCGCCGAGTCAGCTCTGCCGGCTGGATCTGGCAGAACTCCAGCGCTTGTCGGAACGATTACCCAAAGTTCAGGCAGCTATTTTGCAGCGCTGGCAGGACGCTCTGCAAAGCAGTGAAGAGCAGATTGTCGAGTTGGGTGCCAAACGGGCTGAGGCGCGTCTGGCGACTTTTTTGCTGCAATGGTCGCAGCGCTATCCGCAATTGCGCAGTTTGCCTTTCCCGTTGACGCGAACAGATATCGCCGCCTTTCTGGGGCTTTCTACCGAGCATGTCAGTCGGATTATGGCAGATTTCAAGCGTCAGGCATTGATTCAGGAGCAGGGCGGTCAACTGGAAATCTTGAAACCAACAAGTCTTGCACATATTGCTGGCATGCCTGATGCGCATAAATCCGACTAAATCAGTCAAAATTGATTTTTCTCAATGCCGTTCAGCGGTGGCTGCAGGATACTCTCCACTGAGTAAGTTCTGATGAGGTTGTATTCAGCAGATATCAAAAATGATTGATGTAGCCGCCCCGGCAAATCGTCTGGGCGGCGTATAGACTTAACTTTAGGAGTATCCCTATGTTTCCACAACAAAATATGCATGTTGGCATGCGTGGGGCAGGTCGTGATCCTGTCCGGGCTGCCCGTCATCAGCATGACCAGAATGTTTTCCATCGCCTTCTGGCGCTGCACAATGATATTCAGCGTGATCTGGAAATCCTGCCCGATGGGATTCGCTCGCGAACCCGTTCGCACAATCCGGAAGTGGTCACTTTATTGCATGATCACGTCCCTGCCATGAAACAGCGCTTGCACGAAAATTTTGGTCTGCGTTTTTGGGATCCGGCTTTCGCCGAGTTGTTTGCTCAACATGACAAAGTGCATATGGAAGTCAGCCTGCTTCCAGATGGTGTGATGATTGAAGAACGTAGCGATGATCCCAATGTGGTG
Source organism: Acidithiobacillus sp. HP-2 (assembly GCF_015100155.1). GTDB lineage: Bacteria > Pseudomonadota > Gammaproteobacteria > Acidithiobacillales > Acidithiobacillaceae > Acidithiobacillus. The sequence continues at coordinate 30,658 of NZ_JACKZA010000015.1, read as the reverse complement.
ACCCTGATTCAGGCCCACGGACAAGTGATCAATTTGTTCGTGGCCCATGGTGAACAGCAGGCGCAACAGGAAAGTCCGTTGCCCGCTGAGTATGTCCGGGTTTTATAAGATCGCTCGTTCTGGGCCTGTCAGCGACTCATTCGCAAGATTCAGTCTTCCAGTGCTTGTACATTAATATTCGGGACGCCTTCCAGAGGGGGGCGTTCCCAGTCATATTCCCGCTTTTCATTTCCCGGGCTTGCCTGCTGATATTTTTGAAAGGCCCTGAGCTTGGCCAGTTCACTTTGCAAAGCCAATTCAGCGGCGACAAAATCCATTTCTGAAGCCTTACGCTCTTTCAGGATACGCTCAGCGGCGCTGATACGATTTTGGCTGAGTTTGGGGTCAATATCGCTGACGCGTAGTCCGTTGTTGGCCAGAACCGTCACCATTTCGTGCTGAACTTCTGCCATTCCGCCTTCAATGAAAAGAATTTCCGGCGGTCCTTCAACGGGGGTGATGCGTAACTCGCCAGCCTTGAGAATGCTGATTAACGGTGCATGACCGGCCAAAATGCCCAGTTCACCCAATTCACCGGGCACAACCACAAAAGTGGCTAGACCAGTATAGATTTCGCCATGCACATCGACGATCTGAAGATGAAAATGACGTGACTTTGCGATCATGGTATTTCTGTGCTCCAGATAAAATGCTTAAGCATGCGTCAGTTTTTGTAGCAGAGGAACCTTGATCTGGTCCAGCAACAGCGTGTAGACAACAGTCGCTCCCAGCAGGTAAAGAACCATCATCCAGGGGATAGGGGCCATCAACCAACCCATGATGGCCAGAAAACTGACAATCAGGATGTCTACCAGACTGGCGACGCTGAGGAATGTTCCGGGGCGGGATGCCCAGAGGTGACCGCGCTCGCGGACCAGAAAGACATTGGCGAGGCCCGAAAATACCAGGCCGAGAAAATCCAGGGTCTGGACTGAGGGGGTAGGCAGAAGGAGGCTACGGCCCACGGCATAGACCGCAAATATATAGACGAGCCAGGCGATAGCGACAGCGAGAGAGGAAAAGACCAGGGTCCGGATTGCCCAGCGATCCGGTTGGGGCGAGGGACGGACGTTATCTTCGGCCAGGGACATGGTCACAAAATCGTTGGCAAAGAGCAGCAACAGGACCAGCAGGGGAGTGACCACAAAGCTGCGGAAGAGTAAAAACCCGAGACTCAGGAACAGGGCGACCTGAAAGACCTTGACAATCTTGTTCAGGGTATAGGTGAGCATGCGCTGGTAAACGCGGCGGCCGGTGATGACTGCCTCCAGTACCCCCTGCAGCCCGGGGGTGGTCAGCACAATGCTGGCAGCGGCCTTGGCCACATCGGTGGCGCTTTCCACCGCTACCCCCATTTCCGCCTGCTTGAGTGCGGGGGCGTCATTCACCCCATCACCGGTCATGCCGACAATCCGGCCCTTTTTTTGCAGCCCCTGGACCAGATGAAACTTGTCGGCCGGGAAGACCCCGGCATAAACCCCACAATCTTCGGTGATTTGGTCCCGCGCGCAAACCTGACCGTCAATCCCGAGAGTGCTGGCGACGCTTTGTGCGGTCTGGACGCTGTCTCCCGTGACCATCCGAACCTTCACGCCCAGTTTCTGGAGTTGTTGCACCACGTCCTTGGCATCGGAACGAATAGGGTCTGAGAGAGCCAGCAAGCCCAAAAAGCGGGGCTGGCCATCGGGCCCTGCCGCGACCGCCAGCACCCGTGCGCCGCTGGTGGCTAATTCTGCAGTGCGACTTTCCCAGTCTGCATTCCCACAGAGCTTGGCAATGATTTGCGGGCTGCCCTTCATGACACGCCACAGATTACCATCTTGGGTAAAGGTGCCTTCAGACCGCTTGCTGGTCGGATCAAAAGGCACGAACTGCGCACGGGCTGGCGAACTGATTTGCCTTTTCTCAGCTTCCTGGAGAATGGCCAAATCAATGGGATCCTGGGTAGAACTATCACTGGCCAGGGCGGCCATACGCAGTAAGTCCTCCTCTTTGACATCCGGCCAGGGCTGAAGCTGGCTGAGGCTGAGACAATTCTGAGTGAGGGTGCCGGTTTTATCACTGCACAAATCGTTCATGGCCGCTGCCTCTTCCACGGCGGCCAGGCGGGTCACCAGCACTCCGCGATGAACCAGATGCAGGGAGGCAATGGCGGTGGCGAGGGTGAAGGTGGCGGGCAGGGCGACGGGCACCGAGGCGACCAGCAAAATCAAGGCGAAGGGTAAAATGTTGGCGAGCGGGATTTGTTGCACCATGGCATAGGCGAGAATGGCGAGCACCAGCAGAACGTCCATGGCGACCAGATAGCGGACAATGCTGAGAACCAACTCTTCCAGATGGCTTTTGGCACCCGCGCCACGGACCAGTTCGGCGGTTTTACCGAAATAGCTTTTGGCCCCGGTAGCGGTGACTTCTCCACTGGCCTCCCCGCGTTTTACAATGGAGGCGGAATACAGGGTACTGTCTGCCGTGCAATCCACCGGCATGGATTCTCCGGTCAGTGCGGATTGATCGACCAGAACATTGCCATCTGTCAGGTGCAGATCGGCGGGAACAATATCCCCCACGCGCACATGCACCAGATCACCCGGAACCAGATCGGCGGCCGCCAGAGTCTGCCAGTTGCCATCCCGGCACACCCGGGCCTGGATGAGCAGGCGTTCGCGCAGCAGGGCCAAGGCGTTTTGGGCTTTGCGTTCCTGGCTGAAGCCCAGTATTCCGTTAAAAAGTAAAAGCAGGGCGATGATGATGGCTTCCGGCCACTTGGTCAGCAGCACCTCCAGAACAAAGGTGGCTTCCAGCATCCAGGGAACCGGTGCCCAGAATTTGTGAAGGAACAACAGCCAGGTTTTGGGCGCTTCTTCGACTACGGCATTGGGTCCGTATTGTGTCAGACGTTTTTGCGCCTCGGCACTGCTGAGCCCGCTGCAGGTATGAATGGAAGAACCGGATTCAGGACTCATGACTGCTGTTCCTCGTGTATCAGCTGTTTTATCCACGTACCGGCCGCACAAAAGCCTTTTTACCGGCAAAACTGGCGGCTGTGCCCAGTTCTTCTTCAATCCGCAGTAACTGGTTGTATTTGGCCACCCGTTCACCCCGGGCCGGTGCGCCGGACTTCAGGTGACCGGTGTCCAGGGCCACGGTCAGGTCAGCAATGAAATCATCGGTGGTTTCGCCGGAGCGATGCGAGACGAAAGCCCCCCAGCCGTTAAATTGGGCCAACCGGGCGGCGGCGATGGTCTCCGTCACTGTGCCAATCTGGTTGAGCTTGATCAGCGTTGCATTGGCAATGTTGTCTTCGATGGCCTGAGCAATGATTTTCGGATTGGTGCAGAAAATGTCATCGCCCACCAGTTCGATGCTGCTACCCAGTTTTTCATTGAGTAGCTTCCAGTTTTCCCAGTCGTCTTCGGCCAAACCATCTTCCAGCAGAACCACCGGGTAATTACGGACGATTTCTGCATAATAATCGACCATTTCCGCACTGCTCAGAGCCCGGTTTTCCGTGCGCAGCTGGTATTTTCCGTCTTTGAAGAATTCCGAAGAAGCCGGATCAATGGCGATGCCGCAATCTTTTCCGGGTTCAAATCTGGCACGGCGGATGGCCTCGACAAGCAGGTCATAGGATTCATGATTGGAATCGACGGCGGGGGCAAAGCCGCCTTCGTCACCGACGCCGACGGAAAGATGTTTTTCGAGGAGCAGGGCCTGCAACGCATGGTAGATTTCCGCACCCCAGCGTAGCGATTCGCGGAAGCTGTCAGCCCCATAGGGAACCAGCATGCATTCCTGAAAATCAGCCCCCTGCCAGTGCGCATGGACGCCACCATTCAGCACATTGAAACAGGGCACAGGCAGGCGGGTAGCACCGGGTCCACCCAGGTAAGCATACAGCGGCAGGTCACAATAATCAGCGGCGGCTCGGGCGCAGGCCATGGACACGCCGAGAATCGCATTGGCACCGAGCTTGCTTTTGTTATCCGTGCCATCCAGACCGATCATGGTCTCGTCAATGGCTTTTTGATCGCGCACATCCAGATCCTGCAAGTCGGGAGCAATGATCTCCTCAATGTTCTGAATGACCTGACGGACGCCTTTGCCCCCAAAACGATGGGAGTCGCCATCACGGAGTTCCACCGCCTCCTTGCTGCCGGTGGAAGCCCCCGAGGGAACGGCGGCGCGGGCGTGTTGCCCGTTGCTGAGATAAACTTCCACTTCTACTGTGGGATTACCGCGAGAATCCAGAATTTCGCGGGCGATAATGTCTTCAATCAAGCTGTCCATAAAACACTCTCCTGTTATTGTGGGGCAGAAACATCGAGATGAATGATTTCCAGGCGGTTGGTCCCTCCCGGATGACCCTTGCTGGGGCCTTGCGTCAGTAAAATCAAACCTTTTTCAACAGCGTTAGTGCGCAGCCAGCGACGCGCCGCCTCTTCCCAGCCACTTTCGGGACTCGGCATTTCTATAGGATAGACCCCATAGTGCAGACAGAGGCGCTGACAGGTCGACGAATGGGGACTCATGGCCAGAATCCAGGGTTCAAGCCGAAACCGCGCAATGCGTGCGGCCGTTGTTCCCGTTTCTGTAGGGGTTACTACAAACAAAGGATGCAGCCGTTCGGCGCTGTGCCGGACATTGCTGGCAATAATGGATTCTACGCCGGGCTTGTCATCGAGGTCGATGGAACTCAGAGGATTGAGTTCCGCCCGGTTTTTTTCGGTAACGCGGGCAATTTCAGCCAGCATTTTTACGGCTTCTACCGGAAAATCGCCCATGGCTGATTCTTCCGAGAGCATGATGCAGTCCGTACCATCGAGGATGGCATTGGCCACGTCGGTCACTTCCGCGCGGGTTGGCCGCCGGTTATGTACCATGGACTCCAGCATTTGCGTGGCGGTGATGACGGGTTTACCCACGGCGCGCGTCTTGCGGATCAGGCGTTTCTGGATAATGGCAATTTCCTCGATGGGCACCTCCACCCCTAGATCGCCGCGTGCCACCATGATGGCATCGGTCGCATCGATAATCGCATCAATGTGTTTCCAGGCCCGTGCTCTTTCGATTTTGGCGACCAGAAAAGGATGAAATCCCAGGGCGTTGGCTGCACGGCGGGCGGCGTGCAGGTCTTCGGCGCTTTCCACAAAAGAAACACTCAGACCATCGACCCCGGCCTCCAGGGCAAAGGCCAGTAATTCCCGATCGGCAGCAGTGAGCGCGCCACCCTCCAGATAAACACCCGGCAAATTGACGCCTTTATGGGAAAGCAGCACCCCACCCACGATCACCTGACACAGCACGCCCTGGTGATCATGCTGTTCTACCCGAAGTTCCAGAAAACCGTCATTCAGATAGACCGTATCGCCCTTGACGAGGGGTTTGGCCAGGGGCGGCAGTTCCAGAGGAATGGCCTGCGCCGTCCCCGGAGCACCCGGAGCGAGCAGAACATGATCCCCATGCTTGAGGGTGACCGGAACTGGCAAGCGGCCAATGCGGATTTTCGGGCCGGGCAGATCGGCCAGAATGGCGACGCGATACCCGGTCTTGCGGGCGGCATCGCGGATGCGGGCAATGCGCGCCCGATGTTCATCGGCCGTGCCGTGGGCCAGATTGAGCCGGGCGACATTCATGCCCGCCCGGATCATCTGTTCCAGGACCTTGGGGGCATCAGATGCGGGACCAATGGTGCAGACAATCTTGCTGCGATGCTTGGGGAGCTTCATCATTGGCTGTCATCTACGCAGGGGTGGAGGAGGGCATAATGACGCTGCAGGGCATCCCCGGTTGCGGCAACCAGCGGATGCAGGGAAGGGGTCAGGCGCGGCTGACTGCCAAACTGCATGCTGACCAGATCGGGTGCGGTAGCGTGCATCTGAATGGCGAGACCGATGGTGTTGACCAGTTCCCCGGTGGTGGCACCCCCCAGAACCTGCCCACCCAGAATTTGCAGGGAGTCAGCAGCAAAAATGATACGGCAGAAAATTTCTGTGGTGTTGGGCATGGAGGCCGGATGGTGATCAGGCAGGCGGGCTTCCCCACTTAAAATCGGAAAGCCTTCCTGTTCGGCCTGATGTTGGGTCAAGCCGGCCACACCAAAGGCCAGACCATCAATTTCACTGGCGTAGACGCTCACCGAGCCGGCATTGGCGCGCAACTGACGCAGGCCATACAAATTCATTCCAGCTATGCGACCTTCAGCGGCGGCTTGTGAGGCGATCATGGCATGATTGGCTTTGCGCGTAAAAAAGTCCTGTTTGTGGGCACAGTCACCCACAGCAAAAATATGCGGATCTTCCCGTGTGCGTTGAAAGGCGTCGACCCAGATACCACCAGAGCGGCTCAGGGTCAGGCCCATCGCCTTGGCCAGATCTACCTGTGGACGGGTACCGATGGCAATGAGCACCGCATCAACCTCCAGAGCCTCCTGTCCGGCGATTTGCACTTGGCCTACCCGTTTACCATCGGCACCGGCCACCAGGGCTTCTACCTTGCAGCCGGTATGAATATGGACGCCGTGCTCGCTGAGCTGTTTTTCTACCGCCTTACAGGCATCCAGATCAAAGGCCGCCTGCATCAAATGGGGCAGCATCTCGACAATGTGGACCTCAATACCGCGCTTGCGGATTTCGTCGGCAAATTCCACACCGATGAATCCTCCGCCAATAATCGCCAGCTTTTTGATTTGCGGGATCAGGGTGCTGAACAATTTGTCGAGATAGTCATAATCCTTGTGAATGCTGAAAACGCCTTCCAGTTCTGTACCCGGAATGGGCGGAATGAAGTTCTCCGCGCCGGTCGCCAGAACCAGCCGTTCCCAATGGATGAGGTCACCGTTTTCCAGAGTGGCGGTGCGGGCGTTGCGATCTATGCTGGCGACTTTACCAACCTGGATCCGGCCGCCTGCTGCGAGGAGCGGCGCACGTCCGGCCATGTCTTCTTCGGTGCCTCCCAGGGTACCGAAAATATAGGGAATCCCGCAGGGAATGACAGCGTCCGTCTCGGGGCGCAGCACCAGAACCTTTTTGTGGGGAGAAAACTGGGCGGCGGTCATGCCCGTCATCATTCCGGCGGGACCACCGCCGACAATCAGAATATCCGTTGTACTTTCCGTCATGTCGTAAATCTCCTTTTAAATATCGAGCATCTTGACGTTCACCTGTTGCAACAGTTCAACCACCTGACTGTGAGAAAATATTTCCGTACCAGGCCGTGCCGCCGTGCCACTGCCACAGGCAACGGCAAGCCGCAACGCCTCGGCGGGACTCTGCCTGCGTGCCAGCGCCGCTACCAGTCCGGCAACCATGGAATCTCCCGCACCAACCGTGGATTTGACCGCTATGCTGGGTGCCTCGGCCAGATAACTGCCGTCGGGTCCAACCAGCAGGGCGCCTTCACCACCCAGCGAGACACAAACGTACTGGACACCTTCCCGCTGGATAGCGCGGGCTTCCCGGGCGACGTCTTCCAGCGTGGGCAACTCGCGCTGTCTGAGTACCGATAACTCATAGCGATTGGGTTTGATCAGGTAGGGCTGATGGGGAAGGGCCATTTGTAACAGCGCGCCGTGGGCATCGACAACGGCCTTGCCGCCATCCGCCTGTACTTTGTCCACCAGGTCGCCATATATGAGATCGGGCACTCCCGGAGGAACCGAGCCGGTGAGCACGGCAAATCCGCCCTTGCACAGTTCCAGAAAGCTTGTTTTGACGGCGCTGAGCGCAAGTTCGGAAACCAGTGGACCGATCCCGGTCACTTCAAACTGTGCAGGCGGATCACCCTGAAGAATGGTGGCATTGATCCGGGTTTCGCCTTCCACATGCACGCAATGCGGGCTGTCCAGTTGATGCTGCAGCAGCTTCTGCAACAGCTCGCCTATATTCCCGGCGACGATGCAACAACTATGGGCGCAGACCAGGAGCTCCTTGAGGGCGCGGGCGACATTCACGCCATTACCGCCAGGATCATAACGCGTAGCAAGGGCATGACTTTTCTGATCGGGAATCAGGTGCGGCACTTCATAGGCAATATCCACTGCCGGATTGAGGGTCAGGGTGGCGATGGCCTGGCATGGCTCCGTTGCAGTCATTGGGAATGGGCTCCTGTTTTGTGGTAATGAATCAGTGCCGCCAGGGCCGCCGAAACCAGTCTGGCCCGGGCCGGATCAGACCGGGAGGTGAGGATGACGGGCACTTTGGCCCCCATGACAATGCCAGCCATGGTCGCGCCGGCCAGATATTCCAGGTCTTTGGCGAGAATGTTGCCGGAAACCAGATCGGGTACCAGCAGGATATCGGCATCTCCTGCGACTTCACTACGGATGCCTTTGATCTGCGCCGATTCCTTGGAAATGGCATTATCAAAAGCCAGGGGTCCATCGACCAGTGCATCGGTAATCTGACCGCGCTCGGCCATTTTGGAGAGGCAGGCGGCATCGACGGTGGAGGCAATGGCCGGATTGACGACTTCCACCGCCGAGAGAATGGCGGCCTTGGGATGCGCCACGTCCAGAATATGCGCCAGATCGATGGCATTTTGCAGAATGGCGGCTTTGGTTGGCAAATCCGGGGTGATATTGATGGCCGCATCGGTTATCAGCAGCAGTTTGTGATAGCTGGAAATGTCGGTAACGAATATATGAGAAAGCCGTTTTTCCGTACGGAGCTTGGCGAGAATGGGATGGAGAAAGGCATCACTATGCAAATGCCCTTTCATCAGCGCTTTTGCTGCTCCCGAAAGGACCATTTCCACGCCCTTGTCGGCGGCATCATCGGGATTGTCGGCGGCGACAATCTGAAAGTTGGGACAAGTACCCGAATCGGCCCCCATCTGTTGGAGCAGATGACGGATTTTATCAGGATCGCCGATGAGAATGGGTTCAACGATGCTTTGTTTTTTGGCCTCGCAGGCACCCAGGAGGACATGTTCCTCGGCCGCATCTACCACCGCTACCGGAATGTCCGGGAGGGGTGCTATGGCAGCAAGCAGATCATCGAAGTGTGGGTATGCCATCCTGGTTTCCTCCGGGGTTGGGTTTATTCATACAACGTATTGAGATTCATGGGGTACCCGTGCCCAGCAGGCGCAGGGTATGGCGCGCAATCATCAGATCTTCGTCGGTAGGCACCACCAGCACCTCAACGGGGCTTTCCGGGGCCGAAATCCTGCGAGCCTCCTGAGCGACAGCAGCATTGGCCTCCGGGTCGAGATGAAAGCCCAGGGCCTCCAGGGGCCGACAGATGGCCCAGCGCACGGCCGCCGCGTGTTCGCCGATGCCGCCGGTAAAAATCAGGCGCTGAACACTGCCCAGCACCGCCATGAGACTGCCGATATGCTTGCGGGCACTGTACGCAAACTGGGCAATAGCCTCCGCTGCATGGGGATTGTTTTCCCGCTGCCGCAATAATACCTGCATATCCCCGCTGCAGGCCGAAATCCCCAGCAATCCGGAAAGATGGTTGAGCAGCCGCTCCAGTTGCGGCGCGCTGTAGCCTTTTTCAGCCATCAAATAAAGGAGTATGCCCGGATCCAGATCCCCGGAGCGGGTGCCCATGATCAAGCCACCAGTAGGGGTCAATCCCATGGTGGTGTCCAGACAACGGCCATCGGCAACAGCCGCCATGCTGGCCCCATTCCCCAAGTGGGCAATGATGGTAGGCGCTTTCCCCTGGTCTGGAAGCTGACTGACAATGTACTCGTAAGAGAGGCCATGAAAGCCATATTTGCGCACGCCTTCCTGCCAGAGATTGCGTGGCAGCGGCAGGCGCGCGGCCACTTCCGGCATGCTTTGATGAAATGCCGTGTCCAGACAGGCGACCTGGGTTTTTCCCGGCCAGATTTTTTGCAAAGACTCGATGGCCGCAATTTCGGCCGGTAAATGCAAGGGGGCAAAGGCCAGGGCATCGCGTAGATCCTTCAGTACGGTCGCGTCAATGCATACATGGGCCTGCTGATGGGGTCCTCCGGAAACAATCCGGTGACCGATAGCATCGGGATGAGTGATACCCAGTTCGGTTAGCGCTGCGACAACCGCCTGCAGGGCGGCCGATTGATCCACAAAGGCTTGTTGGCGGTCCAATACCCGCTGACCGGCCTGTTCCAGCCATATCCTCCCCATGCTTTGACCAATGCGTTCCACGGCCCCGGCAAGCTGCTGCTTCTCCAGTCCTGCGCCGAAAGCAAACAGGGCAAACTTGATGGAAGAAGAGCCGCTATTGATGGAGAGAATCTGGGTTATGTCAGCCAAGAGAGGTCCTCCAGACGCTTGCCCAGGTGTTGCAGAAAACGTGCCGCATCCGCACCGAAAATAACCCGATGATCACAACTCAAGGTGAAATCCGTCAGCCCGTCACTACCGGCAGCCGCTACCGCCAGAATGGCTGCTGCCCCCGTGGGTACAATGGCATTGAAGCGCTCAATCTCCGGGAAAATCCCCAGATTGGACAGATAAAAAGTGGCGCCCTGATAGTCATTGGGTGTAACTCGGCCTTTTTTGACCTTGCCCAGCAATATGCGCCAATCCTCTGCGAGTTCCGGCAGCCTTCTGCGGGCTGCATCCCGCAGCACCGGTGTAATCAGACCTTCACCAGTATCCACAGCGATGCCCAGATCGACCCGCTGCCGCCTGGCAAGACCCTGACGGGTCATGACCTGATTGAACCAGGGATCTTCGGCCACGGTGAGGGCGCAAGCTCTGCCCAGCGCCAAGGTAAAGCTGAGTTTGGCCGTTTTGGCAGTTTCGCGCAGTGCGTTCAAATTGAAGCGGCTGCTGATTAAAAAGGTCGGCGTCTGGAGGGTGGCTGACATGTTGCGAGCCACGGCAGCCCGCAGGGCACTGGGCTTTTCAAGCTGATAGGGTGGACCCATGTGTAAGTCCACCTCCTGAGGCGCCAAGGCTACGGCCAGAACCTGACTGGCATGAATCACGCCATCCGGTCCTGGCGTGATCTGCTGGAGATCCAGATTCAGATCCGCCGCCAGAGCGCGGGCGTAGGGAGAAATCAATGCCCCGTCGGCATGGTCGCCGGGTTTTGCAGAAATTGTCCCGGTGTTTTGCCTTATCGGTGCGGAAGGGATTGCCTGGGACGGGACTGGGACGGGGTTTGCTGTTCCCGGCGCCGCGATTTGCGCAGCCGGTTCCGGTTCCGGCACTGGTGCAGCATCCGCAACGGCCGCATGAGGCTCGGGCGCGGCAGGCGTAACAGGCGCCTCTTTTTGATCAACGATATACCCGATAACCTGGCGAACCGGAATATCGGTATCCGTAGCCGCCAACGGTCCAGCCAGAAAGCCATCCGCAAAGGCCTCCACGTCCAGGACCGCTTTATCGGTTTCCACTTCGGCAACAGCCTCGCCCTTTTTGATGGCATCGCCAACGGACTTGTTCCAGCGTGTCAGCCGACCGGTTTGCATGGTGTCCGACAATACCGGCATGGTAATGGGGTTTTTCATGATTGACCTCCCTGCGTGCCCAACATTTGCCGGGCTGCCGTAATGATGTCTGCCGTGCGCGGGATACTGGCTGCTTCGAGCTTACCATTGAAGGGGGTAGGGATATCCAGTCCAGCCACCCTCTGGATGGGACGATCCAGAAAATAAAAGCAGCGCTCCTGAAGGGTGGCGCTCAATTCCGCACCCGCTCCGGCAAAACGACAGTCCTCTTCCACAATCAGGCAGTGATGGGTTTGCTGCACAGATTGCACGCAGGTATCCCAGTCGATGGGTGCCAGACTGCGCAAATCAATGACCGTCATGGCAATGCCTTCCTTGGCCAGAATGTCCGCAGCTTCCAGAGCCAGCATCACCATCCGGGAATAAGCAATACAGGTAATGTCCCGTCCCTGACGGCGGAGCAAAGCCTGATGAATAGGCGGGGCAACAGCCGCCTCATCAACATGATCCTTGGTGAAATACAGCAGTTCATGCTCCAGAACAATGAGCGCGTCATCACTATGAATGGCCTGGCGTAATTGCCAGTAGGCATCCTGAGGCGTGGCTGGAACGGCTATCCGCAATCCGGGCACGTTCATCAGGGTATGCTCCAGGCGCTGGGAATGCTGGGCACCCAGTTGCCGGGCAATGCCACCCGGCATGCGAATGGTCAGGGGCATGGGAAATTGCCCTCCGGACATGAACGGGATCTTGGCGGCCATGTTGATGATGGCGTCAGTGGCAAACAGGGCAAAATTGATGGTCATGATTTCGACCACCGGGCGCAGACCCAGCATTGCCGCGCCCACACCGAGGCCGGTAAAACTGTTTTCGGAAATAGGGGTGTCGCGCACGCGCCATTCGCCATACTTGGCCATGAGCCCCTCGGTTACCCGATAGGTTCCGCCATAAAGACCCACGTCTTCACCCAGGGTGATGACACTTTCATCCGCCGCCATTTCGGCATCCATGGCCCGATTCAGCGCTTGCCAATAAAATAGCTCGTTCATTGGGCTGTCTCCATCAGTACTTCATAACGGCGATTGTGATGAAAGATGGACCAGGCATCCTGCATGTCCGGCTCCGCACTTTGCTGGGCAAAACGGACGGCGTCATCCACTTCCGTCTGCACTTCCTGACGCAAACGGGTGATTTCCGCCTCGTCGAGATGACCTTCCTGGCAGCAATGGTCACTAAAGTGGCTAATGCAGTCGGCTCCTGCAGCAGCCATGGCTTCAGGTGATGGATAAGCGGATTCTGCTTCGTGGATGGCTGCGGCAATGGGATCGTTAGCCTGATAGGCATTCAGTTCCACATTGGGGCGATAGCTCGCCGGATCCGCCATGGAGTGCCCGCGATAGCGGTAGGTTTCCAGCTCCAGAAATTGCGGGCCGTCGCCGCTGCGAACCCGCTCCAGCGCCTTGCGGGCAGCGGCATGCACCGCAAGAACATCCATACCATCGACTTTTTCCGCCGGAATCCCATAACCACAGGCCCGTTTATAGACTTCGGTAACGGCCGAATGGCGGTGAATTTCCGTACCGATCTGATAATGATTGTTCTCACAGATAAAAAGAATGGGGAGTTTCCAGAGCGCCGCCATGTTCAGGGATTCATGGAAGGTCCCCTGGTTGACCGCGCCATCGCCAAAAAAGCAGATCACGGCTTCCGGCAGACGGCGGTAGGCGACGGCGTAAGCCGCCCCCAAAGCGATGGGAAAGGTTTCGCCGACAATGGCATAGCCCCCCAGAAAGCGCCGACTGGCATCAAACAGATGCATGGAACCGCCCATCCCTTTGCTGATGCCGGTGATCTTGCCCTGCAGTTCCGCCATGATTTCCCGTGCAGGAATTCCCCGGACCAGGGCATGGACATGCTCCCGATAGGTGCTGACCACATAGTCCCCCGGCTCGGCGGCATGCAGCACGCCCACGGCTACCGCCTCCTCTCCCGGATACAGGTGCAAAAATCCGGCAATCTGGCCCTGGGCATATCCCTGGGCAGCGGCCTCCTCAAAAGCCCGGGCGCGGAGCATATCCCAGAGCATGGCGCGCATCTGCAATCTATCCATGGGTGTTCTCCGGCAGGAATTCATCCAGCGCCTTGCTCAGCGGCACCAGATACATCAAGGCTGGGCCGCCATGCATAATGACCGCCATGAAACCGGCACTCATGATTTCATCGCGACTGGCCCCGGCTTCAATGGCGCTTTTGGTATGCAAGGCAATGCACCATTCACATTGCGCGGCCACGGACAGAGCCACGTTGATCAACTCCTTTTGTGCCGCACTGAGGGCCGGGTTTCCTTCCGCCTTACCCATAAAACCCAAAAAGGAATTGATTTCCGAGGGATAATCCTGCTTGAGATTTTCCATCAACTGATGTACTTCGGTAAGTCGATCTTTAGCGGTCATGGTTTTTCTCCGAATCAGGGGATGCACTATGAAAACACTATTTTGAATCTCCGCTTCTCATGAAATGGGTGAAAGCCTGCCGGATGGTCCGTTGAAACCCGACACCATCCCGCTCCAATTGGATCAGATCTGGTTGCAGAGAATGATTGAGAGTGTGCAAAAACCGACTCTGATGGGCTGCCTCATGATCCATCAGGCGATGAATGCCCAATTTGGCAAGGTCGGCCAGTACCATCCACACAATGTTGTACGCCCATACCAGTCCAATGGTCGTCCAGGGTATCGCCGGCATCAGCCAGCCGAAGCCAACAATTGCCACACCCACAATCTGGGTACCCAGGATGGCCAGCAGGAGAATGGGCGCAGGGTAGGGGGGGCGCCAGAAAGGCCCGCGGACCCGGGTCAGGAACAACATGAGATGCCCCCCAGCAATCAGCTGCAGGAACATGATGCTTTGTGCTTCCGGCAGAGGAATATGAAACACAAAGCGGGTAAGGAGATAAAGCCCAAAGGTCCCCGCAAAAGCCAGGAGCCCCATGGCTGAAGACAGACTCAGCACTCTCGGCATTTCCCAATGAACAGGGGATTTCTGTACGGCAGTATGGTCCCAGGCAATAGTCATGATGGGAATGTCATCGAGCAGGGAAAGCAGAACAACCATGATGGCCGTCAACGGATAAGAGTTGAAAATCAGCATGGCAATGACCACAAAAAACAGAATATCCAGCGTCATGGCGATACGATAAACCGTATAACTGGTCATCCGCTCAAAAATACGCCGCGCCTCCTCGACAGCCTTGACGATCACATTCAGACCCGGCGCCGTCAGAATCAGGGCGGCGGCACCGCGTGCAGCGTCGGTGGCTCCCGACACGGCAATACCCACATCGGCCTGTTTGAGCGCCGGCGCATCGTTCACGCCATCGCCGGTCATGGCGACAATATGCCCGCGTTGCTGCAGGGCTTTGACAATGGCGTATTTATGTTCAGGAAACACCTGGGCAAAACCATCAGAGTGCTCAATTTCATCACCCAGTGCCGGGGGAAGTACCCCGCCTTCGGCAAATTTCGAGAGCCGGTCATCCACGGTCAGAATATGCGTTCCCAGGTTCAACTGACCGGCAATTTCACTGGCAATGGCCTGATGATCACCCGTCACCATC
Source organism: Acidithiobacillus sp. HP-2 (assembly GCF_015100155.1). Classification (GTDB taxonomy): domain Bacteria; phylum Pseudomonadota; class Gammaproteobacteria; order Acidithiobacillales; family Acidithiobacillaceae; genus Acidithiobacillus. Next base: position 15,612 of record NZ_JACKZA010000015.1, on the reverse strand, counting down.
TTGACTTCAATACCGTGTTCCTGCGCTTCCATAATGGTCCGTTTGGAATCGACCCGGGGCGGATCCAGCAACGAAAGAATCCCGAGAAAACGCCAGTTCTGCCCATCATCGTCGGAACGAACCACGCCCAGCGTACGAAACCCCTTGGCGGCGGCATCCTCCACCACTTTTTCGGCCTTGGCACGTTCGGCATCAGCCAGTTTGGCTATTTCAATGAGAACCTGGGGTGCCCCCTTGCTTACCCGAAACTTTTTCCCGTCGCTTCCGTGAAGTTGCCCTTCCGTACGCTTGGAGATGGGATCAAAAGGAATGAATTTGTCCTGAGTGAAAGCCGTGAGGGTTTTATCGCGATCGGGAAGTCGGGCAAGCACTGCATCATCAATGGCGTCCGCGTCTTCCGCCTTACTGGCCAAGGCCGCCGCAAGAATGAGTTCCTGTTCATTCTGCGCGGCAAACAGGGCGCTTTCCCCCAGGGTGATCTTGTTTTGGGTTAAGGTTCCAGTTTTATCCGAGCAGAGAATATCCACCCCGGCCATTTCCTCAATGGAAGTCAATCTGGAAACAATGGCCTTCATGCGCGATAGGGCCAGAGCCCCCAGAGCCATGGTGACCGACAACACCGCCGGCATGGCAACCGGAATGGAGGCCACTACCACAACCAGGACAAAAGCCAGCAGGGTCAAAAACGGCAAGCCACGGACTAATTCTACAACAATCAGCAATAACGAAAGGGATAGAGCCAGAACAATTAAAAAGTTACCGATATTAAGTACGGCTTTTTGAAAGTGCGAAACGGGAGCGGCTTTTTGCACCAGACTCGCCGTACGTCCGAAAAAAGTCGCAGAACCGGTTTCATAGACCAGACCCAGCATTTCACCCTGCCTGGCAATAGTTCCAGAGTAGGCCACGTCTCCAGGTTTCTTGTTCACCGGTAAAGACTCGCCCGTCAGAGCGGATTGATCCACGGACAGATAATCACCAGAAATGAGTTTGATATCCGCCGGTAAAATATCCCCCAGGCGCAGACGAACGACGTCACCCGGCACCAGTTGCGCTGCGTCAATGCTTTGCCATTGCTGATCGCGCAAGACCCGCGCCTTGAGCGCCAGTTGATTTTTCAGTGCCTTGAGGGCGTCATTGGCGCCTTTTTCTTCCCAAAAACCAATGCCGCCGTTGATGAGCAGCATGGCAAAAATGACAAAAAAGCTCTTCCAGTCGCCGTTGATGGCTGATAAGACTGCCGCAACCTCAATCATCCAGGGAATGGGCGCCCAAAAATAGGAAATCAATCTACGCCAGATCGGGGTTTCTTTTTCTTCCAGCAGGTTGCTGCCAAATTGCGTCAGGCGGGTACTGGCTTCACTGCTGCTTAAACCTTTATCGCTACTTTCCAGTGCCTGAAAGCTGGCGTCCAGATCCAGACTTTCAAAACTCTTTGCATCAGCCGGTTGCATGCGACGGTCTCCCTTTATGAAAATTTTCTACTCAAAAACACCTGACCAGCTCACAATTCAAATCTCAATATCCTAATATAAGATAGCACAAGATTCGTTCGGGCAATCTGCCTTCGCCATATTCATGATCATGACTATAGACAAGGTGAAAGAATCATCATGAATTTTAATGATATATTCATATCTGCCTGTTGTTTGCTTGTGCTAGGCTTTGCAGGATTGGATTCAACGTGGAGGGCTGCAAAATGACTGTTCAGGAAGTGGATTTGTTATGCGTAGGTGCAGGTGGCGCCGCCTATCCGGCCGCTTTTCGTCTGGCAAAAGCTGGAAAGAAGGTACTCATGGTCGATCCGAAGGGGGTCATGAGTGGTAACTGTCTGTATGAAGGTTGTGTTCCTTCCAAGGCGGTTCGGGAAACAGCCGCTTTTTACCAGGATGCCCAGCGTTTTCAGCCCTACGGACTGGGCGGCAATCTGCACGTGGATTTTGCCGCCCTGATGCAGCACAAAGATGCCATTCAGGAGCGGCGTTATGCCCAGCACGCAGCGGAACTGGCCGCAGAACCTCTTATCCGCTTGATCAAGGGCGTAGCGCGCCTGTTAGATCCCCATACGGTGAAAGTAGATACAGATGCGGGAACGGATACCTATCATGCCCGGCATATCCTGATCGCCAGTGGCTCGGACGTGTTCATTCCGCCCTTGCCCGGTGCTGAATGGTGCCTGACCAGTCATGATCTTTATAAACCTTCGCCAGCCATGCGGGCTTTGCCCGAAAAACTGCTGGTTATCGGCGGTGGCTACATAGGGCTGGAAACAGCGACATTTTTTGCTGCCATGGGTACGAAAGTTACCTTGCTGCAAAAAGGCGCACAAATCCTGAACGGCATGGATCCCGGCATGGTCAACCTGTTGCTGCCCTTACTACCCAAAGGGCTTGAACTACGCACCAATATAGAGGTGCAACGCGTTGAGAATACAGGCACTGGTCGTCGTGTTGTCTGGCTTCAGGACGGCAAGGAACAAAATCAGGAGGTCGATGTAGTCCTGCTCGCCGTGGGGCGTCGTCCGGTCATTCCAGAGGGTGCAGAAGCTCTGGGCATTGCGTTTGATCATCATGGTATCCAGGTGGGTCCCAGCCTGCAAACCCGCTTTCCGCATATTTATGCAGCAGGGGATGTCAATGGACGGGTCCCACTTTTTCACGCAGCAGTGCGTCAGTCTCTGGTGGCAGGCCACAATATTCTGGCGGGGAACGTTCCTGCGGATTATGCGGATTTTGATCATGTGCCGACAACGATATTCACCTTGCCGGCAGCAGCCTACATCGGTCTGACACCGGCCAAGGTCTCTCCTGGATCATTGCTGGAAGCCCGCTATGCCTTTTCAGAGGACTCCAGAGCGCAGATTCTGGAACGTCTGGATGGCGAAATCCGGCTCTTTTTCGAGCCCGGCAGTTTGCGGATTCGCGGGGCATGGATTGTGGGGATTGACGCAGGCAGTCTGATTGGACAGGTCGGCACGGCCATTGCGGGCGGAATGACGGCCTATGACCTGGCCCGCTTTGCCGATCAGCACCCAATGTCAGCGGAAGGTATCGGCAAGGCTGCACGCAGCCTGTTGTAGATCACCCTGTGCGATCGATATCAGTACACTATCGACGATGAATAAACGGTTTTCAGGCTGAAACCGGGCGCTTATGCCACCTGTTGTCTGGGCTGTACTTCGCGGTTGCAGTCCCAAGCAGGAAGAATTCTATGCCTACCAAACCTTTGCAGTACATGACAGGACAGCCTATCAATGGCATTTGTTAGTCATTTCCGCATCGCGAATTGTCCCGTTGTGCCCTGATAATTTATCCTTAACCGATTGATATACTCAACGCATTATACAAATTGACCTTTTGAGCGTGGACAATCTGGGCGCTGATTCCTGCTTGGCCGTAATCAGGTGAACGCCTTATTTGACTGCTTCTTTGCTGTTCATCCGCCAGAACACAATATTTTTTTAATGGCAGAACCATCCATTCTGTCGACAGCTGGCTTGATATAAATGCGTTTTGTCATTTTTGGTCTTTGCGAGCATAAATCGGTTTATATAAACCACATGAACCGGTTGTATCCCCCATTATTTTTTTGCGAAAAATCATTTTTTAAACACAACCTACTGATTAATTATAGGACGAATAACAGGCATACTTATTGCTTCTATGGATTCGCTCGTATATCTGCAATTTTTTTAATGCCGCTTTTGAAACGAGGAGTTTGTTATGCTTGTTGAAAACTCATTACCCATCCTGTTAAGTCGACTCGACTTTGCCTGGATTACATCCATGCATATCCTCTGGACCCCATTAACCATCGGGGTGTCCTGGATCCTTTTCGGGCTGGAAGTAGCCTGGCTGCGTTCTGGAGACGAACGATGGTATCGCTTGAACCGTTTCTTTGAAAAAATCTTTATTGTCAATTTCGGGGCCGGTGTGGCTACCGGTGTCACCATGGAAATGGCCTTCGGCATTCTCTATGGCCCGTTTTCCCAGGCCGTGGGGCCCTTCTTCGGGAATATTCTCGGCTTTGAAACCATTACCGCCTTTATGTATGAAGCCGGTTTCATTGGCCTCATGGTTTTTGGCTGGAACAAGGTCGGTAAAGGTATGCATTTGTTTTCTACCTTCAACGTGGCGTTTGCTTCCAGTTTGTCGGCCTACTGGATTCTGGTGGCCAATGGCTGGATGCAGACTCCCGATGGTGTCGTGCTGAAAGACGGTCTGTTTCAGGTGACCAATTGGTGGAGTGCCATTTTCAATGAAAGTAATGATTGGGGCTTTCCCCATATGTGGGTGGCTACCATCATCCTGGGCTTTTTTGTCCTGGCCGGGACCAGTGCCTGGTTTATTCTCAAAAATCGTCACGCCGATTTATTCGTCAAAATGCTGAAACCGGCCATTCTGGCCCTGCTGATCGCTACGCCGATACAAATCTGGTTAGGGGATAGTCTGGGGGTCGATGTGGCCCATAGCGAACCGACCACGCTGGCCGCCATGGAAGGGCATTTCCACACTTATTTACCGGATGGTAAGCCGAACACTTCCTGGAATCTGATTGCCATTCCCAATGCTGACAATGATGGAAGTCTGTTTTCAATCCGTATTCCCCATGTGTTAAGCCTCCTGGAAACTCACACCCTGAATGGCGTGGTTCCCGGTCTGGATCAGTTCCCGGCCAACGATCGCCCCGATGTCTGGGTCCCTTTCTATTCCTTCCGGGTTATGGTCGCCATCGGTTTCTTCCTGTTTTTTATGGCGTTGTGGGGCACCATGCTCATCCTGCGCGGCCAACTGACCGTAGAGGGATTGCGTAAACGCCCCTGGTTTTTGCGGGCCATGGTCTTTAGTGCTTTTTTACCGTACCTGGCCGTCTGGACCGGCTGGTGGACCCGCGAAGTAGGGCGTCAACCCTGGGTAGTTTACAACATCATGCGCACCTATGAGGGCACCAGTCACATGGGGCTTGGCCAGGAAATCGTCTGGTTTCTCGGATATGGCGTTTTTGAGCTGACCGTCTGGGCGGGTGCCTGGTATTTCTTCTCCCGCGTGATCCGCAAGGGACCTGATCTGGAAAGTCCTTTACCGGGTGCGCCAGAGCAGCATGCTGATCAGGAACACGCTGGTGGTGGATTGGCGAAACCGACCTTTGCCAAACCGACCTTTGGGAAAACCCATTAAGCGTGGTTTTCCGGGATTTCGATTCAAGGAGTAATACAATATGTTTGATCTCGCCAGAATCGCTACCACTCTAACGACGTGGTGGTGGCTGTTACTCAGTCTACTGTTTCTTTTCTTCATTGCCCTGGACGGTGCCGATCTCGGTGCCGGAGTGTTTGCCCTTTTTTCTCCCGATGAGCAGGAGCGGGGCGCCATTATGGCTTCCATGGCCGGTATGTGGGATGGCAATGAAACCTGGCTGGTTGTTGCCGGCGGCGTTCTGTTTGGCGCTTTTCCGTTGGTGTATGGATCGGCCTTCAACTATCTGATGATTCCTTTGATGTTCGCTTTATGGGGCGTTATTTCGCGGGCTGTAGCCTTTGAGTTTCATGTCCATGCAACCGGAAGCAAGCGCTTTTGGGGTTGGGCCTTTGCCGTCGGGAGTTTTATGGCGCCTTTCGGGGCGGGCGTGGCTTTGGGGGCGACCTTGCAGGGCTTCCCCATGAAGGCCGGTGCGGCCATGGCCAAAGGGGCTCCGGGCCTGTTTGTCAATTCGCCCATTCCCCATTTCACCGGAACGGCACTCACTTTTCTGACCCCCTTCAGTATCTTCACCGGTTTTGGCGCGGTCATTGCGGCCGGCCTGGCCGGCGGTCTGTATCTGAGTGCACGCTTTGAAAAGGGGGATCCGATCAACGTCAAGGCACAGCGCTGGACCACCCTTTTTTCCTACCTGGCCTTAGCGGCAATTGTTGTGACGCTGGTGTGGTCCTATGCCATATTCCCCTGGGCAGCGGCAAAATGGACCGGTCCTTATTGGTGGGTATGGGCCATCTGGCTCTTAGTGGTCCTGTTCTTTGCCTTTAAATCCATGATGAACCACTCCATGCAAAAAGACTTCGCCGCCCTGCTGTGGGGTGAAGGGGTGGTGGTTCTCCTGTGGTTTGCCATGTGGGCTACGATGTTTCCCTACATTGTTCCGGAAACCTGGACCATCCAGGCGGCCGCCAATCCGGCCAACTCCATTGCCGTGTTTACCTTATTCATGACCGGGTTTGTACCCATCATGATCATGTACAACGCTTATCAAATCTGGGTGTTCCGGGGTCGTACCACAAAAATGGCCAGTTACGGCGGTCATTAAAACCGGAAGGGAAGGGCAGGCTTTTCGCTGTCCTTTCCCCAGTTCCTGTGTAACAGACGGAAACTATTCATGGAGTGATTTATGAAAATCAGATCTTCTTTAACGGTTCAGGGCGAACCCGAAGCGCAGCTGGATGCCCGTGCCATTCTGGATATTCTCGATGTACTGGAAACACGCCACGATCTGGTCAATGAACAATGGTATGCGCTACGCGCAGAACTCAGCACCCTGAATGAAGAGCAGGTGTTGGATAACCAGTCGCAAAAAAAGGTGTCCGATCATAGCTTGCTGATGGAGCAGGAATTATCGCGTTATCAGCGCTTCTTTCACATTTTTCGGCAAAATCTGCTGCATAAAAAGGCAAACCGGGCAGCTTATCCCGTGCTGTACACGAGCTGAATGCCATGGAGGGACTTTCATACCAGCGCATACAGGATGGCGCACAACCTGACACGACATCGGGAGATATCCTCATAATGCAAGACACGAATCGTATTCTGAACTGCCTGCGTGGCGGGCCGATGACCAGCATAGAGATGGCTTGTACCCTGCACCTGACGATGAAGCGTATTCAGAGTATTCTGAATGATCTGGTTGCCCAACGCAGCATTTATGCGCGACGTTGGGTAACTGATGCCTCTGATAACCAGATCCCGCTCTGGGAATTGGAGGATGCCGACAGCATCGCCTAACAGGAGTATCTCATGCATTCAGCGTCATGGAATCTGACGGGCCAGTCAGATTGTCAGCTTTGTCCCATGCGCCAGTTGAGCATTTTTGCAGGGCTCACTGTGCAAGAATTAGACAATCTGGGGATGACCGTACAGGATATTCATCTGCCTGCTGGGGAAGTGCTTTACCATCAGGGCGAAAGCGCCCGCCATGCGTTTACCTTGCGGTCTGGTGTCATCAAACTCAGTCTGGAATCACCGCTTCATGGGGTGGAAAAAATTGTTCGGCTATTGCGTCATGGCGATCTGTTGGGATTTGAGGGCTTGAATCATGCACATCCCCGATACCCGCATACCGCCACAACATTAGATGCCGCTGATTTATGTTTGCTGGATATATCGGAATTAAACCGTTTGTCAGAAGACCTCCCTCATGTGCGAGGCGCATTGCTGGAGCGCTGGCAGAGAGCCCTGGAAGAGTCTGAATTCCATATTGTGGAAGTGGGAGCAGGGAAGGCCGATGCCTGCCTGGCGGCATTTTTATACCACTGGTGCGGAGTGTTCCCCGATGGCGCCTGGGTCCCTTTCCCGATGGCGCGTAAAGAGATTGCCGGTTATCTCGGGCTTTCTTCTGCGCACGTTTCGAGAGTCCTGGCGGATTTCAAGAGACACGGATATCTGCGTGAATCCGGTCAGCGCATTATGGTTCAGCGCGCGTCGCTACGAAAAATTGCCAGCGGTATGCATTGATGGGTTCTAAATGGTTGATGAAGGCTGTACACCGCTCCTTGATTGAGGTGGTTCTTAATCAGGTACAACCATTTCAAAAATGAAGAATAACAGCAACCTCATCATTTGCATTTTTTCTCAAAGGTTGTCATCGTTTATCTAATTGGGATCTCATGGTCGAATTATGTTAAAGCTTCGCCGCTACTTTCGTTCGCTGGCAATGTTGTCCTTGTTCCTTATTGGAACCTGGATGAGCAATGCTGCGGTGGCGATGCCACAGGGCATATCCTGTGTTGAAATGCACGGGATGTCCATGATGGGAATGTCCATGGCGAACATGCCCTGTTGCCGGGATAACCCCGGCATGGACATGCGGATGATGGATCCCCATTCCGAAGCAATGAGTAGTCAGTGTATGGCCATCTGTGCACAGACGCATGCGCCTGGCGGATTGCGCTTTTCTGGAATCTCTGTCCCGACTCCCGTGTGGATTGGATCCGTGACATGGACCCACTCTCAGTTCGTTGCGAAGGATCGTCCCGGTCTTTTTTCCCCTGAACCCTCTTACCATCCACCTCCGCTGCTTCACGTACGATTGACCATTTAAGTTCTCCTCAGCAAGTGGGCACTCCTTTTCTCAAAGGAGAAATGTCATTGATTTGCTATGGAGATTTTCATGGATGCCAATCTATTGGAACGATTATCAGCCAAGAACAGCATACGGCTCTTGGCCGGGATGTTACTGTGCTTTTCAACGGCCGCAGCATGCGCTGAGCCGTTAAGTTTGCAGAACGCGCAAGCCATTGCCTTGCGTCAAAACCCGGGGCTCGGCGCGCTGACCCAGAAAATTGTAGAATTAAAACATCAGGCCGTATCCGTAGCACAGTTGCCTGATCCGCATTTGTCTCTGGGTGCTGAAGATTTACCCCTCAACAGTTTCTCCATGAACCAGCAGCAGATGAGTATGCTGAGTGTGGGGCTGAGTCAGACTTTTCCCTCCTTCGGTAAACTGGGGCTGGAAGGTCGACAAACACGCGTGGAAGCTGCAGCAGCTACGGATACCCTGCAAGGCCAGTCCGCCGAATTAGTGTTGTTGTTACGCCGCGCCTGGCTGCAAGCGCTCTATACCGACAAAGCCATAATGACGGTCCGGCATCAGGAACAGTTGCAAGCCGAGAGCGTGCAGGCTGCACTGGCGCTCTACCGATCCGCACGGGGATCGGAGGCCAATGTACTCAGGGCCCAACTGGCACGAGACGATCTTGCGAATGACATCAGCAAATTACAAGCCGAACGAACGCGCTATCTTGCACAAATTGCCCAGATCCTGAATCTATCGCAGCCACCTTCCATACAAAACCGATGGCCGCATCTCCCGTCGCCCAAAACCTTGCGTACCGCAGAAACCCGTCTTTTGGGGCAGCCTCTCTTGCGCTCTGCACAGGCGCAATCGCGCGCTGCGCAAATCGGGGTACAAGTCGCTCAACGGAGCTATTGGCCCAATGTTACCGTCAGTGCTGCCTATGGTCAGGATTTCTATCCGGGCAGTCCGAACTGGTTGTCTGTAGGCGTCAACCTGAGCCTGCCCATCTTTCCGGAAGACCGTCAGGATCAGAATGTGGACGCCGCCCGAGCGCGGGCGCTGCAGGCCCAATATCGTTTTGACGACCAGCATTTAGCGCTGATCCAGCAGCTGCGCAGCACATTCGCCCGTTATACTGCGCTGAAAAAAGAATGGACACGGACCGATGAGCGTCTAGTACCCAAGGCACAGCAGGCATTTTCTGCGACACTCGCTGCTTATACCTCGGGACAGGCCCACATGGATGCGGTGTTGCACGCGCAAAATGCGGTATTGCGCTATGCGCTGACCCGTCTGCAGTATCGCCGTGATCTCGCTCTCAGTGTCGCGGAGCTCGATTTCCTCACCACGCAAGGGAGGACAACGTCATGAAATTCCGTCAATGGACCCTCCCTGTGGGTCTCCTTGCGCTGGGTGTAGCGTTGGGTGCCGGCGGGGCTTGGTGGTTACGAACGCCCAGTGCCGTGCCGAATCTCACCAAAAGCCAACGGCCTTCCCTGAACAACAGCAGCGACCAGCGCCATATTCTCTATTGGGCTTCCCCCATGAATCCCAAGATTCATTCGAATCACCCGATGAAAGACAACATGGGCATGGCCTATATCCCGGTCTACGCTCCCGGTACCAATGCACAAAAGCCCTCGGGATTGCATATCAATTCACAGATGGCGCAAAACCTGGGGGTCCGTCTTGTACAGGTTCAGGAACGGCAGATGGGTCACGTCATTCACACCGTAGGAACCGTGGCTGTGGACGAAAACAGGGTATATTCAGTGAACCCGCGCTTCTCTGGTTGGGTGGAACAGTTGCGTGTCAGGGCTGTGGGGGACACGGTGCAACGCGGCCAGGTGCTTGCCGAGATTTATTCTCCGGCATTATACAGTGCCCAGCAGGAGTATCTCATTGCGCGGCGCCAACAGGGACGAACGGCAGATCCCGCCCTGCTGGCGGCTGCTCAGACGAAATTGCAATTACTCGGGATGTCCAGAAACGAGATTACTGCACTCGCCCTGCACGGTCATGCTGAGCGGGATGTCGCATTAAGGGCGCCGGCTTCTGGCGTCATCGAGACGCTCAACGTGCATCAGGGCAGCTATATCGCACCGCAGACCGAACTTTATCAAATTGCCAATCTCGACCGGGTTTGGGTGAACGTGGCGCTCTACACCTATCAGTTACCCTGGATACAGACGGGTGACTCTGCCCGCCTGCATTTACCTGCTTACCCGGAGGTGCGCTGGAAAGGGTCTTTGAGCTTCCTGTATCCGACGCTGAATGCCCAAAACCGGACGGTTACAGCACGCCTGAGCGTTCCCAATCCGGAGGGGAAACTCCGCCCCGGCACCTACGCGGATGCCACTATTCTAGCCCGCCCTGAGAAGTCGCTGGCCGTACCAAGCAGCGCCGTACTGCATAGCTCTCAGGGCGATTTCGTGATGCTCGGCGAGGGTCATGGGCATTTCCTACCGGTACAAGTCCGCTTAGGGCCAGCGTACCGGGGATGGGTAGCTATCCCAAAGGGCCTCCGGCCAGGCGATCGGGTTGTGGAAAGTGCGCAGTTCCTGCTCTATTCCGAATCTCAATTCCAATCCGTACGGGCGCGCATGTTGGGCGCTAATACTGCCCGAGTGGATTCTGCGTCGCCCGTTGTGGCACAGAACCGGTCAACGCCTGTATCGAAAAAACCCAAAAAATCTACTCCAGCGTCCATGGCCAACATGAATATGGGAGGCAAAAGCCATGATTAAGGCCGTGATGCGTTGGTGTCTCAACAACCCATTGTTGGTGGTCATTGCCAGCTTGGTCGTGATCGTTGCAGGCGTCCTCTCCATCCTGAGCATTCCACTGGAAGCGCTTCCTGATATTTCGCCGACCCAGGTCATTGTCAAAACCTCTTATCCGGGACAGGCTCCACAAATCATTCAGGATCAAATCACCTATCCCCTCGAAACGACTTTGCAGGAAGTACCCGGTGCCAAAGCCGTACGTGGCTATTCCATGTTCGGGGATTCCTATGTTTACGTGCTGTTCAAAGGGGGTACCCCGATTTATCAGGCACGGAATCTGGTCCTGCAATATCTCAACCAGGCCCAGGGTCAGTTACCAGCCGGGGTAACCCCGGCTCTGGGGCCGAATAGCTCGGGGGTGGATTGGATTTATGAATATGCCCTCACAGATACCGGTGGTTCACTGAACCTTGCACAACTTACTACCTTGCAAAACTGGTTTCTGAAATTTGCCTTGCAAGGTATTCCCGGTGTGGCCCAGGTCGCGACGGTGGGCGGGATGGAGCAGGAGTATCAGGTGGTTGTCTTCCCTAATCGTCTGCTGGCCTACAACCTCACCCTGCCACAGGTCGAAGCGGCTATTCGTGCGGCCAATGGCGAAACCAGTGGTTCCGTCGTGGACATGGGAGAGTCGCGCTACATAGTGCGCACCTCCGGCTACATTCACTCATTGAAAGATTTACAACAGACCCCGCTTGGTGTGCGCGACGGCGTGCCCGTGACGCTGCAGCAAGTGGCACGGGTACAATTAGGCCCGGTTCTACCCAGTGGTATTGCCGAACTGAATGGTCAGGGTCAAGTGGTCGGTGGCATTGTCATGATGAATCAGGGGGGAAACGCCAATGCCCTGATACAAAAGATTCAACAAAAACTTAAAAGCTTGCAGGCCTCGCTGCCGGCTGGAGTGAAGGTAGTGACCACTTACAGCCAGCGCCCCCTGATTCAACGCAGCATTCAGACGCTCAGTGGCAAACTGCTGGAAGAGTGTGTGGCCGTCCTGCTGGTGACTTTGCTGTTTTTATTACGGATCCGTTCGGCGCTGGTGGTCCTGATTGCATTGCCGATCGGTATACTTGGCGCCTTTATCGTGATGTATGCTCTCGATATACCGGCGAATATCATGTCTCTTGGGGGAATCGCCATTGCGATTGGCATTATGGTCGATGCGCCCGTGGTAATGATCGAGAACATGCATAAACATATGGAGAAAGGAGAAGCCCTCAATCCTTGGCAGACTGCCGGGATAGCGGCGATGGAAGTTGGCCCCGCGCTGTTTTTTTCCTTACTGATTATCGCGGTTTCCTTTCTGCCCATCTTTGCGCTGAGTGGACAGGAAGGTAAATTGTTTGCGCCGCTCGCTTTTACCAAAACCTTTGCGATTGCCGCCGCCGCCATTCTCGCTATCACCCTGGTGCCCGTCCTGATGGCCTGGTTTATTCGGGGGAAGATTCCCGTTGAACGGAAGAATCCTTTAAACCGGGTGTTGGCGAGGTGGTATCGTCCTGTCATACACGGCGTATTGCAAGCCCCTTGGATGGTCGTTATCGGGGCCGTACTGGTGGCTGCGACGCTCGTTTATCCCTGGCAAAGACTGGGTACCCAGCTCATGCCGCCCCTGGATGAAGGGACGCTGCTGTATATGCCCGTTGCCCAGAATCCTGCCATTTCTTACGGTGAATCTGCGGCGCTTTTGCAGTTGACGGATCGCATTATCAAAACCTTTCCAGAAGTAAAAACCGTTTTTGGAGAAGCGGGACGGGCGCAGACCGCCACCGATCAGTCACCCATTTCCATGTTTGATACCGTGGTCACCCTTAAACAGCCCGATCATTGGCCCGCCCACATCAGCATGAACAAACTGCGTGACCAGATGAATCAGGCCTTGCAGATTCCCGGTCTGAGTAACAACTGGACACAACCCATCAAGGGGCGGGTGGACATGTTGACGACCGGACTGCAAACCCCTCTCGGCCTCAAGATTACGGGACAGAATTTGGCCACCTTGAATCTTCTGGGGCAGAAAGTCCAAGCAGCGCTCCAAAAAGTGTCCGGTACCCAGACCGCCTATGCCGCCAGAGTAACCGGCGGACGTTATATCGTCGTCCATACGGATCGGGCCGCTGCCGCCCGCTATGGCATTTCAGTGGCCGACGTGAACCGGCTGGTGGAAACGGCTATCGGCGGTAAAGTTCTGACTACGGCCGTAGAGGGTGTGCAACGTTTTCCGGTGGATTTGCGCTATCCTCGCGATCGTCGGCAATCACTTTCAGCGCTGATGGACAGTCGTGTGACAGCGCCCAATGGTGCGCAGATTCCCCTCGCACAGTTGGCGCGGGTAGACATGGTCAATGGGCCAGCCATGCTCACCAGTGATGATAGCCAACTGAACAGTTGGGTCACCATTGATCTGAAACCGGGGACGAGTATTGGCACTTATGTGGCCAGGGCGAAACGGATGCTCGCGCATCAGGTCCATCTGCCACCGGGATATACCGTAAACTGGGTCGGCGAATATCAGAGTATGCATCGCGCCAATCAGCGTTTGCAGATTGTCGTGCCGATGGTTTTGTTACTGATTGCCTTACTGCTCTATCTCAATTTTCGTAATGTGGTCGAGGTGGCTATTGTCCTGGTCACTTTACCATTCTCTCTGGTAGGTGGCCTCTGGCTGGTTTATGTACTTCATTACAAGCTCTCGGTAGCGGTGGTCGTGGGCTTCATCGCTCTCGCCGGTGTGGCCGTCGAATTTGGGGTAGTTATGCTCCTTTATCTGGACCAGGCCCTGCAGCGTCGGCGGGCCCGCGATGCCTTGCAAAACTGGCACGATCTGCAGCTGGCGATTATGGAGGGGAGTATGCTCCGCCTGCGCCCGCTGGCCATGACGTTTACCCTGGTCGTTGTGGGCCTGCTGCCCATCATGCTCAGCGAGGGCACAGGCGCCGATATGATGAAACGGATTGCCGCACCTATCATCGGCGGCATGTTGAGCGCAACGCTGTTGGCCTTGCTCGTTATCCCTGCGCTGTACGCCTTATGGCAACGGCGTCGTTTAAGATCGCAGTAATACTCAGAAAAGGAGAAATGTCATGAACAGAAGGCAGTTGTTGAAGTCGATATTATCGGCACTGGCTGTGGCAGGTTATGTGCAGGCAGACCGGGCTAGTGCCTCGGGTATGGGCAGTATGATGGGAAACATGATGGGGGGTGATTCGCCTGACCACGAAGGCATGCGTGCCATGATGTCACCGGAGAATCGTGGACCCATGCGTACCGGGATGGAATTGTTCCAGGTGCATGCAGAGGTGCATCGCAAAGTGACTTTTCTGCCTAATGGGATACACGCGGTCACGATTTCGGCCGTGCCACATACGGTTGCTTTACTCCAGGCGCATGTGACCCAGATGTATCAGCGCCTGGCGGAAGACCAACCTTTCCCCTATCCGGCCAGTCGAAGCGTTCCCGTCATGTTCGCTCATCCAACGCTATACCAGCGAAAACTGGACTACCTTAAGGATGGTGTAGCGGTGACAGAAACGTCGTCAGATCCGGAAATGATCCAGGTGATTCATGCCCACGCGCGTGAGATTACGCGCTTTGTCAAAGAAGGTATGCCTGCGATGATGCGGGGAATGATGTCCTCATGAGACGCAGGGATGCGGACTCAATATTTCAGGCTGTTTGGATGCAAAGGCGTGAATTTTTTGCCGGTGTCCGCATCCTTATCTTCTGAGCCACCCGGATAGTGAACCTTACGGTCGGACCCCAGCTCTATCGCCATCATGGAGAATCTGTAGATGGACCAATTGCCTAAATTTCAGTTGGGATCATCTACTCTGTAAATTATCAAGTAGGTGAGCAGCATCAGAATGACCAGTGTTAGCGATATGCTCACCGGACCCGTACCCAGACCAAGGCCACCGAACTGAATGGGTTTGTCTGTCCAATCCGCGAAAGAGGCTCCCAATGGTCTGGTCAAAATATAGGCAATCCAGAAGGCAGCTATTTCATTAAGATCGAACATGAAATATGCAATCACGGGAATGCCAAACATTATGACAAACAAGATCCCCGATTCAAGGTAGCCTAAATCCAGGCTCGATGCAGTCATGTCACCAGCGGCGGTGCCCAACGCAAAGGTGGCTACAATGGTTGCCCAATAAAAAGCCTCGCGCTGGGGTGTATGCACACTGTGAATGGAAAGCGTCTTTTCTTTGAGTTTCCAGATTCCCAGAATCCCGATCAATGCCATCAGAAAAACGGATGTCGAGATATCATAGGGGACACCCAGTACGACATGGGTAACGTCCGCTATTTGAGTCCCGAAAATGCTTACCATGATAACAGCAAACCAGTAATAGTGTGCTTTATATTGATTGCTACGCATCTGCAGCCAGAGAGCAATCAGGAATAATAAACCACAACCAATAACAGCCAGATAGGGGTTCGTGTGAAATACGAGAAAATCTGACGTGGCCTCTCCCATGGCAGTAGTCAGGAGTTTCGCTATCCAAAAATAGGCGGTAATTTTAGGTACCTTCAGGAG
>NZ_JACKZA010000016.1 GCF_015100155.1 Acidithiobacillus sp. HP-2 | reverse complement strand
GGCTGGACCGCCATCACCGGCAGCATCGCCGCCCTCCCGGTGGTTCTGGTCCTGCTGGTGTTTGTCTGGACCCCCGCGCACTTCTGGCCCCTGGCCATCAACTGCCGGCGCGACTACGCCAAAGCCTGCATACCCATGCTGCCCTGCACCCACGGCATCGACCGGACCCGCAAGGAAGTCCTGAACTACGCCATCCTCACCTGGGTGGTCAGCATGATCCCGGCGTTTCTGACCGGAGACTGGATTTACGGCGGCATTGCCTGGCTTTCGGGGGCCTGGTTTGTGGGCATGGCCTTGCGCCTGAAAGCCCTGCCCGAAGGCCAGGAAATGGATCAATACGCCCGCAGCATGTTCGCTTATTCCATCTCTTATCTGTTTTTGCTTTATACTGCCCTGATCCTTGGTAAATTGGTGATGGGTTATGGCTTCTTCTGAAAAACGCCGTGGACGGGTGAAAGGCCCGTCCATGAGTCCGCAGGAAAGACGGGCTGTCAGTGGTCTGAGCTTTATTTATGTCGCGCGCATGCTCGGCCTGTTTATGCTCATGCCAGTGCTGGCCCTCGATAATGACCAGTTACGATACAGTACGCCCCTGTTGCTGGGTCTGGCTATTGGAGTTTACGGGCTTGCCCAGGCCGCTCTGCAATTTCCTTTCGGGGCAGCCTCCGACCGCTTCGGACGGAAAAAGGTGCTAGTTTTCGGGATCATCCTTTTTATTCTGGGCTCCTTGCTGGGCGCAGTGACCCACAATATTTATGGCATTATTCTGGCGCGGTTACTGCAAGGTGCCGGTGCCGTGTCCTCGGTGCTTCTGGCTACGGCGGGAGACCTGACCGGCGATCAGCATCGTACCAAAGCCATGGCGGCTATTGGTGGCAGTATTGCCGTTGCCTATGTGCTGGGCATTGCTATCGGTCCGGTATTTTACGGACTTTGGGGTTTGACCGGGGTGTTCCTGGTCGCGGCAGCACTGGGGGTTCTGGCGCTATATCCGCTCTGGAAAATTATTCCACCTATTGCGCACGCGCAGCAGAATCGTATGGGTAGCTGGACAGATGCCATGAAAATGTTCCGCCATCCACCGGTACTCACGGCCAGTGTTGGAATTTTCATTTTGCAGATGGTTCTGGGCGCGAGCTTTGTGGTGCTTTCTCCAGAACTGGTCAATGCCATGCACATTCCCGAAAGTGGCATTTGGGAAGTGTATTTGCCGGTCATGCTGCTTTCGGTGCTGCTCATGCTGTTTCCGGTGATTTATGCGGAAAAAAACAAGCAACACGGGCAGATGCTGATCGTCAGCGGTCTCGCGATTGCGGTCGGAGCCCTGATTATGGGGCTGGAATCCGGACATTTCTGGCTAGTAGGCATTGGCGCGGTTATTTTCTTTGCTGGCTATAATATTGCTTCGGCGATATTGCCTTCGATGATGAGCCGCAGCACGCTTCCCGAACAGCGTGGTGCTTCCAGTGGCGTTTATTCCATGATGCAGTTTCTGGGTATTTTTGTGGGAGGCGTGTTGGGAGGATGGGGTCTTGGCCTCGCGGGAGACCAAGGCGTTTTTTACATTCTCACTGCAGTAGGTATTATTCTGGCTATCCAGAGCTGGAATGGTAAACGCATGGCCTTATTACTTTCTCCAGATAGTCATTCCTGATATTTCCAAGCGCAGTTTTTAGCCGCCAATCAGCAGCGCCAGCGCCCCGAAACCGATGCAGTAAATTCCGAAGGGGCGCAAGGCGGTGACTTCGTGTTTGTGGAAGTAATGCATCAGAAACCAGACCGAACCCCATGCACAAAGACCAGCGAGGGCGCCTGCCAGGAAAATGGTTCCCAGCAAGCCGCTTTGCATGTGGGCGTGAAAAAGTTTGGGTACTTCCAACGCACCGGCAGCGGCAATAATTGGTGTTGCCAGTAAAAAGGAAAAGCGCGCAGAGTTTTCATAATCCAGTCCTACTCCAATCCCGGCCACCAGAGTGGCACCAGAACGGGAAAACCCGGGAATCAGAGCCATGGATTGCGCAAAGCCAATAATGATGGCGCGCATCCAGCTTATGTTATCCAGTGAATGACTGGGATGACGGGAGCGTAATCGGTCACCCCAGATCAGCATGACTCCGTTTGCCATCAATGCAACGGCCGCAAAAGTGAAACCGCCAAAAAGATAACGGATTTTATGGGCGAGAAGGAGGCCGAGAAGACCCGCAGGAATGGAGGCAATGAACAGTATCCACAATAATCGCGACTGGGGATTGCTGGGCTTGCCCCGCGCCCGGACAAAGCCACCAATCAGCGCCGCCCAGTCTTTCCAGAAAAACAGCAGGAGTGCGGCGGCGGTGGCAAGATGCAGAACCACCACAAAAGGCAAAAACCAGTCGGCGTCGCGATTGATGGGCCAGTGCAGCAGGGCCGGAACCAGAATGATGTGCCCGAGGCTGGATATGGGAAACAGCTCGGTAACCCCTTGCAGCATGGCCAGCAACAACAGGTAGATATGATGGATCACGATAGGATGCTCTCAGGCTGGTTTTATTCGAAGCGTACGGCGAGAATGGTGTATTCGCGGGCACCCGCAGGCGCATGCACTTCTACCAGATCGCCTTCATGTTTGCCGATCAGGGCGCGGGCAATGGGTGAACTGATGGAAATTTTATTTTCCTTAATGTCCGCTTCGGCATCTCCCACGATCTGATAAGTAACTTCCTTGCCTTCGGCGTCTTCCAGATCGACGGTTGCAGCAAATACAATTTTTCCACCGGTATTCAGCGTCTTGGGGTCTATGACCTGGGCGCGGGCGAGAAAATCTTCCACCTCACGAATGCGTCCTTCAATAAACGCCTGCTGCTCTTTGGCGGCGTCATATTCGGCATTTTCCGAAAGGTCACCCTTGGCACGGGCTTCGGCAATAGCCTCAATGACGGCGGGCCGATCTACGGATTTCAGCCGTTGTAATTCTTCGCGCAAACGTTGCGCGCCGATGACAGTCATGGGGACTTTAACGCTCATGTTAACCTCTCGTACTGGTTAGTTTTGTTGCAAATCCTGGAGACGAAGAACACTGCGTTCTTCCCGCATCAGGACACGAATAGCTTCCGCCCCCGCAATGGCACCTGCCAGAGTGGTGTAATAGGTCAGGCCCATTTGCAGGGCAGCCCGGCGGATACTGAAGGAATCACGCACAGACTGACGCTCATCCACGGTATTGATGATGATTTGTACTTTACCATTTTTGATGGCATCGACAATGTGTGGCCGACCTTCGGTAACCTTGTTGACCGTGCTTACTTCCAGACCCTGCTGGCGGAGGTATTCGGCTGTCCCTTTGGTGGCGATCAGTTGAAAACCCAGGTGGGCCAAGGTACGAGCGGCAGGGGTGAGTTTAGCTTTGTCGGCATCGCGGACGCTGATAAATACGGTTCCAGAGGATGGAAGATGCTCACCGGCACCCATTTGCGCCTTGAGGAAAGCCTCACCAAAGCTGGCCCCGATGCCCATGACCTCGCCGGTAGATTTCATTTCGGGTCCCAGCAAAATATCGACGCCCGGGAATTTGATGAAAGGAAATACGGCTTCCTTGACGCTGAAATGCGGAGGATTGGGGATTTCAGGTATGCCTTGGGTTTTCAGGCTCTGGCCGGTCATGCAGCGTGAGGCAATTTTAGCCAGCTGCCAGCCCGTGGACTTCGAGACAAATGGCACGGTCCGGGAGGCGCGGGGATTGACCTCAAGGACGTAAATCCGGTCTTCCTGCACGGCAAACTGGCAGTTCATGAGGCCAACCACGCCCAAAGCCAGAGCCAGTTCCACGGTTTGCCGCCGCAATTCAATCTGGATGTTTTCAGGGAGAGAGTAGGGCGGCAAACAGCAGGCCGAGTCGCCGCTATGAACGCCAGCCTGCTCAATATGTTCCATGATCCCCGCAACAATGACCTGGCCATCCTGGTCGGCAACGGCATCGATGTCCACTTCCAGAGCATCATTGAGAAAGCGGTCCAGGAGAATGGGCTGATCGTTGGAAATACGGACGGCTTCTTCCATGTAACGCTGCAGGTCTGCTTCAGCGTAAACAATACGCATGGCCCGGCCACCCAGTACATAGGAGGGACGAACAACCAGCGGATAACCCAGTTCCCTGGCTTTGCTCAATGCTTCCGGGGCGCTGCGGGCAATGGCGTTTTCCGGCTGGCGGAGACCCAGGCGCTGCAGCAGTTGCTGAAAGCGTTCGCGATCTTCAGCCAGATCAATGGAATCCGGAGTCGTACCGATGATGGGTACGCCGGCTGCTTCAAGATCGTTGGCCAGTTTGAGAGGGGTCTGGCCGCCAAACTGAACAATGACGCCCTGCGGTTTTTCCACCGCGACAATTTCCAGCACGTCTTCCAGGGTCAGAGGCTCAAAGTAGAGGCGATCGGAAGTGTCATAATCGGTAGATACGGTTTCCGGGTTGCAGTTGACCATAATGGTTTCAAAACCATCGGCATGAAGTGCCATGCTGGCATGGACGCAACAATAGTCAAACTCAATACCCTGACCAATGCGATTGGGCCCACCGCCCAAAATCATGATTTTGGGTTTGCTTCCAGGCTCCGCCTCACATTCCATTTCATACGTGGAGTAGAGATAGGGGGTTGGCGAATGAAATTCTGCCGCACAGGTGTCCACCCGTTTGTAAACGGGCCGAATACCCAGTTTGTGGCGCTGTTCGCGCAGCTGGGATTCCCGGCAACCCAGCAGTCTGGCCAGGCGACGATCCGAAAAACCCATGGCCTTGAGTGCCCGCAATTGGGGTGCATCGAGGCTCGCCAGCGGCATACCACGCAGATTTTCTTCCTGTTGCACCAGCTCAATAATCTGTTCAAGGAACCAGGGATCTATATGTGTTATCTGCTGGATTTTGTCCTGATCCCAGCCCCGGCGGATGGCGTCGGCCAAGTACCAGAGGCGATCGGGACCGGCTATACGCAGCTCCTGCTCGAGCTTCTGCAAGGTCTCTGGATCATTGCCCTGCAGTTTTTCATCCAGTCCATCGACCCCGGTTTCAAGGCCGCGCAGGGCTTTTTGCAGGGATTCCTGAAAACTCCGGCCAATGGCCATCACTTCCCCCACAGATTTCATCTGGGTGGTCAGGTGCGCGTCGGCTTCCGGGAATTTTTCGAAAGCAAAGCGGGGTATTTTGGTGACTACATAGTCGATGGTCGGTTCAAAACTGGCAGGGGTAGCCTGGGTGATATCATTGCGCAATTCGTCCAGGGTGTATCCCAGGGCCAGCTTGGCCGCAATTTTGGCGATGGGGAAGCCGGTAGCCTTGGATGCCAGTGCGGAGGAGCGAGAAACGCGCGGATTCATCTCGATGATAATCAGGCGACCATCCACCGGATTCACCGCAAACTGGACATTGGAACCGCCGGTGTCCACGCCAATGCGGCGCAGGACAGCTATGGAGGCGTCGCGCATCCGCTGATATTCACGGTCAGTCAGGGTCTGGGCGGGGGCTACGGTAATAGAGTCACCGGTATGAATCCCCATGGGATCCATGTTTTCGATAGAGCAGACAATAATACAATTATCTGCTTGATCCCGGACCACCTCCATTTCAAATTCTTTCCAGCCAATAATGGATTCTTCAATGAGAATTTCGTGGGTAGGGCTGGCCTCCAGACCCCGCGAGGCAATATCCTCAAACTCCTCGCGATTGTAGGCAATGCCGCCACCCGTGCCGCCCAGAGTGAACGAAGGTCGAATAATGACCGGAAAACCAATATCTTCGGCAATTTGGCGGGCTCCGTCCATATCGTGCCCAAAAGCTGAACGTGCCACTTCCAGGCCAATTTCCTGCATGGCTTTTTTGAACAGCCCCCGATCCTCGGCTTCGCGAATGGCTTCTACCGAGGCCCCGATCAGGCGCACTCCGAACTTTTCCAGAATACCTTCACGGTGCAGATCCAGCGCACAATTCAGAGCAGTCTGGCCACCCATCGTCGGCAAAATGGCATCCGGGCGCTCCATTTCGATGATGCGCGCTACTGTCTGCCATTCCACGGGCTCAATATAGGTTGCATCAGCCGTTTGCGCGTCGGTCATGATGGTCGCCGGATTGGAATTGACCAGAATGACGCGGCAGCCTTCCTCGCGCAATGCCTTGCAGGCTTGAACTCCCGAGTAATCAAATTCGCAGGCCTGACCAATGACAATGGGGCCGGCGCCAATCAGCAGGACGCTGTGAATGTCTTGATGCTTAGGCATGGGTTTGGGCTCCGTATTGATGCATGGCAGCTACGAAATCATCAAAAATGATGCTGGCATCGTGGGGGCCGGGTCCTGCCTCCGGGTGTCCCTGAAAGGAAAAAACCGGGAGACTGTTATGGGCCATACCCTGCAAACTGCCATCAAACAGGGAGGTATGCGTAATACGCACGGAGTCCGGCAGGCTTTGGGAATCCACTGCAAAACCGTGGTTTTGACTGGTAATTAATACCCGGCCGCTGCGCAGATCCTTTACCGGATGATTGGCACCATGATGCCCGAATTTCATTTTGATGGTTTTGGCACCCAGGGCGATGCCGAGTAACTGATGTCCCAGACAGAGCCCAAAAGTGGGTATTTGTGCCGCAATGATTTCGCGCATGGCTTGCTGGGCATAATTGAGGGCGTCGGGATCTCCCGGCCCATTGGAGAAAAGTACACCGTCCGGACGCAGGGCGATGACCTCAGCTGCTGGTGTTTTGGCAGGTACCAGGGTAACCCGGCAGGCACGGTCGGCGAGTAGGCGCAATATATTGTTCTTTTTGCCAAAATCGTACACGACCACATGATATTGCGGATGGCTGATGGGCTGCGCCTGATAACTCTGTTCAGGCAGGCCGCTCGCAAGGAGCCATTCTGATTTTTTTGGCGCTGCCACGTCCTGAACCAGATCCCGGCCCAGCAAGCCGGGAAATCCGCGCGCGGCAGCCAGGGCTTCGTTTTCATTCACCTCAGCGCCAACCAGCAAAGCCGCATTCTGGGCGCCGCCATTGCGCAGGCGGCGGGTGAGTGCGCGTGTATCAATACCGGCAATGGCAGGAATACCCTGCTGGGTCAGAAAATCGGGAAGCGTCTGGGTACTGCGCCAGTTACTGGGGATACGAGGTAAATTACGCAGTACCAGAGCTGAGCAGAATATTTTTGATCCTTCCATATCTTCGGGATTGATCCCGGTGTTGCCAATATGCGGATAGGTCAATGTCACGATTTGGCCGCGATAGGAGGGATCCGTCAAAATTTCCTGGTAACCCGTCATCGCTGTATTAAAACAGATTTCACCGACGGCCAGACCCTTGCTGCCAAAGCCTGTACCCCGGTAGATACTGCCGTCTGCCAATGCCAGGACCGCCTGCACTTTCTCACCTCGTCTACCATGGAAGATGCAAAAAAGGGAGGGTGGCCCCTCCCGCATAGATTGCCCGTATTCTATGGGTATGCCGGGCACTGGTCAACGCAGTTACTGGAGTGCGGTCATAGGCGAGACCGCTGCAGGAAGCATTACACAACGATAACTGCTTGAGTGTATGGAAAGGGATGATAAGCTTGTGACCATGATCAGGTATTCATAATTCCAAAAGGAGTGGTTTCGTATGCGTCGCTTTCAGGGTTCGTTGTGGTTTGCTGGAGTCGTGTTGGCTCTATCCGGCTGTGGTTCAGCGACTAATAATGGCTTGGCTCCGCAGGCCGAAAATACTTATCCTGTGCCCTCGGCTATCAGCACGCCATCCAGCTACAGTGCCCCCGCGCCCGCCCTGCAGGTCCCTGCCCGGCTTCTGTCGCAGCCTAAAACTTTGCCCGCTCCTTCGGCACCCAGCGTGAATTATTCGTCTACGACTTTACCCTTGACGCCTCTGGCATCCTCTACTGCCGCTTTATCCAGTGCCGCGCAATCTGTCACTCAACCCGTCACCCGGACGGTGGAAAATGCCAAAAATTCTGCGAATCAGGCAGTGAGCAGTGCTCAAGGCGCAGTGCAGCAGCAGCTCAATACGGCAACGTCTTCCTTTTCCGGGAAGTGGCAGCAGGATATGGTCAAAGCTCGACAGGACAGCGCCAAATGCGCTGCTTTGAGTTCGACAGCGCAAAGTGACTGCTGGCAGAATGTGTCAGCTTGGGCAAAAACGCGGGCTACGCAGTATCAGAGCATGAGCGCCACGGCGACTGGTGCTCAGGCCCAGCAAATGCAATCTGCCGCCAAGTTTTTCGGTGTAACTGGTGAATGGGCCAGTGCCTGTAGTTCTCTCAGTGCCCAGTCTTGCGCGGAGTCACCGCTGATCAGCAAGATGCAGCAGTGGAAGGCTTCAGTGGGTATCCCCGGAACTACTGCAGGGCAATAAAATTTGCAGACTTCTGAAAATCTGCCATTCCGTTTTCTTGGTGGGGCGACGACTTAGATGGACATGAATCACTTTGCACTGGTTTCCCTGATTAGTCTGGCTATTACTCTGGCGGTGGCGACAACGGGGTCACTGTTTCGACCAGATGCCTGGTATACGCGCCTCCAGAAGCCCAAAGGTACGCCTCCACCCTGGGTTTTTCCTGTAGTCTGGACGCTGTTATATATCATCATGGCTTTTGCGGCAGCGTTGATTTATGTCAGCCCGGCGAGTCTGTTGCGAACAGTGGGTTTGTCTTTGTATGGCCTGCAGTTGCTCTGTAATGCCGCATGGTCATGGCTGTTTTTTGGACGGCATCAGGTGCTTTGGGCCTTGGCAGACCTGGTTTTGCTTCTGCTCCTGGTATTGGCTTGTTTCCTGGTTTTTATGTGGATCACGCCGCTGGCGGCCTGGTTGTTGGTGCCTTATTTGCTCTGGCTTTGCGTGGCGCTGTATCTGAATGCCGCGACCTACCGCCTGAATCGATTCCCCTGATGCGGCCCATGCGCAATCCGGAAAAAACCATGGTTCAGGTGGCTGATCTGAACCTGCAGCTGACGCGCAAGGCGGTCAAGAATTTGCGCATTATGGTTTGTCCCCCTGACGGGGAGGTAAGAGTCAGTGCCCCCTGGGCGATGACAGATGGAGACATTCGTGCGGCCATTCTGGCCCGTTTGTCCTGGATCAGGCAGCACCAGCAGCAATTTCAGCATCACACTCCCTCTCCGGTTCTGGAATATCAATCCGGCGAAACCCATTCCTATTTGGGGCAGAACTATATACTCCGAGTGCATGAAATGGCTGGTCGCGGCCGTATTGAAATGTGCGACGATGCCTTTATGGAGATGTACTGTCCACCCGAAGCGGCACAGGCTGATCGTCAGGCCTTGCTCCACAAGTATTATCGTCAGGCACTGAAAGACCGCATTCCGAACATTGTTGCCCACTATGAACCGATTCTGGGTGTGCAGGTGGCCGAGTGGGGCGTTAAACGCATGCGCACTCGCTGGGGTACCTGCAACATCCGCGCGCGGCGCATCTGGCTTGGCCTGGAGCTTGCCCGCTACGCAGAAATTTGTCTGGAATATGTGGTGTTGCATGAAATGACTCATTTGCTGGAGCGCCTGCACAATGATCGTTTCAGGAGCATCCTCGATGCCGCTATGCCGGACTGGCGTCGGGTGAAAAACCAGCTTCGCTCAGGTTCCCCCCTTCTTGCTGAAAGTTCCTGATGCTTACTCTGTGATAAATACTATAATCCTTTAACTACCAGCATTAGGGTGGTTCAGGTAATTTGAAAGGGGGTAAAATCATGCAAAACAAGCGTTCAAAACAATTACTCATCATTTCCATCAGCTTGGGTCTTGGTTTGGGGATGATGCAGGAAGCGGCCCAGGCGGCGACAACCAAAGCAGCAGTGGGGCACTACCACGCGCTGACGGGTAACCCGAGTGGCACCTATCAGATTGATCCAGAGCATTCCGCTGCTTATTTTACCATTGGTCATGTGGGTATTGGCCCCTTTAGCGGACGTTTTAACAAGATTTCCGGTACTTATACCGTCAACACTCAGAATCCGGCCAAAGACACGGCCAAAATTATCATCCCGGCGGCCAGCATTTTTACAAACTTCGCCCCTCGCGATAAATATCTCCGCAGTCCGACCTTTTTTGACGTCAAAAAATATCCCGACGTAACTTTTGTCAGCACCCGTTATCAGCCGATCAGCAAAACGGCGGGCGATCTCTATGGCAAATTGACTCTGCATGGTGTTACCCGGGCGATGATGTTTCGGGTCAGGGAAACCGGCGCTGGTGATGTCAGTTATCTTCCCAAACCCTGGAGTGGCTATTTGTCCGGATTTGTTGCGGTTACTACCATTCAGCGCAGCGATTACGGCATGAAGGCCTATCTTCCCGAAGGACTTTCCAACAAAGTCCATATTCGGGTAGAAATTGAAGGTAAAAAAATCGCCTGATGGATCCAACCTGAAATCGGCGTAGAGCAAAGTCGCTGTAATGCGGCTACGCCTACTGCCGGTTTTTTTCTTGCAATTACTTAGATGGCTAAGTATAAGATTGCGAACCATATGACAAACAAGCCAGGAGTGGATCATGTCAGAGGAACAGTTACAGCAGGATTTTGCTCTGGCGCTCCATGATACTGCGCGAGCCTGGCGACACGCTTTGGATCGCCGTCTGAAAGGATTGGGTCTGAGCCAGGCCAGCTGGATGAGCATTGCTTATCTGGCGAAAGCACCCGCACCAATGACTCAAACCGAGTTGGCCCATTGCTTGTCGGTAGAACAACCAACCGTGGTGGCCATGCTCGACCGTCTGCAGCGCGCGGGACTGCTGCGCCGGGAAATAGACGCCCATGATCGTCGTATTCGCCGCGTACTGCTCACGCCAGAGGGTATTGAGGTGTATGCGGAAGTTCGGCGCGTGGCGATGGACTTCCGCCATGAAAAACTCAAAGAACTGGACGTTGAGGTACTACGCCAGATAACAGAAGTCCTTCAGCAACTGCAAAAGACGTTGGAAGATCCCATTCTATGATCTCGACATCTGTTCCCATGGATGCTGCAGGGCTGAACCGTCCGCTGATTACCCTGGCCATCATGCTCGCCACCATCATGCAGACGCTGGACAGCACCATCGCCAATGTGGCTCTGCCCCATATGCAGGGCAGCTTGTCAGTTTCGCTCAATCAAATCGGCTGGGTGCTGACATCCTATATTGTCGCCACCGCCATCGCCACACCTTTGACCGGCTGGCTGGTAGACCGCTTTGGTAAGCGCAATATTTTCCTGGCCTCAGTGGCCGGTTTTACCCTGGCCTCCATGTGGTGTGGTATTT
The DNA here is from genome assembly GCF_015100155.1 of Acidithiobacillus sp. HP-2. Classification (GTDB taxonomy): domain Bacteria; phylum Pseudomonadota; class Gammaproteobacteria; order Acidithiobacillales; family Acidithiobacillaceae; genus Acidithiobacillus. The sequence goes on along the minus strand of NZ_JACKZA010000016.1, from coordinate 58,957 downwards.
CCACCTCCTTGTTCGAAATTGTCATTGCCCGGGTTTTTCAGGGCGTATTTGGCGCTGCCCTGGTGCCGCTTTCACAAACCACCTTGCTGGATATCAATCCCCGGGAAAAACAGGGCTCGGCCATGGCATTGTGGGGTATGGGGGTCATGGTGGGTCCGATTATTGGCCCGACTCTGGGTGGCTGGCTGACCGACAGCATGGGCTGGCGCTGGGTATTTTTCATCAATGTGCCAGTAGGTATCCTGGCACTTTGGGGAATCTGGAAATCGTTTCCGGCCGATACGCCGGGACGCAGCATGCGCTTTGATATGGCAGGCTTTGTCAGCCTCAGTGTGGCCATTGGTGGCCTGCAATTATTGCTGGATCGGGGGCAACAACTGAACTGGTTCAGTTCGGTGGAAATCTGGGTGGAAGCCTATCTGGCCGGTTTCTCAGCCATTTATTTTATCTGGCATACCTGGCGCACTCCACCCGAGCACTCGTTTTTTGATTATCGTCTGATTTTGAATCGCAATTATGTGACTGGATTACTATTCATTTTTATCGTAGGGGTGGTGCTTTTTGCCTCGCGTGCCCTGATTCCCACCATGCTCCAGGATCTGATGGGTTACACGGCCGAAGCTGCCGGGTGGGTAACGGCTCCGAGTGGTTTAGGCACCATGCTCGCCATGCTCATTGTAGGTCGGTTGGTGGGTAAGGTGGATTTGCGCCTGTTGCTGGCTATTGGCTTTGGCATAACGGCCTTTTCTCTGTGGGAAATGCAGGGTTACAGCCTGGTGATCAGCCAGGGTGAGGTGATCTGGCCCGGTGTCTGGCAGGGCCTGGGTATTGGCCTGGTGTTCGTGCCATTGAGCACGGCTACTTTCGCCACGCTCAGTCCCCAGATGCGCGCCAATGGTACGGCCATATATAGTCTGGTACGCAATGTCGGCAGCAGCCTGGGGATTTCCTTGGTGGAAACCCTGCTGACCCGCAACACCCAAATTGCGCATGCTACGCTGGCAGCGCATATTGATGGTCGCAATCCGGGTTATGGAAACCCTGCTGTCGCAGAACTGTATAATCCTCATTCAAGTATGGGGCAAATGTTGCTCAATAATGAAATTACCCGGCAGGCCAGTATGATTGGCTATATTGATAACTTCTGGCTGATGATGGTGATGACGCTGGCGATTTTTCCTTTGTTGTTGATTATTCGTACACCAAAGCGGGAAGCGGCGGCAAGGAGAAGCTGATGTTCCAGAAAGTGATGGTCGCTTACGATGGGAGTGCTTCAGGTGGTGTCGCTCTGCAGCAGGCGACAGATATTGCAGGTCTCACACAGGCTGAACTGCATTTGTTTGGCGTCATTGTCAGTACCGGCGGTATGGCGATGGCACAAGCTGCAGGTGCCGAAGACATGCTGGGTAGGGAAGGGGAGGCTATACGTACCCGGCTGGACGAGGTTGCCACAAAACTCCGTGAGAATGGCCTGAGCGTGTACACTCAAGCGGTTGAGGGGAGTCCCGCTGAGGCCATTGCCCAATATGCCCGACAAATCCACGCTGATTTACTGGTGATTGGTCATATTCCCCAATTTTCCTTTGGTCACTGGCTGGAAGGATCTGTTGCCAAAGCCCTCCTGAGAAGTTTGCCCTGCAGTATTCTGGTCGCAAAAAAAAGCTGATAAAACATCCAGATGGATGATCTTTTATGTGATTAAAGAACACCTAACATTTTGTTTTGTAAGTCGTTAAAATCAATGGCAAGAAATGCTTGAGTGTATTAAAGAGAGCATTAGCCATGATTCCGTTGACTACCGAATAAGGAAACAAAGTGTATGATCCCTCAGAAAGAATCGCCAGAGACAAATAATAGTGTTAAAAATTATAACCGTCATTTAATATCGGCAGTAAAGTGTATATCGGAAAAATTTAAAATTAAGTATCGATTATGGTTAAGTAGCTATTTGCTGATGGGTTTGATTTATTCTCAAGGATTAATGGCCACACAATACGCCACTTCATTAGACTGTGCGACTGCAAATACCGTAACAGAACAGATAATTTGCCAGGATCAAAAATTGGCAAGCCTGGATCTGCAATTAGCCCAGGAATATGAAGAATTAGTAAACAATATGAAAAAAAGTGGAAATCATCAAAAAAATCTCAGTTATCTCATTGTCTCTCAGGAAAAATGGAAAAAAGAGAAAATCCAGTGCAAAGGTGACCGTTTCTGTATAACAGATACTTACGGAAAACGTTTAGCCGAGCTGGGCGCCTGTTATCATTAGAACTATAGATTTTGCATCTTGAGGATTATCAATGGCGCTCTATTCGGTCACTTTTGATAATCTCTGTGTATTGTGAAATATTGCGCTCAGATTTGAGGAATACAATTCATGAGATATGGAGTCTATAAAGACAAGCAGGAATTTTTCTGTAAATATAGGCAACATTTTGGTGGAATATTGCTGATATGTATTTTTTCCTCCCAGATTGCACATGCAGCTCAATATACTACTTCTTACAACTGTAAAACAGCAAAAACAGAAACTGAAAAATCGGTTTGTCAGGATGCGCAGCTGGCAAAAATGGATCGACAGGTATCTCATGATTATAATCAATTGACGAATAGAATGAAGAAAGAAGGAAATTATCATCAGTCCTTGAATAATGTGAATACAACCCAGTCTAAATGGAAGGAAGAAACGCTTCAGTGTAAAGGTGATGTTTTTTGCTTAACGGATGCTTATGGTAAACGACTGGCTGAGTTAAATTATTGCTACAGAAGTGACAAAGCCATTGCAGTAGCTGCAGCTGCTGACTGTATCCCGCTGGACCGGGTGGATTATCATTTTATTCAGAAGGCCGAAGGCATGATGTATGATTTTTATGTGCCTGGGGCGTTTGAGACCAATGTGAAGACAGGAGAGAATCTTGGACCGCGATACAATAAAAATAAAAAAACGGGAGAAAAATACCAGAAAGCTATAGGCAAAAGTGGTGTTACGGTAGGTGAAGGTGTAGACCTCGGACAGCAGACTATTGAAGGGTTGAGACGGTATATGGAGACCGAACAAAAGAAATATGGTAAACCTGATGATGTTGATATTGAATATATAATAGATACAGCAAAACCTTTTATTGGGAAGAAAAAAAATAATGCTATAAGTGCGTTAACTAATTATTATATAAGTAGAAATAAAAAATATCCGCAACTATCGAAATCCGAATCAACATTTATATCAGAAGCGGTGCGCCACGGCTATGCTGAAGACACATCTGTTCTCTTTGATAAAAATGCCCAGCATAAAATGAGTTTTTGGAAGATGCCTATGTCAGTTCAAACAGTGCTTACAGACATGAAGTATCATTCTTATGTTTCCAGCGTGAGTCATTATTTGTATCAAGCAGACTGGTTGGGTGCAGCAAAAGAGCTTGAAAAATTGGCTGTTGGGCAGTACGCAAACTATAAAAGTCGTTTTCTTGCGCGGGCACAAATGTTGCGCGATGCTATTAATTATCATTACTTGCCATCGCAGGGTGACCCTTGTGCACCAGCCAAAGTGCCTCTGGCCTATAACGAAAATCTGGTCTGGCACCGTGTCTTGCGATATCTGGACTGGGCATAGCACTTTGAATTTATAATAATCTGGAGATCGCAATAGATGAAAATATTATCTTTTATAGCGCAAGTTACAGCTTTGCTTCTCAGTTTGAGTAGTGTGGCGCATGCGGCTGTTGACTCCTTGAATTGTCCAGCTATTGCGGCAAATACTTCAGATAATTATGCGAAAGGCTGTATAGCACCGCTAAGCCTTCTGCGTGAGGCTATATGTCACTATAAGCCCAAAAGATGGGTTGATAATCTGAGGCTTTTTGATAGTACATTGGGCAATTATTATGTCCGATATTTGCGATCAGCTGGTGTTGGTACATCTGTGTGTAAGCAATTGCTCAATGGTCATCAAGCCTACGAAAGTCAGTTAGAACAATGTGGTAATCATGGTGACTGTGTTTTAAAAGTTATGGATGCTTGGTCTCAAAAGCTTTCAAAAATAGAAAAATCCCTGCGCGTACCCATTAAAATGTCCAGTCTGCAGCAGTTTGCGGGTAAGACTTATATTCAGGATGGGTCTACAACGGTTCCTCTGCTGGAACGGCTGAAGCAAGGGATGGATTTATTTCCTCTGCCCCGACTCGCATTGAAAAATGGCAACGAGTTAATCTGGGGTTTCCAGCCGCATAATGCACAAGTGCAGTCCCTGATGATTCTTAATCATCAGGGCGATGTGCAGGTCATGGGTCTGGTCGATAACCTTTATCTTGGTATGTCTGGCGGGCAGGCCCCTGCTGGCTTGGACCCCGAAGCTCGACTATCACTTTTAGTCAGGAATCCGGCAGCTCTCAGCGAAAATCTTCCTGCCATTCATGCCTGGGCAGCGGCGAGTCTACTGGGTTTTAATCAGACTTGTCCCGGCAAGGATCAACAGGCTTGTCAGGCTGGCATGGCGCAGACACTACCCATCAAGGCATACAATCTGAACTGTAAGGTCAAACCTCAGGGGAACATTTTGGTGGATCATTGTGCCTTGCCATTGCCCTCCGTAAAAAACGATGTTTCTCCGGGCTTATTCTGGCAATGATGCTTGCCTGAGGCTATTTGGCTGAAAAAACTCAGATGACTTTGCTTAGATCTTACTCTGGCAGCTGCATGGTCACGCAGTGCAGGCTGCCATGTTGGCGGGCAAGTTCCAGACAGGGGATAGGCACTATCTCACGGTCCGGGAAAGCCGTCTGAAGACGCTGGATGGCAATATGATCCGCAGGATCCTCATAAACGGGGAGTAAGACCGCTCCATTGAGGATCAAAAAGTTGGCATAAGTCAGAGGCAAGCGGTTGTCATCCTCATCCCACTGCGCCTGTGCCCAGGGGAGGGGAATCAAGTGGTAAGCCTGCCCATCGTAACTGCGCAGGGCGCTGAGTTCCGCAGCCATTTGCTGCAAGGCGGAAAAGTGACTGTCGTTGGGATCATCACAACTTTGATAAGCGATGGCATGCGGATTACAAAAGCGCGCCAGAGTATCGATGTGCGCATCCGTATCATCACCCTCCAGATGCCCGCTGTGCAGCCAGAGCACGCGCTGCATGCCAAGCTGCTGGCATAAGGCGCTTTCAATTTCCGCAGCCGACCATTGTGGATTGCGATTGGCGGAAAGCAGGCAGGCGCTGGTCGTCAGCAAAGTGCCATGACCATCACTTTCAATGCTGCCGCCTTCCAGTATCATTCCCGAAATTTCCAGAGAACATTCGCCAAAAGCCTGCTGGGCATGAAGATGACGTGTAATCTGATTGTCCAGGTCAGCACGAAACTTGAGGCCCCAGGCATTGAAGCCAAAATCCAGCAATTTGCGTTCCCCTGCCGGGTTGGTGAGAGTGAGTGGGCCGTGATCTCGCGCCCATGAGTCATTGCTGGGCACCAGATAAAGATGACAGTGCGCCATGTTGGCGTGGGCATTCACCAGACGCTGTTCACAATCCCGTAAACTTTCGCGATCATGGCAGGCCACCAGCAGATGCTCGCGCAGGCTGATTTCCCTGGCAATCTGCACAAAAACCGGAAGGACCTCAGCCAGTCGGGGTGCCCAGTCGCTTTCGGGATGGGGCCAGGTCAGTTGCACACCCCACTGCTGAGCCCATTCGGCGGGGAGAGTATAATTGGACTGCATGGTGAATTCCTTCCAGAGGTGATGCCCATATCATAGGCAATTCTGGGGGTTCCGTCAGCCATGCCGGCAGGCTAAACTGTCCTCATGGCGCATTCCGGCGAACGTTTAGATCATCTGCTCTCCCGACTGGGTTATTGTAGCCGTTCGGAAGCGCGTGATTTACTGCGCGAAGGGCGCGTGTCAGTGGATGGAATGCCGCTGCGCAAGGCTGCTACCAGGGTAGATCCAGCCACTGTGCAGGTAGATGAAGAGCCTCTGGATCATCCCTATCCCCTTTATGTGCTGTATCACAAACCCCTCGGCAAGGTCTGTGCACATGATGATCCTCGTGCCATTTATCAGGATTTTCCACCGCGATGGCGTTACCGGCGACCCAGCTTCAGCAGTGTCGGACGACTGGATCGGGAAACCAGCGGTGTGTTGTTGCTGACCGATGATGGGGACTGGCTGCATCGTTGGACCAGTCCCCGCTATGAAATTCCGCGCCGGTATCGAGTGACTTTGCAAAATCCTTTGCAGGGGCATGAAGCCGGCATACTGGCTTCGGGCACCTTGCTGCTGGAGGGAGAGCACAGCCCGTGCAAAGTGGCAGAAATGATCCCGCTCGGCACGACTGAACTACAATTGACCCTCCATGAAGGACGTTATCACGAGGTGCGGCGTATGTTTGTGGCTTTGGATAATTTGGTGTTGAGCCTGCATCGGGAGGCATTCGGACCTTTCACTTTGGATGATCTGGCTCCAGGACAGTGGCGGGAACTCAGCGAAATCGAACGGCAAAGGGAGTCATAATCATGGTCTGGAAGCCGCATGTGACGGTTGCTGCAATTGTGGAGCAAGAGGGACATTTTTTGCTGGTTGAAGAAATGGTAGAAGGACGCCGATGTTTCAATCAGCCTGCTGGTCACTGGGACCCTGGTGAAACACTGCTTGACGCGGTTGTACGGGAAACTCTGGAAGAGACCGCTTATGCCTTTGTGCCCGAATATCTCACGGGCATTTATCATTGGGAACATCCCGCCAAAGATTTGACCTACCTGCGTTTCGCTTTTGGCGGGAAGTTGGGTACTCAGCGTTCAGACTACAAGCTGGATACCGGAATTATTGGTCCGGTGTGGATGATCCCGGCAGAAATACAGGCGCAGAGCGGACACCTGCGTAATGTCATGGTGCAGCGTTGTATTGCGGATTATCTGGCCGGAAATCGTTATCCCCTGGAAATTTTACACAGTCTGACAGACTGACGCAGGCTCTGTCTCGTGCTATATTGGGGAAAAGGCATCGGTAGAGACGATGAACATGATAGACGCAGACGGCTATCGCCCCAATGTGGGCATGATTATTTGCAACGAACACAATCAGGTGTTGTGGGCCAAACGCCGGGGTGAGAATGCCTGGCAGTTTCCGCAAGGCGGTATTGATCATGCGGAAACACCAGAACAAGCCATGTTCCGTGAGCTCGAAGAGGAAGTGGGTACGGCCAAGGTCTGTATTCTTGGGCGGACTCAGGGGTGGCTGCGTTACGAGGTTCCCTGTTCCCGGCATCGTGCCCAGCGACGCCGCTATCGCGGGCAGAAACAAATCTGGTTTTTGCTGCGTTTCGAAGGCGATGAGGCGGAAATTAACACCTTGACGACTCAGCATCCTGAGTTTGAAACCTGGCGCTGGGTGGATTTCTGGATGCCTGCCCGGGAAATCATCGCCTTTAAACGACGGGTTTACTGGCAGGCATTGCAGGAGTTGGCTCCACTGATTAATGTGGGTCCGCCTCCTGCCGATGCTGCTGAGTCTAAGAGAAAAGTTTCCCCTTCAGCAGGTTGACCTCTGGCTCAACAGGTCTCCATCTCACACGTTAAACAAAAAATTCAGTACGTCGCCATCATGGACGACATAATCCTTACCTTCCGCACGCATTCTGCCCGCTTCCTTGGCACCATGCTCGCCCCGGTACTGGACGAAATCTGCGTAGGCGATAGTCTGGGCGCGGATGAAACCCCGCTCGAAATCACTATGAATGACGCCAGCTGCCTGGGGGGCAGTGGCCCCGATGGGAATGGTCCAGGCTCGTACTTCCTTGATGCCAGCCGTAAAATAGGTCTGCAGGCCCAGCAGGCCATAGGCGGCGCGGATGATACGATTCAGTCCGGGTTCTTCCAGCCCGAGGTCCTGCAGAAAGGCGCTCTGCTCTTCAGCTTCCAGTTCAGCCAGTTCAGATTCAATAGCTGCACATACCGGAACCACACTGGCATGACGTTCGCCCGCCCAGGCTTCCAGAAGCGGACGCCAGGGTCCATCCTGAATTTCATCTTCCGCCACATTGGCAATGACCATCATGGGTTTCATGGTAAGCAAAAACAGGCCACGCAAATGGGCTTTTTCTTCAGCACTCATGCTGAGACTCGCGGCAGGTTTGCCACTATTGAGATGCGGTAGCAGGCGGGCCATGGCAGCGGCTTCGGCGACGGCATCCTTGTTGCCACCCTTGGCCTGGCGGGCAACCCGCGCCTGAGCTTTTTCGACCGTACTGATATCCGCCAGAATCAGCTCCGTCAATACCGTATCCAGATCGGCCACAGGGTCCACCTGACCGCTGACATGAACGACGTTGGGATCTTCAAAGCAGCGCGTAACCAGGGCGATAGCGTCCGTTTCCCGAATGTGGGCCAGAAACTGGTTTCCCAAACCCTCGCCCTGGGCAGCGCCCGCCACCAGTCCGGCAATATCCACAAACTCCATGGTGGCCGGAACCACATTTTGGGGCTTGACGATTTCAATCAATGCCTGCAAGCGAGGGTCCGGCACGGATACCAGACCGACATTGGGTTCAATGGTGCAGAAAGGATAATTTTCAGCGGCGATACCGGCTTTGGTGATCGCATTGAACAGAGTGGATTTGCCCACATTGGGGAGACCGACGATGCCACAGGCCAAAGCCATAAAAAACTCCTAATCGCTGTGCAGGGTTTTCTGTGCCGCATCACTGCGACCATCAAGAAATTCCGGAAGAACCGCCAGGCTGTGCTCAATCGCCAGGTCAATCGCGGATTTATCCATTGCCGAAGGCACGCCCAGTACATAATTTATCACAGCATTCTTGTGCCCGGGGTGCCCAATGCCAAGGCGCAGGCGCCAGTAATCCCGTGTGCCCAGCGCCCGATCCAGATCGCGCAAGCCGTTATGTCCGCCATGTCCGCCACTCCATTTCAGACGCGCCGTACCGGGCGGTAGATCAAGCTCGTCGTGTATCACTAAAATACGCGCCGCAGGTACCTTGTAAAAAGCGGCCATAGACTGGACCGGAGCACCGCTGCGGTTCATGAAATCCTGGGGCAGGCACAAGCCCAGTTGTTGTCCTGAATTTTGTGTGGTTGCAGCCAGACAATGCCAGCGTGATTCCAAACGTAAAGACGCTCCAGCCTTTTCTGCAAAGGTTTGGAGCGCCCAGAAACCGGCATTGTGGCGGGTGCGGGCGTATTCTGCCCCGGGATTTCCCAGCCCCGCCAGCAACCAGTCCATTTTACCTCACTCGGCGGCTTCGGGGGTTTCTTCCGCTTCAGCGCCGGTACGGGGGCTATGAATGGAGACAATTTCCTTATCGTCTTCATGCTGGAGCGGAATCAGAATGACTCCGGCCGGCAGGCTGATCTGCGACAGATGCAGGCTCTCGCCTTTTTCAAGTTTGGCTATGTCCACTTCAATGGCTTCGGGCAGACGATCGACCGGTGCCTCCACTTCCACGTCCGTCAGTGCGCGGTGCAATACGCCACCGGCCTTAATACCCGCGCAGGTGCTTTCGTTGAGGAAGTGGATGGGCACATGCAAGCGGACGGTTTCACCGGCATGGACCCGCATGAAATCCATGTGCAGGACTTCTTCCTTGTAGGGATGCATCTGGATATCACGGATCAGGGCGGTTTCCTTACCCTTGGGGAATTCCAGGGCGATCACATGCGTGTAGGCCCGTTCGTCGGCGAGGAGCTTGCGCAACAGGCGCGCTTCAATACTCAGACCCATCGCTGCCTTGTTATCCCCATAAAGCACGGCCGGGACCATGCCCGTACGGCGCAGGCGACGACTGGCGCGGCGGCCGTTTTCTTCACGCGGTATGGCCGCAATCGCAAAATCTGTCATTTTCAGTACTCCTTATTGTGCTGTGGATTGAGCGGGGCGAGGGTTGACAGAACCTTTCTCCCCATGACTAAGGGGCGCATCATAATGCGCGCTTGCCGATTGAGCAACCTTTGCCGACAATTTTGTGGATAATTTTTGCGGAGCTGGAGCTGGAGGCGTTTGGTCCTGTTGCAAATACGCCTTAATGACTGCACGGGCTACCGGTAGGGCTTGCCAGGCATTGTATCCGCCATTTTCGACCACCACCGCTACGGCAATTTTGGGATGATCCACGGGTGCCCAGCCAATAAACAGCGAGTCATTGTTGTAAATAGTGTGGCCATTTTTATAGCCCATAGGGACCTGGGCGGTACCGGTTTTGCCAGCAATGCTGATACCGGGAATGCTCACCGTATGGCAGGTGCCGGTATTGACGCAGGCTTCCATCCCCAGATGCACCGCATGCATGGCCTCGGCAGAAATATGCAGATTTACGGGTGCGGCATTGGGAATAGGAATAGTCTTGCCGCTTTGCGGGTCAATGAAGGCCTTGGCGACCTGGGGCTGCACGAGATAGCCGCCATTGGCGAGGGCAGAAACGGCGCGGACCAGTTGTAGCGGCGTTTCCAGTAGATAGCCCTGACCAATACCCAAAATCACCGAGTCACCGGTGTACCAGGGGGCATGAAGATGCGCGCGTTTCCAGGCTGGAGTCGGGACCAGACCGTTTGCGCCACCGGGCAGATCAATGGGCGTCTTCTGCCCGAAGCCGAAACGCCAGAGGGTCTTGTCCTGCAAATCAATTCCCATTTTTACGGCCAGCTTGTAGTAGAAAACATCAACGGACCAGGCCAATGCCTTGGTGATGCCGGTCTCCCCGAAACCACCCCGATTCCAGTCCCAGTAGGTGTGTCCTCCCAACTGATAATTGCCGGGGCAGTAAGTATGGAAATCCGGACTGATCACGCCTTCCTGGACGGCCTGAATGGTATAAAAAGGCTTTGCGCAGGAACCCGGCGGGTACAAACCGTTATCGGCCCGGTTCATGAGTGGCCGGCCCGGATTGTTGAGCAGCGATTGCCAGTGCGCATTACTGATGCCGTCCACAAACCAGTTGGCATTAAAGCTGGGACTGGTGACCATGGCGAGAATGCCACCATTATTGGGATCCATGGCGATGACCGCACCGCGATAGCCTTTCCCCTGCAACGCTTCTGCCCCTGCCTCCTGAACCCGCAGACGGAGATGGGTAATCAGATTACTACCAGGATGAGCGGCAATCTGGCGGAGGGTGCCTACCGGTAAACCCCGGGCGTTAATATCCTTGATTTCATAACCCATGACGCCGCGCAGCTTGCGTTCGTAATAACGTTCCAGGCCGTTTTTGCCAATATAATTGCGACCCACATATTTACTGGCATGAAAATCTTTCAGATCGGCAGCGGTAATCGGCCCGACATAACCGACGACATGGGAAAACAAGGCGTCATAGGGATAATGGCGATGCATCATGGCGGCAATACGCACGCCCGGCAGTTCCATGGCGCGGACGGATACGGCTGCAATTTGCGTCGGATTCAGGTCAGCCTTCAAAACAATCGGGTCGAAGTCCGGCTTGCCAGCGCGCCGTGCGGCAAATTGCTGCAGATCTTCCGGGCTCAAGTTCAGAAGATGCTGCAAAAATTGCAGGCTTTGTTGCAGATGGGGGACCTGATCCGGGGTGATTTCGAGGGCATAGGTGGGAAGGTTTTCTGCCAGAACCTCCCCATGATCCGCCAGAATCACGCCCCGAGGCGGAGCCAGGGGCACCAGAGCCACATGATTGTCATAGGCCAGCTCGCGAAATTTGGAGTAATGCAGTACCTGCAGGTCCAGTACCCGCAAGACAACCCCCAGAATAGCCAGGAGCATCAACAGTGCCGCAACACCCAGGCGAAAGCGAAAACTGCGCGTACGTTTTAATGATTCGGATAAGGGCATGGGCGCAACAAACCTGCTTCAATTTGCAAATGATGGAGGTGCTTCGTAAACTCGGTGTCGGAATGTCCGGCTAAAAGTGGGTGGCGCAGTGTTAGAATCCCGATATGAATCCCTGTTTGCAGAGTTGGAGAATGCTATCACGGATTATCGCGGATTGCGTCGGCAACTGGAAGGAGATAGTCGCAACAAGCATTCCGTGCAAGCCCTGCAGGCCCAAATTCAAAAGCTGAAAGCGGAAAACCGGATGCTGCAAGAGCGTCAGGAAGAAATCTGTTTGCGCCTGAATGATCTGCTGGCGCAGGTCAATTGTTGGGAAAACGAACTATAAAATCACCAGGGAGAAGTCTGTGTCCGAAGCCAAACCCACAAACGCCGTGCAACAAATTTCAGTCACCCTGCTGGATCAGCATTATCAGATACCCTGTCCGGATGAAGAACGGGAGCTGTTGCTGGAAGCTGTGCGCCTACTCAATCAGCAACTGGAAGTGGCGCGAAGCCGTGGCAAATTACTGAGCCGGGAACGCGCCACCCTGATGGTGGCCGTGAATCTGGCGGCGGATTTGCAGCGTACCCGGCAGACATTGCTGGCGCGTGAGCATGATCTGCAACTTGTCGAACAGCGTCTGCAGCAACTGGTTGACAGGGCCAGGGGGGCAGAGTAACTTGAAATTGCCTCCTGCGAGGCACGAGTGGCCGAGACGATTCCTGAACCAATACTGTCTATCCAGGGAGTCCCCAGTCATCATCGTGGTGTGCAGCTCCCTTGCGGAGTAGCCTGAAGCGATGTGTGGATTCCCACCTGTTCATCAGGTTCTGGGGGTAGCGGGCCGCACGACCATCGCGGGAGGTCTTTTGTTTTCTGAAACTGAAGCACCAGATCCATCCGATCCGGTTTCCAAGGGCGGCTTGCGCAGAAAAATGCGACAGCAACGTCAGTCTCTTTCTCCGCAGCATTTACAGCAGGCGGCGCTGGCACTATCCCGTCAAATTCTCCAGCTCAGTCATTACAAAAAGGCCCGGCGCATTGCCCTCTATTGGCCCATGCAGGGCGAAATCAATCCTCTCCCGCTGATGTACCATCGTCTGAGCCGTCACAAACAGTTCTATTTACCGGTATTATCAGGGAATTTTGCGCAAAAACTGCGTTTCGCGCCTTTTCATGGGGAGAGCCGCATGCGTCCGAATGGCTTCCGCATTCCCGAGCCTCAGGTAGCAGCCGATTTGCTGATAACCCCGCAGGCGCTGGATTTGCTGATTTTACCCCTGGTGGCGTTTGATGCAGAAGGTTATCGCCTGGGAATGGGCGGGGGTTTTTATGATCGCAGTCTCGCCAGCATGTCCCACCGGCAGCATTGGCAACACCCGCGTCTGCTGGGGGTCGGCCATGCTTTTCAGCAGTTAGCCAGAGTCCCCCGCGAACCCTGGGACGTGCCACTCAGCATCATCTGTACCGACCTCGCCTGTCACCGTATCAACGGACTTTTGCCTTAGCCAGGCGCTGCGGCGGGCACTTACCACTGCGTCAACGTCCTCCAGCCACTCCAGCCAGAAGGTATCCTGCGGCGGGGCGACGGGGGTCAGATGGGTCTCGTAGAGTACGTCATCGCGAAAGTAGTGAAGGCGTAGCGGGCAGCCAGGTATGCCGGTGCTGATCTGCCCGGCGAAACTGTCCGCCGTGCAGCGTATTCCTTCCAAAGCAACGAGGAGGTCATCGGGTGACAAACCGGCCGCTTCTGCCGGGCTGCCGCTGAGGACCTGACGGATTTGTGCGCCTTGCGGCTGGCTTTGCCAGTGGGCACCAATCCAGGCCGTCGGCACGGTCGCAGCCGCCTCGCCGCCTGAATCACTCAGACTGGTGGCGGGACGGCTGTGCAGGGCAATGCCCATGCGTGCCAGGAGAGCTTCCAGAGGCAGTTCGGCGCGGGCTTCTATCCAGGTTTTCAACTGTTCTGCCATTTGCGTACCAGCAAGGTCGGCTATTTGTTGCAGGGCTTCTCCCTCGGGGAGTGCCTTGCCAGTCTGTCCATGCTCTTTCCAGAAGTGCATCAGCAAGTTATCCAGACTCAAACGGCCTGCACTTTCCAGACGCAGGCTCAAGTCCAGACAGAGGGCGAGCAGCGCCCCCTTGTTGTAATAACTGATTTCAAAATTGGCGCTGTTGACGTGGGGGTGATAAAGCTTGAGCCAAGCGTCCTCGCTGGATTCTGCCAGACTTTGCAGATATTGGCCAGGGCGTCTTTGCAGGCGCGTCCATTCCTGCGCGACCCCTTGCAGGTATTGTTCCGGACTGATTAAACCGGCACGACAGAGGCAGAGATCATCGTAGTAAGAGGTAATCCCTTCAAATATCCAGAGATCCCCGGAAAGTTCCGCCCGATCCAGACTGCTGGCACTGAATACCGCTGGCTTGATGGCCTGTACCAGCCAGCTATGAAAATATTCATGGCTGACCAGCCCCAGAAAGCGCCGATAGTTTTTGGGGGCGCGGCCGGTCAGGTCATCCCGGGCGCAAACCAGAGCACTGGAAGCCCGATGCTCCAGACCGCCATAGTCGTTGCTGCGCGCCTTGCACAAAAAATGATATTCCCGAAAGGGCGACTCACCCCAGAACTTCTGCTGCCAGTCACAAATGCGGGCCATGTCTTGTCTCAGCGCCTGCAGATCAGCCTGATGTTCTCCCTGAATCAGCAAGTGGTGAGGCAACCCACCCGCTTCAAAATTCAGCAGGGTCAGCGTACCCATCAACAGCGGATGATCAATGAATGCCCGATAATTTTCTGCCTGAAACTGACCCCAGCCCCAAGTTTCACCAGCCGCGCGGGGCATGGAAGTCCCCAACTGCCAATGCTCCGGGCCAGTAATGCGCAAGGCATGGATTTGCTGCTCCTGACCGACAACCCGCAAAAACAGGGCGGGACCATTAAAAAACCCGCCCAGTTGATCCAGAAAAGCCGTGCGCACCGATTGATCCAGCGCATAAACACGATAAGAAATCTGGAGAGGCGCTTTTACAGCGGCACAAACCCAGCGATCAGTGGCCATTTTGCGCAGTTGGACTGCTGCGCCCCGGGATTCTGCGGATATCTGGGTAATGTGGCGGGCCAGATCGCGGATGGTGTAACTGCCCGGAACCCAGGCCGGCAAAGCCAGTACCTGCCCATCAGGATCGGGCTCGGGGATTTCCAGGGTGACCCGGAACAAATGCGCCTCGGGTTCCAGATGGATGCTGTAAGAGAGAGCAGGGGATTGCATGGGAAATTACTCCGTTTCAGCGCCAGGCCGGGGCGAGACTCCGAAATTGGGGATGGGCCGCGTCACCAAGCCATTCATAAAATACCGACTCTGCCACCGCGACGGTGATACCCGCCTGACGCAGTCGCAACAGGGCCGATTGGCCATTTGCGTCGTCGCGGCTGGCGCAGGCATCGGCGACGACAACAGGCTGCCAACCAGCGCTGTGCAGATCCAGAGCGGTTTGCAGAACACAAATATGGGTTTCGACTCCGGTCAGGATAATCTGACGACGACTCTGCCCAGTTTCCAGCAAGTTTCGGAGCGGAGCATGCCGCCAGCAGGAAAAAACCGTTTTATCAAAAGATTGTGAACAAAATGACCGAAGATCAGGACGAATCGGCCCCAGTCCTTGGGGATATTGCGCGGTAGCCAGGCACGGAATTTCCAGTGTCGTCGCAGCAGCCAGCAAGTGTGCAGAGTTTTGAATGACTTTATTGCGTTTTGTCTCGGGAATAGCCCCCAGCAGACGATCCTGCATATCAATGGTCAGGATCAGACTCTGCGGGGCTTCAATGCGCATGGCCACTCAAAAAACAAAACGACCGGGGAGTGGGGCATGCCGCAGGGGAGTGACTTCAGTTTCAAAAAGTACGGCAGTTTCATAAACGTCCTGCTGGGTGCGCGAGATGCGCTGGGCGCGCATGGCTGGCCCTTTACCTATAATGGCGACCAGACGCCCACCCACCGCCAGTTGTTCCTTGAATGCCTCGGGCAATACGGGCAAAGAGCCAGTGACACAAATGGCATCATAGGGCGCATGACCAGCCCAGCCGAATGAGCCATCGCCAACATGGAGCTGCACATTATGAATGCCTTGTACGCGCAGATGGCCTTCCGCCATTTGCGATAAATCTGCACGATCCTCGACGCTATGCACCATGCCACTCAGTCTGGCCATAAGTGCGGCCATGTGGCCGGTACCTGTGCCAATTTCCAGCACCCGGTGATGTTCGCGCAAATCCAGCTCCTGAAGGACACGAGCTTCCATTTTAGGCGTCCACATATGTTCGCCGTGGGCAATGGGCATGGCGTAATCCGCAAACGCCAGATGACGATAGGCGGTCGGCACAAATAACTCCCGCTTGACCTCGGTGACGATGGCCAGCACGCGCGGATCTAGCACATCCCAGGTGCGAATCTGAGTATCAATCATGGTACGGCGCAATATATCAAAGTCCATAGGTGCAAGGGCTCCAGAGGTTTTCGCTCATTTAGTCATGGGTTTCCGGGCAAGTCAATTGCTTCCATTGGGCCAGCGGGCAAGGGGACTTGTCATTGAGCAGGTTATTCAGAAAGATTGGCTTACAACGGTTCCTGTGCTCCAATAGGTAAATATCTCATTCAGGAGCTACCTTCTTGGAAAGCCGAGCGCACGCGCTGGTCGCGGTAGTTTTTTTGCTTTTACTCGGCGTCGCGGTCGCGATTGTCGGATTGTGGATGCATCACGGCGAAAAACCCGGGGTTAACTTTGATGTGATTTCGCCTTACAGTGTTACAGGCCTTAGCATTCAGGCGCCCGTGCGATTCAAAGGGGTGAGGGTAGGTGAGGTGACGTCTATTGGTCTGGATCCGGCCAATCCGCGCATGATTCGGGTGAGGATCAAGGTCGAGAAAACCACACCCATCACCCGTGCGACTTTCGCGGAACTGGCTCCTCAAGGCGTCACGGGCCTCAGTTACCTGTCCTTGACGGATAAGGGAACCAATTTTGCGCCCCTTGCGCATAAGCCCGGTCAGGTTGCCGAAATTCCCATGCACCCCAGTTTCTTTGAGGTGCTGTCCCGCAACGGCGAGTCTCTGGTAAACCGCAGCAATGAGCTGGCGGACCGACTGAATGACCTGCTCAATGACCAGAACCGCGCCCGTTTCGGGCAAACTCTGACGCATCTTGATCAGGCTACTCAGGACCTGGTGCAAATGGAAGATGCCATGATGCCTGCGCTCAAGGCACTTCCCGCCATGGTCGCAGCTACCCAATCCACCATGGTCGCCAGTCATCAACTGATCCGGCATTTAGATACCCTGGCAGTGCAGGCGCAAGCCCCTCTGGTGAGTGCTACCCAGGCGGCCAACTCCTTGCAAAAACTGGGTGCTGCCAGTGAGCAGGCGATGAATACGTTAAATTACCAGACGCTTCCCCAGGTACAGCAATTAACCAGCAGCCTGCTGCACAGCAGTGAGGCGCTGTCCAGCCTCAGCCAATCCCTGAAACAATCACCTCAATCCTTGCTTTACGGAACCCGGGGGCCACCCCCGGGTCCGGGTGAATCGGGTTTTTCTGCAGGAGGTCACTAAGCCGATGAGAATTGTTCGCATGCCGCGTTTACGGGGCGCAGCCCGTCTGGGATTTTTGGGAACTGCTTTTTTGCTTGGCGGTTGCGCTACGGCGACTCCCTGGCAGGTGCCCTATAATATCAGTGTGCTGCATTCGTCGGCTCCTGTCGAAGCCCAAAAAGCACCGCACAATGCTCACGCCGTTTTGCAAATGGCCTCGGTCAGTGCGCCTTCCTGGCTGGATACCAACGCCTACCAATACCATCTGCTTTATCAGAATCCCCAAATGCTCCTGTCTTATCGGGATGCGCGTTGGGTAGGGACTCCGGCGGAAATGCTGGATATGCGCCTGCTGCAGCATCTGCAGCAAAGCCAGCACTGGAAAGCCGTGCTCTCCGGGCAGTCCAGCGGTGCTGCACAATATGTGCTGCGCCTGCACCTGAATAATTTTGTGGTAAATTTCACTGCACCCCAGGCTGGCCAGGCGCTGATAGCAGGCACAGCCACTTTATTGAATGCCCACAATTATCAGGTCATCGCCCAGCATGCATTCCAGGAAAGCGTGCCGCTGAAAACAGCTTCGGCGGCGGGTGGGGCTGCCGCCATGACCCAGGCCAGCAGCTATTTTGTCGGGGCTGTCAGTGCCTGGGTTGACCAGGATCAGTGAATCAACTGTGTTTGATCACCAGCACCGGACAGTGGGCGTGGTTGAGCACGTCATTGGCTACAGAACCCAATAATAGACGTCCAAGACCACTATGACCATGGCTGCCAACCACCATCAGGTCGGTCTGATGGGCCTTTCCAAAAGCGGCAATGGCGCGGCCAATGTTGTCCGCACTTTCCTCCAGGACCATTTCTGCTTGCATCCCTTCGCTGTCCATAGCTTTGTGGAGCTTGTCCATTTCGGCGTGGGCCAGGTGCAGCAGCTTTTCCCGAAGATCCAGAGTCGGGGGCAGGATTTCCTCGGGCATCTGCAAATTGAGCATTTGCGGGTTGAACACATGGATTACGGTGAGTTTGGCCTGATGCAGCCGCGCTTCCTGAGCCGCCGCCAGGGCGGTAGCCAGCGCCATTGCTGAAAAATCCACGGCCACCAGAACATGCTGCACTGGAAAGTTATCCATGATCCTGATCCTTATGCTGGATGAACGGGAGAACCCGCATTCAGGCGGTCCATCAGTTCGGCTTCATTCACCAGCTTATTTTCGCTGGCGCGGCGCGCCCGATATTCCCAGACATTCTGCGCCAGTACCTTGTCACTGACCACCACCCGATGCGGCAAGCCGATCAAATCCATGGTCGCAAACTGCACCCCCGGTCGCTCATCACGATCATCCAGCAGCACACTGAAACCCGCCTGCTCCAGACGATCATGCAGGGCCTGAGCAGCAGCAGCAACTTCCGGAAATTTGCGGGCATTGATGGCAACAATGCCCACATCGAAGGGCGTCAAAGCCGCAGGCCAGATAATGCCGCGCTCGTCAAAATGCTGCTCCACCGCCGCTGCCACCACCCGGGATACCCCAATTCCGTAGCAACCCATGGTCACCGTGGCATCGCGTCCGCTTTCGTCCAGTACGGTGATTTTCATGCGCTCACTGTATACCTGCCCGAGTTGGAACACATGCCCTACCTCAATACCCCGGCGAATGCCCAGCGTACCGGTACTACAGTGGGGGCAAGGATCACCCGCCCGGACATTACGCAAGTCGGCGCTGTCCGGGCGGGAAAGATCCCGATCCCAGTTGAGATTCACCCAATGCGTATGTATTTCATTGGCCCCGGTGCTGAAATTGCCGACGTTCAAGGTACGATGATCAGCCAGCACCCGAATAGAAGTTTTTAAATCTTTGGGGCCGATGAAACCGAGGGGAGCTCCAGTAGCGGATTCTGCCTCTTCGGGCGTGGCCATTCTGACTTCGTCCACCTCCAGGGCATGCGCAGCCTTGATCAGGTTCAATTCGTCATCACCGCGCAACAGCAGCATGACCGGTTGCTCACCCGCCACGACCAGCACGGTTTTGACGATCTGGCTGCTGGAAATGCCCAGCACGGCAGCCTGTTCGGCCACTGTCCGGATGCCCGGCGTCTGCACCAGCGCCGCCTCCAGAGGGGCTTCTACAGGCGCGCCTTTGGCGGGACTACTGGCTTTTTCCATATTGGCTGCGTAATCACAGTGGCCGCAGGACACAATGGCATCTTCCCCTGAATCTGCCAGGACATGAAATTCGTGGGAACGCTTGCCGCCAATCGCCCCGTTGTCTGCTTCCACGGCCCGAAAATTCAGTCCCAGGCGGGTGAACGTCCGTTGGTAAGCGTCATACATGGTCTGATAAGTGATTTCCAGAGAAGCATGATCCACATGAAAGGAATACGCGTCTTTCATGATGAATTCGCGACCACGCATCAGCCCGAAACGGGGCCGGATTTCGTCGCGGAACTTGGTCTGAATCTGATAAAAATTGACGGGAAGCTGCTTGTAGGAATGAATTTCGCGGCGTGCCAGATCGCTGATGACTTCTTCATGGGTAGGACCCAGACAAAAATCGCGCTGGTGGCGATCCTTGAGGCGCAGCAGTTCCGGCCCGTATTTTTCCCAGCGCCCCGATTCCTGCCACAACTCGGCGGGTTGCACTACAGGCATCAGCACTTCCTGGGCGCCGCTGCGGTCCATTTCCTCGCGGACAATGCGCTCCACCTTGCGCAATACCCGTAAACCCAGAGGCATCCAGGTATATAATCCCGAGGCAAGGCGGCGAATGAAGCCCCCACGCAACAGCAACTGGTGGCTGACGAGTTCTGCCTCGGCGGGAGTTTCTTTCAGGGTCGGAATGAAAATCTGACTGGCGCGCATAAAAATCTCAAATGAAAAGGTAGCGCACAGTGTAAGAAAGGCCACAGCACAAAGAAAGAGGTAAAGCTTTTTACTAACGAATAAGGATGACGTGAATTTCAGGTACTTCCGCCCAGCAAAAGCGTAAATGGTCTGATCAAAAGCCGAGGTCGTGCAATCTATTTACAAAGACCGTTGGAGCAGAATTATCCCGCCTGCGCGCATGAGCGGCTCAAGAAGGCGCGGTGATTTATGGGGGTATGAGATGGCCGCCAGGAAAGATGCCCATTAGGTGCGCGGATGTGCGCATCGGGGTAGGCAAACGCCAGATTTTTCTTACCGTCCTGATTCGGAACGCGCCCAAGAAAATCTATTGCATTGAAATCTAATGGTTGCAACACATGGTCGCAATTTCTCTTCGCCTCATTGCCTTGGATGGAAACGCCACGGACCATTTCCGACTCAGTGATTTTTGACCATGACCCAGCATCGCTTTTGGTGTGGAACATTTAGTTTGGGAAGGAAATCCGCATTTATGGATGATGTCTTGCCAGCCGGTCACGTTTTTATCTTGGTCAAGTCCGGGGTTGGTAGTCGCCAGTCTGCACCTCGCGCTGGTTGCACCTGTCATTTGCAGATGAGTGCATTTTAATTGCAGCGTTTAATCAAGTTAAAAGCAGTGCTATTTCTAACTTGATGAATTTTTTGGCGTCCCCAGGGGGGTTCGAACCCCCGTTACCGCCGTGAAAGGGCGGTGTCCTAGGCCGCTAGACGATGGGGACCTGGACAGCGGGGGGAATCGTACACAGAAGCGCGCTTCAGGGCAAGTGTATTTTCGGGCTTTCACTCCATAGCCCCGCAGGGGGGTCTTCGGTTAGACTGGGCGGAGTGTATTTTTAGCCACCTGTATGAAGAAGGATCTTATGGAAGAAGCAGAAGCAGTATTCATGATTGAACGGATATATGTGAAGGACAGTTCTTTCGAGTCGCCCAACGCACCCTTGAGTTTTGTACAGACCGAGGCGCCCACCGTGGATGTGGGTCTGAATACGGCCAGCAATCAGGTAGAAGGCATGGATGGCTTGACGGAAGTGATCCTGACCGTGACGGTCAAGGCGAAGGCGGGTGAGAGTACCTACTTTGCGGTGGAAGTGCAGCAGGCGGGGCTGTTCCGGATCCAGAATATTCCGGAAGAACATTTGCCGGCGCTGATAGCTGTGCATTGTCCGACCATTCTGTTCCCTTATGCCCGTGAAGTGGTGGCGGATATGGTGGGACGCGGCGGTTTCCAACCTCTGCATCTGCATCCCGTCAATTTTGAGGCGCTGTATCAGCAGGCGCAGCAAGAACAAGTGGGCCACACGACGCAATAAACCATGCGCTGGGCCGTTCTTGGAGCTGGGCACTGGGGAACCGCAATGGCGGTGCATTTGTGTCGCCACGGCCATGCGGTGCGGCTCTGGGGACGCCACCCGGAAACTTTACCGGGTTTTGTTGATTCCACCTGTTTATCCCCGGTTTTTCCCGATATCGGCTTTCCGTCCGGTCTTGGCATAGGCTCTGATCTGGCGGCGACGCTGGATGGCGCTGAAGGTGTGCTGCTGGCGGTTCCCAGCCATGCCTTGCGGATGGTTCTGGCAACTATTCCCGAGGCTTCATTACACCCGGATCTGCTGCTGGTGCTGGCTTCCAAAGGACTGGAGCTGCCGAGCGCCTTGCGTCTGGATCAGGTGCTGGATGAAAGCTGTCCGACCTTGCCTAAAGTGGTACTTTCCGGGCCGAGTTTTGCCCATGATCTGATTATGGGTAAGCCTCTGGCCATGACCGCTGCTGCTGCGAATATGGATGATGCGCGGCGGGTGGTGGAAGCATTTGCCAGTGACCAGATGCGCGTGTATCGCAGTGATGATGTGGCGGGCGTATGTCTGGGAGGGGCGATCAAAAATGTGCTGGCCATTGCGGCGGGTATTTCCGATGGGCTGGGCAATGGCGATAGTGCCCGCGCCGCGCTGATTACCCGTGGTATTGCCGAATTGCACCGTTTGGGTACGGCATTGGGGGGGCGCACGGAAACCTTTATGGGATTGACCGGGGCAGGGGATCTGATTTTGACGGCCAGTAGTGATTTGTCCCGTAATCGCCGGGTGGGTATGGGCCTGGGGCGGGGTTTGTCTTTGGAGACTGTATTGCGCGATCTGGGCCAGGAGGCGGAAGGAGTGCGCAGTGCCCGGGCTTTGTTTTTACTGGCCCAGCGACTGGGGGTGGATATGCCCATTACCGAGCAGGTCTATCGGGTGCTCTACGCTGGCGCGGACCCGCGCGAGGCCAGTGAACAACTGATGCGCCGCGCTGCACGCGCCGAGCATCCTGCTGATCTGGAGTCCATAACCGCTTCTCCGTTTAAGGGGAGTTTCTAGGTCCATGGCGATTTTGCGTTTGCCGGGTGGCGGGTCAGACAGCCGCAAGCGCATCCCTTTTGCGCCCTTCCGGACCATTGGTTTTTTGCTGGTGCAGTTTGTGGTGCTGGCTTTGCTGCTGCTCGGTGTACTGCTGGTCCACACCAACCAGGATTTGCATACGCTGGATGCTTATACGGCCTACATGGCGAGCTTGGCGCAGACTTCCCAGGAAACCTTGCGTACCTGGCATTCTGACGGTTCTGCGGCGGCGCTGCCCGTGCTGCAGCGCAACCTGGCCCGGATTGCAGCGGCGCATCCTGAGCAGGTCAAAACCAATGCGCACTGGAAGCGTTTGCAGGCGTTGATGGCCAAACAGGACCAGGCCCTCCTGCCTCAGGCTTTATTGCAGCTTTCCGATGTCAGCATGGAAGAGCATCTGCGTGGTCGTAAGCTGGTATTGGCGGCGGGGCATGATGCCCGCTATACCCTGATTGGAACGGCCGTGGCACTGTTTGCATTCATGATTTTTGTGCTGGTGACGTTGGCATTTTTCCGTCTGCGCATTCTCGGTCCCTTGCGGCGCTTGCAGGGGGCCATGCGTTCCCTGGAAATCGGGGCTTTTCGGCGGGTGACGGAAGCCCATGCGGATCCTGGCATCAGTCCTTTGCTGCAGTATTACAATCATATGATTGGGCGCTTGGAAGAGCTGGAAAAAACCCGGCGTCAGTATTTGCAGGATTTGCAGCGGGAAGTAAATGAAGCAGCCCATACTCTGGTGGCGCAACAGGCGGCGGTGGCTCGCTCGGAGCGCCTGGCGGCAGTGGGAGAGGCCGCTGCGGCCTTTGCCCATGAATTGCGTAATCCACTGGCAGGATTGCAGGTGGGTTGTGCGAATATTCGTCGGGAAATCCGTGATCCAGAGCTGGCGGAACGGCTGGGCCTGATGGAAGAGGAGCTGCGTCGGGTCAGTCGTTTGCTCGACCAGCAATTACGGGGCGCACGTCAGGTTCATGAGAAGGGCCGCCGGGTTGCGCCACGCGAAACAGTGGAAACCCTGCTGAATTTGTTGCGTTATCAAATGCCTGCCCAGGTTGTGCTGGAACTCTTGCCGGGAGATTGCCGCGATTGCCTGTTGCCTTTGGATCAGTTTCGTCAGGCTTTGCTCAATCTCATTTTGAACAGCATGCAGGCGCTGACCAGCGAGGGTGGAACGGTCAGTGTAGCCATTGCCCAGGTGGATAAACAGTTGCAAGTGACGGTGTCGGATAATGGTCCGGGTTTTCCCGATACTTTGTTGCGCGAGGGCATTCGTCCCTTTGCCAGCAGCAAGGAACAGGGAACAGGACTGGGTTTATCCATGGTGCGACGTTTTGTGCGCAGTCTGGGGGGAGAAGTGTATTTGCGAAATCGGGCTCCGCATGGGGCAGAAGTAGGCTTGCTATTACCTTGTCCTGACATTGCTGGTAAGGAGTAACCCAACATGGCTGATGCTTTGCTGATTATTGAGGACGAGATTTTTCTGGGGCGGGAAATGTGCCGCTTTTTTGAAAAGGAAGGCTGGGAAGTACACTGGGCGGAACGCTTTGCCGATGCCGAAGAGCTCTTGTTGAAGCAGGATCTCAGCCCCCTGGTGACCCTGGCGGATCTCAACCTTCCAGATGGTAATAGTCTGGATTTATTGGAAAAGGTGCGAGCCAAAGGCAGTGCCGGGGAATGGATTTTTCTGACGGCCTTTGGGAGTGTGCCCGATTCGGTGCGGGCTTTGCGGCTGGGTGCCTATGATTTTCTGGAAAAGCCCTGTGAAATGGAACGTCTGGAGATGGTGGTGCGCTCGGCTGGCCGGGGTGCCCGCGCCCAGCGTCGGGTGGCGGAAGATACCTCCAACCAGCATCGCCGCTATCGTCCCGAAACCTATCTGGGGGAAAGTCCGGCTGCCGCTAACGTACGTAGCATGCTCGATCGCCTCAGTCAGGTTCCCTATAGTGCCCTGGTGATTTCTGGAGAAACGGGCACGGGTAAGGGACTGGCTGCGCGTATTCTGCATTATAGTGGTGCGCAGGCGGGCGGTCCCATGGTGGAAATCAACTGTGCGGCTTTGCCCCGGGAATTGCTGGAATCCGAGTTGTTTGGATATGAGCCGGGAGCATTTACCGGGGCCGCTGTGCGGCATCGGGGGCTGGTGGAGCAGGCCAGTGGCGGCACCCTGTTTCTGGATGAAATTTCGGAAATGGAGCTGGAACTCCAGGCCAAGTTGTTGAAGGTCATTGAAGATCACAGCGTGCGCCGACTGGGGGGGGATCGTCCCATTGCCGTGGATGTGCGTTTTATTGCCGCCAGTAATCGGGATCTGGATGCTCAGGTAACTCAAGGAGCTTTTCGTGCCGATTTGTTCCATCGTCTGAGCGTATTTCGTCTGGCCTTGCCTTCCTTGCGCGAGCGCAAAGCCGATCTGCATGCACTGGTGCCGCATTTTGTGGCGGAATTCAATGCTCAGGCCGGCAAGCGCGTGCACTATATCAGCCCAGCCGTATGGACCGCGCTGGAGTCTTACGACTGGCCTGGAAATGTCCGGGAACTGCGTAATGTGATTGAACGCGCGGTGCTGTTTTCCGAAACCGAAGAACTGCCCAGGGAATGGTTGCAGTTGCCCGGAAATGTGAATGGTGCCTGTCCAGCGCCATCCGGCTGTCCGGTGGATGACCAACACATTATTCTGCCCATGGATGGCAGCATGGATCTGGAGGCTATGGAACGGCAGATTCTCCAGCAGGTACTGAGTCTGACTGAGGGTAATGTCACCAAGGCTGCGCGGGTGTTGGGGATTACCCGCGAGACGCTGCGCTATCGGGTCCGCAAACATGGCCTGGGAGATGACGGGGAGTCTGGATAGAAATAGTCTACACTTGCGGAATTGTTGCGAGATAGTTACATTGCCGCGATGCGACGGGTCAGCACTGGCGCCCGGACCTTAAAACAAGGAGTTTGGATGTCACCAGTCAGGACCGCCGCATGACTGCGGCGCTAGATCAGGCTTTAGCCTGGCAGCAACAAAGCCTGCAACTTGTTTCCCGTACTTTTGCGCTGACTATTCCGCAATTGCCTGAAGCTTTGCGTGCGGCGGTCGGAAATGGTTATTTGCTGTGCCGTATTGCCGATACTATTGAAGATGATCCCGTTATGCCCTGGGAAGAAAAAGCCCACTGGCAGCAGGTTTTTTTGCAGGTGGTCGAGGGGCACGAAAATCCGGCGGTGTTTGCCGAAGGATTTGCTGCGCAACTGTCAGCAGATATGCCTGAGGCAGAACATGATCTGGTTCGCCACACAGCCGATGTAGTACAGATTACCCACAGTTTCAGTGCTCCCCAGCAAGCGGCTCTGGCGCGCTGTGTGCGCATCATGGGGGAGGGCATGGCCGAGTTTCAGCAGCACGCCTCCCTGAAAGGGCTGGTGGACATGCCCGCCATGGATCATTACTGCTATGTGGTGGCGGGCGTGGTTGGCGAAATGCTGACCAGCCTTTTTGTGGAGTACGAACCGCGTTTGCGTGCTCAGGAAACAGAAATGCAACGACTGGCGGTGTCTTTTGGTCAGGGCCTGCAAATGACCAATATTCTCAAGGATATATGGGATGACTGGGCACGCGGGGTCAGTTGGATGCCGTCCAGCGTATTTGCCCAATATGGTTGTGATATTGCCGCCGTTCAACCCGGCAGTCACGACCCAGGCTTTCAGGCAGCCTTGCAAAGCCTGCTGGATATTGCCGCCGGACATCTGGAAAATGCGCTGCAATATACTTTGATGATTCCTGCGGATCAGACCGGTATGCGTGATTTTTGCCTCTGGGCCCTGGCGATGGCCGTGCTGACTTTACGGCGCATTGCCGAGAATCCGGCTTTTGCATCGGGGGCTGAGGTGAAAATCAGTCGTAATAGTGTGCAGTGGGTGGTTATGTTATCCAAGCTCATGCATCGTTCAGATGGGTTGTTGCTGGCCAGTTTTCGGGCTGGCATTAAACCCCTGCGCAAAACGGCACGGGTAGCGGCCGCATGAACCGTGTCTTGCAGCCGCTGGTAGGCGGGTATTTGCGTCGCACGCTGGAGCAGACCCTGGACCGGTCGTTGGATCGGGCGCTGGAACATGCCCAGACGTTACTCCTTGAAAAACAGGCTCCTGATGGGCACTGGTGTTTTGAGTTTGAGGCGGACTGCACCATTCCGGCCGAATTTATTTTGATGCAGCACTATATGGATGAGCGTGATGCGGCGCTGGAGTCCAAAATGGCGGTATATTTACGCAGCAAGCAGGCAGATCACGGCGGTTGGCCGCTGTATTATGGTGGTCATTTTGACTTGAGTGCTTCCGTGAAGGCCTATTACGCGCTGAAACTGGCGGGAGATGCGCCGGATATGCCCCACATGATTCGTGCCAGAGAAGCCATTCTTGCCCATGGCGGCGCCGAACATGCCAATGTGTTCACCCGAATCACTTTGGCCCTGTTTGCCCAGGTGCCCTGGCGTGCCGTGCCCTCCATCCCGGTGGAAGTGATGCTTTTGCCACGCTGGTTTCCTTTTCAGATTTACAAGGTGGCGTCCTGGTCGCGGACCGTCATGGTGCCTCTTTTCATTTTGTGCAGCCTCAAGGCCCAGGCCAAAAATCCCTTGCAGGTTCATATTCGCGAAGTATTTCGTCACCCTCCAGAACAGATTCAGGACTACTTTGCAGCATCGCGACAGGGCCTGGTGGCGCGCAGTTTTCTGGCTCTGGATCGGTTTTGGGGCTTTATTGAAAACTGGATTCCTGCGACCATTCGCCGCATTGCAGTGCGTCGTGCCGAACTGTGGTTTACGGCCCGGATTAATGGCGAAGATGGTCTTAATGGCATTTTTCCGGCCATGGTCAATGCCCATGAAGCCCTGGCTTTGTTGGGCTATGCGCCGGAGCATCCCTACCGTCAGGCCACGGGTGCGGCGCTACGCAAGCTGGTGGTGGAGCGCGCTGAGGATGCCTACTGTCAGCCCTGTATGTCACCGGTCTGGGACACCTGTCTGGCCCTTCATGCGTTGCTGGAAGCCGACGCCGTTGATGGATCCGGTGGATCAGACAGAATTACCGGCGAAGAGGAAAAAGCCATTGCCTGGCTCAAGGAGCGGCAGATTTGCAGTGATCCTGGAGACTGGCAGGTGCAGCGCCCGCAGCTGGCAGGTGGTGGCTGGGCTTTTCAGTATGCGAATCCTTACTACCCCGATCTGGATGATACGGCGGCAGTGGCCTGGGCCCTGGCGCGTGCCGGGCGTCCTGAAGATCGGGAAAGTATCGAAAAAGCGGCAAACTGGCTGGCGGGAATGCAATCCCGCAATGGTGGGTTTGGTGCCTATGATGTGGATAATACCCATTATTATCTCAATGAAATCCCGTTTGCTGATCATAAGGCCTTGCTGGATCCGCCCACAGCGGATGTGACGGGCAGGGTGGTGTCCTTTCTTGGCTATCTGGGCAGGCCCCGTGATCGCGATGTGCTGCGCCGGGCTGTCGCCTATCTGTTGTGTGAGCAGGAGTCTTCCGGGGCCTGGTTTGGACGTTGGGGGACCAACTATATTTATGGAACCTGGTCGGTGCTGATGGCTCTGGGAGAGTTGCAGGATCCTTCCTTGCAACCGGCCATGGACCGGGCCGCTGACTGGTTGCGGGCCATGCAGCAGGAAGATGGTGGTTGGGGGGAAAATAACGATTCCTACGCAGAACCCGGTCTGGCGGGGGCTGGTCAGGCTTCCACGGCGGCCCAGACTGCCTGGGCCTGCCTGGGTTTGATGGCGGCGGGAGATCGCGGCTCCATCGCCCTGCGCCGGGGTATTCAATGGTTGCAGACGCATCAGAATGGCGAGGGTGGCTGGCATGATCCTTTCTTTAATGCGCCCGGCTTCCCCAAGGTGTTTTACCTCATTTACCACGGCTACAGTTTTTATTTCCCGCTTTGGGCACTGGCCCGCTTCCGGAACCTGGGATGCAGCCGCAGCGGATAGGTGTCGTGGTGGCGCTGGCTGCCGAGGCGCGCATCCTTTTTTCCGGGAAGCTGCGCTACCAGGCAGTAATGGACATTCAGTCACAGCTTTGCATGGTGGTTTCGGGAATGGGGTCGGTACGGGCTGATCAGGCGGCTGAACAGTTGCTGCAAGCGGGGGTAGACGGGCTCTTGTCCTGGGGTACTGCGGGCGGCTTGAATCCTGCCTGTCTGGCCGGGGATTTGCTGGTTCCCGAGCACATATTCTGGGCGGGCCGTGCTTGGCCTACCGACTCGGACTGGCGGAGTGCACTGGTGCAACAACTTTCCGGCCAAGTGCGGGCAGGTGGGCTTTGCTCAGTCAGTGAGGCCTGTGCATCGGTGGCGGCCAAGGCCCAACTCCGGGCAGATTATCCGGAGGCCCAGGCGGTGGATATGGAAAGTGGAGCCGTGGCGCAACGGGCAGTGCAAGCCGGCATCCCATTTCTGGCAATTCGTAGCGTGGTGGATCCTGCCGATCAGTCTCTTCCCGCAACAGCCACTCACAGTGTCGATTGTTATGGTCGTCCCCAGGCTATGCCCCTGTTGCGGGGATTGTTGCGCCATCCAGGCGATTTGCCGCCGCTCATGGGTTTGGGCCGGCAGATGCAGGTCGCCGTAAACACCCTGCGTCTGGTTCAGCCGCACCTGCTTCAATCGCATTTACGGGAAGCCAACAGCGTATGAAAGCCTTATTGACGGGTGCCTCGGGTTTTGTCGGCGGAGCGGTGCTACGCCGCCTGCTCGCTGAAGGACTGGAAGTGCGGGTGTTGCATCGCAGCGGTGCGGATTCCAGCAACTGGGAAGGTCTGGATGTGGAGCCGGTGCTGGGAGATTTGGCCGATGCTCAGGCTCTGGATAAAGTCGTAGCGGGTTGCCAGCTGGTTTTTCATGTGGCGGCGGATTATCGGCTTTGGGTGCCTGATCCACAGTCAATGTACGCGACCAACGTCAGCGGCTCGGAGCGTTTGGCCCGGGCGGCTTTGGACGCCGGGGTGGAGCGCATGGTTTATACCAGCAGTGTTGCCGTACTGGGTCATTATGCCGATGGCCGGGTGGCGGATGAGGCGGCTCCTTCCCGTCTTGCGGATATGATCGGACATTATAAACGCTCCAAATTTATGGCTGAGGAAGCTCTGCAACAGCTTTGTCAGAATGAGTCTGCAACCATTGTGATTGTGAACCCCTCCACACCTGTCGGGCCTGCCGACCGTAAGCCGACGCCGACCGGGCGGCTGGTACGGGATGCCGCTGCCGGAAAAATGCCCGCCTATGTGGATACCGGCCTGAATGTGGTGCATGTGGATGATGTGGCCATGGGCCACTGGCAGGCCTATTTGCACG
This sequence comes from Acidithiobacillus sp. HP-2, assembly GCF_015100155.1. Taxonomy (GTDB): domain Bacteria; phylum Pseudomonadota; class Gammaproteobacteria; order Acidithiobacillales; family Acidithiobacillaceae; genus Acidithiobacillus. The sequence continues at coordinate 28,972 of NZ_JACKZA010000016.1, read as the reverse complement.
GAGAGCCGGGACAACGCTACATCCTTGGCGGAGATAATTTATCCTTGCAGGCTATTTTGACCCGCATTGCCGGACTTACCGGAAAGCGTTCACCCCTGCTGCGTATTCCTCGCAAAATGTTGTTCCCCCTGGCTTGGGCCGCAGAAAATGTGGTCCGTGCGCGTGGCCGGGGTACTCCTTTGGTGACCATGGATGAGTTGCGGATGGCCGCGCACAAAATGTATTTTTCCTCACAGAAAGCCGAAGAAATGCTGCATTACATACATCGTCCCGCCGAGGAGGCCCTGCGCGATGCGGTAAGGTGGTTTGCGGAAAATCATTATCTGTAGACTGGATTCAAGAACTCACCGTTCAGGATATGACTGCTTATGAGTTTTGAGGAAGGGCTGTTGGGTCTGGCGTTTCTGCTGGCTCTGGCGGCTTTGGGTTATCAATTGCTGGCCATGTGGGTGCTGCATGTCTGGCAACCGGTCCTGACGAATACGGATGCCACTTTTTTACCCCATACCATTCAAGAGTTGCCCGCTCTCAGTCTGCTCAAGCCCCTGCATGGAGATGATGGCAGCCTCTATGCCTGCCTGCGTAGTTTTTGTCTGCAGGATTATCCCCGTTACGAAATGATCTGCGGTGTGCAGGACGCCGCTGATCCGGCAGTTGCTGTGGTCCAGCGCTTGCAACAGGAATTTCCTGCCCTGCCCCTGCGCTGGGTATTGAGCGACAACCTGTTGGGTTGTAACCCCAAGGTGAATAATCTTGCGGGTATTTTGGCGGCCTGCAATCACGATTTGCTGCTGATCAGCGATGCTGACATTGTGGTGGGGCCGCAGTATTTGCATCATCTGCTAACGCCGCTGATGGATTCTCAGACCGGTGTGCTGACCTGTTTATATCGCGGGCTTCCTGACCATCATTTCAGTTCCAGACTACTTGCCAGCCAAATCAACAGTCTTTTTCTGCCTTCTGTACGGGTCTCTGCGCGCATGGGCCCCAATATATTTTGTGGAGGGGCAACCATGGCCTTGCAGCGTTCTACGCTGGAGGCGATAGGCGGACTGGAAAGTCTGGCTGATCAACTGGCGGACGACTACTGTCTGGGAGCCCGTGCCCGGCGGCTGGGGAAGGCCACCGTACTGGCAGATTATGTGGTGGATACCCAGGTCCATGAGGCCAGTTTTCGGGCGTTTTACCAGCATGCCCTGCGCTGGTCGAGAACCACCCGCAGTGTTCAGCCTCTGGGCCACTTTTTTTCTTTTTTCAGTTATCCACTGCCGCTGCTTACGGTTTTGATGCCCTGGATGTTTTGGGGGGTTGGCTATTGGGGGATCATACCGCTGGGTATGGTTCTCTTGTTGCGCCTCGTGTACCATAGGCAAATTATGCACAAACTCGGTGCAACAGATTGTTTGGGTACGGCCCTGCTGGCAGATTTTCTAGGGCTGTGGATTTGGTTTCATGCTCTCTTTGCGCGGCGCGTTGCCTGGAGAGGGTCACAATATGCGGTCACCGCCGACGGGCGGCTGAACGGCCACGATGGAGTAACATAATGACGATGAAAACCCTTTTCCTGCAGGCGCCTTCCTTTGAAGGTTTTGACGGCGGTGCTGGTTCCCGTTACCAGGCCAAGCGGGAAATTCGTTCTTTCTGGTTTCCCACCTGGCTGGCCCAGCCCGCTGCAATGATCCCCGGCAGTCGCCTGCTGGACGCACCCCCCGCCGATGTGAGCGTGGAAGAAACGCTGGAAGTGGCTGCTGGATACGAGTTGTGCATCATCCATACCAGTACTCCTTCTTTTGCATCGGATGTGCGTATGGCAGAGTTGCTCAAGGAGCACTATCCGAAAATGATGATTGGTCTGGTCGGAGCCAAAGTGGCGGTAGAACCCGACGAGTCTTTGCGGGAAGCAGGGCATGCCGTCGATTTTGTGGCTCGGGAAGAATTTGATTTCACCCTCAAGGAAATTGCCGAAGGTCGGCCCCTGAGTGAAGTGGATGGCATCAATTATCGTGCGGAAGACGGCCAGCTAATTCATAACCCCGACCGGGCCATGATTGAAGATATGGACTCCCTGCCTTTTGTCTCTGAGGTCTACAAGCGGGATCTGCACATTGAGGATTATTTCATTGGCTACCTCAAGCATCCCTACATTTCTTTTTACACGGGACGGGGATGCCGGTCCCAGTGTACGTTCTGTCTTTGGCCGCAGACGGTGGGCGGACATCGTTATCGGACCCGCAGTGCGGCCAATGTGATTGAGGAAGTGCGTTACATCCAGAAAAACTTCCCGCAGGTGAAGGAAATTTTCTTTGACGACGATACGTTTACCGATGATCGCCCGCGTGCTGAGGAAATCGCCCGGGGTCTGGGCAAGCTGGGGGTGACCTGGTCCTGCAACGCCAAAGCCAATGTGCCTTACGAGACCCTCAAGGTACTGCGTGAAAACGGCCTGCGTCTGTTGCTGGTGGGTTATGAGTCGGGCGATCAGCAGATTCTCAATAATATCAAGAAAGGCATTAAAGTGGAGTCGGCCCGGAAGTTCACGGCGGACTGTCATAAGCTGGGTATTGTCATTCATGGTACTTTCATTCTTGGTCTGCCTGGTGAAACCAAGGAAACCATCCAGAAAACCATCGAATTTGCGAAGGAAATCAATCCTCACACTATTCAGGTTTCACTGGCGGCACCTTATCCCGGCACTTTTTTGTACAACCAGGCCAAGGAACAGGGTTGGTTGACCGAAGAAGATGAGGCCCACCTGGTCAATGATCGCGGTGTGCAGATCAGTCCCATGAGTTATCCGCACTTGAATCACACGGAAATTTTTGATTCAGTGGAAACCATGTACAAACGTTTCTACTTCCGCGCCGGAAAAATTGCGGAAATTACTGGTGAGATGCTTAAAAGTACCCAAATGATGAAGCGCCGTTTGCGGGAAGGCGTCGAGTTCGTGCGCTTCCTGCGGCAACGCCACGGCTGAAGTGGGGCAGGGACATACCCGGCGGCTGGTCGTTAACGCCGACGATTTCGGACTGGATCTCGCGGTTAATGAGGCGGTGGAATCAGCCTATCAGCAGGGTGTGCTGACCACCGCCAGTCTTATGGTGGGAGCCCCTGCGGCAGCTGATGCCATACGCCGTGCGAAGCGTTTGTCTGGACTGGGTGTCGGTTTGCACCTGACCCTGGTGGATGGAGCGCCGCTGTTGCCGGCGAAACAGGTGCCGGATCTGGTGGACGTTCAGGGTCGTTTTGCAGCGGATTTATGGTTGCGAGGTGCGCGTTATTTTTTTCTCCCCAAGGTGCGCAAGCAATTGGCGGCAGAAATTCGAGCGCAGTTTGCCGCCTTTGCAGACGCCGGTCTGGTGCTCGATCATGCCAACGCCCACAAACATCTGCATTTGCACCCTACGGTGTTAAGTCTGATGCTGGATATTGGAGAAGCATTTGGATTGCGGGCAGTGCGTCTCCCCTGGGAGTCACTGGCGGTGGCGCGATGTGGTGGTGCGCGTGGCTTTGCACCTGCCTTCTGGGCTTTTTTTTTGCGCCCTTGGTTGGCGAGCATGCGCCGGCAACTGGATAAGCGTGGACTGCTTTATAATGATTTGCTTTGCGGCCTGGATGCCACCGGACATATGACCGAGTCGCGCCTGCTGGATATGTTGAAGTGCCTGCCAGAGAAGGCTCTCGTGGAAATTTATTTTCATCCGGCGACCACCCAGAGTCCTTTACTGCAAATGCTCATGCCCGATTATGAGCCCCAGGCAGAATATGCCGCCCTGTTGAGTCCCAGGATTGGGGAGTATTTGCGTGATCACCAGATTGTGAGAGGTAGATTCAGTGATTTCACCGGCGGCTGAACGATTCCTGGAAAGTATCGGAAAATCCATTGCGTATTTTTTTGTGCAGGTGGTCGATTTTTCTGTACGACGGGCTCTTTGGGTGATGGGATTGGTGCTGATTGCTACCTTGCTGGCCCTGTTTTATGCGATCACACATTTTGCAGTAGATACCAATACCAGCCATGCCCTGTCTCGCGATCTGCCCTTTCAGAAACGTGAACTGGCTTATCACAAGGAGTTTTCCCAGGATCAAAACACTATTGTGGTGGTACTGCAGGGGAAAAATCCCCAGAGCACCGATGCGGCAGTCACCCGTCTGGAGACCTGGCTGCGCGCTCGTCCGAAGATGTTTCACAGTGTCTATGTGCCGGGAGGCGGAAGCTTTTTTGCGCGGAATGGTCTGCTCTATTTGTCTCCGGAAAAAGTAAAGGATTTTGCCGATCGCATTACCAATGCCCAGCCCCTGATTGCCCGCTTGTCCGCAGATCCCAGTCTTGGTGGCTTAAGTGATTTGTTGAGTATGGCCATCCGCCAAAGACTGAGTAATGGTGTGCAGTTGCCGGGCATGGCGGCCATATTCTCGGCGTTGAATGAGGCAGTGAAAGCCCGCCTGGAAGGTAAGCCGTACCAGCTTTCCTGGAGTGAAATGATGGGCGGGGATCTGGCCAAGCTGGGTCCTGCCCAGCGTTTCGTCATTATTCAGCCCGCCATGAATTATCATTCCTTACAGCCTGCCGAGGTTGCCATCCGGACCTTGCAGGCAGGTTTGCAGAGTTTGCAGTTAAATGCCGCCCACGGCATCAGTGTCGGCGTAACCGGAGGGGCCGTGCTGGATGCGGAGCAACTCCAGACCGTCAGTCATGGTGCTGGTGAATCCCTGGCGCTGACTCTGGGGCTGGAAATTATCCTACTCAGCATTGCCCTGCGCTCGGTGAAATTGGTGAGTGGTGTACTGATCGGGCTGGTATCGGGCATTATCCTGACGACGGCCTGGGCTTTGTTTTTCGTCGGCCCCTTTAATCTTATATCTGTGGCTTTTGCTATTTTGTTTATTGGACTGGGTGTGGATTTCGGCATTCAATTCTGTCTGCGCTATCGCGAGGAATTGTTCAACGGTGCGGTACATCGGGTAGCGATGCATCGGGTGACCCAGGGTATGGGAACGGCGCTAGGTTTGGCCGCTGTGGCGGCGGCACTGAGTTTTTACGCCTTTGTGCCTACCAGTTATGCCGGGATTGTGGATCTTGGGCTGATTTCCGGGACCAGCATGCTCATTGCGCTGCTGTTGACCCTGACTTTTTTGCCTGCTTATTTGACCTTGTGGCCCATTGCCGTAAACGGGCAACATCGGGCCATCAATTATCCACACTTTACGATGGTGCCTACCCTGGCAAAACATCCGATCCATCGTTATGCCCACTGGATTCTGGGCTTGGTGACCATACTCGCCGTTGCGGCCATTCCCCTGGCTTTGCGGACAACTTTTGACTTTAATCCACTACACATGATTGATAGTCATGCCGAGGGCGTGAAAGTCTTTGAAAAGCTTTTGGCAAATCCCGATACCGCTCCCTACCGGATGGAAGTACTCACGCCCAATATTGCCGCTGCTCAGACCGTGGCCCGGCGCGTCGAGCAGTTGCCGACGGTGGCACGGGCATTAACTGTGGAAAGTTATATTCCCAAGGAGCAATCCAAAAAACTGGCTATTTTGCAGAATCTGCAGATTCTGGTGCCGCCTTTTTCACTGATGATGCCGACAGCATTGACTCCACCTGCTGCAGATACACGTAAGAAGCTGGATGAACTGGTCAAGGATCTGCGTGCTCTGGCCGTCAAGGATGGTCAGACCTCTGCAGATGGTAAAATAACTGGACAGTTGGCCGGTCATCTTCAGACATTTTTACAGAAGCAGGGAAAGCAGCCCGCCGCCATGAATGCTTTACAGAATAGTGTGATGGGCACCCTGCCGGGGGAATTGAAACAGCTGGGCATGGCTATGTCTGCCGGGCCGGTCAATTTGCAAACCCTGCCAGCAGCGCTCAAAGATCGCTATGTCAGCGCATCGGGTCAGGCGCGCGTAGAGATTTTCCCCAAGGCCAATCTGAGCAGTAACCAGGCCATGTACCAGTTTGTTCAGAGTGTGCTCAAGGTCGAGCCCAAGGCGGTTGGAACCCCGGTGATGCTGGTGCAGGGTGGAGAGGCTGTTCTCGGTGCCTTTCAGGAGGCTACCTACATTGCGCTGGCGAGTATCAGTCTGTTGTTGCTTTTAGCCTTGCGCCGTTATCGGGATGTGCTGCTGATCATGATTCCCTTGCTGCTGGCGGCACTGTTTACGGTCGCTGCCATGAGCCTGCTGGGTTTGAGTTTCAATCTGGGTAATATCATTGTCCTGCCGCTCTTGATTGGTCTGGGTGTGGCATTTGCCATCTATATAGTGGTGCGCTGGCGCAATGGCGTGGATGTGGCGCATTTGCTGGGCACTTCAACGCCAATGGCGGTATTTTTCAGCGGTCTGACCACTCTCAGTGCTTTCGGTAGTATGGCCGTATCCCGTGATCCGGGCATGGCGAGTCTTGGCGAGGCGCTGAGCCTGGCATTGGCCATTGTACTTTTGTGTATATTGATTATTTTGCCGACCCTGATGCTGCTGTTTACGTCTTCTCCCCGCGAAGAGGGAATCGCACAGGATGAAGGCAGCTAAGCCTTGAAACAGAAAATGCTCATTCTGCTCGCTGGATTACTGGGTCTGTTCCTGGGTGTTTATCTGGTGCTAGATGCCGGTTTTGTCGAAATTATGGCGCTACTCGCCGTAGCGGGCTGGGGGTTGCTCTGGTTGCTGCCTTTTCATTTGCTGCCGCTGGCTCTGGATACCTTAAGCTGGAAGTGGCTGTTACGTGGCAAGGCGCGTGCCTCCTTTGGGCTTTTGTTGTGGCTGGCCATGATTCGCGAATCGGTGAATGGTTTATTGCCGGTGGCACGGATAGGCGGTGAACTGCTGGGAATCCGAATGCTCAGTCAATATGGTGTCTCGCCCTATGTGGCCGGTGCCAGTGTCATGGTCGAGATCACTTTGACTCTGGTGAGTCAGTTTTTGTTTGCTTTGCTGGGAGTTGTGGTGTTGCTGTTCGCGGTCAGCGATCATCTTCTGGTTTTCGAAGTTCTGGGTTTCCTTTTCCTGTCGATCCCGGTGCTGGTCATTTTTTTCTGGCTGCAAAAACACAAAGGCTTGTTCTCGCTGGTGCAGAACATCAGTAAGCGAATGCTGGGTGGTTATGATCTTTTGGGGATTATCGGCGATCCGCATCTTCTGGACACGGAAATCCAGAGTTTTTACGACAAGGGACGCGCTTTGTTAGTGGCCAATTTTTGGCAATTAGCCGGGCTTTTTGCGGGCACTCTTGAGGTCGTTTTTACTTTTTGGCTGCTGCACCATCCGGTACCTTTCTGGGCGGCCTTGCTCCTCGAAAGTCTGGGACAAGCTTTGCGTAGTGTGGCATTTGTGGTGCCGGCAGGCATTGGTATTCAGGAGGGCGGTTTTATGCTGTTCGGAACGGTGGTCGGCATTGGTCCGGACCTTGCCCTGGCTTATGCTTTGGCCAGACGGCTGCGTGAACTTTTTCTGGGCGTCCCGGTCCTCTTGTCATGGGCTGCATCAGAAAGTCATTATATGCGTCGAAGGTGGTTACAGGTTGCAACCGGGAAAGAGGGGGTTTTATGACGGCAATGGCCATAGATCTGGGTTCTGAGCAGCATCGGGATTTGTTTTGCCAGTTCATGCACGATACCCATGTACATTTTGATCCTGCAAATATGCCTTGGCCGGAACTGGATGCTGCCACGGAACAACGGGTCAAATCCTTGCCTTTCTGGGGTGAGGCGGTAGCGACGGAGAGTGTCACCGCGCGGATGGTTCAGAGTATGGCGGCACGGGAAACCGATCCCGTAGTGCGTGCCGCTGTGGCTCTGGATGGTCAGGAAGAACAGAGACATTCGGATTTGCTCCAGGCGTTGGTGAAACATTATAATATTCAGATACCTCCCTCTCCGCCGCCGCCGCCCTTGCGGGATCCTTACTGGGAGTTTCTATTTACGGGTTATGGCGAATGTCTGGATTCCTATTTTGCTTTTGGACTGTTTGCTGCAGCCAAAAACTCGGGATTTTTCCCACCTGAGCTGGTAAAGATATTTGAGCCGGTCATGCAGGAAGAAGCGCGACACATCATTTTTTTTATCAACTGGTTAAAGTGGCACCGTCGGCGCCTGCCTTTCTGGAAAAAAATTGTTCTGGAGTATCACCGTATCCAGGTCATCAGCATGCAGGCCTGGGCGCGGATTCAAACGGCAAGGGGCCTGAATGATCATCAGGAGGAAAATTTTACCATGACCGGCCATGAACAGGTGAGTAGCGACATTAGCCTGACACAGTTGCTCGCATTATGTCGGACGGAAAACGAGAGACGCTTTGCTGCTTATGATGCCCGTTTGCTGCGTCCGAAATTGGCACCGCGTATTGCCAATATACTGTTTTTCTTTCTGTCCCGGGGTAAATGCGCCTGATTATTTGCTGCGCTTGTCCTGCATACGCTTTGGTATGTTATACTTGAGCGATTAAGGTTGTTATTTGTTCACAGGCTGTTTAGCCACCAGGTGGGGGTGTTGATACTATGGGTGTTCCTTTAATTCAGAGCTACAAGGTGGGTCGCTACATTGTTTCGCAAAAACTGCGGGGGCGTAAGCGTTATCCTTTGGTCCTGATGCTGGAGCCGTTGTTTCGTTGTAATCTGGCCTGCGCGGGTTGCGGGAAAATCGATTACCCCGATGATGTGCTGGATAAACGCCTGTCGGTGGAAGAGTGCATTGGCGCAGCGGAAGAATGTGGTGCGCCCATCATTTCTATTGCCGGCGGTGAGCCACTGATTCACAAGGATATGCCGGAAGTGGTGAAGGGTTTGGTGGAACGCAAGCGCTTCGTTTATTTATGCACCAATGCACTCCTGCTGAAAAAGCGTATGGATGATTATACGCCTTCTCCTTATCTGACATTTTCTGTCCATCTGGATGGCAATGAACACCGCCATGATGATTCTGTCTGTCAACCGGGGACCTACAAGCGGGCGGCTTTGGCTATTCAGGAGGCGGTTGAAAAAGGCTTCCGGGTGACCGTGAATTGTACCCTCTTTCAGGGTGAAGGGGCGGAAGAAGTAGCCAATTTCCTGGATGACTGCAAGGCCTTGGGTGTAGAGGGTGTGACTATCTCTCCCGGCTTCAACTATGAGCGGGCCCCCCAGCAGGAAGTATTTATTCAAAGGCGCGCATCCCGGCAGTTGTTCAGGGATATTTTCCGTATTGGTAAGGAACGCAAGGCGAAATGGACGTTCAATCAGTCCAGTCTGTTTCTGGACTTTTTGGCGGGCAACCAGAATTATCAATGCACGCCCTGGGGAAACCCCACCCGCAACATTTTTGGCTGGCAGAAGCCCTGCTACCTGTTAGTGAGTGAAGGCTACGCCCAGACTTACAAGGAAATGATGGAAACGACCCCTTGGGATCAGTACGGCGTCGGGGTTAACCGCAAGTGCGATCAGTGTCAGGTCCATTCGGGTTTTGAGCCGACAGCGGTCAATGACACGTTTGCGCACCCCCTGCGGGCGCTTAAAGTAGCCTTGCGTGGGCCGCGTACGGAAGGCCCTATGGCCCCGGATATGCCAACCATTCCCCCTTCACAGGGATCCGACCATCCGGTTTTCCCTTTACGGGTTGAACGTTAATAAGCGATTGATCGTCCAAACAGGCTAACAGGGAGATTTTATGCTTATGAGAAGTGCCGTGCTGCTTTCGGCGGCAGTGGCTTTGTCCATGTCGCCAATGATATCAGCCTCAGCAGCTGTCGCCGCGCCGGCTTCGGCAGCTGCGCAAGCCAAGGTGCTGACGCCAAAAGCGACTATTGATACGCTCGATGCAGTCTTATTGAAAGCCATGCAGGGTGGCAGCAAAATGGGTTACCAGGGCCGTTATGCTGTCGTGTCTCCTGTGGTGCGTAAGGTCTATGATTTTGACCGAATTGCCAGTCTGACCCTGGGCAACCACTGGTCCAAACTGACCCCCGCGCAACAAAAAGAATTTGTAGGTGTGTTGGCGGACTATACTGCAGCCACTTATGCGGCCCGTTTTGATAACTATGAAGGGGAGCATTTTGCGGTCGTCAACAGTGAAACCATGCAGCCCGGAACTGAGGGCGTATTCAGCACGCTGACCATGCGCAATGGTAAAGTCCATCATTTTGATTACCTGCTCCAGCAACAGGATGGACAGTGGCGTATTGTGAATGTGGTTGCAGACGGGGTCAGTGATTTGTCCCTGAAACGTTCTGAATATGACGAAACCATAAAAAGTAAGGGTTTCCCGGCGCTGATTGCGCATTTAAAAGCGCAAATCGCTCAGTACGCGAGCGGGAGAAATTGATGGCTCGTTGGCGTCGGCTGTTTGGTGGGATTTTTGCCAGTTCCGTGCTGGCGCTATCGGGCTGCGCTACGGTGGATGGTCCCGGGCCTGACATATCTGGATCCGCTCGGCCGCCTTTGCAAACCTTCAATCATGCCATGTTCCATGTGAATATGGGACTTTATGATTATGTGCTTGAGCCGGTGTCTACGGGTTACAATGCGGTGACTCCGGGTTTTGTCCGCGAGGGCGTCAGTAACGTGTTTTCCAACGTGGGCATGCCTTACATTTTTATAAACGATTTTTTGCAAGGTCGGGTACAACAGGGTATGGAGGATATGAGCCGTTTCCTGGTCAACTCCACATTCGGTGTGGGTGGTTTGATTGATGTGGCAGACAAGCTGGATTTACCCATGCACGACAATAGTCTGGGGGTGACGCTTGGGGTGTGGGGCGTGCCACAGGGACCCTATCTGGTATTACCCTTTTATGGACCCAGTTCGTTGCGGAGTTTGCCGGGCCTCGCCATGGTCATCTTTACCGGCCCCGCATATTATATTACCAGTACCCCCGCCCAATATGCCTTGAGTGGCATGGGCGTGATTAATACGGGCTATGTGGATGGTCCGAAAATCCGCATGGTTCAGGAGGCAGTGGATCCCTATCAGTTTATGCGCAACGCCTGGGAACAGCATGAACAGTATTTGATCAGTGGCGGGGTGGTGAGTAAAAGCCAGTTACTTGAAGGTCTGTCTTTACCTCCGCCTGCTGGAACAACTCCAGCCGGCAATGAATCCAGCGCCAACACGAAAGGAAAACATTAAATATGGCTTTTGATCAGGATGCAGTGCGCCGTACGGCTCATTTGGCCCGTCTGGCCCTACCTCAGGAAGAAGTGCCCGCAGTGGCCAGTCAACTGGAAAAAATCATGTCACTCGTTGAGGAGTTGAGTGCCATACCTACAGAGGGGATTTTACCCATGGCCCATCCTCTGGATCTGGAACAGCCACTGCGCCAGGATCAGGTTTCCAATCATGATGAACGCCAACGCCTGATGGCCAGTGCTCCGGCCACCGAGCACGGGCTTTTTCTCGTCCCCAAAGTCATCGAATAACAGGAGCAGCATTTGGACCTCCACGATTTTTCCCTGCGGCAACTCCGCGAGGGTCTGCAAAAACGGGATTTCTCTGCTCAAGAGCTGACGAAAAACCTGCTCAAGCGTATCCATACCTTAAACCCGGAACTGAACGCTTTTGTAACAGTGACTGAGGCTGCTGCCCTGGAATCTGCTGCGCGGGCCGATGACCGTTTGGCGAAAGGCGAAAGCGGAACGCTGCTGGGTTTGCCCATGGCCCATAAGGATATTTTTTGTACGGCAGGTGTACCGACCACCTGCGGGTCGAAAATGCTGAAAAACTTTGTCGCACCTTATAGTGCCACTGTCGTGGAGCGACTGGCCGCAGAAGGCATGGTGATGCTGGGTAAGCTCAACATGGATGAATTTGCCATGGGCTCTTCCAACGAGACCAGCTATTTTGGGCCTGTCCGCAATCCCTGGAATACGAAAATGGTGCCGGGAGGTTCTTCCGGTGGCTCGGCAGCGGCGGTAGCAGCGGGTTTAGTGCCGGTGGCGACGGGGACAGATACCGGCGGCTCCATTCGCCAACCGGCTGCCCTTTGCGGTATTACCGGGATTAAACCTACTTACGGAAGGGTTTCCCGTTATGGCATGATTGCTTTTGCTTCGAGTCTTGATCAGGGGGGGGCGATGGCGCGTTCCGCCGAGGATTGTGCCTTGCTACTCAATGTCATGGTGGCCCATGATCCTCGGGATTCCACCAGCCACCCGGCGGCTGCCAGTGATTTACTGCGGGGTTTGGATCGTCCTCTGCAGGGATTGCGCGTAGGTGTGCCGGAAGAATTTTTTGGCGAGGGACTGGATCCGGAAGTGGCTGCCGCCGTGCAGGCGGGGATAGATCAGTTGGCCAAACAAGGCGCATCCATTCAGTCCATTCGCTTGCCGAATAACCCCCATGCGGTCAGTACCTATTACGTCCTGGCACCGGCTGAGGCTTCCAGCAATCTGTCGCGTTTTGACGGGGTGCGCTACACCCATCGCAGCAGTGCAGGTGAAAGCCTGGATGATTTGTATCTGCAGAGCCGTTATGAAGGCTTTGGTGCGGAAGTGCGGCGCCGCATTCTGGTCGGTACTTATGTGCTTTCTGCGGGTTATTACGATGCCTACTATCTCAAGGCCCAGCAGGTGCGTAGTCTGATTCGTGAGGATTTCCGCCGTGCTTTTGCCGAGGTGGATGTGATTGTCGGCCCTACGACTCCAGAACCTGCCTTTGCGCTGGGTGCCAAAAACGCCGATCCAGTTTCCATGTATCTGGCCGATATTTATACGATTGCCGTGAATCTGGCCGGGATTCCGGCCCTCAGCCTGCCCTGTGGGTTCACCGGATCCGGCCTGCCCATTGGCATGCAGTTGATGGGAGATTATTTTGCAGACGATTTATTGTTGAATGTGGCGCATCGATATCAACAGGAAACTGACTGGCATCTGGCACGGCCAAACTTGAAGGCAGGGGAGGCATGAGTATGGACTGGGAAGTGGTTATCGGTCTGGAGGTTCATGCTCAACTCAACACCGCTACGAAAATATTCTGCGGCTGCCCGACTGCTTTTGGTGCAGAACCCAATAGTCATACCTGTCCGGTTTGCCTGGCCATGCCTGGAGCATTACCGGTTTTGAATGGCGCAGCCGTCGATAAGGCCATTGCTTTGGGTCTGGCGATTGGTGCCGAACTGAATCGGCATAGTGTGTTTGCGCGAAAAAATTACTTTTATCCGGATTTGCCCAAGGGCTATCAGATCAGCCAGTACGAGTTGCCTGTTGTCGGCAAGGGGCAGTTGACGGTACAGATGGCGGATGGTTCCGAGAAAGTCATCGGCGTCACCCGTGCACATCTGGAGGAGGACGCGGGTAAATCCCTGCATGAGGCTTTTGTCGGGCAGACAGGTATTGATTTGAATCGCGCCGGAACGCCATTGCTGGAAATTGTTTCTGAACCGGATATGCGTTCGTCTGCAGAAGCGGTGGCTTACTTGAAGAAACTGCATGCGCTGGTGCGCTATCTGGAAATTTGTGACGGAAATATGCAGGAAGGTTCGTTCCGTTGTGATGCCAACGTTTCCCTGCGTCGTCCTGGAGCCCCTTTTGGTACCCGGGCGGAAATCAAGAATCTGAATTCTTTCCGGTTTCTGGAAAAAGCCATTGAATATGAAATTCTGCGACAGAAGGATATTCTGGAGAGCGGTGGCAGCATTGTTCAGGAAACGCGCCTGTATGATGCCAACCGGGATGAAACCCGCTCGATGCGCAGCAAGGAAGAAGCCAACGATTATCGTTATTTCCCGGATCCTGATTTGTTGCCTCTGGTTCTCGATGATACTCGCATCGAAGAAGTCCGCCAGAGCCTGCCTGAACTGCCGGATGCCAAGCGTGAACGTTTCATGCAGGCCTATCATCTCTCGGCCTATGATGCCGGTGTGTTGACTGCCGGGCGCGATCTTGCCGACTACTACGAGAGTGTGGCGGATGGCGTGGAAGGGAAGCTGGCGGCCAACTGGGTCATGGGTGATTTGCTCGGAGCTTTGAATAAAGCAGGGGTCGAAATTCAGGATTGCCCGGTGTCTGCCGAAAAATTACGCCTGTTGGTGCAGCGTATTGAAGATAAAACGATTTCCGGAAAAATTGCCAAGGAAATTTTTGAAGAAATTTTTCACCAGGGTGGTGAAATTGATGCCATTATTGACAGTCGTGGCCTGCGTCAGATTACCGATGCGTCAGCCATTGCCGCTATGGTAGATGAAATTATTGCTGCCAATCCCCAGCAGGTTGCGGGTTTCCGGGCGGGTAAGGATAAGCTTCTGGGCTTTTTTGTCGGCCAGGTGATGAAAGCCAGTCAGGGGAAAGCCAATCCTGATCAGGTAAATACCCTGTTGCTGGAACGACTCCAGAAGCCGGAATGAAATTTTGAAGTGTTGTTTTGCGGGTGGGTAATGCCCGTTCATTCAAAAGGGTGCCAGCAGAAGGCACCCTTTTTATATGACAACTTTTGGGTGCGCTCAGGAAGCCGGAACAGTAGCGGGCACTTCCTTGACCAGTTTCAGAAATTCGGAGAACGGGCCCATGTTTTCCATGGCTTCCATTTTCGGACCCTTGAAGTTGAGGCGCCCAAACATCATGGCCATCATGGGTGAACCCATGTGGTGCCAGTCATGGGTCGTTGCCCACATTTTGTAGTCATAGCTGTAATTCAGGTCTGCTACCTTAATTGCGCCACCATAGGTGCATTCGGCCTTACCGTCCTTAGCGGCAATTTCGAGCTGAATAGGCGGCGTACTTTTCATACTGGAATCAGAGACCTCCATGACCTTGTAGCCCTTGCCGCCATTATTTTTGATCCAGGCCCCCGCGAGTTTTTCGGTCAGCGTCGGGTTATTGTTCCAGGCGGTGCAAAGCTCCTTGGCCCAGGCCGGAGACATGAAAACGGGGGTTGTGGATGCTGCTGTTGTGGCGCTACTATCTGTTGCGGAAGTGCTTGTATCTGCTGCAATTGCCATCGTAGAACCGGCGAGACCAAATCCCAAAACCGTCGCCATCACCATTTTTTTAAACATCATTTTCTCCTCCGCCATATGTATGGAATGCTCCCATTGAGCATTTGCCGAGTATAGACCGGGTTTGGTCTTGCGGAAACCAAGGTATTTTTAATTTGGTGATAAACAATTAGAAAATAAGCAGATAGTGAGTTTCCGGTGTACTGAAGGGAGATGTTTTTGCATGACTTTAAGTTGGCTGGCATTCACATTTGCCCGGGCTTTGGTTAAACTCCACCGACACGGAGGTGTGGCAGAGCGGTTGAATGCACCGGTCTTGAAAACCGGCAGGGGTTTGCGCCCCTCGTGAGTTCGAATCTCACCGCCTCCGCCAATTAGATATGCTAACCAATTGAATTAAAAATAAATAAATAATTTTAAAGTAAGTTTATCTTACCTCCGATCTTACCCTGCAAAAATTCTTCTTCATCGAGACTTACTTGGGTTGTGATTACAAGTCGTGGGTTTATTGGCAAGATGGAACATCAGGTTTTTTATCATTCCGAGACCCTGTGGTACCGATGCCGTCGGAAAATGCAGAGGGAGAACGGTTGCCCATCCAGATGATACGAATGGAGCAAGATAATTGAGCTACCGTTGATACATCTATCCACACACGATTCCATGACCTCACCGGTTGGGAGAAGTCGCCTCGTAAAAATAGACGTCCAAGCCTAACGTTTTGTGTTATGATCCCATAAGGAAAATAAGGGGGATTATATGAAAACGGATATTCATGCGATGGCTAAAAACGTTTTTCATCATGTGGAGATGCACGTTCTCAGCCCGGCTTATGCGATTGATGTGAGTACGATGGTCGGTTTTTATGCGAAAGATGCCCGGTTTTGTCGATGGGTCAAAAATGTTCCACCCAGCCGGATACAAAAAATGCTGGCCGTGATGGTGCGGGAATGTGCATGGCGGGATGAGGCATGGTTAGGGGAATACATCCAGAACCGACCGCTACAGTCTGATAAGTGTTGCAACCCGGCGTAGGCGATTGACACGCGAATTATTTTTTAATCGGTTCCTGCAAATACTTCAATGCTCAAGCCGAACCGTTTTGCCAAGGCGTTCGCCTGACGAAGATTGATCTTACGCTTGCCTGAAAGCACGTCCGAAACCTTTGCCTGATTTCCAATTTCGGGCAAATCGGATTGTCGGAGATGATGTTGTGCCATTAAGAATGCCAAAACTTCCTGGCTGCTCATAGCACTGGGCATGGGGTAATTTTGAGCTCCGTACTTTTCGATCAAATATCCGATCATGCTGGCCAGTCCAGCCAGAGGACTATTTTCATCCGCGCCCCCCGCATCCAGAATGGCATCCAGAGATTCCACCAGTGATTGATAATCTGCGTCATCGGCTGGCGGGACCAGCAGAGGCGCAACATTACGCCAATGTTCCATCAGGCAAAGCCAAGGAATAGAGCCATCGCCCGATTCACAGAGACCATCATCCCATCGTCCAAGTGCCCGACTATCTGGCCTATTTTCTCGCGAGGGATAGTCTGCGATTTATCCACCATGATTTGTGAAGGCTTGTGCAATCCGGTTTCCGGTGATGCCTCAATGCCGATACGGTAAAGCGGCGCATCTCTGAGATCGCTGGTAATGGGGAGAACTGTCACGGAGGGCAATGTCGAGAACATTTCAGACTGAACAACCAGCGCCGGGCGGGGCTTGCCATAGTCACCTTGTAGGGCAACAACGACTATAGCGCCCCTTTTCAAACCCACCCATCCTTATCTGCTGCCGCTTCAAGCCAGTCCATCACCTCCTTTTCTTGCGGGTCATTCCGCACAACAAGACACTGACGACGACATTCCTCCACAAAGTCTGGACGACGGGTGTCTGGCACCCAAATTTGAATTGGCCTCAACCCTGCGGCACGCAAGGCGTCTCGATGTTTTTTAACCCGCATGTTCACATGTGCAGTGGTCATAAATCATCTCCTCATTAAAGTTACATGAAACAGGTTATATGACAGCAGCATCGCAGGCAACAATTCCCTGAAAATAACCTGATCGCAGGATTCCTAAGCGCGACTAGAGGCTAAAATTCCGCTTCTTTCGCACAATAACTTCCACCTTGCGCTTTTCTGCGATTTTAGGCGCTGTCTTGAAAGCCATTTTGGGCGCAGTCTTCTCTGGGAGATCAAGATCCTTGGGGTACCAGAATGATGGAGTAGCGTTCGCGGAAGCCATATCTGGATCCCGTACATCCTTTGCGGATTCTTTGCGCTCCGCAGGAATACGCTCCGCAGGAGTCTCTTTGCCGGGATTGGTCTTTAGATTGGCTCTTATTCCAAACTGGGGAGCTTTTATGATAGTTTCGTGTTTAGCCATGTGCAGATCTGGTCCAATCCCGATTAAATTGCGCCTGCAGCTCCGATACCGGACGACCATGAAGCAATAACCCCATTTCTCGATTGGACTCCAGTGAAGTCTCCGTGAAGTTCTCGGAGCCTATCAATGCTTCATTCCCGGAAATTACGGCCTTCGCGTGCATGTAAATCGGCTTCACCGGCATCAAGCGTACCTGAACCCCATGTGCGCGCAGAAAGGCTACATCTTGCTTGTCTTGGGCGTTGATACTGGCGGGCAGGATGACTCTGGCCAGCGCGCCTTTTCGGGCAATAGCCTCCAGTGTCGGGCGATATGGACCCATTTCCTCGCTTTCGATGTCTATCGGACCCGGTTGCTGGATGACACCGATGATTTGCGCGGCAGACGTGCCCGGAGAAAGAACCAGAATCTGATGTGCATAGGCCGGAGCCCGTCGATTATTCCAGTCTGCATGGAAAACAGCGTTGGCCGCCTTGACCACGGCAGGATCTTTCGTGACATACAGGTACTCCCTATTGCGATCGAATGCGCTCCAATCGAAGTTCGCCGTACCAATTTCGCATTCATGGCCTGAACAGACAAACTTTTCATGGAGAAAAGCATAGTGATCCCCATGACTGGTAAAGCGGTAAGGGGCCAGATGTAAAGTGGCACCCGTCGCCTCGATCTCCCGTTCTTCCTTACGCACCTGCCAGGGTTTCATGCCATAAGGCTTACCCTCAATGATAACGCGCACATCCACACCGCGCGCATGGGCTGCTTTCAATGCCCGGAGAATAGGATGGTCGGAGAGATAATAGACCCCGACATTGACCGAGTGGTGGGCTGATCGTATCAGCTGCACAATGGGTGCAGGTCCCGCATGGGGTTCAATATAGAGCGGCATCATTATCCTTCTTTTGGGTTTTCCAGTTCGGCAAATTTGGCGGCCATGGTAGGATTTTTCCGGGTGAGTTTCTTGATGGTTACATCCTGGGCCTTATCGTTGGCCAGGCGCAGATTCCGATCCGCGCCCAGCAGCGCCTCTTTGGTTTTCTGTAGATGATCAATGGATTTGTCGATCTCATCAATCGCCGTGGCGAATTTTCTGGATGCCAAGTCGTAATTTCTTCCAAATGCATCCTTGAAGCTCTCCAGATCGTTTTCAAAGTTTGTAATGTCTATATTTTGCGTGCGCACCAGGGCCAGCTCGGTCTTATACTGGAGCGCTTTCATGGCCGCATTGCGCAGCAAGGTAATCATGGGGATGAAGAACTGCGGCCGAATGACGTACATCTTCGGATAGCGGTGAGATACATCCACAATGCCGCTGTTATAGAGTTCGTGATCGGATTCCAGGAGTGAAACCAGTACCGCGTATTCGCAACCTTTTTCTGTACGGTCACGGTCCAGTTCCTTCAAAAAGTCTTCATTTTTCTTCTTGGTGGCCGTCTGGTCATTTTCGTTTTTCATCTCGAACATGATGGATACGATTTCCGTTTGGGCTTCGTCATAATCCCGGAAAATATAGTCACCCTTACTACCCGCCCGAGCGTCATTGTCTTTTTCAAAGTAGGCGTAAGGGAATGCTGTGGCCCGGATTCGATTGAATTCAATTTCGCAATGCTGCTCCAGGGTTTCTCCGACCATTTTCGTGGAGAGTTTGGCTTTCATGTCACGCAAGCGTTCAATGGCTGCATCGCGGTCCTTGATCTGCATTTCGAAACGTTCGGTGATGGATTTTTCCGCCAGGTGCTTTTCAAGCTCTACCCGATCGAGACTGTTTTTCAGCGTGTCGCGCTCTTTTTCTATGTTCCGGACAGCCATACTAACGGCCAGTTGCTGATGGGTCTGGCTGGCTTCCAGTTTGGCATTGAGCGACTGAATTTCCCTATCCTTTTCTGCCTGAAGGCGTTGCAGGGCATTCTGGAGATTGACCGATTCGAGTTTGTTGATGGAAGCTATCTGTTCCCTGAGTTTTGCAATTTCTGCATCCTTGGCGGCTTCGGCACGCTGCGCTTCTGCCAGGGATTCAGCCCGGGTGAGGGCCAGAGCGTTCTGCTTTTCCTTTTCAGCCAGCGCGAGACGCTCATGGATCTGCTTATCGAAGTCCGCATCCCGAACCTGTTTCAGAATATCGGCGTATCCCGCTTCGTCCAAGCTGAAAGTTTTGTGGCAATGGGGGCAAATGATCTCATGCATGCTGACTCACTCCCGTTTAAAGCCCGCCATGATATTTGAAGGAAATCTCGCTGCACTGGGGGCAGACAAAGACCTGTACCTTGAGTTTCTTCTCGAAGGCTTCCTCGCCATCATCGGCCATCTGCCCGGCGAACATGCCCAATGCGGCCCCACCCAGACCGGTTAAACCTCCCATACGAAGGCCATGGGCACCCATATCCTGCATGGGCGTCTGGCAGCATGGACAAGTGGCAGTTTGCTGTTCCTGGGGCTTTTCTCCAAATCCAAACATGATGGTACTCCTTTGCTGATTTGCGGAAAGATGTCGTTAATCGGGATGCGACTACAGGTCTATATGTTACCCTAAATAAGCGATAGTCAACACCGCCCATCTTATTCGTAGCGTGCCAAATGTACCACCACTATAGGAAGTTACTTGCTGTATCTTCTGGCCGATACCTTATTGCAGATCATCTATGTAAAATTCATCGATGCCCCAAAAGAGTATGTCTCATTGGAAGCTGAGGCAGTTGACATGGTGTAAATGCCTACCGTAAATCATGTCCTGAATGAATTCCATTTGGAACAAAACAGGCTGAAAGCTGCTCAATGAAGAACCTTCGATGAATCATTTTTTCATGTGGTTAATGTGTCCCTTATATGGCGATCAAAGACTTTATAAAATAGGCCATTGGGTACAATGTGTATCCCACGAAAAAATCTGAACGAGCTGGCTTGCAATTCCGGATAAGGCATCAAGGAAGTTTCATAATCCCATTTAAAAGCGTATTTTCATTAAATCACCACAACGTCAGCATCATTCTGGTTTGTAATAGGTTGACGGTCTGGAAAATGTCTTGAAGGTGTTTCGTACAAGTGAAAAAATAGATTATAGTAGTAGGTCAGTAGAAAAACTTTTTTATTTTACTTAAAGAGTTATAATTTGTTATTGGGTTGATTGTAGATCGTGTTTTGATGATTGGTAAAGGAGAATGTCATGTTAAAAGGAATTGAAAATGTGTATAAGACCCCGATGGGTGCCGTATTGATGCGTTTGTATTTGTTGGAAACGGGTAGTGAGGAAGCTTTTGATCCTCTGCATCTGATAAACTGGTGGGTGGGAAAATTAGAAAATCCGGATGCAGGATATGCTTGGCTGAGTACCAGTCTGTGGCGTCAGCTTGCACGGCACATTCACTCGGTGATCGCTTTCAATTTTCCTTGTCTTGCTGATGCTGCTGGTTACGATCTTGGGATTGAAACCTCACTGATCCCCAAACCTGAGATTAAAACTAATCCAGATGGAACTATTCTAGAGTATTGGTCAGTAGATAAATATGCGCAATCATTGCCTCCCTTTGGGTTTAAAGCTTGGCAGCGGCCTCTGAAACGTCTACCTGTTTATTTCTACGATTCAGATGAACTGGATATAGGCCAAGACAAAGAAAATAGTTGAGCCGTCTTTATCATGGCCGGTGACGTCTGTGATCGGTCATGAACCTGTTATTGATGATGGGGTTCCCGCTTGTTCGTTTATTACGGCTAATTTATGGCCGTATGCTGGCCGAATAGGGAATCTTGAGATCAGCATGTTGTATCCATCGCATTCAAGTAAAACTTTTTCAAACAGCGTTCGTGACTTACCGAATTTCGCAGAAATTAGCGCCGTGTTGTGAAACCTTACATTCCAGTTTTCCCGTGTGTTGATTTATCAGGATGGTCGATGGCGTAATACGATGGGTTAAGGTGAGATATTCATAACAAAGCACTGCACCTAACACAAACGCGGTTAGCATCACCCCTAAAATAAAGTAAACGTTCAGGACGCGCTGTTTCAAAACCGCTTCCCGCACGGTGATGTTCAAGAGGTCGGCACCGGTATCTACCCAGTGGTCGATGACTTTGTCCTGCTTTTGAGCAATGGCCGCATTCATATTTTTGTCTACGGCGGCCGCAGCGTCTTTCAGGTTTTTGGTGGCCGTATTCAAGGCGATCAATGCCGATGAAGAACCCCGCTCTAGTCCATGACTAATCGCTCTTTCCAGTTTGATTACATTTATGTCAAAGGCTTTATCCACGTGCCCTTGGATATCACCGGCCCCTGCAGTGACGGCTTTTTGTATCTTGTTTGGGATGGATGCGAGAGCGGTTTTCATGATTTCTAAGGAATAACCAGCGGCAGCGGCTCCATCAAAAGCTACACGTGCAGACAGATACGCGCCATACATGGGATCGTCTGCCGATATTTTATACTGCTGTACCCACCGGGCGAGCAGCTTATGATCGGTATCGGGCAAAGACCGCTCTGTCAGATCATACCCGCTGTCAGCGGCCAACGAAGCTTTGCCCGTTTTGTGAGTGCCTATCCCAGATGCGGGTGATTCCGATCGGTTTAATGGACCCATCAGGCACCACCATCAATAAGTGGAATCACCGCATTGACCCACGACTGCCTCAGCCAATTTCGAATAGACTGACGGTCCACGATAAACAAAGGACTATCCGCCCCTGTCAGGGAGGCCAATGATCGATTTTTGTGCGTTTTGAGAACACTAGCAACACGCGAGGCTAGTTCAGGAATCTCACCAACCAGTCCGCCACCTTTTATCCATGCATTTTTGTGAACCGGTTGGGTAAACCATGAGAAATCGGCATCGTAGGCACTTTCGTGGCGGTTCACCACGGCCATCTTGCGGTCAGCCATTTGACAAAGAAGAGAACGTGACGACATTTCTGCGCTGGCTTCCTCAACACCAATCATCCAAGCGACACATACTTCAAATCCTAAATCCTGGGCAACGGGCAGTATCAAATTCGCATTCGTGTCGAAGGCTTTTTTCCCATTGGCTGGTGCGTTAATCACCACGTTTTCGCAACCCATCTGCTCAATGCGCCTGAACAGAACGGTCATGCTGTTTTCGGCATCGCGCCCCGATTTGTCCAGATCCACGCTGAAAACGGTGACGCCCTCGACGCCTTCATAACGATTGGCTACGTCCCCCGTCTCGACGTCTCCTTCCACAACGGCGACAGGTAAATTTCTGTCGAGCAAATAATCGACGGTTAGCATCGAGAAAATGCTTTTGCCCACGCCACCCTTGTCGCCATGGCTGATAATCAATTTTTTATGCATAACAAGATTCCTTTTCAGTAGATGGTAAAAAACTCATTGATTGGCAGGATCATCCAAGTTGATGATTCCTGATTTGGATATGAGCCGTTCATGAATATCTAAGCCACGACCTATACTCGTCTTTTGCTTTTTTACAGGTACCATTAACTTCCCTTTTTTGATGCCCATAGAGACCCGCGCATAACATCCAGCCACATCTTTTCCGCGCCCGGTAAATCCGAGAGCATCAGCAATGTCATTCCAGGTACGCATTAATTTTCTAGCAGTATTAATGTCTTCGTAGCGGCTTAAAACAACCGACTTCATGGTATAACGTTTATCCGGTCCGTCGGCAATCAGCTCTGTTAATTTATCCACGCATGGCTCCTTTTTTTCTGCATTTTTCAAAAATATCTCTTAATACATATTGTACCAATAAAAGTCACTTCAACGAAGCATGTGATGCCATTCTCTGTAGAATTTCAGTGTTTTCTTTTTATGCCGTTAAATATCCTTTATTTATCTGTTGATTTTCGGATTATCGGTCCGAAGGTTTTCTGTATAGAATGCGCATCTTATCTTTAGGTAATCATCACATAACGCACATATACCGTAGTTTTTCCATATAGTTCAGCATTTAAACGATAAGTTTTGTACACACATATAGATATGTTAACTACACACAAACCCACCCAAAATCATGACATTGTTATTAGTTTTATCCTGAATTTTGAGGTCAGATGGGTTTTCAATAATGCTTGGTGTCTTGAGCCTGTTGGTGTCGTTACTGTGATCGAACGGTAACGGGATAAACCTACCTAAGCTTCGTGCATTTAATTTAATTTGGTATTATAAAAACTAAAGTTTCACCGTTTTTCCGCGAGGAAAATCGGCATGGTTAACAAAAATGTCGGTCATTAAATATTATTATTTATCTATGAATTATACTTATTTTGGCGCTATTTTGTTACCCTATTTTTCTTGTTTTATTTATTGTGAATCAGCCAGATAACGATGAATAGAACCGCCTTCCGTGATATAATGAGTGATCGTTAACGCTCTGATTATAAAACGCAAGAGGCCCTGTTCGATGTCCATGCTACGCGATTTACTCCTCCCTTTCCAATCGGCATTTTCGGATTCGCGACTAGGGCGCGAACGGGCTCAATGGTTCCCCTTTATCCTGTTGGCTATCATGGTCCCCTTCACCTCCTCCATGAGCAGCAATCTGCTGCGCTCCCTGCAGACCCTCTTTGGCCTGGATGTGAACGCCCGCCGTTTCTACCTCTTCATGGCCTCCACCCAACTGGCCTGGGATCGCCTCTGGCCGATTGCCTGGAATCTGATTCCGTCCCCGCTGGTCGATGGGCGACTGATCCTGGCCCTTGATGACACCCTCAACGACAAAACCGGCAAGCGGATCTTCGGCTGCGGCTTTTTCTTCGATCATACCGCCAAGGTGAATCATCCCACTTATCCCTGGGCACAGAATATCGTCATGCTCGGCCTGCTCAAGCCCATCAAAGGCCGCTGGGCCTGTCTGCCGCTGGGCTGTCGCTTCTACCATCGGCAGAAGGACATTGCGGCCGGCAAGATCAACGTCCGCCGTCATGGACAGGTGCCGGTCTTTCAGTCAAAAATGGCCCAGGCTGCGGCCATGATCCTGCCGGTGGCTACCCATTTCAGCGGCCACTCTCCTCTGATCGTCTGCGACAGCTGGTTCGGGAACAATGGCCTGTGGAAACCCCTGAATGCAGCGGAACCGTCCATCCACCTGTTGTCCCGCTTGCGCAGCAGTACGGTCCTATATGCAGAGCCAGCGGATGCGGCCCGGACCGCCAAGGGTCGGCCTCGCAAATATGGGGATCGTTGCGGTTCAGTGACCGAGCTGGCGACGTCTTTGCGGGAACAGGCGCAAAGGCACACGGTCCAGCTTTATGGCAAAGCGCGGGAGATACGTGCCTATGATCAGATCTTCCTGCTCAAAACCCTGCGCTGCCCGGTGCGGGTGGTCTGGGTCTTTCGCAAAACCCAGTGGGTGGCGTTCTTCACGACAGATCTGACGCTCTCCGTCACCCAGATTGTCGAATACTATGGTGCCCGCTGGAAAATCGAGGCCGGCTTCAAAGAAATCAAACAGGAAATCGGGAGCGCCCGCAGCCAGAACCGGACCGCTGATGCCGTCACCAACCACCTCCATTTCTGCCTGCTCGCCACGACCCTGACCTGGATTTACGCCGACCGGATCACGGCTGATCCCAAGCGCCGCCATATCGTCAAGGGACGGACCAGTTTTGCCTTCTCCGATGTCCGCAAACTGATTACAGATGAAGCTCTCTCCAGCCATTTTCTGGGACTTTGGCCCCATCTCTGCCAACCCCCTCATAAATCATTCACTCAGATGCTCATGCGTATGGTGGCGTAGCATGCGGCGACTTATTCCTCATGAAAATCGGTGAAACTTCAGATAAAAATTACGAAAAGTTTTTTTGCATAATTACGGTAATAAAAAACGAAGAGGAGAGGTGATATCATGAGCGTGAAAGAAACTCACCTAAAAGGGACTCCTGAAAGTGTAATAAAATACGTTTCTGAACAAAAGGAAGCGCAGACTGTCCATTTTTCTGAAGATGAAACTAGCAACTATTATGCGGAAAATGGCAACGTTAAGGGCGTTTGGATGGGTAACGGTGCCGCCATCCAAGGCTTATCTTGCTATGTCAACAACTCGGATCTAGAAAAACTCCTACATGGTGTCACCATGGATGGACATGACATCAGTAAACGCGGTAACCATCAGAATAATCGTCGAATGGGCTCGGACTGGACATTTAGTGCGCCCAAAGCGGCCTCTATTCTGTCCATTGACGATTCACGTGTTAAGGCATGGATGCTGGAATCTGTGCAACAAGCGATCGAAAATTTTTACGCAAGGGAAATGTCCCACGCGAGAAAAGGGAAGGGTGGCGTGATTACCGAGTTTTCTGATCTTATTGTAGCGGCTGGATTTCTGCATGAAACCGCCAGAGCCGCCGATGGAATCATCGATCCCCAACTGCATGTCCATGTAGTGATTCCCAATCTTATCCAAAGAGCCGATGGCCAGTGGGCCAGTTTGCGGAGCGACTATGGAA
Organism: Acidithiobacillus sp. HP-2; assembly: GCF_015100155.1. GTDB lineage: Bacteria > Pseudomonadota > Gammaproteobacteria > Acidithiobacillales > Acidithiobacillaceae > Acidithiobacillus. The sequence goes on along the minus strand of NZ_JACKZA010000016.1, from coordinate 3,277 downwards.
AAAAAAAGTCGCAAAATCTATGCACTGGGTGATGCCCAAGTGGCTTACTTGATGAACAAAATGCAGGTGTTGGGCGGCTATGAACTGGAGCTGAGGCTGGAATGTGATAAAAAAGGTATAGAGCACCTATCTTTTGGGGTGCAGGGTATATCCAGAGAAGCCGAAGATGCTTTCTCAGGGCGAAAAAAACAAATCCAATCGTATTTATTAAAAAGCGGCATTGATCCCAAAAAGGCCACCCGCAAACAAAAAGATTTCGCTGTGTTGAATACACGGGTAAGCAAAGATCGAAACGTGGACAAGAAGTATTTGAAGGATGCGCTGCGGCAGCGTGCACATGATGCAGGCATTGATTTGGACAGTATTCGGGCCGCTGCCGCCAAACGTGCAGCAGTAACTCAAAAGCAACAAAGCTGCACCGGAATGGATGTGACCAATATTACTGTTCATTCCTCGTCAGATTTTGGTGAAGATGTTGCCATCAGTCATGACTATCAATCAGCATTCGGACCAGACAATATTGGGTAGCAGGGAGAATAAAATGGAAATACAAAACCAGTGAAGCATGGTCTTCACTGAAATGACAGCTAAGAACTATAACCATCCGTGCATAACCGTCTGACGCGCCCTTTACTCCCTGTATGGCATGAGCATATTCATGTGACACAAACAGGAACGATTGATGACAGAATCGGGAACATAGGATTGCCGCATAGCTTTTGGCTACCTAACTGATTGAGTCCGTGTTAGGTAAGGTAACCCCAACCATTGCTGGACACGTTATGCACTGACAGCAGGCTTTGTTCCCGCGCCATTCTCAACCATCATTGGCCTTTGTACTCTGGTTTTCCAGGCTATATAGACGGGAAAGCCAGAGTCGCATAGTTTTTTCTTTAAGGCCAATTCCGAGTAAAATCAAGTATAATGAGTAGGTTAGGTGGAAATGCGCCCGTTTTCTGTGCATCTGTTCAATCATTATTTGCTCATTTCACTCTGGTTTTCCAGGCTATTTAGACTCCAAAGCCAGAGTCCTTTCGGAACATGTTCAACTTCCAGAGTATGCCCGAAACAAGACCAGCGGTTCACTGCCGCCAATCCTGAAGGCTGGATGGATACTATTGAACCAAACAGGTTGTAGCGCGATGCCAGGAAGCCACTACCGGCCCGATACAATAGTCATTTGATTCAATGTGCGCAGCGATTTCCAGATGTTGCTCACGCCAAATCAGGTAACGTTCTGATGCCGTGGACAAAACCCAAGGTGGCGGTAATCCACAGCGTGTTACCGTAGACAATGCCACAATCACGCTCTCTGTACTGTTTTCCTTGACGTAGCAGCGCAACCGTCCTTTTTTTCCAAGCTCCAGCAGGGCATCCCCCAGCCAGTTCCGATCCATCCGCACCATGCCAGTAGGGTAATCGCTGAACTTTTCCATGGGGAATATTGGTATATCAACAATATCCGGATGTGCGGCACCGGCGACGTCAAGGCGGTGCGCCAAGAGGTGCCAGGCCTGATCACAAGGAATCGCAGGGTCCAGTCCGTCTTCGGGAGATTCCGTCACTGGTGGATAGACCTGTTCACTGATGTCACTGGTATCAAGGGCCAGCTTTTGCCGTGCCCAAGCCATCCAGGCCGACAAATCCGCTGCATGAGTGTCCCGCATTGGCGCATCTACCAAAGTCAGGGTTTGCGGCTGCTTTGCCCACGCAACCGCCAAACCCGGATTACTGGTATCGGCAAGGATTTGTTTCAGCGGTTTTTGTAAATACATCAGCGTTACTGGGCGACCAATGCCTGGAAGGCGGTCCCGCAGCAAAGCAAAAAAGACTGGTCGGACGGACAGCAAAACCCAACAGTGCTCGCCGATATCGGCCTTGAGATGTATCCAGTCCCGATCCTGGGGCGGAAACTCCAGGACCAGACTCCAGCGTAAGGATTCCGGCAATATCCCTGTGGGCAGATGCAGAAAAGCTTCCATTTGTGTTTCGGAAGCAATTTTCCAAAAATGAATGCCAGAATTCAGGTGCAGGGAATTCGCCCCTACCAGCCCCACCCATTTCACCAACTGCAGGAGTCTGTCATCACTGAGCGTGCGATTGCCTCCGAGCAAGCCCATCAGATTGCTGCGGCTGATCTCGAATCTGCGCGCTATTTCGACCAGGCTGAGCGGGGAAAGCGTTAGCACGTTACGGAAGTCATCCATGGGGATGGGGTAGGGGCGGATAGGCATGCATTCCTCTAGGACAGGGCTTTTGAACGAACTGCATTATAGGTTATGCAGCTATCGTTCTGCAAAACGGCGACAGACAGCGTTGAAAAAGACAACTATGCTGTAGAATATAAACTAAGTTGCTGACAGACTTGTCCAATAGAAATACGGAATGCCAAGAATTTGTTATAGCGTTTCATTGTAATTCATCGAATCTCTCCACGCGCGGGACAGCCTGTGCCGACTTGCAGTGCGGAGCTTCTGTAGTCCCACTGCGTGGGCCATAGCTAAGACGGCGGCGGCTTCGTCTTCGAAATGCTGCCGCCTTCTTAATTCACAGGCAAGCGAAATAAGTTCTGGTAAAGCAATCTCATCTACAGGCCGAACGGTTTCATTGCAAGGGTGGCGAAAAGCTGAAAAACGGGACGTATTGCTGCCCATTGGCCAATAGAAAAGGCCAACGTCTTCTTTGCTGGTAGGGTACTTTCCTTGGGCTAGTCCAACTATACGACTTTGTATACGAGCTCCAGTTCGGGCCCACCCATGAACGCGTGCAATGCGCTTGGTGAGTACATCGGTTCGCACTGGTCCCTCCGTGTTTACCACATGAGCAATAAGCTGCCCCAGTATGCTATCGTAATCATCTTCGAAGAAAATCTGGGAATCCACCTCTACATTAAGGACGCTGAAATCAGATTCATGGAATTCGGCCAACGGATTGAGCTATGCTCGAAAGTGGTGTACGGGCCGTTACAACTGGCTTGAATGAGGTGGCGTACTGTTGCTACAAAGGGTTTCCGACTCAAAGAGCAACATAAGGAGTACGCCGTGGAAAAGAATACCGTAATAGCAGGTGGGATGGGAGAGTTGGGTCTGGGCATTGAAGGGATACTTCGACGCGCGGCACGCTCTCTGATTGAGCAGGCCATAGAGGCAGAGGTGGCGGTATTGCTGGAAGAATTTGCGACGGTGCGGATGGTTGATGGGCGTCAGGCGGTCGTGCGTAATGGGCATCTGCCGGAGCGCGAGATCATGACCGCTCTGGGTCCGGTACCCGTCAAAGT
>NZ_JACKZA010000012.1 GCF_015100155.1 Acidithiobacillus sp. HP-2 | reverse complement strand
ACTGCGTACTTCGGCGGTATCGAAATCAGCATATGAACATGGTCTACCATCAGATGCCCTTCTTCTATCCGGCTTTCCTTATGCCGGGCCAAAGCCCGAAATACCTCCCCAAGATCATTCCGTAACTGACCGTACAACACCCTACGTCGGCACTTCGGAATAAATACTATGTGATATTTGCACTCCCACTTGCTGTGCCTTAGGCTCAATCCTTCGTCCATCGGTTTCTCCTTCATCGTGTGCTTGGCGGCTCACAACGTCGGTTCTCCGATGGACTCCCCTATATGTCAAACATCTACTGTCACCCCGGCAGAGCCGGGGGATTTCCTATTTTTGGTTAATAAAGCATCTTCCGGTCTGGTCTGCTCTCCCGCATCCCGAAAATCCGTCAGTAACGCAAAGTAAATATTGGAATCGCGGTTTCCGAGGTAGCGGATTTCCTGGGCCTCCAGCAACGCGTCGATTTCCTGTGGCGAACTCAGCAGTGTCGGGATAACGACCATGCAGCGGTGCGCATCAGGAACACCCTGCGAAAAATCCATCTGCGGCAAGGCGCCGGGCGCCATAAAAAGAGTGATCAGGCGATTTACCAGAGAAACCGCCAAAGCCGAAATACTCACAACCCCGACCATGCCTAGCCACCAGACACGCCAGTCGGTGGAGCTGAGGCCCTCAAGAGGGACGCGCAAAATTAAACTGATCAGCACCGTCAACAGGAATATGGCGCTGATATACAAGGAAAGGCGGAGATGATCGCCCATTTGTCTGGCCGCTGACCGCCATTCAAAATGGCAGCCCATCGCCAGATCAAGACGCTGCCGACCCCGATCCAGCAGGTAATAGCCGACATGCGCAGATCGATCTTCTCTGTTTATTCGCTGCGATGCCGCCTGGGCAAGTGCAATCGCCTCCTCCGCCACCGCCAGCTCATCACGCCCACTGCTGCGTGCAATATCTTCAATAGCGTGGCGATATCGATCGCGTGTTGCGAAATCCTGTCCGTCGTATATACCCATCGGATCCCGGCGCAGGCGTTGTTCGACAACACTGTACGCTTCGACATGACTTCTCCAGTCCATAGCCGCGAGAAAATTCAGGCTTCCAATGCTGTTTGCCATGGATATCTGGTTGGCGGCGGACTTTCTGGCGGATACTTCAGACAACTGGGTCGCGGTTATGCCCTGTTCAAGTAATTTATGTTCGACCCACGTTTGCACGAATGCCATAGCGGGACCGTATGCTTGCAATCTGGCGTAAAACTCCTCAACAAACGGCGCCGTCAAGGGCATATCTGCGTGCGCAAATTCGGCAAGTAGCTGAATCAGCAGTTTCGGCTCTTTTTCTGCGGCGGCGAGCATGCGATCCGCCCAGACCATCGCGGCATTGCGTTCCTCCCGCCGACAAGCAACGTTCAGACTAGCGCGACGCAGGTTTTCCAGTAACGCCAATTGCAGCATGATGGGGAAGGCCCATAATTCGCCCAGCGTTAATGCCGTAATGGTCTGATAAGCATGGATATAGGCGCTGACGTTATCTCCGTCGACGCGGGCATCCTGATGCGCAATCAATTCAGAGGCGAGGTCGTAAACACGGGGGAACCCCGCCAAGCTGCCGGATTGCAGGCGTGGCAGCTGCTTGCCATAACCGACAGGCAAATGCCTTCGGGCCAGAATGATTTGCTGCTCAATGAGGTAGAAATTATCAAGCAGCCAGATCTCGCCAGACAGTGTCCGCTGCTCAGCCTGCGCGGTCCCTACGGTGAGCACGTCATAAGCTGCACGTAGAACATCGGCATTGTCGGCCAGGCGGGGTAGCAGGCGATCTGGCCTAGGGTATGGATCAATCGCATGCTGACCAGCCAACATTACCGCATGTTGTTTCAGTTGTTCAATGCTGAACAGCTCCGAGCGTAACAAGTCCGCATCCGATGCGTTGTTCAGTGCGTTTTTTACACAGGATGAGAACTCTAATTTTTTTGTAGCTATGACGCTCTCCTCGGAGGAATTTAGCGATACGTCAGGGCATCATCTATTCCTCTTCCACTTCATATGCAATGCAACATGTTCTCGTGACGGGACGCCCCTCCTTTTTTGGCTGGGCGCTGCTTATTTCAGCGGGGAACGATGGTGGCACCCATATCGCTGGAATGCTTCTTGGCCTGTTTGGCCTGTTTTTTCTCTTTGGGTGTCATCGCTGGCTGCTTCCTGGTTTCTTTATTGCTTTTCTGTGTTTTGCTCATGATGGTTTCCCCTGTGCAGCTGCATGGAATATATGGTCAATCTGGAATAACTGGTTGTCGGACTTCAGTGCGTCTTGCCCTGGTACTCTTTACCATTGTTCATAGCATCATGCAGTTCTGACTTGAGCCCAACTATATCGGCCGACTTGGCTCTCAGTTGCTGCGTTGTGCGAATGACGCCTGCCCGATCATGTTGGGCCTTCAGCCTGATAATCCTTTCTTCCAATCGGTGCAGTGCGATCTCTTCATGGTGGAGGTGCTCGCGCATCTGAACGATGGTCCTGTTATGCGTAAGCGGATAAGGGGTCGATGCCCTGTCTGTACTTGCCTGGGCTCCGGCAGCGACGCTGCCGATAAGTAGAATGCCAATAATGTTTGCCATCCAGCGGTTCATGAACATGCTCCTGTGTAGCGATGTATGACAAACCACCCGCCATGCATAACGCAGTATAACCTATTCCTAGTCGCGGCGTACGGTAAAAAATTCGTCAATTTCATTGACACGTTTAATTTCTAATCAGTAATCCGAGCCATAAACGTAAAATTTGCTGTCATTCAGAACGCTGATGACAACGACTTTGATTTTATATGCTTATAAAAATAGGCTGAAGAAACTGCCAACATGCCCTCTCTACGATATATATCGTGTCATGAGCAAAAACAAGGAGAACGCAATCCACGTTACTTAATTGGGCAAAAACGCTAAATCCGTAAGTTCAACATTGACGATGTGCCGGATAGGGCAGAACAAACCGAAGTCTTGCAGAACGGATAATCATCTTCGCTACCAAGGCAATCGGGTTCAAAAAGGCAGAAACGGTCAAAATGCACCATTCATTAGCAATCAAGATCAGGTTTTTATCATCCCATATTGAGGATACTGGATCGTTAACGCACTGAAGAATTGCCAGGATTTTGATTGTTTACATGGCAGTTTTCTTTGCGCCTAATTTGGTAATTTTAATTATCCTTACATTGAATTCACGGATCCAAGATGTGCTATATGTCTGATATACTGCACGATGTTTCCGCGAACTTTATTATGCCCATAGTTGTACTAATTATTCTAGTTATCCTTATTAAAGCATCTGTAAAAATTCTACGCTAAAGCGTCAGTTGCTGAGACGCAGCTGGTTTTTTTATCCAAGGGGCATGCAGTACCTCGCTTTGACATTCCTGGATGGAGGACACCCCAGATACGGGTGGGGCGCCATTGAGGCGCACTCGGTGATGCTGAATGCGGCGGAGCTGCTCCAGGGCGCGTTCTGGTGTCAGTCCAGTGTGACTCGCCCGTAAGCGACTGCGCATGACCCGGTGCAGAAACAACGCCATGAAGCAGATCGCTGCATGCGCCCGTATCCGTTCGGGCAGGCGGTGGTAGACCGGGCCAATTTCCAATTCCGATTTGAGCACTTTGAATCCGCGCTCAATATCGGCGAGGGATTTGTAACGGGACACGACCGCCTCTGGTTTCACCTATGGAAGCGGTCAGCGCATCATAAAACGGGTAGTGGACTATGACGCCAAGATTGACCGAACCATGCGCCTCATTGCCAAGCGGGAGAAGATACGTCAGCAGGGCAATATGTGAAGGCTGGCGCTGATGCTGACCCCAATTTGTGAAACCAAACCCCATGAATGAGGCGAAAACACCCCTTCCTGCCTATTCTACAAAACACCCCATATGAGCCTGTCAAGGCTGGCTGGCTGGTACTGTAACGACCACTTTATCCATGCGACCGTGTTGCGTTTACTCTCTGAGGTTAGCTCTGGGTTAGCCAGAAAAATAAAGGCACCCAGCAAATTGCGCTAAGTGCCTGTTTTATTTGGTGGGTTGTGAGGGGATCGAACCCACGACCCGCTGATTAAGAGTCAGCTGCTCTACCAACTGAGCTAACAACCCAAGGACAACGCATTATAAGGATTTAGGAAAGGAAGGCAAGAGCCGTTAATAAATCTAATGAGCCACGCGTTGACGGAGACGGATGACGACCTCGACATTTTCCACTTCAGTTTCAGCGGGTATGTCAGGAAGCTTGCTGATTTGCAGGGAACTTGCAGGAATATCCTGTAATTGGCCGGTATCCACATGATAGAAGTGGTGGTGCATGGACACATTGGGATCGTAGAAGACCTTACCTGGTTCTACAATGACTTCACGAACCAAGGAGTGATCTGCAAATAAACCTAGTGTATTGTACACCGTAGCCTTGGAGACCACGGGATAATCAGCATTGACCCGCTGCATGATTTCTTCAGCAGAAAGATGGGCACACGAAGAGAAGAGGGCGTAGCCAATCTCTACACGCTGGCTGGTGGGATTAACGCCTGCATCCCGTAACGTTTCCAAAACACGCTGCTTATTCCAATCCTGATTGTCCATGTATGGTCCCTCTATAATTCTAAACTGGTTATAATTCTAGCTCTATCCAGTGATCAGGGGAAGACCTGGCTCTCATTTTGATAATGTGTTGCCGGATTATAAGGGGTAGTATCAATGGGGGGCGCCTTGTCGGTGAGCAGGCAAGTGAGTATTTCAGCTGTTGCCGGCGCATTGGTGAGGCCATAACGAAAATGACCGGCAGCAACATACAGGCCGTTCCAGCCGGGCAGGGGGCCTATATAGGGAACACTCTCCGGGCTGCCCGGTCGCAGTCCCGACCATTGTCTGATAATGCTGGAACTATTTAAACCAGAAAGCTGGTCACGCGCAAAATTCCACAATATTTGTCGTGCTAACGGCGTAACGGACTTGTCAAATTGCACGTTTTCACTGGTGCTGCCAGCTAGAATGAGACCATCCTGTCTTTGTACCAGGTAGTGATTATCTTGCATTACCATGGAATCGAGCATGCCTGGAGACCCTTGCAGTAACAGCATTTGGCCACGTACCGGATAAATTTGTAGATGAATATCAATTTGCTCAAGTAATTTTCCGGTCCATGCTCCGGCAGTCACTATAGCCTTGTCTGAAGCTAAAAACCCCTGTTTACTTTCCACGCCGAGCAGTTGTTCATTTTTATGTCTAAAGCCCGTGATTTCAGTATGTTCAAGTAATTTAATATCAAGCTGTCGACAGCGTTCGGCCAGGGCGGATAGCAGGCGGGGATTCCGCACTTGTGCTACTTCAGGGCACCAGAGGTTTTTTGGGGTTATAGCTTTGCCGCCAGAGATTTGCCAGTTCAGGCCCCAATTTTGTCCCCAATGGCCGATATCATCTGGTAAAACTTCATTTTCTCCGTCAATAATGCGCAATCCAGATAGGGTCCACTGAGGATCAATATTGGTGAGAGAAGCTAACTCCGAAGAAAGAGCACGATGAAGTGACATACTATAAAATGACAGCCGAAGTAATTCTGGAGGATAATGCCAAGGATAAAGAGGACTGAGTATTCCACCACCAGCCCAGGATGCCTCCCGGCCAATTTGTCCCTGGTCCACAATGGTTACGGCAAAACCTGCCTCAGCAAGCCGAACGGCGGCAAGCATTCCAATGACTCCAGCCCCGATCAGGACGATGCTTTCTCGTTTTTTTAGCACCAAAAAGGCTCCATGATGATTTAAAAATCTATCCGATAAAATATGTTCGCACCATTCTGGGTGCCATTTTCAGTTTGTAATTCGATATGCTTACTCACCCGATAACGCAATCTGGCAACTGTTCCGTTTCCCATCACCGATTGTCCTACGCTCAGATATAAATCTGGTGTCAGATAATGCCCCAAGGTAACCATGGCTCCAGACAAACCTTGTTGACCGTTAGAAGTTACGCCAACATCAATACCACTATTACTCAGACTATTTCCGAAAAGCGCTGCACGACTAGCAGAAAAGAGGGTGCCTGCCGCAGCCGAAAGTAATTCATCCTGATTACCCAGACCACTTGAAGGTGTGCCGAGAAGCAGATAAGACAAAATATCGGCCTGAGACATGGATGGACTGGAATAAAGATTTACTTGTGGTACCTGTAAAGTCCCTGTTACCTGAACACCAGCTTTCACCGGCGTATTATTATCCACGGCAAAACTGTCAGAGTTTTTGATGGTGCGTACCGCGAGTACATCCAGATTAGCCTGATTGGCTGCCCCATGGAAGTTGATAGAGCCTCGTTCAAAATCCAGGCTATGACCATAAATATCATAATGACCATTTACCATGCGCAATATTCCTTTAACAACAGGACTATGTCCATCCTGCATCCTGACATCCAGTGCCCCAATCAAATCGGCTCGTAAGCCACTGATAAAAACTTTAGCATCATTGCCTAGTGTGACCTGCAAATTCACACTTAGAGCAGGGCCTGCATTATTTTTCTTGATATTTTTAACAAAAACCACATCACTGGAAGGTTTTGGTCCGTTAAAATCTGTACCAAGAATACGCAGGCGATTCGTATGAATGGCACCCCCAATATTTATTTTTTGTAAGGTTCCATCAATATGAAGATTGGGGCTAACGGCCGCCTGTACTTGAGGAAGATTCAAGGCCGTAAATTCATGGCCAGCTATGCTCAAGGCAAAATGTGTTTCGGGTCGCATGTAGATGGCACCGTTTCCTGAAATACGACCTGTTCCCGAAGTTGCGTGCATGTCACTGATTTGCAACTCTTGACCATTGCCTAGCAGTTTGGCCCCAACATCTTGTAAATCGAGCCCGGCTTGCGGAACATACAAGCCAAGACCTTGTAACTCAGCAGTGCCGTGCCATTTGGGATCTGCCCATGTTCCGGTGAGATCTCCTTCTATATTGCCACTACCTTGGGCACGCATTTTCAGAGTTCCAATGGGCAAAGCCGCAAAAAGAGGAGCGCCCAGTTTTGCCAGAACGGTCGCTTGAAGTGCCGCTTGCTCATTCCATCGCCAGGGCAGGGAGAGGGTAACCGGACTATGCAGGTAAATTTGCGCAGAGCCCCAATTTTTTGGCAATACCAGGCGAGATGTTAAGGTTAGATTTTTGGGTTGCCAACGCACCTGGCCGCTGAACTTCTGCAAATCAATGGATTGGGATACGTTATCAGATAACCAGTGCAACTGGGTTTTCTCAAAATCCCAGTTACCCTCAGCATGACAGACACCATGACATTGTGCCTGTAAATGGGTGTTTAAATATCCATCAAGAGATATATCATTATTTTTTTGGTTAAAATCCAGCGGAAGAGATAAAATATTCAAATTTAAACTCGCCAGGTTTTGCGCTGGGTTATAAAGTCCTTGAGCGCTGATCTTTGATCCATGAGTATCATTGAATACGAGTGGTCTGATTCGAATGACACCGGAATTCCAGGATAAGTTCGAAGGATGCTCCAGTTGCCAAAGTCCGAGGCGCTTGCTTTGAAAATGGCTTTGGTTTAATAACAGATTCCATGTTGAATGAGAATGTTTGACCAAACTAAGTAGAGTAAATTGATTACCACCTGATTGCCCTTCAATATCCATTCCAAATTGCGCCAAAGTGCCATGAGCTTGTGAATGCAGGTTGATCAGATACTTTTTGTATTCTGCACCTTCCATCTGCAGATTGGCTTGCAGGCTATCATCAGTAAGAAGAGAGGCTTGGGCATCAACTTTTCGAATTGCAATCCCCGAGTAAAGCAGTTTTTGGGCATGAGCTTTTATACTACCAACCCAGTTATGATCAGACTGCGCAATCCATCCGTGGGCACTTGTTGAACCACGGGCATCAGGTGTTAACATTTGCCAATTGTCAACATTCAAAGAAAATGATAGATGTTTCTGCAAATTTCCAGAAGCATTGATGGTTAACCCTGGCCCACGAATATTCGCCTTTTGCAAATCCCACTGACTACCAGAGAATTTCAGATCTGCATTACCCACCAAATTGGTTTTATATATTTGACTAGGTAACACCTGCAATTGGAAGTGTCCATTCGTGCTTTTTTCTGCTTGCGCAGCATTTATGATCATATTACAGGACAACTGGCCGGGAACAGTAGGAAAAATAAGTTGATTTCGTAAACCTCTAATCCGCAATTCACCCTGAACACTTATCAACGGTTGCCAATCTATTTTTAATTTTGCAGGTAGCAGTTTCGCACCAAGCATGTTCCCCGTGTAATCATATTGTAGGCCGGTATTGCTACCTTCAAGATTCCCTTGAATACCACCAAATTTTGGCGATCCATTCACCGCAAATGCACCAATATAGTGATTAATTTTCCCATGCAAGTGTATTTGCAATGACAAAGGACCGGTCGGTACAGACTTCGGTATATCTTTAACTACGATGTTGCTCAGTTTTCCATATATCGTGAAGTCACCAGCGCTATTCTCTGGAAGATTTATTTTCCAGAAGCCGGTGGTAGTTTTGCTGAGAGATGGGTTTTTTAAGTCCATGGAATTCAATACAATTTGGTGCGGAGCAATCTGAATCAGGCTGCTGATGCTATTCAGTGAATTTTTCTGATTAAATATTAGCTTAATTGGGCCACCAAATGTATTGTCGCTTAATCCATGCCATGCCGCACTCCAAAAGAGGTTCGTATGTGCAGGGGAGGGCTCAATCCAGTCCCCCGTGGTGTTAAGGCTGCGTTTTTCCATTTGGACTTGCGCTGAAAATTTCAACTGCCCAGCGGAAAGATGTGCTCTGAGTTCGTCAATATGAATATTTCCACGATTCCATGAGATATTTTTAAGCGTACCATCCGTTAATCTAAAAGTATTTTTCTGTCCTTGCCACACCTGTAATTTTTTAATAGTAGTTGGTCCAACACGTATTACGATGAATCGCGACCACAGCGGTAAGGCTGGCCAAGCAAGATTCAGATTACTGGGCTTTGAGGAAGATTTTGGTAAATGTAGTTGAGCATTAACAATTTTAAGGTCTGCAACATCTAGCTCTCCCCATAATAAATGACTAGGATGCAATGCCCACTGCAACTTTTGAGCGGTAAAGCGGGAAGATCCGCCGGACCAGTTCAGCTCTGATATTTTCAAACCATCCATTAAAGTTCCACTGATTTTTTTTGTACTTAAATGTGGAACTTGAGCCAATGCCCAGCATGCACCGTTATTGGTATTCAACAACAAAAATAGGGCAGAAACAATAATCCCTACCGTACAGATAAAAAATAAAATGGCCAGGTTTCTGAAGCGCATCACAGGCTAAATCCCACTGAGAAAGCAATCCGTACAGCCGGAGCCTTAGGATTCACTAAGGGATGTGCCAGATCAAAATGAATGGGTCCCACTGGAGAATACCAACGGAAACCAAGTCCTACATCCTGAAGTATGTGCACATTCGAGAAGCTGTTAAAAGCATTGCCAGCATCATAAAAAACAACAACCGCCCAATTTTTGCTGACAAAACGTTGAATATTAAAGCCAGCCACTGCCAGCATTCTGCCACCTTCGACTGCGCCATCGCTATCTACCGGACCCTGTGACTGAAAGGCGTAACCGGGTAGACTGTTTTGTCCACCTGCAAAAAAACGCAAGTTAGGCGGTAAAACACTAATGGGGCCATTCAACCACATCGCACCCACTTTGGCTCTTGTACCTATGACCCATTGCCGGTTAATACGTACATTCCAGCTTCCACGGGCACTGAATCGTACAAAATTAGCGGTGCTCCCCCATACTTTACTGGCGCCTTCGGCGCGAGCCGTCAGCGAGTAACCGGATATAGGTCTTAATATATTGCGAAAATCCTGAATTGTATATTGTAGGGAAGGGTAAATATAAAAACTGTTATTCACTTCATCTGCGACCGTATAGTTAGCTTGTTCCAAATTAACCAGGGCTTCCAGTGTGGTGGTTTTATTGCGGCTATTGTCATCACGCAATGACCACTGTCGCCCAACACTCGCCAGTATTTCATTACTATCGTAAGCAGTGAGAGTTTGATTCTGATAGCTGGCTTGTGCAACATATTCAGATCCTATATTTTTTCCAATAGGCCATTTATAAAGTATGCTGGCGTTTCGGTTAAGTTGCGCCGCCAAAATAGAAACGCGCACATGCTGAGCTGCATCAAAAGCATTGTAATTATCATAAATCAATGCTGCATTAGGGCCAATATCGGTACTATAACCAGCACCAACCTTAATATGTTGTGCTGGCATACTTTTCAAATTAATGCTGACAGGCACGAGATTGTTTTTTTCTGCGTTCAAGTCAGCCTGAACTGAGATGTCTGAAAAGCGATCCGCGTTACGCAAATTGCTTTGGGTCACCGCCAGGGCTGCAGGTGCGTACCAGTCTCCTTCCTTGAAAGAAACATAACGCTCAACAAACCACCGAGGATAATGCTCTGCACCATGTACAGTGATAGAACCAAAACGAAAACGAGGTCCGGTATTTAGCCATAGATAAATATCCGACCAAAATTCTTTTTTATCGATTAATATTTCATGGCGAGTATATTCTGCTTTAGCGTAGCCTTGTCTATTTAACGCTTCCAGTGCTTTACCTTTCCACTCTTCATACTCGATTTGATCAAGCACAGCCCCATCTTTTAATGGAAACACCTTGAAAAGATGAATTAAGGATGGTGTGTTACTGCCTGATCCGGATTTTTTGAGGTCTATTTTACGAACAATAATTGGCTTACCTAGTGAAATTGAAAATTGCAACAGATAATTTTTGGGACTGATAATTTTTTTACTGACTTTCCATGTTGCGTCGTAGTAACCATAAGCCTGTAATGCATCTTTCAGCCGAAGGCTGGCAGACATTTCTGTTTCTTCAAGGCGATCCGCCTTGTCACCAATGGTCACAAGAGGTAAGGCTTTGTTCAGCTTATCCGCCATCGAAGCAGGAACATCCTCAAAGCCAAAATGCACGACATCGGCCAGTGCCGGGACCGAAAAAAATCCCAGCAACAAGACGAAAGCCCCCTTGAATCTTGACGAGGCTCGACTTTTATATTTTAAGTAACATTCTGTTTTTATGTGTACTTTTTTCAGAAGTCCCCCTGCATCTCCATGTGCTGGCCCCATCCTGTTGACCATGATGATTCTAACATGATTTTCAGCAAATGCAGGGGAGCGGGAACCCGTTCAGAATGGTACTATTTTTCTCTATCGAAAGAAGAGGTATTTTGGTGGATTTCCCGATACTGGGTGACCACAATGTCCTGATTGGTGCTTTTGCGCATTTTACGTTTTTGCCACCAGAGGAAAACCATGCCGCTTGCACCCAAGATCGCCACCGCAATAAATGCGAAAATAGCGAAAAAAAACAAACCAACCAATAAGACCATACCGACCATTACGGTCAACAAACGCACCCACCAAGGTGCCCGATTACCTGGAAAAGAGTAGTGTGTCATCGCGCTCCCTCTGAAATCACTCAGTTACATTGTGGGACCATGATCCCTGATCGAAGTTCATTTCATAATTTTACATAATAAACATTATACGAAATAAAAAACTCAGGCATACACTAGCCATACACGTCTTCCATCCAGATAGACAAAAGCTTTTTGTCCAAATTGACGAGCACGCTTGGCTGCCGCTGACTCATTCATAGCAAACACAATCAGACTTTCCTCCCACCATGCATCAACACCGCAACAGGATCGTAAGAATCGATAGCCCTTGGCATCCAACAATCTGACCAAACGAAGTTGTCTTTTTCTGTTTTGCCATGGACTCAATTGCTCTGACTGCGGATTCCAGGCCGTAATAATTGCAGCACGCACTCCATAAGCCTGGCCACCGATATGGAGGCTAAACTGACCGGGAAGCAGATAATGACTGTTTCGGTAGACCGCATCCAAAGCATCTGCGGCGAGTTTATGAGTCTCTTGCAGGCGATAATTGGTTTTTCCCCAGGATGATGTCGCGCACGACTTGGTCCACCCGGGCTCTGGCCTCAGCCTCCGTGCCCTGGAAATGATCGACCATAATCGCAAAGACATAAGCTTCCCCTGACTTATTGCGGAGTAATCCGGCGAGCGTGACTGCATTGCGTAAAGTTCCTGTCTTGGCTCTTATGGTGCCTTTTGGCAGATCAAGAAAACGATGCCTCAAAGTGCCATCTACTGCCGCAACGGGCAAAGAATCACGCCAGATCTTGCCCCAGGGTTGCTGATAAGAATACGCCAATGCCGTGACTAAATCTTTTGCACTAAGGCGATCTAGCCGCGATAAACCGGAACCATCCACGAGCTGTGAAGACGCATTGTTCAGTAGGCCTGATTGTAGTAACCAGTCATGTAATCCCTGCATGGCAGAGGCACGACTGCCATCACCTCCTCGACGCAGATCCGCATCTCTCAGTAAAACCTCTACATGCGTATTTTCACTGACTTTGTTGGCTACGGTTATCTCTTCTGCAAGCGACGGTGACACTCTTTCGGCAAGAACCGTAGTGCCTGGATATCTGCTACGCCAGTCACCCGGAGAACTTGGGCGACGATCAACACTGATTGTTGGTCCAACCACTATCCCCTCCTCTTCTGCAGCTTGCCGCAGGGCTAATGCTGCAAAATAAGCTGGATCGGGTTGAGCCAACAAGGCAGAAAAATTTCCAGTATTGGCACGTACGCTACCAATAAGCTGATATTGGTTTCCGGATTGAATGAGCTGAACAGGTTGTTCTTCTCCTTGCTGAGCAACGGTTTGCACCTTATTAATGATGGTGTTCAGTGGATTGGGCTTAATTTTTACTGTGGTGAGTCTACCCGCCCGTCGTGCGGGAAGCAGATCAACACTGACCATGGCGTCATTGAACATCAATGCGCTTACCGGCGCTCCATACCAGAAACGCTGATCATCTGTCGTCCAACCTGGTATATGGTGATCTTCTGGAAACTTTCCAGCATCCACGACCATACCGTCGGGAACATAACGAACGCCCCGTGCGAAGAGACTTTTGGCGATGCTCCGCATCGGCAGCATAGGATCACCGCGCTTGGTTTTTTCTACAAACGGAAAGTGTCGACCGGAAATATCGGGATCTCCATCGCCCAGCACAATCAGTGGTCCAGTTACTGTGCCGGTCGGTTTAACTGTTCCTAAAACCAGAGTATGTTGCCTGGCCTCCGCCCCTAATACCTGCAAAATATAGGCAGTTGTCAACAATTTGGCTGTCGATGCAGGCAATTGACTATGCGTAGCTTCCTGATTCAGCAAAAGGTGGGCATCATGAATGCTGCGCAGTGCAATACTCCAATGCTCGCCATTGGCGCTGGACTCATTATTTCCATTAGTTTCCGCCTGGCTGACTCCGCACAGTCCCAGCATCCCCAAAAATAAACCCAAACTAATCATGCCTATCAACCAGTCTGATGTTTTTTCCTTCGACCCATTAAGCAACATGTCTAACGCTCCTTTTTGATTATTTTATATTGGTGATTTCTTGTCCTGATAGAGCTTGTCCGGCATCCCTATTGCCAGTAAAAGGCTGGGGATCGCGGCCACAAATGCCAAAAGAAAAAATTCGACGAATCCAACTTTTGCTGCAAGAAAGCCACTAAAACCTCCTACTACGGTGGCCGCCACAGACATCAAAGCCGAACCGATGGCAAAATGGGTGGCTTGATAATTTTCCTGACAGCGTTGCATTAAAAAAACCATAAGTACAGCCGTACCCAATCCGGCTGAACCTTGTTCAAAGGCAATGGTGACGCCCACCCACCAGATAGATGGATCTGCCCAGGCCAGCCAGGCATAGGCTGGTATGGCCAGAGACTGAATTAAGGTAAGCGGAAAAAGGGCTCTTTTTAAACCCCAACGCGAAATAATGAGACCACCCAGTAATGCCCCTCCAATACCAGTCACCGTACCGACACTGCCAGTGAGAATTCCGCGCGCAATTAATCCGTAACCCAGATTGTTCAGGAAAGGGGTAACCATGGCGAACATCATGGCATCCCCGGCTCTAAACAAGAGAATGAAGGCCAAAGCCCAAACAATGCCAGGCTGCGCCAAATAGGTTTGAAAAGCTTCACATACTGCTGCCCAACGATGACCGTGATGCTGCATATTGGTGGGTGGCGGTACTGGCAGTATCCATTCATGAAAACCGGCCAGTCCCCACATCATGGCTGCAGCAGTCAAAAAACAGGCTGTCCATGATATCCATCCCGCTAAAATGACGAGTGCGCCATTACCTACCAGCATCGCCATCCGATAAGCGGCCACCCTAAGCCCTGAAAAACCCGCCTGATCAGCCGTATCAAGGGTCTGAATATAATAACCATCGACAGACATATCGTGTGTTGCTGACATGAAAGCCATCAGAATAAAAATTTTCGCAGCAAGATCCAGATTAAGATGTTGTGCGGGCCAAATCAGCAAGGCCGCTACAGCCCCTAAAATCAACTCCATGACTACCAGCCAGCGTTTTTTATTTCCGAATAAATCAATGACCGGACTCCAGAATAGTTTCAGATTCCAGGGCAGTCCAAAAAATGAGAGCAGGCCAATAACCTGAAGACTGGCACCTGCATAAGTAAAAAACTGCACAGAAACCTGTTGCACCAAAGAATAGGGCAATCCTTCGGCATAGTAAGTACTGGCAATCCAGGAAAGTTTTTTAAATTTTATACCCACAGCATTTTCCATATAAAAAACCCCCGCTGGGCGGGGGTTTTAACAGGCCTGAAAAATGTCAGGCTGATTTTGGCGGAGCAATAGACTTTTGCGCCAGTACCCAGGCAGCCAATTCTTTAGCCTGAGCCGGTGTCACGCTTTGTGCTGGCATCGGCATTCCACCCCATACACCCGATACACCGTGTTCAATGGCATGACTCAGCGTGTCAACCGCCTTGGGATTACCCTTGTATTTATAGGCAACCCAAGCAAAAGCCGGCCCAACAACCTTGGCTTCCACCTGATGACAGGCAAAACAGCCCTTGGCTTCTGCCAGGGATTTTGCTTTAGCCATCTGATCCGTATTCATAGTGGCCCCTGATGCAGCCACTTTCACAAAGTGCCCGCTCCCTCCCTGCACATCAAAACTGGATGGCGAGGTGGTAGATCCAGTGCTGTCATCACTTTGGGTAGATCCAGAACCCTGGTCACTACTCATGGCCGAGCTGGTAGCAGAGCTATCACTGGGCGCGGTGGTGGACTCTTCCTTCTTGGCACAGGCTGCAGCGAGAGTTACTACACTGGCGAGTACCAGAAGGCGCATGACTGGGTTGATATTGCGTACGTTCATCATAAATACGCCTCCTCTTTTTTCTGGTTATGGACTACCCTTGTAACAACTTAGTCTGTAGAGGCACCGGAGCTGTCGCTGGCAGCCGTATCCGAAGAATCGGCACTGCTGGTGTCAGCTGCAGCACTGCTGTCAGCACTGGTATCGGGCGCAGCTGATTCCATAGGCGCAGCGGCAGCACTGGTATCAGTGCTGGTCGTGTTTGCCGGAGCAGCAGATTCTGTCGTGGTGGTTGCACTACTATCCGCCGCAGCGGTGGTGTCTTCTTTCTTGGCGCAGGCCGATGCCAGAGCAATGGCGCCAGCAACCAGAACAATACGGGCAACAGGTTTGATCTTAGCGATATCCAACATTTCTTTCACTCTCCTAAATAGTTAATACAGGATGACAGCTTCAGTTACACATCATTTATAGCGCAAATGACCGTACCATGTTAGCACTAATTTTTCCCATGCCAAATACCGGTCCTGCACCCTGGGCGGATAGTGAGCTCCAAGACTGACTCGCCCGGATACTCAAAAACACTTGGTGATCGCGGTATATTATGTATAATAATGTGCTATTATATTTATATAGGGCGACTCAAATGCAAGCAGATCCAGGAAAGCAATATGATGCCTTGAAATCACTTAAAATTCAAACGGTTCGTCAGTCTATTCGGCCGGAATGTTATCAACGCGATATCAGCAAGGCTTTGTTCAGTTATGCTTTTGACGCAGGGCTTTATCTAGCGGCGATTACTGGCATATTGCTGATCCACCATTGGTGGGCACAGCTGCTGCTCGGCCTGGTGGCAGGATCTGCTGTTGCTTTCATGTTTGTCTGGGCCCACGATGCCGCGCATGGCGCCTTATTTGAAAATCGGCACCTGGCCGAGGTATTGGGCACACTGTTCATGTTGCCTTCCTTCAATATGTATCGCCTATGGGCTTTTGGACATAATCGCGTGCACCATGGGTTTACGAGTCTGAGCCCCATTGACTGGATCTGGAAACCATTAACCCCCCGGGAATATCGCCAAAAAAACATCTTTCAAAAATGGATATATCGACTGGAGCGAAGCCCTTATACCTGTGCCTTGCATTATCTGCTGCGCGTATGGTGGCCCGGAATGGTGCGTTTCAAGGCAGATCAGAAAAACAGGCGCGCTTTTACCTTAAGTAAAATCATTACTGCACTGTTTTTCATGGTATTTTCGGCATTTTCCTGGTGGGCGGCAGGTCCCCTGGGCTTTATCGCAGCGGTGCTGCTCCCCTTTCTGGTTTTCAATTACTACATTGCCCTTTTTGTTTATCTGCATCACACGCATCCTGACATTCCCTTTTTTATGGAAAAAGAAGAATGGAGTCAGAGTGTTGGCCAACTATATTGCAGTACGGTCGTGCGTTGTTCAAAAATCAGCGAAATGCTTATTCATAACATCCTGATTCATGCGCCGCATCATGTAGATCCGCGTATCCCCTATTATCATCTTGAAGCAGCTTATGAAGACCTGCGCTCGGCCTATGGTATCTATCTGCATGAAATGCGTTTTAGTTTTAGATCTGTGCGTCGAATATTCAGTGACTGCAAACTCTATGATTATGACGCAAAGCAATGGATGAGTTTTCGTTCCGGCCGCAGCTGGATTGATCAAAAAACTCTGAGATCAGTGCCTCAACCGGTGCCAGCGTTTACCCCGGAAAAACAGCCTGCTGATTATTCGTCGTCTGCATAGACTTTCTGCTTTGCATGCAAATTATCCGTAGTGGTGTTAAGAGCCTGAAGATGTAAAATCTTCAGGAGCCGCATGACTATCGGGTAAAGAAGAACAGCAGATACTGCCAGATAGACAATACCCGAATATAGAGCGTAGGCACTGGCAAAAAGCTTGGCGACAGTCCCATGCAGGTTGGACACCGGCCCCATACCACTGAGAATCATGCTGGCATTGAGCAGACTGTTGATCCAGTTGATCTTTCCCAGAAAATGGTAACCCAGGATACCGACCCCCAAAGAGATGGTCATAAAACCCAGCCCAATGGCTGTATAACGCAGTTGATGCCAAACAAATTCCGTGCGGCTGCGTAAATGAATGGATTGAAGATGAAGTGGCTTATTGGGCATTGCCATAATACCGACGGTACCAGTCCACAAAGTGCTGCAGTCCCGCACGCAAGGGCGTGTCCGGAGCAAAAGCGACAGCCTCCTGAAGTGCAGAGACATCGGCGTAGGTAGCTACCACGTCACCATCCTGCATGGGCAGCCATTCGATTTCTGCCTTTTTATCCAGACACTCTTCCAGCGTATGAATAAAGTCCGTCAGGGCTACCGGTGTATGATTGCCGATATTGTGTATCTGAAAAGGCGCGGCACTGGATGCCGGATCCGCAGGCCAGCTGGCCTGCGGGCCGGGTATTTTCGGAACAAGACGGGTAACACCTTCTATGATGTCGTCTATATAAGTAAAATCCCGCTGCATTTTTCCATGATTAAATACCGGAATTTTTTCACCGGCAAGGATTTTGCGGGTGAAGCTGAAATACGCCATGTCCGGCCTTCCCCAGGGACCATAAACGGTAAAAAAACGCAGCCCCGTACAGGGAATGCCATACAAGTGCGCATAACTATGAGCCATCAACTCCCCTGCCCGCTTGGTGGCCGCATAAAGGCTGACTGGATGATCCACCGGATCGTGAACGCTGTAAGGGAGTTGACTATTGGCTCCATACACAGAGCTGGAAGACGCAAAAAGCAGATGCCCGACTTTTTGTGCCCGACATCCCTCAAGGATGTGCAAGAAACCGGTCACATTACTGTCCACATAACTGTGCGGAGCCTGCAATGAATAACGCACACCAGCCTGAGCGGCCAGATGAATCACCACATCAAAATGGGGTCCCGCAAAAAGCGTATCCATGGCGGAGCGATCTGCCAGATCGATTTTTTTAAACTGAAAAGCTGGATGACCTTCCAGTTGAGCGAGACGATCTTTTTTGAGGTTAGGATCATAATAGTCGTTAAGATTATCAATCCCCTGCACAATCCATCCATCGGCCAGCAAACGCCGCGCAAGGTGAAACCCAATGAATCCGGCAACGCCGGTGATGAGTACCCGCGTTTCCATTATTGGTCCCGTTCAGCCAGCCAGTCGATGTAACGCTCCACTCCCTGTTCTACGGAGAGAAAGGTTTTGCTATAACCTGCAGCGCGTAATTGGCGAATGTCAGCCTGTGTGAAACTTTGATATTTACCATGCAGTGCATCAGGCATGCTGATATAACGAATGGTTTGGGATTTTTGCAGGCTGGGTAAATCGTGAGTTTCCTCACCGGCCATACGCCGCATACTGTTGACCACAGTGACAGCCACATCATTGAAGCTTTGAGCCTGCCCCGTGCCCACGTTGTAAATACCGCTGTGTGGATGATCCAGAAAGTGCATATTGGCGGACACTACGTCATCTACGTGAATAAAATCTCGACGTTGCTCGCCATCCGCATAACCGGCACTGCCTGCGAACAGATGCACATGCCCATCCAGCCGATATTGCCTGTAAAAATGCATGGCCACAGAAGCCATACGGCCCTTATGAAACTCCCGGGGGCCATAGACATTGAAGTAGCGAAATCCATGTACCGGGGCCTTCAACTCATTCCACATGCGCCGTAAATACTGATCAAACTGAAACTTGCTGAAACCATAAATATTCAGGGGAGATTCGGCTTCGCGTTTTTCCGTAAAACTCCCGGTCATACCGTAAACAGAAGCACTGGATGCATACAGAAAAGGAATATTGTGCCGTTGACACCAATGCAGTAACGCCTTGCTGAAAGCATAGTTGTTTTCCATGACATAACGCCCATCCGTGGCCATGGTATCGGAACAGGCGCCTTCATGGAAAACGGCTTCGACACCTTGCAGCTGATCATTCTGAATCAACTCCAGAAGACGCTCAGCTTCCATGTAGTCGGCAATTTCCAGATCGGTGAGGTTGAGAAACTTGTCTGCGCGGGTCAGGTGGTCAACCACGAGAATGTCTGAAATACCTTTTTGATTCAGTGAATAAACAATATTGGCGCCGATGAATCCAGCTCCGCCCGTGACAATATACATGCGCATTTCTCCTTTTCCGGTTATGATAACAGAAAGTGGGCATCTGCCGAACATAAGCCCATATCCCTTTCGGGGAGTGCAAACACTCAATCGACCCTACCTATGAAAACCACGCAAGCGCCATGACCAGATTCTGGTGTGTTTGCTGAGGAGACCTATGCACGATCAGGGACTGCTAATCATTATCTTGCTGCTCGCTACGGGCGTGATCCTGGTGGGGGTCCTGCGCTTTTTGCAGTTGCCCGCAGTGTTTGCCTATCTGCTGACCGGAGTCATTCTCGGGCCGCATGCTCTTGCGGTGGTGCCCGATCTGGCCAGCACCCGTCAACTGGCAGCATTTGGTGTGGTGTTTCTGATGTTCAGCATTGGGCTGGAATTCAGTCTTTCACAATTCATGAGCATGCGACGACTGATTTTTGGTATGGGCGCTGCCCAGGTTTTGCTTACCAGTGTTATTTTTGTGGGTATTGCTCTGATTATTCCGCTTTCCTGGAAAACCGGCGTGATTCTCGGGGGCATTCTGGCCATGTCATCGACGGCCATGGTAATCCGTGCCCTGGCCGAGAAAATGGAAATGCAGTCCCGTCACGGTCGCATAGCGGTCAGTGTATTGCTGTTTCAGGATTTAGCCGTAGTTCCCCTGCTGATTCTGATTCCGGCACTGGCAGGGTCCGCCAAAGAGCTTCCTCATGATCTTGCCATGGCCGGTCTTAAAGCGGTGGTGGTGTTATTGGTCTTGCTGGTCATTGGCCGGCCGATAATGCGGCCCTGGTTTCAGTTGATTGCCAACCGCAAATCTACTGAGCTGTTCATGCTCAATGTGTTACTGGTGACCCTGGCTCTGGCGTGGATTACGGAACAGGCCGGGCTTTCTTTGGCTTTGGGCGCATTTGTAGCGGGCATGCTGATTTCCGAAACCGCCTATCGCTATCAGGTGGAAGCTGATATTGCGCCCTTTCGCGATATTCTCCTGGGGCTGTTTTTTGTCACCATCGGGATGTTGGTGGATTTGCCCGCCTGGTGGGCGAATATTGCCTGGGTGCTCATCGTTTTATTGCTGATTGTGTTTCTAAAAGGCTTTCTGGTGTGGGGGCTGAGCCGATTATTCGGTTATGAACCCGGAGTGGCATTACGCTCTGCCATTGTCCTTGCACAAGCGGGAGAATTTGGTTTTGTATTGCTGGCACTGGCCAATCAATACCAATTGTTACCCGCGCATGTGTTGCAGCCTGTGTTGGGCGGTATGTTGTTATCCATGATGTTGGCACCCATTCTGGTAGAACGTAATGGCTGGATTGCGCGCAAATTGGTGGGAAGTTACCACAATCATCGCGATCAGCAACTCACTGAAATACGCGCCGCTGATCTCAAGGCCCACGTGGTGCTTTGTGGATATGGCCGGGTTGGTCAAAGTGTAGGCAGGGTACTTGAAGAAGAAGCTATTCCTTTTATTGCCCTGGATCTGGATCCGGTGCGGGTCCGTCAGGCGCAGTCTGCGGGAGAGTCCATATTTTATGGGGATGCCAGTCGACGTGACGTTTTGCAGGCGGCGGGAATTTTCTCGGCGCGGGCGGTGGTGATCACCTATGCCAATGTCGCGTCCAGTCAGCGGGTTCTTTCCATAATCAAGGAGTTGAGACCAGAATTACCGGTGGTGGTCCGTGCTCATGACGACAGCCAACTGGAAAAATTGGAAGCCGCCGGAGCCGATGAAGTAGTGCCGGAGGTAAACGAAGGGGCCTTGATGCTCGCCTCTCAGACCTTATTACTCATCGGTTTTCCCATCAGCACCGTATTACGTCGGGTCAGGCGTTTTCGTCAGGAGCGCTACCAGTTCTTCCGTGGCGCATTCTGGGGCGGTTCTGAACCCGGCGAAGATCAGGCTTCGGCGCGACTGGCCTCTATCCCTTTGGGTGAAACCGCTTTTGGCTTGCGCCTTAGCCTTCGCGAGCTGAATTTGACCAGTTTTGGCGTGTCTGTGGTGGCCGTGCGGCGGCACGGTATTCGCGGGCGCGATCCGGCTCCGGATACCGTATTGAAATCTGGAGATGTACTGGTTTTATTTGGTAGCCCCGCAGCACTGACCAAAGCCGAACTGTATGTTCTTGAGGGTAACACTGCACAGGAAACTGCAGTCACCGCATAAGTTTTCAAGCTGGCCAGTAGCCGAATAGTCCAGGAACGCTTTTCTCTATGCTATGTTAAAGCATTATCTGAATATGCGGACCACACAAAAAAATTGAGAGTGATTTATGAATAATGCCATTGATTCCAGTCTGACCGAAAACCGCCTTTTCGCAGTACCCGCAGATTTTGCTGACCAGGCAAACCTGACGGCAGAAGATTTTGCAGAACTCCAGCAAAAAGCAGCACACGATCCTCAGCAATTTTGGGCTGATCTGGCGCGCCAGCATCTGGACTGGGACACGGAGTTCAAAACGGTACTGGACTCCAGCGACGCGCCGTTTTATCGCTGGTTCAGCGACGGCAAGCTCAATGTGACCCATAACTGCCTGGATCGTCATCTGCATGGGGCACAGCGCCATAAAGCGGCACTGATTTGGGAGGGGGAAGCCGGAGAAGTCCGCACCTATACTTATGCGCAGTTGCACCGGGAGGTCAGCATTTTTACCAATGCGCTCATCCATCAGGGTGTCAAAAAAGGCGATCGGGTCGCCATTTACATGCCCATGGTCCCAGAGGCCGTTGTGGCCATGCTGGCCTGCGCCCGTCTTGGTGCCATTCATACGGTAGTATTTGGCGGCTTTTCTGCCGAAGCGCTTAAAGATCGTATTGAAGATACGTCTGCCGTGATGCTTATTACCGCAGATGGGGCCTGGCGTGCTGGCAAAAAAGTCCCTCTCAAACATCACGCCGATCAGGCATTGCTGCGTGAACACGAACATTCCGTGAAACGGGTCATTGTCCTGCGCCGAACCGGTGCGGACATCGACATGCAGGAAGGGCGCGACATCTGGTGGGAGGAAGCTGTTGCCGGACAAAGCGCCGTCTGCCCCGCCCTGCCCATGGCGGCAGAAGACCCGCTGTTTATTCTCTATACCTCCGGCAGTACCGGCAAACCCAAGGGCGTGTTTCACAGCAGCGCCGGTTATTTGCTTTGGGCTATGCTGACCACCCGCTGGGCTTTTGATCTGAAACCCGAAGATGTGTACTGGTGCACGGCAGATGTCGGCTGGATTACCGGACACAGTTATGTGGTGTATGGCCCCCTCGCCAATGGCGCAACCATTTTCATGTACGAAGGTGCACCCATGTATCCCCAGCCCGACCGTTTCTGGGAAATGATCGCCCGCCATGGAATCAGCGTACTATACACGGCGCCTACGGCCGTCCGGGCTTTCATGAAAATGGGCGATGAATGGCCGGCCAGACATGATTTGTCGAGTTTGCGTCTGCTGGGTACCGTCGGCGAACCTATGAACCCTGAAGCGTGGATGTGGTATTCCCAGCAAATTGGTGCGGGACGCTGCCCCATTGTCGATACCTGGTGGCAAACTGAAACCGGTGGCCACATGATCGCGCCACTTCCCGGCGTCACCGCCAACAAACCCGGCTCCTGCGCCCTCCCCTTACCCGGCATCAGTGCCCGGATTGTGGATGACCGGGGAGATCCGGTTGACGCTCCCGACGCCGGGGGTTATCTGGTAATTGATCAACCCTGGCCGGGCATGTTACGTGGAGTCTGGGGGAATCCGGAGCGTTACATTGAAAGTTATTGGGCCAAATTCAATAACCGCTACTATGTAGCCGGTGACAGCGCCCGTAGGGATCAGGACGGTTATTTCTGGGTCATGGGCCGCATTGACGATGTGCTCAACGTTTCCGGGCATCGCCTGGGCACCGCCGAAATAGAATCAGCCCTGGTCGCCCATCCGGCAGTGGCAGAAGCTGCTGTGGTAGGGATTCCCCACGAAATCAAGGGAGAAGCTGTTTGTGCTTTTGTTATACTGAAACATCAACATCAAGGGGATGACCGGGATGAACTCGGCGCGGCATTACGGGTGCAGGTCACTGAACTGATTGGCGCCATTGCCCGGCCGGATGATATTCGTTTTACCGACGCCCTGCCCAAGACCCGCTCGGGCAAAATCATGCGCCGATTGTTACGCTCTATTGCCCGGGGCGAGGATGTAACGCAGGACATCAGCACCCTGGAAGATGCGGGCACCCTGCAGCAACTGGGGGCTCAGGACAAACGCTGAGTTCTGCGTAAGCCTGAACTCGGCGGTGGGCCGGGAAGCTTTGCAGCGACTTTGGCCCGCCGTGTTCAGAATAAATCAGTGCAGACGACGCGGGGTGAAGGTGAAATTGTCACCTTCAAGCATCACTTCAATGATTTCACCCGGACTGAAATCCCCGCGCAGTAAACGCTGGGCAAGCGGGTTTTCAATTTCCCGCTGAATGACCCGTTTCAGGGGACGGGCTCCATAAACCGGGTCATATCCCACTTCAGCAAGACGGTCCAATGCCCCCTCACTTAACAACAAATCCATATCCCGCTCTTTCAGGCGCGCCCGCAATGCGCCCATCTGAAGACTGGTGATTTCCCGCAGTTGCACGGCTGTCAGCGGATGGAAAATCACCATCTCATCAATACGATTCAGGAATTCCGGACGGAAATGATCCTGAACCACGTCCATGACGGCGACGCGCATGGCGTCATAATTGCCGCTACGGCTGAACTCCTGAATCCGGTCCGAACCAAGATTGGAAGTCATGACAATGACCGTATTCCGGAAGTCCACCGTGCGTCCCTGTCCGTCCGTCAAGCGACCATCATCGAGCACCTGCAAGAGGACATTGAACACATCGGCATGGGCTTTTTCCACCTCGTCCAGCAGAACAACAGAGTAGGGTTTACGCCGCACCGCTTCGGTCAAATAGCCGCCTTCTTCATAGCCGACATATCCGGGCGGGGCACCAATCAAGCGCGCTACCGAGTGCTTCTCCATGAATTCACTCATATCAATGCGGACCAGTAGGTCTTCACTGTCGAACAGGAATTCTGCCAATGCCTTGGTCAATTCGGTTTTACCAACCCCAGTAGGCCCAAGAAATAAAAATGAGCCATTGGGTCGGCGTGGATCAGAAAGTCCTGCACGAGAACGGCGAATGGCATTGGCAACAGCGGCCACTGCCTCGCTTTGTCCCACTACCCGCGCCTGCAGGCGTTCTTCCATTTTCAACAACTTTTCTTTTTCGCCTTCAAGCATTTTCGAAACGGGAACACCTGTCCAGCGGGCCACGACCTCGGCGATTTCTTCTTCACCGACTTCGGTACGCAGCAAAGTCAATTTTGTCTGCTTTGCGCCTTCGCCTTGAGTTTCAGCCGCTTTGATCTGGGCTTCGAGGGCAGGAATGACGCTGTATTGTAATTCTGCCATGCGTTCCAGATCATTGGCGCGACGCGCTGTATCCAGATCCACGCGCTTGCGGTCCAGTTCTTTCTGAATTTGCGAAGTGCCTTCGATGGTCAGTTTTTCACCTTTCCAGACTTCTTCCAGATCCTGATATTTTTTATCCAGATCCTTGATTTGAGACTGTAAAATATCCAGTCTCTTCAGGCTTGCTTCATCTTTTTCTTTTTCCAGTGCGACCCGCTCAATATTCAACTGGATGATTCGGCGTTCCAGTTCATCCAGTTCCTGAGGTTTGGAATCAATTTCCATTTTGATACGCGATGCTGCTTCATCCATCAGATCAATGGCTTTATCGGGAAGGTTTCGATCTGGAATATAGCGGTGCGATAACTGGGCAGCCGCCACCAATGCCGGATCGGTAATGCGTACCCCATGATGGGCCTCATAACGCTCCTTGAGGCCCCGCAAAATGGCAATACTGTCTTCGACACTGGGCTCATCTACCAGCACCCGCTGGAAGCGGCGTTCCAGCGCCGCATCTTTTTCGATGTATTTGCGATATTCATCCAGGGTAGTGGCGCCAATACAGTGCAGTTCACCGCGCGCCAACGCCGGTTTGAGCATATTGCCCGCATCCATGGAACCTTCAGCCTTACCTGCCCCTACCAGAGTATGAATTTCATCAATGAAAAGAATGATTTTCCCTTCACTTTTTTCAAGATCCGTTAAAAGGGCCTTCAGACGTTCTTCAAATTCACCCCGAAACTTGGCGCCGGCAATCAAGGCCCCCAGATCCAGGCCCAAAAGGCGCTTGTCGCGCAGGGATTCCGGTACTTCGCCATTGACCATACGCAAAGCCAGACCCTCAACAATGGCCGTTTTGCCGACGCCGGGTTCACCAATCAACACCGGATTATTCTTGCTGCGTCGCAACAATACCTGAATGGTGCGGCGGATTTCATCGTCGCGACCAATGACCGGATCCAGTTTACCCTGTCTGGCCCTTTCGGTGTAATCAGTGGTGTATTTTTCCAGCGCCTGCCGCTGTTCTTCAGCATTGGCATCGTTGATTTTTTCGCCACCATGAAGATCATGGACGGCCTGTTCAAGATCCTTGCTGGTGGCTCCTGCAGCTTTGAACAAGCGTCCGGCCTCGCCCTTGTCGTCCAGCAGGGCGAGCAGAAAATGCTCGGTAGAAATGAAGCTGTCTCCGCGTTTCTGACTGATTTTATCGGCCAGATTGAACATATTGTTCAAGTCACGACTCACCTGTACTTCGCCGGGCTGACCATGTACTTTGGGCATGCCTTCCAATGCGCGACTCAGCTGATTGCGCAGGGCATCCACCTGCACACCAGCTTTGGCAAGTACCGGACGGGCAACCCCCCCCTCCTGATCCAGAAAAGCGATCAAAAAATGAATGGGTTCAATTTGTTGATGATCCTGAGCGAGAGCAAGGCTTTGGGCATCCTGAAAGGCCTGTTGAAATTTGGTGGTCAATTTATCAGTGCGCATGGTAAAGCTCCATGGAATAAACGTTGACCATCACATGGGATCAGTTGGTCTTTTTTTCAAGGGTAGGGGATCCCCGCAATCCTTTAATCAGAAAAACACTGGCCAGCAAGGCCACCAGACCGGCCCCGGCAAAAGTCAGCTGCCCACCCCATTGGGCCCAGGACCAGCCTGCGGCAAGGGCACCCAAGCCGCCGCCCAGTCCATAAACCATACTGGCATAAAGCGC
This sequence comes from Acidithiobacillus sp. HP-2, assembly GCF_015100155.1. Classification (GTDB taxonomy): domain Bacteria; phylum Pseudomonadota; class Gammaproteobacteria; order Acidithiobacillales; family Acidithiobacillaceae; genus Acidithiobacillus. The sequence continues at coordinate 106,212 of NZ_JACKZA010000012.1, read as the reverse complement.
CATGCCCCGGGCCCGCAAGGCTCCGGGAAAACGCTCAGATACCCAGTGTACAGCGGCCAGATGAAAAGCTGCATAACTGGCTGCATGCAGACTCTGGACAAGCACTATCCAGAGTAAGCCCGGCCACCAGGCAATTACTCCCCAGCGCAGCGCCGTCAGAAAAAAGGAGGCGGTAAAAACCAGTGGCACACCAAAGCGATGGATAAAACGATCTCCCCACCAGAAAAAGGCTACTTCGCAAAGCACGGCAAAACCCCAGAGCATGCCAACACTACTACTGCTAAGCCCATGCGCCTCGGCATAAATCGAATAAAATGCATAATATACGCCGTGACTGGCCTGTTCGAGCAGGCCCGCCAACAAAAAAAACCAGAGCCCGGCATCCCGCAAGACCGGACTCATGCGCGGACGCAGCTGATGTGACGGATGGGTCTGGATTCCGTAAGGCAAATGGCGGCTTACCCACCAGGCAAGCACTAAAAACACCAGAATACCGGGTAAAAATGCGCGCATTCCCCAGTTGCTGATGAACACCCCCATTCCCAGGGACAGGACAATAAAGCCTAATGAACCCCACAAGCGGATGCGACCATAAGAGGCCGAGCGACGCTGCGCCCAGTCCATAGTGGCCGCATCCACCAATGGCAACGTTGCGGCCCAGAAAAAAGAAAATGCCAGGGTGATAAGCAGAATGACCAGGAAATGACCGGCGCTGAATTCCAGTGCCAGAAACCCGGCAGCGGTGAGCAGAGTCCCCAGCATCACAATCCGGCGGCTCCCCCAGAAGTGGGATAACCATCCCCAGAGATTGGGCGCCAGAACTTTACTGAATTGTACGGCAGCGGTGAGGATGCCAATAGCCAGAGGGGTTTGACCCTGAGCATGCAACCAGGGTCCCCAGTAGGGCATGAACGCACCCAAGGCGCAGAAATAAACAAAATAGAAGGCGGCCAGCCAGCCCCCTTCCCGTTCAATGCCCATTATTTATGCAGAAATAGGGGGAAGTGGAGACTGTACGTCTCCATTCTGGGCGCGCTGACGCATCCAGTGATCCATCAACGTCAAAGCCAGCATGGCTTCAACAATGGGTACCGCACGAATACCCACACAGGGGTCATGGCGACCGGTGGTTACCACTTCCTGAGGTTGGCCGTGGATATCAATACTTTGGCGAGGAATACGGATACTGGAGGTAGGTTTGATGGCCACCGAAAGCGTCAGATTCTGACCGGAAGATATTCCGCCCAGCACTCCGCCGGCATGATTACTCAGAAAACCGTCCGGGGTCAGCGCATCGCCGTGCTGACTGCCGCGCTGCTCGACTACATCAAAACCATCCCCCATGGCCACGGCCTTCACCGCGTTAATGCTCATCATAGCCTTGGCAATATCAGCTTCCAGGCGATCAAAAACAGGTTCTCCCAGTCCTGTCGGCATGCCTGTAACCCGGGCATCGACGCGGGCACCGATGGAATCACCTTCCTTGCGCAACGCATCCAGAAATTCTGCCATCTGTTCTGCAGCGCTGGCATCTGGACAAAAAAAGTCATTTTTGGAAATTTCAGCGACATCAAACGACTGGGCCTTCACAGTTCCCATCTGCGCCATCCAGGCAAGGATTTCCATGCCTAGCCGATCTTTGAGAAATTTGCGCGCGACGGCACCCGCCGCGACGCGGGTTGCAGTTTCGCGAGCCGATGAGCGCCCCCCGCCCCGATAATCCCGTAATCCGTATTTTTGCAGATACGTATAATCTGCATGACCAGGACGGAACAGATCCTTGATTTTACTGTAATCCTGGGAGCGTTGGTCGGTATTGCGAATCAGCAGGCCAATGGGTGTTCCAGTGGTGACCCCTTCGAACACACCCGAAAGTATTTCTACCTGATCCTTTTCCTGGCGCTGGGTGGTGTGGCGTGACTGCCCCGGGCGGCGCCGATCCAGATCACCTTGGATATCTTCCGGTGCCAGGGGCATTCCCGGCGGGCAACCATCAATAATACAGCCAATGGCCGGTCCATGACTTTCGCCAAAGGTGCTCACCCGGAAACACTCCCCAAAACTGCTGCCAGCCATGAATTATTTTTCCATTTCAATCATGGCGTAAGCCGAATGGTTATGAATGGATTCAAAGTTTTCCGATGACACCGAAAACCAGCGCACTCGCGGATCTTCCTGCAGACGCAGAGCCACATCCCGGACCATGTCCTCGACGAATTTGGGATGATCATAGGCATATTCCGTCACATGCTTTTCATCGGGACGCTTCAGTAAACCATACAATTCACACGAAGCTTCAGCTTCAATTAAATCAATAAGATCCCGAATCCAGATAGTCCCCTGGCTGCGGACATGCACCCAAACATGGGCACGCTGGTTGTGCGCCCCGTATTCTGAAATGCTTTTTGAACAGGGACAGAGGCTGGTTACCGGCACCATGACTCCCAAGGTTAATTGATAGCCTTTCGGGGTGATTTCGCCAATCAATTCCACCTCGTAATCCAGCATGCTTTTGACGCCGGAAACGGGTGCCGCTTTTTGCACGAAAAATGGCAGACGCATTTCGAGTCGTGCCGAATCGGCTTCGAGGCGTGTGCACATTTGCTCAACAACACCCCGAAAACCTTCGACACTGATCGGAGCTTCATGGTTATTGAGTATTTCAATGAAGCGCGACATGTGTGTGCCCTTGAGATGAGCAGGCAGACTGACATACATGTTACACAAGGCAACACTGGGTTGAACTGCTGCCTCTCTGTCCGCAATCTGCAGAGGGTGCCTGACGGCACGAATACCTACCTGCTGAATGGGAATGGCACGGGGATCTACCCTACCCTGAACATCTTCAAGAATCTCTGTAGCGCAAATCTTCACGCGCACCTCACTTTGAATAGTGGACCAATTTAGTCAGATATTACGCGTGACCCGGCTTCTGGGCAAGAGAGTCCAGCAAAGTACGGCCTGCTGCTGTGATTCCAGAAGTATCCAGCCCCAGTTCTGCAAGCCACTGATTGGCATCTCCCTGCTCAATGAACTGATCGGGAAGCCCAAGAATGCGCATGGGAACGATTTGCCCCTGGTTCAGCAGGTATTCCGCCACAGCAGAACCCGCGCCACCGGCAATCACTCCCTCCTCTACCGTGAGCAAAGCCTGATGGGTCTGGGCCAACTCCTGGAGCAACTCTTGATCTAATGGTTTGACGAAGCGCATGTTAATAACCGTCGCACCTAACACTTCTCCAGCCTGCAAAGCTGCTGCTGCCCGTGTACCAAAAGCCAATATGGCCAGTTTTTTTCCGGAGCGGAGTACTTCAGACTTGCCTAGTGGTACAGTGCGCTCCAGGTTTTTTTCCAGTTCCAGCCCTACTCCATTTCCACGAGGATAGCGAACTAACGCCGGACCGGGATAAGCAAACCCGGTATTGAGCATGTCGCGCAGTTCCTGTTCATCTTTGGGTGCCATGATCACCAGATTGGGAATGCAACGCGAATAGGCCATATCAAAGGCACCCTGATGGGTAGCCCCATCGGCGCCCACCAAACCGGCCCGATCAATAGCAAACAGTACGGGCAGATTCTGAATGGCGACATCATGCAACAATTGATCATAGGCGCGTTGCAAAAAGGTCGAATAAATGGCCACGACCGGATGCATGCCATCACAGGCCATGCCTGCAGCAAAAGTCACTGCATGTTGTTCGGCAATACCGACATCATAGTAACGTTCCGGATAAAGCTGCTCAAAACGCACCAGGCCCGAACCTTCGCGCATGGCCGGGGTAATGGCCACCAGACTGGATTCTGCCGCCCCTTTGTCACATAGCCAATCGCCAAAAATTTTGGTGTAGCTGGGCGGCCCGCCCGCCTTTTTGGCCATTTTCCCATCACTCTGATTGAAAGGGGTAACACCATGATAGCCGCAGGGATCCTGTTCAGCTGGTCCGTAGCCTTTGCCTTTTTTGGTCATTACATGCAAAAGACGTGGCCCTTTAATTTTTTTGAGGTTTTCCAGGGTAGGAATGAGGGCGTCCAGATCATGACCGTCGATGGGTCCAAAATAATTGAAGCCCATTTCCTCAAAAAGAGTTCCTGGAGTAACCAATCCCTTGACGCCTTCCTCAGCCTTTTTGGCCAGCTCGCGCAGCGGCGGCACCAGACTTAATGCCTGCCCGGCACCATCACGCACGGTATTATACAAGCGCCCGGAAAGGATGCGGGTGAGATACTGGGAAACCGCACCGACGTTGGGAGAAATGGACATTTCATTGTCATTAAGGACCACCAGCAGGTTGGCGTCCAGTACCCCCCCATTATTGAGGGCTTCATAAGCCATTCCAGCGGTCATGGCACCATCGCCGATGATGGCAACAACTTCCCGGTCGTGCTTTTCCAGTTTTGCGGCAACCGCCATTCCCAGTCCGGCGCTGATTGAGGTACTGGAATGACCAGCCCCAAAACTGTCGTAGGGACTTTCATCGCGTTTCAGAAAACCGGAAAGCCCGTCTTTCATGCGCAGTTGGCCAAAGCGGGGTCCCCGCCCGGTCAGAATTTTATGGGGGTAGGCTTGATGGCCCACGTCCCAGACCAGCCGATCATCGGGTGTGTTGAAAACCGTATGCAAGGCAACCGCCAGTTCCACCGTACCCAGACAGGACGATAAATGCCCGCCGGTCTGGCTTACGGATTCCAGAAGAAATTGGCGCAATGTCTTGGCAACACCCTTCAATTCAGTGCGGGACATTCTCCGCAATTCTTCGGGCATGGGAATACCCTTCAACAAGTCCGTCATTTATTCCGCTCTACAATAAGGCGCGCCAGTGCGCGCAGATGATCCGCCTCATGCTGCCAGGACTGCAGGGCAGCCAGAGCCTCTTCCAGAAGGCGGTGTGCGTAATTCTGGGCTTCTTTCAAGCCCAGCAAGGTCACAAAACTCGGTTTGTTACGACTGCGATCTGCGCCCTGCAGGGCTTTACCGGTTTGTTGCAGATCACCGATTTCATCAAGAATATCGTCCTGAACCTGAAAGGCCAGCCCAACCCGATCCGCATATTGTAGCAGCATGCCGCCCTGCTCCGAATTTTCTTCAACGCCTGCGGCACAAAGAGCCAGTTGAATAGCGCAACGAATCAGCATTCCGGTTTTATGCAGATGCATTTGCTCAAGAGCTGGCAAAGCCAGCTCATGGCCAACCGCCGCCAGATCAATGGCCTGACCGCCGACCATACCCCGAGAACCGGCTGCCAGGGCTAATGCCGCCAGCATGCGAACTTGCCATTGAGGATCAACGCCCCAATCCGGCTCGGACAGGGCGACAAAAGCCTGGGCCTGCAAACCATCACCCACCAAAATGGCCGTGGCTTCATCATAAGCTTTGTGGCAGGTCGGTAACCCCCGCCGCAAATCATCATTGTCCATGGCCGGGAGATCATCATGGACCAGCGAATAGGCATGAATCATTTCCAGGGCGGCAGCAGGGCGATCGAGTTTTTCCGGGGCAAGGTCCAGACACAGTCCGGTAGCATATACCAGAAGCGGCCGTATGCGCTTGCCGCCACCCAAGGTGCTGTAACGCATGGCGGCATGCAAGCGCGCCGGTAAAACATGTTCGTCGGGCAGCAGGTTTTGCAAAACTGACTCAATGCGTTGCACAGCATGCCGACGAAATAAAGCAAAATTCTGAGTGGTCTCCAGGGCTTCCAGGGTCATTGATTAATCATCCTGAGTCATTGGGGTGGTATTCTCTCCCAGCAGTATTTCCACGGTCTGACGCGCCTGAAGTAGTTGCAATTCGGCGCGCTTGGCGAGGTCCATACCCTGCTTGAACAGGGCTACCGAATCTTCAAGACCCAGCTGACCACCTTCCAGACGGCGGACCGTAGCTTCAAGGGCGTCGAGGGTGCTGGCGAAGTCTGCAGGTGTGTCTGCAGAAGAGGGTTCGTTATTCATGTCTTTTTCCATGTTTGCCAATTAAACACTAGGCCCCATCCTCGGGGCAAGCGCAAAAATTTAATTTCATACTGGACGGTCGGTTAATTGGACACTAATATTTCGACTGGTTTTCCATCCCGAAAGGCTCCTCTCTCCATGTCCATACAAAAGACAGCGCAGATAAACACCATGTTCAGGCAGGAAGGCACCCGCTTTGACGTACTTGGTGCCATCAGCGTGTCACATTTCCTCAATGATAGCATTCAATCGCTGATGTTGGCGGTGTACCCATTGTTCAAAAGCAATTTTGACTTGAGTTTTGCACAGATCGGGTTGATTACCCTGGCTTACCAGCTGACGGCCTCGATTATTCAACCGCTAGTCGGGCGTTATACGGATGGACACCCTCTGCCTTTTTCGTTGCCTATTGGAATGGTATCCACCTTTGCGGGTTTGTTGTTACTCTCCATTGCACCCAATTATCTGATACTCCTGCTTGCTGCCGCACTGGTGGGTCTGGGTTCGTCGGTGTTTCACCCCGAATCCTCGCGGGTGGCGCGGATGGCTTCGGGTGGCCGTCATGGCCTCGCCCAGTCCATTTTTCAGGTGGGGGGTAATGTGGGCACCGCCGTTGGACCGCTGTTGGCGGCATTTATTGTCATGCCCAATGGCCAGCACAGCTTGTCCTGGTTTTCCCTGGCCGCCCTGTTGGCCATTGTGATTCTGACTTTTGTGGGGCGTTGGTACCAACATCAGCATCGTCAACCCAAAAATCAAGGGAGCCAGGTTCGCGAAGCGGTACTACCGCAAAAACTGGTCAAACGCAGCATTATCATTCTGGTCGCACTGATGTTTTCCAAATTTCTTTACCTGACCAGTATCAGCAGCTATCTGATTTTTTATCTGATGCAGCGTTTTCACATTGCCACCCAGGAAGCCCAGTTGCATTTGTTTATTTTTCTGGCGGCGGTTGCCGCTGGAACCTTGATGGGTGGACCCATTGGTGACCGCATTGGTCGCAAGAAGGTCATCTGGGTTTCCCTTTTGGGAATCGCGCCTTTTACCCTGGCCCTGCCCTACGTCGGCCTAACCATGAGTGCACTATTAACAGTGGTCATTGGTTTTCTGCTGGCTTCGGCCTTTCCGGCCATGGTGGTTTACGCCCAGGAGCTGGTTCCCGGTAAGGTTGGTACCATTTCCGGATTATTTTTTGGTCTGGCTTTCGGTCTGGGTGGGGTGGGTGCTGCTGTTCTTGGTGAACTCGCGGATGTCTGGAGTATCCAGGTGGTCTACCAGATTTGTGCGTTCCTGCCGCTGCTGGGCTTGCTTGCAGCATTTCTTCCGCATATTCCAGCGCCGCCCAAAAGCGCGCATTAACCGGCTTTACTCGTGGCGGTTGATAGGACAAGCTAAGCATTGCCGCCCGCCTTGCGCGGGCATATTTCATGAGCGGCACTGCCGCGAGGTTAGGACGATTGGCCTTCGCTGAACAAAAGTTTTACTTTTTGATTCCTGATGAGAAACCCCATTGGAGTGAAAGCCTGGCTCCGTGGTTGGCTGTTTCAGCTGTTCTGGTGGCCCTCGCTCTGTTTTTGCTGATCCATGTCCAGAAGCCCAAAATGCAGGCACTGCACAACCAGACGGAAGTCAATAAAACTTTCCATGTCATGCCGTTGCCGAATAAGGCCGTGACTCCAAGTCCAGTAAAACCGCAGGTGATCCCTCATCCCCGGCCGGTGGTGAAACCACACCCGGTGAAGCCGCAGCTGCGACCGGTACCAGTACCCCGACCGGTGCCCCGCCCCGTACCACACCCCGTATTCCATCCCCATGCGCTGCCACAAAAACCGCAACCAGCTGTTTCTCAGGCACCTTCCACCCTGCAAAGCATCCAGCCCGCAGGTCCACCCCATATCAATTTGGGAAGACTGCAGGAACAAATGGACCAAGCCGCGCGTGAAGCTACCTCCAGCCCCCCTTTACCCAAATTCGAGAACCCCAAAGGACCGGTAGCCGATTTTTACATCGCCGGCTGGATTCAGAAGCTGGAACGCATTGGCGATCTCAATTATCCCGGCTCTATGGTGGGTCAGCTGAAAGTCAAAGTGGTGCTCAACCCCCAGGGAGGATTGGAACGCATCATCATGGTAGATCCTTCCGGCAACAAGGAACTTGATGCCGCGGCTGAGCGCATTATTCGACTTTCGTTTCCCTATATGCCTTTTTCCAAGCAGCTGGCAGCCCAAACCCGGAAAATTGAAATTCCGCTGAATATGCATTTCATGGGTGTGCGTCGGGTCAATGCCTGGTGATTTACTGATGAGGAGAATCCCTTGAAAAAACGAAAAGTTGGCCCGCTGTTATTCGCGCTGTTTCTGGTGCTGTGGGCAGCCGCCATGGTCGCTCTGGTCGTGATTGGTTTTACCAACATTCAACCGAAAGGTATTGGTACTGCAGCGACGGCTTCCAGTGCTTCCCCTTCAGCCAAGGACAGTCATCATGGATAGCATGCGTATGGCGAGAATACTCGGTTGGGCAGGAATCATTCCCCTTATTCTTGCCAATCTGGGATTCTGGAAAGGTTACGGTGTGGTGGCTTTAACTTTGGGTAATATGTACGCCGCTATTATTCTCAGTTTTCTTGGTGCCATTCACTGGGGCCTGGCCATGAACCGTGAACACAGCGATGACGCACCCATGTTGATGATGTGGAGTGTTATTCCGGCATTATGGGGGTTTTTTGCTTTATGGTGGTCAGCACCCGTAGCGCTGGTCCTGCTGATTTTGGGCTTTATCGCACAGTGGTTCGCCGATTATCGCATAAACAAGCGCTTGAGCTTGCCAAGCTGGTTTTTGCCGTTGCGTAGCGGCTTGACTGCGGCAGTCATAAGTCTGCTGGGATTACTGCTACTGCAGTTATACGCCGGTTTTTAGGCCGGCGTGAACGTCTCAATGACTGGTGTTTTCGCCCTGTTGACTGGCAATTTCCTCACGGACTTTATCCATATCAAGCGCGAGTGCCTGCTGGATAACTTCTTCCAGCGCGCTGGCAGGTAGCGAACCAGCCTGGGAAAAAATACCAATCTGCTGACGAAAAATGGTCAATGTGGGAATGGAACGAATCTGGAAGGAAGCACCCAGTTCCTGTTCCACATCCGTATTTACCTTGCCAAAAACAATATCCGGGTATTTTTCGGCTGCAGCCTCAAAAGTTGGGGCAAAAGCCTTGCAAGGCGCACACCAAGGAGCCCAGAAATCGACAATAACCATGTCATTTCCGGTAACCATTTGTTCAAAGTTTTCCTGGGTAAGTTCCACTACAGCCATGCTATCTCCTCTCGTAAACAGGATTGCGCAGAATCGCGCGCGGCAGACGGGACCATCCCGAATGACAGTAAAATGCTATATGCTGACCTTAAAGCGCGGGACGGATGGGGTCAAGGGATGAGGTCGAGACATGCGTATTTCTGAAGAATCTATGCCGGTGCTGTCAGTCAGTGCACTGAACAGTACGGCCCGGGAAATTATTGAAGGCAATTTTCCGCTGTTACGCGTCGAGGGTGAAATTTCCAATTTCAGTGCGCCGGGCTCTGGCCATTGGTATTTTTCTCTCAAGGACAGTCGCGCCCAGGTACGTTGCGCCATGTTTCGGCAACGAAATTCATATAGCCGGGTGCAACCACGAAACGGCCTGCAAATTCAGGTGCTGGCACAACCTACGCTCTATGAGGGTCGGGGTGAATTTCAGCTGATTATTGAGCAATTGCAGGAAGCCGGTGAAGGTGACTTGCAGGCGCGTTTTCTGGCATTAAAAGAAAAACTCGCAGCCGAAGGGCTTTTTGAAGCCCATTTAAAGCGCCCACTACCCGCATGGCCACAACGGGTGGCAGTGATCACTTCGGCGACAGGCGCAGCCTTGCAGGATATCCGGGCAACCCTGGCCAGACGCTGGCCATTGCTCGCCATAATGGTTTATCCGGTACTGGTTCAGGGGGATCAGGCTGCCGGCCAGATTGTCGAAGCCTTGGGGCGCGCCAATGCGCGCAGCACCGAAGATGTGCTGATTCTTGCCCGTGGTGGTGGCAGCACGGAAGATCTCTGGTGTTTCAATGAAGAAATGGTGGCCCGTGCCATCCGTGCCTCGCGCATTCCGGTAGTCACCGGAATTGGTCACGAAATTGACTTTACCATTGCGGACTTTGCCAGTGATCTACGAGCGGCCACTCCCACCGCCGCTGCAGAAGCGGTCAGTCCTGATCGGAGCGAGTGGCTTCCCAAAGTTCAGACTCAACATCATCAGATTGAAAAACTCATGTTCAGAAAGCTGCAGGATGAATCCCAGCGCCTCGATTTTTTGCGGATGCGCCTGCGCCATCCTGGAGAAGGTTTGGATGCGGCCCAACGACGCCTGCAACTCGCTCGTGAGAACCTGTCTCGAGCCATGACCTTGCAGCTGTCATCGCGAGCGCAGCAACTCGCCTATCTCCAGGAGCGACGAGCGCGCCAGGATCCAGGACAACGTCTGCAGATTCTGGAAAAGCAACTGCGCGAAAGCCAGAAAAATCTGGGAACCGTCATGCTCGATATTTTGCAGCGAGCGGGCCTTCGCCAGCAGCAATCTACTTCTGCACTGCGTTTGCTGGATCCTCTGGCAGTATTGCAAAGAGGCTTTGCGGTATTACGGGATGCATCCGGAAAAGTTATTTTCGACAGTCAGAACACCCATCCCGGTGAACAACTGGTAGCTACTTTAGCTAGAGGCCGCATTCATTGTGAAGTGACCCGTTCTGACCCGGAGAATCCATGAATCTAAAAACGGTGGTTGCCACGGGTTTTTTTGCTCCATTATTCCTCGCCTGTTGTTCTAGGGCTCATCCTGCTGTCAGGAGAGAACTCGCCCTACGGGCTCAAACAGCTCTCCTGACGGGCGCAGGATTTCGCCAAGAACAACAACGGCGCGAAACAAAAGTCGCTGCAAAACACCCGTGGCAACCACCGTTTTTGGGATGAATGCCCTGCGTCATGATGCTTGCGCCTATCGACAAAAGCTAGGCTGACGCTTTACTCTTCTCACTCGCTGCCGCTGACCCAGTGGTGAATTTATTCTGAACAGGGTGGATCCCTGCAATCCCGAGGAGTCTTCATGACCAATCCACAAGTCGTACTGCACAGCAACAAGGGCGATATTATCATCGAACTGGATGCCGAAAAGGCCCCCAACACGGTCGAAAACTTTTTGAGCTATGTTGATGAAGGTTTTTTTGATGAAACGATTTTTCATCGGGTCATTCCCGGTTTCATGATTCAGGGCGGCGGTTTTACGGCAGATATGCAGCAGAAAAAAACCCATACGCCCATTCAAAATGAAGCAGAAAACGGTTTGAAGAACCTGCGCGGGACTCTGGCCATGGCCCGCACCAACGATCCCCATTCAGCCACAGCCCAGTTTTTCATCAATCTGACCGACAATGATTTCCTCAACTTCAAAGCCGCTTCGGGTACCGGTTGGGGCTATGCGGTCTTTGCAAAGGTAGTCAGCGGCATGGAAGTGGTGGACGAAATCGCCAAAGTGCCTACCGGCAATAAAGGTATGCACCAGGATGTGCCCAAGGAAACCGTCACCATTGAAAAGGGCGAGCGTATCGCTACGGCCTGATATGCCCTATCTGGATGTGGATTTTGAAGACGGACCGATCTGGTTCATTTCTGATCTGCACCTGAGCCCCCAGCAGCCTGCCCTGACCCGGCTTTTTCAGCAGTTTTGCGAAACCCGGGCTAAAGAAGGGCAGGCTATTTTTATTCTCGGGGACCTGTTTGATTACTGGGTCCATGCCGATCAATCCCGGGAAAGCACCTACGCCGAAGTGTTTGCGAACCTGCAGCAATTGGTTACAGCAGGTATTCGGGTCTATGTGATGGTTGGCAACCGGGATTTTGCCTTGAGCAAAAACTTGCTCGCGTCCTTTGGCCTTATTCCTATTCCCGACCCGATGGCCTTGCGCCTGGATACCCAAAATATCCTGCTCACCCATGGTGATCTGCTCTGTACGGAAGACCGACGCTATCAGATTTTTCGGCGGGTGATTCGCCATCCCTTGATGCGTCTCAGTGTCGGTAATCTCCCCTACTCCTGGTTGCAAAAACTGGCGACGGGCCTGCGGCGGGGAAGCACTCGCGCAGTCCAGAAAAAATCCCTGAATATCACCGACGCTCATCCTATGGCCATTCAGACGGCTCTGCATCACGGGATTGCGGATCAGCACCTGGAGCAGGGTTTTGATGTGCTGGTACATGGGCATACGCATCGCCCCGTCTGGGAACACACTGACGCTGGCTGGCGAATGGTGCTGGGTGCCTGGAGCCCGGATGCAGCCTGCATTGGACGTTGGGCGGCTGGTCAGTGGTCGCTGGAAAAAATAACGCTCATTCCTTAGGCTTCTGAAATACGGAGCGATGGCAGAAATTTACCCCTAAAACCTGTAATCTTCATCCTTGCCCGGATCATGCTAGACTAGGTCCAGTTTCTGGAGAATTCAGGAGATATTGATGAAAATAGAAAAAATACATGGCCAGGCCAAACGGCCAAAACCGCGTCTGGGTGTTCACCCTACCCGTATCGAGAAAGACCAGACGGTTTACAACCGCAAAGTCAAACATCGTGGCAATAATGGTCATCAGGGAGAGGGGCATACCGTGACGATGCGTCATCGTCAGCGTAGGCCCCTTTCTGCTTCCACACTATCTAATAATGGCTGCATCGCTTAAACCACAGCCCGTTGAATCCGGCTGGCTGCTGCGCTGGTGGCGGGATTCTCTGATTCTGCTGCGTGCTTCGCCCCGGTCTTTTGCGCTGCTTTATCTGGTACTATTGCTACTGAATATAGCCTGGCAGCCGCTTGTACTGAGTATTCCCATCTCCTGCATTGTCATGGCAATTATATTTGCCGTCGCCATGGCGATTCATCAGGGTAGCACGCAGTTGACCGACGTTGGCCGCAGCATTCGCGACGTACCCTGGTGGCCCCTCTTGCGGCTCATCCTGGAAATTGCCCTGCTGGTTGCGGCACTGCTGATGCTGATGCTGATATTCCGGCATTATCTGCAGGGTATATTCAGTCAGGATCATATTTCCTCAGCGGCGACTTTGCACAATCTGAAATCTGCCGACTGGCAAAAGCTGCCGGACTGGTTACGTTCGCTCATCACCAATGCCCTTGGTACCGCACAAACCATGCTGGGTAATGCATTTTTGCTGCTGTCTGTTGGCGTCATTGTCACGGGTATCACCCAGAGAGGCTATCTAGCCCTGCTGGCAGGATTCCAGGCTGTGCTGGCCAATGTTCGGGTCTGGCTGGCTTTCTTGCTGGCCAGCCTGCTGCTACAGGGGTGCATCACCTTCATTTCGGCACGCTTGCATACTTATGCTGCGGCACTGCTGGTATCCCTGGTAGGGGTGGCCTTATTGATACTGGTTGGGCTGTACGGCTGGTGTTTTGTGCGCGAGACTTTCGGTCTGCCCGGCGCTCAGATAGCCAAAAAGGCCGCCGTCCTGGCCCGGAAAACTGCGGCGGCGCATGCCTGAAAATTTTCTGCTGATCCTATAAAAATCCTCCTCATGATGTTTCTGAACGTTGCAGATATGGGCCTTGGACTAGCCGCAGGATTTGCAGGCTTTGTCGATGCTGTTGTGGGTGGAGGTGGACTGATCCTGCTGCCCGCTCTTTTTGCAACCTTTCCCCAGACCGCACCGGCGACGCTGCTCGGCACCAACAAAGCCGGCGCTATCTGGGGAACTGGTGCCGCCTTCCTGTCTTATGTCCGGCGCGTGCGCATCCCCTGGAAAACCGTTCTCCCAACTGCCCTGGCGTCTTTGACGGGGTCATTGATCGGGGCGGATATGGTCACTCGTATCAATGGCGACGATTTTCGCCGTGCCCTGCCCTTTGTGCTTGCTGGCGTATTGATATACACCCTCATGAACCGACAGCTGGGTCAGGTGCATCAACCCCGTTTCTCCCAAAAGACCGCCATTTTTCTGGGCATAGGTGGTGGCTTGCTCATCGGCTTTTATGACGGCTTTCTGGGTCCTGGAACCGGTAATTTTCTGGTTTTTGTATTCATTCTCATCTTTGGTTTTGATTTTTTACATGCCAGCGCCAGCGCCAAAATAGTCAATTTCTCGTCAAATTTTGCGGCACTGGTTCTGTTTGCCAGCAAAAATCATGTGCTCTGGCATCTCGCCCTGTTTCTGGCCATGTGCAACATGCTGGGCAGTCTCATGGGTACCCGCATGGCAATGACGCATGGAACTACTTTTGTACGCCGCCTGTTCATTGTTGTCGTGCTGGTCCTGATTGCCAGAACGGCCTGGGAGGCCTTTGGCGGATAGTAGATCCATTTAGCCTCCCTCCTTGCTCATCCCTGTTTCTGCGCATCGTTCTGATGAAGACGAACCACCGCTCCCGCCTTACCAATGGCACTCAGCACAGACTGCAAGGCGGCTTCGGTGGTGTCTTCACCAAAAGATACTGCTGAAGCGGTTCCAGCGGATTCCACACCGACCCGGGCGCAGGCCATGGCGCGGGCACCAGTCCCGGCTCCCAGGGCGTGCTGATCAAATTGCTCCACTTCGGCGTAAATGCCAGCACCCTGAATCAAGGCATCTACCAGCGCCCCTACGGCCCCACTCCCCTTCCCTTGCAAAATGCGGGGATGCGCTTCCGTGCCCATTACCACTGAGGCAATGACCTTTTCGCCTTCACGCTGCAAGCGGTAGCGTTGCATCTGCCAGTCGGTATTGCGCTGCACAAAATGACTTTCAAACAAGGCATATATTTGCTTCGCCGTGATCTCGCCGGATTGCTCTTCAGTCGCTTTCTGCACAACGGCACTGAACTCCTGAGCCAACCAGCGCGGCAAGGAAATGCCATAATCCCTTTCCAGTACATGGCTGACCCCGCCCTTACCAGATTGACTGTTAATGCGCACCACCGCTTCATAGTTGCGGCCCAAGTCGGCAGGGTCTACAGGCAAATAAGGCACCTCCCAAACAGCCACATCCTGTCCCTGACGGTGATTGATGCCCTTGCGAATCGCATCCTGATGGCTGCCGGAAAATGCGGTATAGACCAGTTCACCAAACCAGGGATGGCGGGGAGAAACCGCCATTCCCGTACAACGGGTGTAAATTTTGCTGATGGCCTCCCCCATGGACAGGTCCAGCCTCGGATCAAGCCCTTGAGAATACAAATTCATGGCCATGGTGAGAATGTCCATATTCCCGGTACGTTCACCATTCCCGAAGAGGGTCCCCTCAACCCGGTCAGCACCCGCCAACACCGCCAATTCTGCTGCAGCCACCGCACATCCCCGATCATTGTGGGTATGCACGCTGACTTTAACGTGCTCCCGTCCCCGCAAATGGTCGCAAAACCATTCAATCTGATCTGCAAACACGTTGGGCATGGCGGATTCGACTGTAGCCGGCAAGTTCAAAATAACCGGCTGCCCCTCTTCAGGATGCCAGACGGACATCACGGCTTCGCAGATTTCAACGGCATAATCCAATTCCGTATTGCTGAAACTTTCAGGGGAATACTGAAATGTCCACCGGGTCTCCGGGAAACGGGCCGCTCCGGCTTTTACCCACTCGGCACCGCGCACGGCAATAGCCTTGACGCCCTCTTTATCCAGACCAAACACCTGTTCACGCTGCGCCGGACTGGTCGAGTTGTACACATGCACAATGGCGCGCTGCACACCTTGCAGAGCCGCATAAGTACGCTCAACCAGATTTTCTCGTGCCTGGGTCAAAACCTGGATGGTCACATCCTCAGGAATCCGTTTTTCCTCAATGATTTTGCGGACAAAGTCAAAATCAGGCTGCGAGGCGGCGGGAAAACCCACTTCGATTTCCTTGAACCCCATCCGTACCAGCAAATCGAACATTTCCATTTTCTGGGCCACACTCATGGGCGACACCAAGGCCTGATTGCCATCGCGCAAATCCACACTGGTCCAGATGGGTGCATGATGCATGCGCCGGTTGGGCCAACGACGATCCGGCTTGTGAACCGCCGGGAAAGCCCGATAACGACGATGATTAAAGTTGTTCATGATGACTCTCCTGCCTGCTCAAGACGATGGGAGAACTATACGCGGCATTATCCGGCAGGTGCTTGCGAATTTTGACTTTATCGCCGCTGTTCGCGCATTATTATTGCTATAATGGTCTTTTTTTAGATGGAATATTGTGCCATGAAAAATGGAGAACCCAAAATGCCCCTGGACCGGTATGATCGCCGCATCCTTGAAGCCTTACAAAAGGATTCCAGCCTGAGCAATCAGCGCCTCGCTGAAAAAATTGGCCTCTCCCCTTCCCCCTGCCTGCGCCGGGTGCAGGCACTGGAAGAAGCAGGCATCATTCGCAAACAGGTGGCCTTGTTACAGCCGGAAAAAATCGGGCTGGAACTCATGGTGCTGATGCACATCAGCATGGACCGCCATACCCCCGAACGCTTTGAGCATTTTGAAGCAGAAATCAAAAAATCAGACGAAGTTCTGGAATGTTATCTGATCACCGGGCACGATGCCGATTATCAGTTGAAAGTGGTCCTGCGCGACATGGCCCACTTTCAGGATTTCTTACTGAATCGCCTGACCAGAATCGAAGGCGTGACTGGCGTGCATTCCAGCTTTGTGTTGCGGAAAATGATCGATAAAACCGAATTTCCTATTTATTGAGAACCTGATTTTCTCAAGCCAACTTGCAGGTGTATTCAACCAATTTAATTGTCAGCAGTGCTTTCGATAGCATCAAGATGTTTTATTTTATTATCTTTCTATTCCTGCAATAAATCAGCTGGTTTAACATCTCCTGATTCTCGCAAAAATTTCTGATAATGACTTTTCACACGAAAATATCGAGCTAGTGCATACCCGCCCAGCAGGATGGACATCAGCAGGAAAAAACCCCCAATGCCAATAATCCAACCATATTTAAAAAAACGAATAAATATCAAACCTGTTACGTTGAAGTCCAGTGTTGTACGCATAAAAGCATACAGTGTGCGTTTATTTGCTGCTACGGTTCTGTCCATAGCCAGCCAGTCCTGAAGTACCAGGTCTTTTTTCTGGTAACAGTGAAAATAACGACGATGGACATCCATGTGCAGTGCGTCCAGCCAAGTAATGTTTGAATGGCTACTCATGATGCAAATTCCGATGATGCAAATACGCCTGCACAAGCAAAAACAATCCCGCCACCAACATCATGCCCGCAAAAATCAATCCCAGATAAATCACCTCATCCCATATTTTTCCATTGAATATGACCAGAAAAACAATCGTAGCAACAACGGCAGTTATGAAAATTTTGATATAATCATTGAACGTGCGGGCAGCAGCAAAAACCGTCCGATCCATCGCCATCCAGTCCCGCAATACCATTTTATCGCGATTATAATCATCGTAGGGATATCGGTACATATTTTTCTCCCTTCTCCTGTTCATCGTTTTCTTCAGTTTGCAGCTCTGTTACATACGCATGATAGTTCTTTTTTCTTCCCAAATAGATGCGGAATCCGGTCAGCCACAGGATCACGCCTACCGCAAGCGTCAGATAACCTAAAGCTGACCAACTATTCGCCCCAAAAAATCGTATAAAAGTCATTCCTGCAAGAATGAGTACCAAGGCTGTCCGGGTAAAGGACAAGATGGTTCGTTCGTTGGCGAGAATGGTGCGATCCAGCGCCAACCAGTCCCTCAGGATAAAATTATGGGCTGAAAACTTATTTAGATAAGGCAATATTCTCCTCCTGTTATTGACTGACTGCCCTAAAATTTGGATATCAATGACGCCATCGGCATTTTAAGCTGCGGAATCGAGCAGGAATTGGGCTCGACGGGCCACATCAGCGGCCTCGCTTCGCGCAGCGGTCTTCCACCAATGAATCGCCCTATTGATATCACGTGATACACCCCATCCATGCGCATAAGCATTGCCCATCATAAGTTCTGCCTGCGGATAAAGATTGTCAGCACTCTTACGCCACCAATAGGCAGCTTCACTCAAATTTTGAGGAACACCATCACCTGTTGCATACGCCAGTCCTAGACGATATTGATCTGGACCATAACCATGTTCGGCACCAGCACGCCAATTGGCCAGCGTGTGCGCCGTCACCGAAATACTTGATAAGGCAGAAGTAGCATCGGAACTTGCCATTGCGCCAATAGGCATCAACATTAAGCCACACATAAAAATAAACTGCTTGCCAGGCATATTGGTCATTTACGGACTCCTCGAATCAGTAGTTGCGCTCGCGGAGGAATATCATTCAGCCGAAAAACGCTTATTTGGCTTTAAAAGTGTTGAATGGTCCCTACAGTATGGACCATTAGGACGGTTGTTTGGTTTCATCGGCAAGACGGATACCTGAAGCTATTAAAGACGAAGAGGTCCCTGAATAGTTCGAATATAAGACATGACCACATTGAAATAACGCATAACCGTCCACCAGATGACTTGTGGTCTGAATGTCTTTAAGCCAAGTATGCTGACTGACGCTCCAGAAGCCTGGACTATCCGGCATTGCTAGTTCGGCAATAATGGCTACATCGGGGAGCGTCTTGCGTATAGCGGCGGAGAAAAAACGAACAATATGCGCATATTCGGTCGGTCTATTTTCATAAGATGCCACGCGAAGAATGATACCATTTCCCTGAGCGGAAATTTTTAGCAGTTTTGATAACGCTGGGGGGACTTGTGCCTCGTTCCTTTTTGCTGAAGCAAAACCGCTTCCATGTAAGCCCAGAACCCTTAAGGATGGGGCTAAAATCGCATATTTGCCGTGCGCAAATGCCAATTTACCGAAAAGCTGAGCCAAGCTTACCGGATGATGCCATTGTCCTTTAGGACTCTCTTCACCAAGGCTTAAAATCCAATTGTTCGGCTGAGCATGCGTCAAGGCGGAGAAGGAGTTTATATTACTACTCCAATAGGCCCGATCGCTAGGATTTGAAGTAAATTCTACTTTGGATTGATAACAAGGATTGGTTCCCTCCACCAATATAAAATGATTATTATTACCATTCATAAGCGGTGAAGACCCAGATGCTGGTAAAAAATGTAACCATAAGCTAATTGGTATCAACCATAACATTGTCAACTTCTCCTAATATTTGAAATTCAGGCCTATCATCGTCAGTTACATGGTTACAAACGATAACCTCCAGCCCCTCCTATACAAAGTCATTCCCTGTGAATAGCGGAACTCTACAGCAGCAGTACGAGTCTAGATAGTATACGTCATTCTGCTTTCAGGAATAATCATCGATATGGTAGTGCAAACGCTGCTATTTTTAGTCACACCTAAAAAGGCCAGGTGAATGATCAGATCAGAATTCCACCTGCTTCCTTTGTATTTCTCTGCACTAAAAATATTTGCAGTTTCACTAGCTATACTTATATTCTACTTTTTGCCATCACTGTGGTATGGAATTGCAAAAAAAAAGGAACAAGCACAAGTTGTACATTTTTAATTTTCTATTTGGATGGAGTGTCATTGGCTGGTGGTGGTGCTGGGAACTAGCCGCATCAAGAAGGTCCTTCAATAGTGGTCCTTCTTTCAAAAGAGCTTTCATACGTAGCTTGTTCAGCATGATGATTGTTTGTGGCGTAATAATCATAACTACCATCATTAAGCTCGATTTGCAGCCAAATGCTATAGATGATACGCAAATCACTGTTATCAAGCCTTCATGGATGATAGGTAATGTAAAATCAAAAATACACTATAGTTCTCATGAAGATGTATAGAGGTGCTATGATTGTGCAGGCAATAAATAGGTTGCATTATACTTTTTAGCGCTGGTTTTTATTGTACAAATCAAAAAAAAATACTGGATTGTCATATAAATATCTTAGCCATTACAGGGGATAGATAATGCTACACTGGATTTTACACAGTCCGACGGGATTTACTGTTTTATTGATGATAGGATTTATGATAATAATAGCCATATATATTTTACCAGTGTTATTGGCTTGGAGCTTGAAAAGTCCTTTCTTCCTGGGCATCACCACACTGGATTTGCTGTTAGGCTGGACAATTATTGGCTGGATTGTAGCCTTGGTCTGGGCGCTGGTCTCTGGAAACGGTGAATTATTTGATGAAGAAAACCCATAAAGAATCTGATCACTCTCTTCCGTTTTTTATAACAGGGTTTGTGACATGCCAACGAAAAGAGTGGCGGTTCTTACTGGACTCAAAAATCCGTTCAATATGCGTGTGGCCCTGATGACCAATCCAGAATAACCTGAATGCCGCGAATAGACCTACCACGAGGAGTTTCAATATACACTTGAGCACAAAACTTACTCATCTCTTGCGATCTTTCGCTGATTGTTGCCACCAATAAACGGCTTTGTGCCTATTCGGCGGCACACCCTCGCCGAAGTTATAGGCGAAGGCCAAATGAAAAGCCCCATTGGCATTCCCGGCATGGGCCGACTTACGAAACCAGGCATCTGCCTTTTGCCAGTTTTCTGGAACATTTTTACCATGCAAGTAGTCCACACCCAAGGCATTTTCTGCTGCAGGATCTCCAGCTCGCGCCCATTTTTCAATTTCACGCAAAGGCATTCCCGCTACAGATTCCGGCAGTTCCATCTCATGTATTCGGAATGCAGGCACTTTGTGCACCAGTAACTCATCTGCAATTGCTACACCGGATGTCCAGCTTAACCCGATGACCCCAAAAAGGTAAAAAATAAATTTGCGATATAATAATGGATACATATCAGCTTCCTGACATCTGAAAATGCCCCGTAACGTGGAGCTGAATCCGTTCAAAACAGCAACGAACTCCCGGCAGATGCCTGATTCCAAGAGGCCTTTGGAGTATTCGCCAACAACATCATCATCTGCTGCTAGTGTTCAGACACCGCGAGCTGGTCTTTGGGGTGTGTCTGGCAACTCTTGATTAAATGGGCAACTTGGGATTTTCGGTTTTCTCCGGATGTTTCCAGCGTACCGACAGCGTCTCATGACCAGATAAAGGACCTGCCGAGACAGCCGTTGCAGGAGATTTATGCACCGGTGTCAGCCGCTCCGTTCCCGGCAAAAGTCCATGAATCATCATCACGGGTTCCGGAAAATTGAATGCCGGGTTGATGAAAGGACCGAAAGAGACGCGCATAAGCTGATTCATTTGCGCGATCTGCTGATCCATTGCCACCTGCATGGAGCGCATCTGCCACAAACTCTGATTGATCAGCGCTTGCCCCTGTACTGGAGAGAGATGGCCGGCGGTCACCTGCAAATGTCCGGGAACACCCTGCGCCCCCCAAGTGAATGTTTGTACCCGGATGATGCCACCGGGAATATGAATGGTCCTGCTCTGCGCAGAAACGGGAATCGAATGACCATCCACTGAAACATAGGTCGTCGCCGCATGGGCGATGGGCAAGGCCATTGTCGCGCCGAGAAGGGGTAAGCTCGCCAGGGCAAGCCACCGGCGTTTCGAGAGAGGGTTTCTTTTCATGGCTATCCTCCTTACTGGAAAAAACCCTGAGATCAAAACAATCGGAAGGAAGTTTTCCTCCGCCTGAAGAGACCGGAATTTTTACCCGAAAGTTCCCGGCACATCGTGCCAATTTTGACGGAACACTGACTGCTCCATGTTCTGCATCAGGATTTGTATCTCTGGAACGGGCAGAGTCTGGTCCTGAATGAAAGTGACAAAGCCCTCCAGACAACAGCTGTTTTGAGCTTTTTTATGAACAAGCAGGCAACTTCATCCACGCCGCCGTTTCGGGCAGATAATGCGCGAGTCCCTCCAATACTCCCGCGCTGTAGTTCCCGTTCATGCCCAGAAATCCTCCATGGGCAATATAAAGGGTGCCCGCCAGATCCGACGCTGCAGCCATACGTATGGCCTCTTCCTGGACCCCCTGATGGGCGTTGGCTACCAGCACGGAGTGAATATGGCTGCCTAACACCTCCAGATCGTTACCCGAATCACCGGCAAAAACCGTGCGCTCGTTGGGATACGCACGCTGTTGACCGAGAAATTCTATGGCATGGAGCTTGCTGGCGCTGCTGGGCAGAATATCCAACAAACCCGTATCGGTCATTTCATCGAATGACAAGACCAATCGCGCATTAACCCCGATGCCCCAAAGGCGGCGGAGCAGTTCCGATTCCAGGATGTCGCGATTGATACCCATATCCACCTGGTAACTGACCTTGAATATTCCCTGCTGTTCAGCTGGCTGCAAGGTGAAGGCGGAAATATCGGCAAATTCTGTAGTAATATCCTGATGTGTCATTCCTCCCCAGTCAGGGCCAATTTCTGCAGACCAATGATCCCAATGACGCCAATGTCCTTCTTCACGGGTGTAAATGCTTGTACCGACATCACCGATGATAAAATCGGGAACAGGTAGTTGCCATTGCTCAATGGCTGCGGTAACCAGTTGCAGATGGCGGCCGGTTACCAAGGCCAGGTGTACAGCAGGATGGGCGCAAAGCTCCCGAAACAAAGGACGGGCCTGTGCGGATTCGGTCTGGCTGCCGTTAGGAATCAGGGTTCGATCCAGATCACAGCAGAGTAATACTGTCGGAATGTTTTCCTCTGTTGCGTTCATCATGCTTGTCTCCTGCTCCATTCATGTCAGATCACCATTTCCCTTGCTCAGATCGCTGCGTTATTGCTCAGGAAATCATAATGCGTGATGGCCTCCATCGCTCCTGGTAGCCCACTTGCCTGAGATTGATAAATATCCTCATGTTGTTGCAGATCTTTTTCTCCGCCCACCTGGGCAGCCAGAATATTACCTCCCAGCAAATCGAGATCCGCACGGGCACTACCGACGACCAGTACGTGATCGAGGGCGATGTCATGGCGATCCGCCACATAACGGATAGCGAACCCCAAGGAAGCGCGCTGGGGTACAACCAGAAATTCCTGCGAATTGAGGGTTATCAAGCGGCTGGGAATATCGCAGTTGTGAAGCTGATCATTCAGCACGGCCAATCCCTCAAATTCGGCATGGTCATGGATGAAACCATGCACGGCATAAAATCCCTGACCGCTGCGGCCTACAATCTGCACGCCAGGGGTTTCTGCAAGCAGGTCGTATACCCGATCGCCTTGCCAATCTACTCCAATGTGGCGGCTCCAACCCTGATCGCGGGAGAGGCTGGAACCATAATGAATCTGGGTCCCTCCACGGGTTATAAGAATATCAGGAACGTTCATGCGGCGCTGCTTAAGCAGCGCCAGCAACTCATGGAGGGGACGAAAACTGACCAAACCAAAGGCTATTTTTCGCCGATGGCGATGCAGCATAGCGACCAGTTCTGCCTGTTGCCCCGGAATGGGTGCTGGATCAAGCAAACGGGCACCCAGAAACAACAGCCGATCGGCAGTAATACGTTCGTCTGTCGGGATAATATCTTGTCGCTGAGGAACGGTGAGGGGCAATTCATCCAGTGCGGTCAGGTATTGGTCAACGTGGGTCTGCCAGGAATAATACCGACGCACCCCGGCAATACCGTTCTTGGCATAACTTTTCCAGATAGCCTTATCGCTCAGCATGCTGAGCAGCTTCTCGCCGATTTCTTCGACATTCAGGGGATCAATCAGCACGCCGTTTTGACAATTGGCGATAATATCTTTGGGTCCTCCGTCTTCAGTCGCCAGGATCGGCAACCCGCAAGCCGCCGCCTCAATGAGTGTCAGACCAAATGGCTCGGTCAGGGCCGGATTGATGAAAACACCTCCCAGGCCTGCCGCCCAGCGATAGAGATCTGGTACGTCATCAGGACGGTGGTAGCGGGGATAGGCGGCTCTTCCGTAAAGATCATAACGATCAATCAACAGCAGAATTTCCGTCAATACCCGCCGTGGACCGGCGGCCATGTCACGAATGTCATCGCGTGTTCCGGCCACAATCACCAGATTGGCGCGCGCCTGCAAACCCGGATTTTGGCCATAGGCATGAATCAGACCGGCAATATTTTTTCGTTCGTCAGGACGGGACAGGGCAAGAATAGGTGGCTTTTGTGGTGCTCGTAAAAAACGGCGCAATTCTGTGCTGATGGGCGGCGAGGGTTGAGGGCCGGGTTCAAAGCGGGAAACATTAACCCCTGGCGGAATCACCCGCATCCGCTCAGCATTAGCCCAATCATACATCCCGTATTGTCTATCGATCTCGTCCTGGGTACTGGTGATGATCAGGGAGGCAGTCGCCAGAATTTCTTCCTCAACACGGATACGCTGGGACAGGCGATATTTTTTCTCCAGGGTGCGCTCTGACTCTCCAGAGGCCAAAAGGCTTTGGCGCTTGCTGCGCCCGAGGGAATGTCCGGTATGCACCAGAGGCACACCGAGTTGTAAGGCCAGGCGCATACCCACATAGCCCGCGTCGGCGTAGTGAGAATGGATAAGACTCGGAGATTGCTGGCGCAGATACTCCATGGCGTGATCACTGAAACCATCCAGATGGGGCCACAGGCCTTCCTTGGGCAGGTATTCGTCAGGTCCTGCCGGAAAACGAATAATATGCGCCTTCGGCAAGTCAGGCAGGGTCTCGTCTTGCCGGGCGTAATCATCAGCCACGTGCGCATCCTGAATCCTCCGGGTAAGCAGATCGACCCTCCCGACCCGAGGATCTGTGGCAAGCGCACGCAGCAGTTCGACGACATAGAGAATCTGACCGCCCGTATCCGCATCGCGGCCCAGTTCCAGATTCTGGCCGCGAATCAGTCCGTGAAGGCTGATAAGGACCAGATGGAGTTGGGCTGAATTCGGCTTGCTTTCCGGGCGATTGTCCATTATCCACCCCTCACCATATGCTTCCGAAACATATTACCTACTCCTCTGCACTCTCCGTGGCTTCGTCCAGGGTTTCATCGAACCCCAGCCGCTCCAGAAGACCCGGCTCATCTAGGAAATAGCGCGCAAGTAATAGTCCTGCAGCGCTCCACACCTGTCCGATATTGGCCCGACGACCTACCAGACGTCCAAGACGGCCGTCGTAATATTCCGGCCAACGGTCGGCAAACAGGCGTGGCTCAACCATTTGCCAGGCCCGCTCTGCCAGATCCATGCGTCCCGCTTTGATAGTTGCCGCCACCAGGGGCCAGATCATGACCGGCCAATTGCCACCATTGTGGTAAGACCAGGGGATATTTTTAGGGTCGGACCCCGTGATCAGCCGCCATTCATCCCCCTCAACGGCGGGATAAACGAGTTTCATGGGGACTCGTCCAATCAGGTCGTTCCAGCGCTGCTCAATCAAGCTGGTCAACGCCTGTGCCTGAGCAGTCGTGGCCATGCCCGTAGCCAGCATCAACAGGTTTCCCTGAGCGAAAAAGCGAAAATCCATACGCCCGGGCCCCAGATTTCCTACGAAAAAGCCGGCACCGTCGGGAAGCCAGTCCTGGACCCAAAGAGGAATGGATTCCGGGTGGATATTGAAAAGATTTTCAATATTGACTCCGAGCATTTCCGTTTCAAAGCGATAAATCCGGTTAAGGACGTCCATATCCAGCCAGTAATACTGCTGTACATAAGAACGCAATACGTTTCTGCGGCGCTGTGCCAAATCCACCAACCATTGACTGCCCTGCTCTGGAAGCAAGAGGGAAGCACAGCGCAGGGTAGCATTGAACAGCGCCTGAATTTCGATGGGATGACCATTGACGCCCATACGTCGATCAATCATGAAGGAGGCATCAGGAACCAGCAGGGTCGGAAAAACCTCAAAGCGACTCTGCAAACACAGGCTCAGAATCATCCGCAACATGCGCTGGATTTCGGGGCTGTGGGCAAAACCCAGGTCACCTGTATACAGCACGTAGGCATGCAGAAGCATCGACCACCACATCATCGAGTCCACCGGGGCTACGCGGCCAATGGCCCGATCACCAAAGTCTGCCAGCACCTCCTCTTCTCCACGGTCATTACGCTGCACGCGAAACGAGGCAGGCATAACCCCGGGAGCAATCTGCTGCCCTTCAAGTTCTTCCTGCTGTCCTCTGAGCTGCATAATCAGATGCAGGAAGGAGCGGACGACGTCAGCCCGGTTTTCCAGCAGCAGAATCAATCCGACGGGGAAAAAATCCCGTACGAAGCAATCTGCATAATTTTCTGCAGGGGCCTTGGGGTCGACGCTGGCTGCCGTACCCACCAGTTGCCCTCCATAGAAGACACCAGCAGCCTCAATCAGTCGATAGGCATCATCCAGGGCTGGACTGACGCCATGGTACCGGGGTTTATTGAAACAAGGTTCATTCTCGGCCAAAGGCTTTTCTCCTCACAGCTGATGCTGGGCTAGTGCCTTCACATTGGTTTAGACAGACTTTTGCCTTGGGTCCAGAGACTCATGAACGATTCATAAAAATCCAGGGAATCCGGCGTCGCACCTTGCAGAGCGCAAACTGCAGCCGCCAATTCCCCACCCCGGCGCAGGCGTAATTCCGGACTTTCCCCCCGCAGCAGGCTCCATAACCAGGCGGCAGAAAATGCATCACCCGCTCCTACCGTATTCACCAGATTATTTACTGGTTCAGCAGCCGCTTCATAAAAGTCTTGATGATCCCAGTAGGCAGAGCCTTCCGGTCCACAAGTCAGCAACACCGACTCCAATGAAAAATGGTCTGCGAAAACCCGCATCTTGTCGCATAGCGCAGGCCAAGAGCGTAGCGAATAAACGGCCAGCAAAGTTTCCAATTCATCAACGTTACATTTCAGTATAGATGAATCAGTCAGTAACGGGGCAAGCGTGTCAGGCGTCCACCAGGGTGC
Source organism: Acidithiobacillus sp. HP-2 (assembly GCF_015100155.1). GTDB lineage: Bacteria > Pseudomonadota > Gammaproteobacteria > Acidithiobacillales > Acidithiobacillaceae > Acidithiobacillus. The sequence goes on along the minus strand of NZ_JACKZA010000012.1, from coordinate 79,467 downwards.
CCGTAAATTGATATCGAGAAATCGCTTGTTACTGATGGAAGCTAATTTTTGCAAGGTTTGTCGGGATGTACCGATTTCCCGCAAGGCAAGAGAACCGTGATAAAGCCAGGAAACAGGTTCAGGTAATTTTTCGGGGAATGGAATGCCGTCATAAGCCTGATGGGGTAGAATTTCGAAGCGGTGACCTTCTATCGGGTCAGGTAGCACCTCCACACGCCCGGTTGGCAAAGTCTTGCTGACTGCCACCCCTGACAAGGGCATCTGCCATTGCCGCATATGATCCAGGATATTCCTGCCATTGATGTCATCGCCCACCTGGCTGATAAAAATGGCGGGCACTCCCAAGCCGCGTAAATGACGCGCCACATTAAAGGGCGCGCCCCCAAGGCGCTGGCTGTCGCCGAAGTCATCGACCAGACATTCGCCGAAAATCACTCCAAAACGCTTAAAATCATGCATGCATCTCACCATATAGAAAGCATAGGTCACTGACAAGCAAACCCATTTCTCGGGCCACATTGAACTATTTACCCAGATAGTCATCAATATTTTATATACCCATGATTTTTACACCAATGCAACTTATCACTCAACGTGAGGGGTCTTGCCATGCCTGTAAAAACAACAGCCGAACAGCATCAACCCGGAAACCCGATATTTTCCAAGGAGCGCAGAAGTCTGGCCCATGCACGCTTCGCCACTGTGCTGAAAATCCTGAATGAACCAAGGCGCTGGATATCGGTCTGGTTTCTGTCCTATGCCCTTCTGGGCGCCATTTCTTCAGGCCTCCTCCCCATCCTTTTACCATTGATGATTGTTGGCTTAACCCATCATCTCAGTTGGGTCGCCTATGTAATGGGGGGATTTAATTTAGGACTCCTGAGTTCACCGCTCTGGGGCTTTCTGGCAGACAGCAAACACTGGCATCGCCCGCTTTTTTTGGCTGGTTTTTTGATGCTGATCATAGCCCTTGCGCTCATGCCTTTTCTTCCGGGGCTTTTGCCCTGGAGTCTGCTGGCCCTACTGGCAGGAGCTGGTACCTCGGCTGTGGCCACCGTGGCCAGCTTATTCATTGTCGAATTTGATCCCAAAGACCATTGGGAGCCTCGTCTTGGCTGGTTGCAGACTTTTAATGGCGCCGGACAGGTGGTCGGCCTACTGGTTGCCAGTGCTTTTGTGGCCAATTTCAAGATGGGTTTAATCTGCTCGGCACTGGCATTAATTCCAGCCATATGGCTGGGCGCCAAAGGTCTGCCCGCTGCTGCAAAACGTTTTGACTGGTCTGCAGAAATTGGCAACCAGATGCGTCGGGAAATGGATTGGCGACTGCTGGCCAATTTTGGGCGTCCCGAACTGTTGGGAGGTGGGGTAATGCGCTTTTCCCATCATTTATCTCTGCGGGGTGGTAAACGCTTTAAGGAAGTCTTGTCCACCCGTTTCGGACGTTTTTTGTTCTCCTGGTTTGCCGTGGCTTTCGGCGTTGCCGCCTTTTTTGCCTATTTTCCCGTAGCCATGCAAAAAGCTTACAGCGTGGCCCCCGCCTTGACTTCCAGTGTCTATGCAGTGACGGCTGCCGTTGCCCTGATCCTCTATTCTGTGGGTGGACAACTCTCTGGAAAGTTTGGCGCCGGACGGGTATATCGCTGGTCGCTCATCGGACGACTGCTTGGCTTTACCCTGCTGTTGGCCGTCTTTTTTACACCCATTCCCAAAACCTTCGTGGCCCTGTTGGGTTTTGTCCTGATTATTGCCGTATGGCCTTTGCAAAGCATCTCGGGCACGACTCTCACAGCCCGGCTGACACCGTTCAGCCAGGGTGCCGCCATGGGTTTATTTAATGCCAGTGGCGCGGTAGCTACCGTGCTGGGTACTTTTCTGGGAGGACCGCTGGTGCAGTTCATCGGTTACCCCGCACTATCTGCCATGGCCATAGTGGGGATTATTCTCGGTTGGGTAAGCGGACATAATCTTCAGGCAGAAAATGTGCCGCTCGCCACAGAGGCGGCAGCCAGCGCAACTGCGGGATCTACCATATAAAAATGGAAGACTGTTACAAGAAGTCTGACTGAACATCTAAACGAAAAACATGCAATTCCGGAGAAAATTATTCACTTTTTTTCTTGTCGCCCACATCCGGTAAACGGCGGATCACGCGCTGAAAGAAAAAATTATTGGGGATGACGACCACGGCGCCATCGTCCTGTTTGAGCTCGGTAAACATCAGGTTTTCTTCAACCACTTCACCGATGAGTGCTTCGGGGAAAATTTCGATACGCTGACCTAAACGTAAGGGCTGCCAGAACCAGATAAAAAACTGCGCGGTTATATTACTGACCATCGCCCACAAAGCCAGCATTCCAACACCGATTACCGCCAGCAGACTGACAAAAGTCGTCCAGATGGCGGTCACATCCACCGCCCAGACGCGCAGGACGACCACCCAAACCAGAAGCCATAAAAACCAGGTAGTTATGCGTTTAAAAACGATGCCATAACCATGGGAAATGGTGCGCCGTGATCCCAGAAAAGACAGCAGGTGATTGATGGCTTTACCGTACCAACGCAAAATGACATAGCTGCCCAGTACGATCAGTACCGTATAAATCGCTCTATGCAATAGCCATTCGGGATCTACATCAATCCCGTATACTGTCATTACCATGTCCTGTCCTTGCCGGGCATTTTATAGGCGCACCTTAGCCGAGGTGCTAGTATATGGCAACAAACAAGGCAAGGAGTAAGCATTGAAACTCAGTAAAATCAGTAGCAACAGCACCGTCGAATTGGCGCTCTGGCGCGGTCGGGACTTGCTGTCCCTGCGGAATATCGCTCCGCGTTTGACCCTGATGGATTTGCTCGGCGCGAGTGCCAGCCTGCGCAATGATCTGGAACAACGACTTAATCGTGCGCATGCCCAGGACCTGCTCGATCCCGCGCAACTGAATTTTCTGCCCCCCTTACCCGAAAACTGCAAAATCCTCTGCGCAGGGCTGAATTACCAAAGTCATGCCACGGAAGTTTCCGCTCCGCCAGCGGAATATCCCAACTTTTTTATGCGTTACGAAGATACTCTGGTGGGACACGGTCAAACCCTGCGTATCCCTTCCAGCTCCCGGGAACTGGATTACGAAGGAGAACTCGCTGTGGTTATTGGCAAGTCCTGCTTCGGGCCCATGAACGATACACAAGCGCTGGATTGCGTGTCGGGTTACACCATTTTCAACGATGCCAGCGTCAGGGATTTCCAGTTTCGCGCCAGTCAGTGGACCCTGGGCAAAAACTTTCCGGCGACGGGCGGATGTGGGCCTGTGGTAGTCAGTGCCGATGAACTCCCTATGGGAGCCAAAGGCCTGGCCTTGCATACGTTAATTGATGGTACGGTCATGCAGACTGGCAATACGGCCGATCTGATTTTCAACGTTGCGTCACTGATTCGTGCCCTGGCGGCAGTCACACCCTTGCGTTGTGGAGACCTGATCATTACCGGAACCCCGGCCGGTGTAGGATTCACCCGCAATCCACCGCGCTTTTTACGGGCCGGCGAACACTGCGAAATACGTATTGAAGGCATCGGGTCGCTCATCAATCCGGTCACGGCAGATTAACCAGGCACGCAGCACTAACGATTGCGCATGAAATCTGCCGTACGCTGCAAGGCGGTCTGTAAATGCGTATACACTTCGGGTGGCATTTCCTGTTCCTGCATGGAGCGCAACATGCAGGCCATCCATTGATCCCGCGCCTGGTCATCTACCGGAAAGCTGGCATGGCGCGCCCGCAGGCGGGGATGTCCAAACTTTTCGACATACAAATCCGGTCCACCCAGCCAGCCTGAAAGAAACAAAAACAGTTTCTCCTTGGATTCTGCCAGGTCGGCCGGATGCATTTCCCGCAAAGGACTGCGCCATTGGGCTTCACTGTCCATCAAGTCATAAAAACGATTGACCAATGCCCGGACCGCGCTTTCGCCGCCCAGCAGGGTATAAGGAGAAGTTTCAGGTTCAAGAATCACAAATCACTCCAGATAGGTATAGCCATGCAGACCATCGGCAAATTGTTGCAGGAAAAGATGCCGTTGCTCAGGGTTGAGATGGGTACATTGATCGACTTTTTTCTGATAACGCGCCAGTAAATCCGGAGCAGAAAACTGCACGTAATTCAATACCGATTCTACGGTATCTCCGGCCACAGGCTGCTCCAGAAGAACCTGACCCTGCGCATTACAAACCACATTCACCGAATCCGTATCGCCGAAAAGATTGTGCATATCACCAAGAATTTCCTGATAGGCACCCACCATAAATATACCCAATATATAGGGCTTGTCATTTTGCACGGCATGAACCGGCAAGGCCGGCGTCAGGCCTTCTGCGGTCACATAGGCGTCAATCCGACCATCGGAATCACAAGTAATATCTTCAATCCGGGCGCGACGTTTTGGTTCTTCATTTAAACGCTGGATAGGCATAATGGGGAAAATCTGGTCAATCGCCCAGACATCCGGCAAAGATTGAAATAACGAAAAATTCACGAAATATTTATCCACAATTTTTTCGTCCAGTTCATCCAGAATATCCCGATGCGCCCGATTATGGGGGTCCAGAAAGCGGCGCACCTGCCAGATAACGCGCGCGTAAATTTCTTCCGCCTGCGCTCTTTGTTCAATATGCAGCAGACCAAGATTAAATTGTTGATGCACTTCACCCAGCAGGTAAATGGCTTCCTGATAAACCTCCAGGGCATCGGAAGCCTGCGCATTCTCCAGGCGTTGCAACAGCCGTTGCCATTCCTCGGTGATTCCCTGCGCGGCAGTTGCAGACAAGGGCAGCTCTCCTGCTGCCATTTCCACATCTGTCACATTCGTCAACAAAATGGCATGGTGAGCGGTCAGAGCCCGGCCCGATTCCGAAACCACATGGGGCTCCGGCAAATTTTCCTGGCGGGACACCTCAGCCAGGGCACTGACAATGGCATGTGCATAATCGCTGACATGATAGTTGGTCGAGCAATAGGCACGCGAATGGGTTCCTTCGTAATCCACCCCCAGACCGCCGCCTACGTCCACGACTTCCAGTGCCGCACCCAGACGCCGCAACTCGGCATACAGTCGCGCGCACTCGCGCATGCCGCCCTTGATAAACTGAATATTTGGAATTTGCGAACCCAGATGAAAATGCAGTAACTGCAGACTTTTCAGGGCATTTTCCCGGCGTAGATGTTCAAGCAAATCGAGAATATGCGCGGTGGACAAACCAAACTTGGATTTTTCTCCACCCGTATTCTGCCATTTTCCGGCACCTGCCGAAGCCAGCCGGGCGCGAACGCCAATGCGGGGTTGGACACCAAGATCCCGGGATTCACTGAGGATGAGCGGTAATTCCGATATTTTTTCCACCACCAGATAAACCCGCAAGCCCAGCTTTTCGCCGCTCAAGGCCAAACGAATATACTCGCGATCCTTATAGCCATTGCAAATGACTGTTCCGCCTACGGGCATTAAGCCCAGCACGGCCAGTAATTCCGGCTTGCTGCCTGCTTCTAGACCCACATTGCCTGAGCCCGCCCGCAGAATTTCTTCCACAACCCGACGTTGCTGATTGACCTTGATGGGATAAACCGGGGTATAGCCCCCCTGATAGCGCGTATCCTGCATGGCGGCCGTAAAGGCGCCACGGAGTTTTTCTACCCGGTGACCGAGAATTTGTGGAAAACGCAGCAGACAGGGCAGCCCCAGGGAGTGTTCTCCCAATTCGCTGGCCACATCAGCCAGTCCAATCGCCGGACTGTCCGCACGCGCATCGGGCCGCACCAGCATTTGCCCGTCTTCGGCGATGTCAAAATAACCCTCGCCCCATTGCTGAAGATTGTAAAGATGACGACTATCGGCCACCGTCCAGCTCATGCCCGCTCTCCCCCTCAAAAGCCTAGCGCAGTCTAAGGGTTCTGCAGGCCACCCGACAAGTCATCTATAGAGCTTCGTTGGCAAAATCCGCCAGTCTTGAGCGTTCTCCACGGCGCAGGGTAATGTGGCCGCTATGTGCCCAATCCTTGAAGCGATCCACCACATAGGTCAGACCCGAGGTGGTTTCCGTCAGGTAGGGCGTATCAATCTGGGCAATATTGCCCAGGCAGACAATTTTGGTGCCGGGGCCTGCCCGGGTAATCAGGGTTTTCATTTCCTTGGAGGTGAGATTCTGGGCCTCGTCGATAATGACAAATTTCTCCAGAAAAGTGCGCCCCCGCATGAAACTCATGGATTTCACGCGAATGCGTTTGTTTAGCAAGTCCTGGGTCGCACTGCGCCCCCAACTCCCGGCTTCATCGCTGCTGCGCGCCAGAATTTCCAGATTGTCTTCCAGCGCACCCATCCATGGCTGCATTTTTTCTTCTTCAGTCCCCGGCAGAAAACCAATTTCTTCGCCTACTGGTACCGTTGCCCGGGTAATAATGACTTCCGAATAGCGTTTATGTTCAAAAACCTGATCCAGAGCGGCCGCCAGGGTCAGCAGGGTTTTTCCGGTGCCGGCATGACCCAGCAGGGTGACAAAATCAATGTCTGGATCCATCAGCAGATTCAAGGCAAAATTCTGCTCAGGATTACGGGCGATAATTCCCCAAACAGCATGACGATCATGTCGATAATCCGTGATCCGCTCGATGATGGCATGTTCAGGATGTACTTCGCGGACAATAGCCGCGAATTCATCGGCACCAGCCTCCCCCTGATTCAGGGCAATAAATTCATTGGCATGCCAATGCTGAATGGCCGGACCGCTGATTTTGTAAAAACTGCGCCCGCTTTCCTGCCAGGCATCCAGATCGCGACTGTGCTGGTCCCAGAAATTTGCACTGAGAATTTCTGAGCCTGTGTACAATAAGTCCGCGTCTTCCAGGGCCCGGTCATTTTCGTAGTCTTCCACGCGAATACCCAGGGTCCGGCCCTTGATGCGCAGATTGATGTCCTTGCTGACCAGAATGACATCTTTTTCAGGGTGACGATTTTGCAAGGCCAAGGTGACCGCAAGAATTTCGTTATCAGCCTTACCACCCGCCAGATCTTCCGGCAAAGCCTGCTGGTAGGCCGCCGTCTGAAAAAACAGGCGGCCCTGGGCGTAGGGTAAAGGCAGGCCCTGATCCAGATCCGCCGTATCCGTCAGCAGTTCATCGAGCCTGCGACTGACCTGACGGACGTTACGGGCCTGCTCGCTGAGTCCTTTTTTATGCTGATCCAGCTCTTCCAGAACAATCATGGGAAGCAGAATGTCGTGTTCCTGAAAGCGGAACAGCGACGCTGGATCGTGCATCAGGACATTGGTGTCGAGAATATAAAGCCGTGGTTTTTGGGGCTCCTTGGCAACCGCTTTACCGGCACTCATGGGAGTTTTTTGACAATATCAAGTATCGCCGCCGCATGACCTGCCGCTTTGACCTTGCGCTCCACATAGGCAATTTTGCCTTGCCGGTCAATAATAAAGGTACTGCGCTCTACGCCAATACTGACTTTGCCATACATGTTTTTTTCCTTGAGCACATCAAAAGCGGTGCAGAGTGCTTCGTCCGTATCTGCCAGAAGAGGGAAAGGGAAATTGAACTTGCAGGCGAATTTTTCATGGCTGGCCAGAGTGTCGCGGGAAACGCCCAAAACTTCTGCGCCAGCCGCCTGAAAATCAGGATAAAGTGCCGTAAATTCCTGACCTTCTGTGGTGCAGCCGGGAGTATCATCCTTGGGATAAAAATAAAGGACGACAATTTTGCCGTTGAGATCGCGCAAACGGATTTCTGAATCCTTGCCATAAGCAGCAGCGTGAAATTGCGGGGCATCTTGACCAACGGCGATTTTTTCTGAGGACATGGAAGACTCCTGAGTGAACCTGCTGAAAATCTAGCGCGGCTGATGCCCTGATGTCCAGCCATTCCCCGGATCACGGTCGGACTTGCACCCATGCAGGGGCTGCTCTAGCATGAACCCATGAAAAATCATGCGCATGATACGCCCTCCCCCACGCACAGTGATGCAGAAGTAACCCAGCTATTGCGGGACGCGGGGCAGCGCGTCACCAAGTTACGCGTTGCTGTTTACAGGACGCTTCTGGACGCGGAGCAGCCCCTGAGCCATCCCGAAGTACAGCAACGTCTGGAATCAAGTATCGCAAGCCCGGTAGATCGGGTCAGCTTATATCGCAATCTGGAGTGGTTAGTGGATATCGGCCTGGCCCACCGCATTACCGCTGATGATCGGGTCTGGCGTTTCAGTGCCCGGCGCCTGGAACAATCCAATCAGCATCCCCATTTTCACTGTGTTTCCTGTGGGCAGGTATTTTGTCTCCCGGAGAGCACGGTCTCCACGCCCACTCTTCCCAAGGATTATTCGGTCATCGAAATGGAACTGGTGGTGAACGGTGTCTGTGCCCATTGCGGTAAAAACAAAACCCCCAATTGAATTATTCTGGGGACACCTAAACAACATGACCGGGCCAATATGACCCGGTACTATGCCCCACCCCCGCCTTCACTCCAGATTTCGGCCTGAGCTCTGGAAACCAGCGGTGCCTCAAAACGGCAAATATGCTTACCCCCCTTGGGAGTGGGCACCATGAGTAATGCGCCCGAGTCGATATCTTCCGGATTAGTCATCTGATTGATCTGCATGAGATGGGCAACAGAACTGTGATACTGCTGGGCAATTTCTGCCAGATTCTGGCCGGGCATGATGGTGATGCGCATGGTCGGGCCATGATGGCAGGCAGGAGCCACATTCAGCTCCTGCAAGGCATGACGCATGGTCACCCGAAATACGGGTGCCGCTTCTATGCCCCCAAAATTCCATTTGAAATGACTACCGCGCAGGGAAACGGCCATCACCAGTTGGGGATGATTGCCGGGAGCAAAGCCGACAAAGGTGGCATTGGTGGTATGTCCATAAAAGCCGCCATGACCATTGGCCATATTGGCTGTACCCGTCTTGCCCGCTACATGATAGCCCTCAATGGCCGCCAAGATACCTGTTCCTCCCGGCTCCGCCACACTCTGCAGCCAGACTCGCAATTTTTTGGCCACCCAGGCAGGCATAATTCTCTTGGCGACTGGTGCCTGCCCCATGACCAATTCCGGTCGCATATGGTAGCCCCCGTTGGCAAAGGCGGCATAAGCATCTGCCAATTGCAGGGTGGTGACACTAACCCCATAACCCAGGGCAATGGTGGCATGGCGCGCCAGACTCCAGCTATGCCAGTTGGGAAGCACCCCTGAAGTCGCATCTACGAAACCGAGATCGGGTTTGCGCCCGAACCCGGCGCTACGGTACATATTGTAAATAATCTGCTCGGGGGTTTTGAGTGCAATTTTGGAGGCCCCGATACAGCTGGAATATTTGAGAATATGTTCAATATTCAGGATGTGATGGCGCACATCATCCGTGATGGCATAACCGTCCACCATCAGCGGATGAAACACATTGAATCGGGCATCAGGCTGAACACTGTGGCTCGCCAGGGCTGCCGCTACAACAAAGGGTTTCATCACTGAACCCGGTTCAAAGGCCTGATGCACGGCATTATTGGTATAGTCGGCAGGATCCATGCAGGAACCCTCTGCATTGGGATTGCAACTGGGTGCACTGACCATGGCCAGAATCTGTCCGGTATGCACATTCATCACCACCGCAGATCCATCTTTGGCGTGAAAATGATGCAGTGAGCGGGTCAGGGTAATATAGGCCCAATATTGAATCTGGGGATTAATGGTGAGCTGCAGGGGATGACCAAAATGCGAGAGTTTTTGCACTTTGGCCACGTGCACTATCTGGCTATGTCCATCCACCAGTGCCAGTTCCTTTCCGGGATGCGCCCTGAGCCAGGTGTTGTAACCACGCTCCAAACCTGCAGAACCCTGATGAGCCTGATCCACCAACCCCAGCAGGGGTGTTGTCACCGCGCCCATAGGATAATAACTGCGGCTGGTATCCTGCACATAAATGCCCGGCACCTGCAGTTTTTGTAGAGCCGTTCCGAACTCCGGAGCAATCTGACGTTCAATGTAGGCATAATCTGCTCCCCCACTGGCCACTCGACGGGCAAAACTGGCTTCGGAGAGATGCAGGGCATGACTGAGTGCTGCCCATTGGTCGTGGTGTTTATCCAGAATGGCAGGGTCCGCCCAGATGGTGACCGCATGAACATTCACCGCCAGAGGTTCACCATTACGGGCCGTGATGATTCCCCGACTGGCTGGCAGGGAAATAGCGCGTAAATAACGCATTTGGCCCTGCTGGCGCAGAGTGGACTGGTCCAGAATCTGCAGATAGATATCGCGAAGCAACATAACTGCAAAAGTCAGCAAGAGGACGATGATGACCAGACGCGCCCGTCCTGCGGGCAGGAATTTTACGGGTCTATCCATTGACAATACGGTTCAATAACAACAAATAGTTCTACCTGAAGCATTGGAGCAGTTGGTCGGTGTATAAGCCTAATATGATATGTAGACAATACAAAAGTTCCCGGCAACCCGCTTTGCTGTAAGCCATGGAGGATCAGGACCATATTTTTGATATGATAAGCGCCGCACTGCTGACCCCTACCATGGAGACCGCCCGCTGATATGGCCTTCAACAAAACCCTTAGTCTGTCCCGTTTTTATTTTTTATGCGGCCTGTTGTTTCTGGGTGCTTTTATCCTCTTTGCCTACCACAGTGGCAGCGGCAGCCTCTGGGATATTGATGAGCCCAATAATGCTCAGGCGCTCAAGGAAATGTTTGCCCAGCATAATTTTGTGGTTCCCCTGTTCAACGGGACCCTGCGCGTTGCCAAACCCGCTCTGAATTACTGGCTCATGTGGGGTGGTGTGGAAGTGTTCGGAATGAACAGCTGGGGTTTGCGTATGGGTTCGGTGTTGGTGGGGGCGCTGTTTGTCCTGTACCTGACTGTCTCCACACGGCGCCTGATAGGCAGCGGCCCCGCTTTGCTGACGGGCCTGGTGGCCGCCACTATCTTGCATAGCCAGATCATTTTCCGGGCAGCGGTACCGGACCCCTTGTTGATTTTATTTGTCAGCATGAGTCTGATCAGCTATTTGCACGCCTATCAATTCCCGGAGACACGCAGCTTCAATATTTTACTCAGTTATGCCGCCATGGCCCTGGCCACTGTGGATGAAGGACCGATAGGCTTCCTGATTCCGGGGCTGATTATTGTGGTTTTTTTATTGTTGCGCGGTAATCTCCCCTATTTATGGAAAGAAGGGCGTCTGCAGTGGGGCTTACCTTTATTTTTACTGATCGGCCTGCCCTGGTACGTTGCCGTGGGGGTAGAAAGCCACTGGAGATGGGATCTGGGTTTTCTTTTGCGGGCCAATATCAGCCGATATAATGCTGAAATGCAGGGGCATCAGGGGCCGTTTTTTTACTACCTGCTGACCATTCCCCTCGCCCTGCTCCCATGGTCCGTATTTCTCCCTCAGGCACTGCGGCCTCTGTGGCACAAACGCAAGCAACTGATCCAGCAATATCCTGTGGATACCTTTTTGCTCAGCTGGCTATTGGTGTGGGTCATTTTTTTCAGTATTTCCGCCACCAAACTGCCCAATTATGTCTGGGAAGCCTATCCACCCCTGTTTATTTTTCTCGGAAGACGCATTTACCAGGCCCTGTCCGGGGAAATGCCCTTTCACCGCCGGGGATTATATATGTCCTTGTCCGTGCTTTTCAGCGTCGGGGCGGCACTGGTCTATGCCGGCGCTATAATCGTGCCGGCAAAAATTCCTCCTCTGGGCTCGCTTTATTACCTGGGCTTACCCTATGCCCTGTCTGCCGTCCTTGCCGCACTTTGGGTATGGAAAGACCAGGTTGGACGCTGGTTGATCACTCTGACCGCCGGGGCCGCCGCCTTGACTTTCGCGCTGATGACCTACACCGAGCCGGCATTGAATATTTTGAAGCCTTCTTACTTCATGGGCGAAAAAATCCGTCAGTATCAAGGCGACAACCCCTACAGTATTGCCGCCTGGCATTGGTTCCAGCCCAATTTTCTGTTTTATGCCGGGCGTGGCAACATGATTTTGCACCAGCCCAAGCATATGGCGGAATTACAAAACATTCTGCGCCATAACCCCAGTCCCCTTTATCTGGTCTTACCCAGTCGGGATGTTCCTGACATGCGCAGAAGCCTGCCGGATAATCTCCATATCCAACGCATTTATGTCAGTTATGAATTGTATAATCACGAAAATCTGACCTTGTTACGCATCAGCCTGCAATCTGCTGTTTCCCTTCAGCACCAGACCCCTCCGGGTTAATCTCAGGATTTGGTCCGTCCGAAGCGGAAAACGTCCGCTCAACCAGATTTTCCTCGCCTGCTACCTTTTCCAGATTCTGGCGGGCGGGCTCAGGCAATAAAATAGTCAGGGCCAATCCCGTCATACTGAATAAAAAAGTGAGCAGAAGGGTGTTTTCTATGCCCATCGCCTGGAGCAGAATGGGAAATAAAAACACCCCGATAAATGCGCCTACCTTGGCTGTCCCTGCGGAAACACCAGCGGCTGTAGTCCGTAAATGAGCAGGATAAATTTCTGAAGCCAGGACAAATGTAGTGGTATTCGGGCCAAATTCTGCGAAAAAATAACTGATGGCATACAAGGCAATAAACAGAGCAAATGCCCCGGCTATATCAGGAATCACGCCAATGGCGAGAAAAGCCATACCCATGCAAAAAAAACCGATCAATTGCAGACGGCGATGACCAATACGGTCCAGAGTAAATGCCGCAAGAAAATATCCTGGCACTGCAGCAATTGCAAAAACAATCCAGCTCCAGGCAATATTGGCCATCAGCCCACCATGTGGGGCCAGCGCATGCATAATCATGGGCGTCGAAATAGTATTCCCATAATAGGCATAATCAAAAGCAAACCAGGCCCCAGCCGTACCCAACAAATATCGCCAGTAATGTCTCAGTGGCTTTGCAGAGGTAACCGATGAATCCGCGTGGTTGGGGGCTTTTGTGGCCCGATTCAGCCAACGCGGTGATTCCGGCATGCTGCGTCGCATCCAGTATGCACCAAGCGCAGGAAACGCCCCCAGCCCCAGCATGATGCGCCAGGCCAGGTCATGGTCAATTTGTGCGGCCAACAATGCCAGGGCAATACCAGGGCCAATCAAAACCCCCAAAGCCTGAAAGGAAAAAGTCAGACCCACCAGCAATCCGCGATTATCCCGATTGGCATATTCGCTCATGATCACTGAAGACAAAGGATAATCTCCACCTACCCCCAGCCCCAGAATAAAACGAAAGATAATCAATGTGGTAATATCATTGGCGCAGGCAGATCCGAGTGCGCCGAGCACCATCAACAGGGCTTCGATACCGTATATTTTGCGGCGCCCATAAATATCCGCAATTCTACCAAACAGATATGCCCCAAATAGTACGGCAAGCAAAGAAACGGAGCCAATCAGGCCCATCATCAGGGCATCAGGATGCCATTCCTGACGAATCAGTGCCAAGGCGTATCCAATGATAAATAAATCATAGGCTGCCGAAAAAAATCCCAGTCCGGCAGTTAACATGGTTTTTAAGTGAAAAAGCCCGAGAGTGGCGTCATTCAGCGCGGCAATGGACGAAACAGATGTATTTGCTGATTTCATATACCCCGACGGACGTATTTGGGCGGAACAGCGCTATTTACAGACCGGCAATGTTTTCAGCTGGCTGAGCACCTGCCCCGCGAAAATTACCCCCGCCGGATGCACCGGATAACCCGCCGTTTTCAGAGCGGTTACGGTCCAGGTATTGCAGGTATGAAAAGCATCATACGTACCCGGCGAGGCAAAAAATTTGCTGCGAGGATAAGGCCCGGCCCCAACAACTGTCAACCCGTCTGTATGGTTTACAGTCAGAAAGGCGGCTATATAATTAGCCAGTCTGTGCAGATTTTCCGGAGTGACCGGTAACCACCGGACTTTAACACCCGGCAGATCGCTTGCTGCACTCAGATTTTCCACGGCTCTGATCAGCATCACGCTATGCGAAGGCAACAGGGCGCTGATTCCCTCCCAGACACTGGGGTTTTCGGCCATATAGTAGCGCCGGTTACCCCATCCAAAAATCCAGTCATGAGGCTTGACCCGAAAATACTGCGGTACAAACTTTAAGTCACCCTGCATTTCATCAGCAGGAATGATCAATCCGGTATGCCAGCCTATATCAATAACTCCAACCTCAGCTCTGTCCCTGTTACACTCTGCTGTAGCCGCATGGCTGGAAACTGGCGGTAAGGCTGCACAACCGGTCAGGAAGGCCATCATGCCGATCTCCAGAAAAACTGGTCGCCAAGCGCTCACGCGTCTGCCAGTACCACTAGTTGGAGTCTGATAACATGGCATGATAGACAAAATCCACGCGCCGGTTGCGCTTCCAGCACTTGGGATCATTGGCGTAACACAGCAGATTGTCCTTACCAAAGGAAACCATCTGAATTCTGCTGGCAGATACCCCATCAGCCTCCAGCAGGCGCGCCACGGATTCTGCCCGGCGATTTCCCAGGGCCAGATTGTATTCCTGGGTGCCACGTTGGTCGCAGTTACCTTCCAGGCGTACGTTTACATGGGGGAATTTTAATAAAAACCGGGCATTATCCAGGGCAATACGACGACCGTGGACATTGACCTGACTACTGTTCGTAGCAAAATGAACGCGCAGATGCGTGGGTAAGGCGGCCAGTTCAGCGTCAGACAAATACTTGTTCCGCCCCCCGAGGGGACCATTAATATCCTCACTCTGTACGCCTGGAGCCGCATAACGCTGGGTAGGTGGCTGGGTTATAACATGGGAAGGCACAGGTATGTGGGCGACCGGATGGGGTGAGACTTCCTGCGCGCATCCTGTCAAAAGCAAGGAAGCAGGCAATAGCATCCATAGCATATGCATAATGGGCAGGCGGACACGGAAACGTGGCATTTTTTCTCTCCTTGTGGCAATAGCCCTTGTGACCGCTGCCGCGCCGCTAAGTTTCAAATCACATGTACAGTCAGGGATCATCCTCCAGCAAAGCCAGCAACTGCGCTTCATCCAGTGTCGCAATGCCTAACTTGGCAGCTTTTTCTGCCTTACTGCCCGCATCCGCACCCAACACCACATAATCGGTTTTCGCAGAAACCGAACTGCTGACCTTCGCTCCCGTCGACTCAATAGCTGCCTTGGCTTCCTCCCGACTCATGTGCGGGAGAGTTCCTGTCAGAACAAATATGCGCCCAGCCAAATGTCCAGAGCTTTTGGGCGCGACCTTCTCCCAGTGCAGGCCTGCAGTGCGCAAGGCCGTAATCACTTCCTGATTATGGGATTGCGCAAAAAAATGCTGGACGGACTCGGCGACAATAGGCCCTACATCCGGAATATTCTGCAGTTGTGCCTCATCTGCCGCCATCAGCGGATCAATATCGCCAAAGTGCTCAGCCAGTGATTTGGCTGTCGTTTCACCGACCTGACGAATACCCAGGGCATACAAAAAGCGCCAAAGTTGGGTTTGCCGGGAGGCAGCAATTTCGGCGAGCAGATTTTGTGCGGATTTACGGGCCATACGCTCCAGACCACACAATACGTCTTCATTGAGGGAATAAATGTCGGCCACCGTTTTGACCAGTTCACGCTCTACCAGTTGGGTAATCAGTTTTTCACCCAGACCACGAATATCCATGGCTTTGCGTGAAGCGAAATGACTGATAGCACCCATTCTTTGCGCCGGGCAATAAATACCCCCCATGCAACGATGCGCGGCTTCATTACTGAGGCGCAACACTTCTGATCCACAGATCGGACAATGAGCAGGCATCTGCCAGGGCTGCGTATGCTCCGGTCTGGCTTCAAGGATGACCATGACCACTTCAGGAATTACATCACCCGCCCGTCGCACCAACACCGTATCACCTACCCGGATATCCTTGCGATCTACTTCATCCTGATTATGCAAGCTGGCGCGACTGACGGTCACGCCACCCACCTGCACGGGCCGCAATTGGGCAACAGGGGTAATCACACCGGTGCGTCCCACCGAAGCCAGAATGACCTCAACCACGGTTTTTTCCTCATGCGCCGGGAATTTATAGGCAATAGCCCAGCGCGGCGCGCGCGCTGTGAAGCCCAGGCGCTGCCGTTCATCCAGATTATTCACCTTGAACACCAGGCCATCTATTTCAAAGGGCATGTGTTCACGTAAATTCTGCATTTGTGAATAATACATCTTACAATCATTAAGATGATCAATTTTATTCAAGTAAGAAGTTACTTCAAATCCCCAGCCAGCAAGTTGATGTAACACTTCAAGATGAGTTTCTGCGAAGGGCGCACTCAGCTCCCCCCAGCCCCAGGGGAAAAAAGCAAGAGGCCTTTGCGCTGTGATTTGTGAATCCAGTTGCCGCAAGCTCCCTGCCGCTGCATTGCGGGGATTGGCAAACGGGTTTTCATCATTCCGTAAACGTTCTGCATTCAAACGCTCAAAAGCCGCCACGGGAATGACCACCTCGCCGCGCACTTCAAGAATATCCGGCCAACCTGTTCCCTGAAGTTGCAAAGGCACATTGCGAATACTACGCACATTACCTGTTACATCTTCGCCTGTGTGACCATCTCCCCGGGTGCCAGCCTGCAGTAATTGTCCGTTTTCATAGCGGATGTTGACCGAAAGACCATCAAATTTGGGTTCGGCGCTCAAACTGACCTGCTCGCGTCCCAGACCCTTGTGGACTCTCGCCAACCAGTCTGCAAAACCCGCATCGTCAAACACATTGTCCAGAGAGGTCATGGGCACACGATAATGTATTTCGGCAAAATTGCTGAGGGGTACCGCACCTACCCTTTGCGTCGGCGAGTCAGCACTGCGCCACTGTGGATAGCGATTTTCGAGTGCCTGAAGTTCCCGCAGGAGCGCATCATATTCCGGATCGCTGAGCGTCGGCGCATCTTTCTGGTAGTAGGCGGCATTCGCTTCACTCAGTTGCGCGCGTAACTGCATAATCCGCTGCAGGTCCCTGTCATTGGCTGATGCCACTCATTACTCCTTTGCTGAAATTCAGGCGTGGATAATTTTTGGGCGGCGTATCCCGAATGCCCTTTCTGGTATATTTTTGCAGATAATTGAACTACCAACCAGAAGGAGAATGTATGGCTTTGACCCTGTTTGACCTCGATAACACCCTGCTGACCGGTGATTCCGACCACGCCTGGATGGAGTTTTTGGGCAGTCGTGGCATTGTCGATGCGGAAGAATTCAATCATCGCAATGATCAGTTTTACGCCGATTATGTGGCCGGACGCCTGGACATCCATGCCTTTCTGGACTTTCAGCTCACGCCATTAGCCGCCCACCCCCGTGCCCAACTGGATGTCTGGCATCGTGATTATCTTCAGGAAAGGGTTTTGCCCATGATCTCCAACCGGTCACGGGCCTTGGTGGAAGACCACCGCCAGCAGGGCGATTTGCTGGTCATTATTACGGCCACCAATCGCTTCGTGACCGCACCCATCGCCACTGAATTTGGGATTGAAAACCTCCTGGCTACCGAACCTGAAGTAAACGCAGATGGAGAATTTACGGGCAAAACGGTCGGCACCCCCTGCTTCCAGGCGGGAAAGATCGAACGCCTGCGTCACTGGTTGCAGGAGCAGCAACTGGATTGGCAACAAAGTTTGCAAGGCAGCACCTTTTACAGTGATTCCTACAATGACCTGCCCCTTTTGGAAACCGTCGATTACCCCGTTGCCGTGAACCCCGATGAACGCCTGGGTGCCCATGCCACAAGCAAAGGCTGGCCGATTCTTTCTTTACATGATCAATAGACATTCATCAAATTGTCATATTATGGTGCTAGCATTTGTCCATTATTAAACTGCTAACCGGTAAAAACCGGATCAGGAGCCGCAATGTCCTATTTCCAATCAGTGCCCCATATTGGTAAAACGGGAGAATTTTCGCAAGTCCTGAAACCATTCGGGTGAGTGTACGCCTATGAATTCTTCCGGGCAGGACACAGCCTTATTACGCTGCAGAAGTGTTGGCAAATTCTATGGAGAAGCCCAGATACTCAGGGATGTTTCTCTGGACTTATATCCTGGGGAAATCGTGGCATTACTGGGTCCCAATGGTGCCGGCAAAAGCACCCTGCTGACCTGTCTGGTCGGTCTCATCCTCGCCAATGAGGGCGACATTGAGTTATTTGGTCAGGCTATCCAGCAACTGGATACCCAAAACCGTATTCAGACTGGTTTTGTACCGCAGGAATTCAGTGGTTTTTCCTGGATGCGGGTCAAGCAACTTCTTGAGTTGATTGCGGGCTTCTATCCTGCTTCCGGTCGCCACTGGAAAAAACTCGAAGACTGGGCTGATCTGGACTCCAGCAAAAAAGTTCAGGAACTTTCGGGTGGCCAAAGACAACGTCTGGCAATTGTTCTTGCCATGCGCCACCGCCCGCGTTTATTGATCCTGGATGAACCAGTTTCCCAACTGGATCCACAGGCCCGCCAGGATTTCCTGTCCCTGCTGCAGGAACACGCCCTGGAGCATGAAGCTGCAGTACTGCTCTCATCCCACATTGTTTCTGATCTTGAACGCATTTGTTCGCGTTTTCTGGTACTCCACCACGGCCAGAAAATTGCAGAATGGCCCCGCGAAACCTTACAGCCCGGAGAAGCGGAAAGCCGATTCCTGGCAAAGACCAGAGACAGCAACTGATGGGTATCTGGCGCTGTCTCCACCCGCGCCTGCTGTTTCAGGAAAACCTGACCCTGATACTGGGTAACCTGTTATTTTTAATGGGGATGGGTATAACAATCGGCTTTTCACTTTCCACCCAGGCTAAGCCACAGGCGTCGCAAGCAGTTTTTACAATGATACTACTGCCCGCATTTTTTATCGTGGCTGGCTTTCTCATCCATTACTGGCGGATGATTTCTGAAGACTTTTTAAGAATTTTACCCAGTTTTCGCAGACAGGCCATTGGTATATTTGTTTCCATTCTAGTTCTCTTGCTGGTCATCATTGCCGGGGAAATGCGGTTTTCAAACATTCCCCTGGCAGGAGCCTTTATTTTAACGGCTTACGTGGCATTTTGGGCCTCTTTTTATGCGATTTTGATCAATATCGGCGGAAGCCGCAGGAAAGACCGAAAATATTGGCAGGGATTCCCCCTGCTTCCAGTGTATCCCCTCATATTTTTCCCACCTGCCAGAGATCTTTTTTTGGCGATTCCCGCACCAGTGGATTCGGTCCTGGGAATTCTTCTGCTTTTACTCATCGTCCTGCTGATGCGGAAAACGCCACGGGAGTGGCAAGATTTTTTATCCGAATACCTGCACAGGCCCCAGGATATTCGCATCCAGAACATTCCGTGGAGTGCAATCTGGCGCTGGATGCCCGGAAACTGGCACAACCCCATTCTCGATACGGCGCGACGGCCGCAGGGAATTCTGGCGGTTCTTTTCATCCAACCCTTGTTCCCGGCTACTCTTATGGCCTTACAATTTTTGCAGGTTGGTACATCGCATTGGCCTCAGGTTCTACCTTTTCTTCCGGTCATTTACCTTCTACCTGTCTTATCATGGGGTATCTGGTCGGCACGCGCATTTGACTGGCAATATCTGACGCTTACCGGTCGTTTTGGTGGCAATCACCAGCAGGCAAGTACGCACATTGTAAAAAGTTACGCTGCGCATACCAGCCTGCTGGCCCTGGTATTACTGCTTTGGCCGGCCCTTATTTTGATTCTGCTGGGATATCATAGCCTGCAAATCGGCATGATTTTGTTGATTTTGTATATGGGCATTCTGGTGCTGGCCTGGGCACCAATGGGTATAATCGGCCTGGGCTTTACCGGTATCCGACAGCAAATCATCCTGCTCCTTTCTTTTGGGTTGGATGCTTTTCTGGTGTTGCGCAGCGCGCACTACTGGTTTTATCGCCACCTGATTCATGTGCCCTTTCATCTGCGCGGAACACTGGTTTTAATGTTTATGGCCCTTGTCAGTGTGGGGTTTGCCGCCTATCTTGCCCGACAACGCCTGAGTCGCAGTGACTGGAATTTATCCCAATTTTCTGCCCAAAAAATTCAGCAGACAGGACAAAAGTACGCTTTATCGGCAGAAACAAGCAAGCAACAGTCTGCAAGAAAATCTCTTAGCACGCATTGGGGGCCCTGGGCAGCGATAATCCTCTTTCTGAGCTTTTTCTTCGGTCAGGCCATTATTGTCGTTGTTATGGTCATGCTGCGGGATTTTGTCGTCGGCGCGCAGTTGGGTATGCATTATGCCTTACTCCATGAAAAAATGCCGCCGCCTGTCCTGGAAAAGTCCTTACACCAAATCAGTACTACGTTCCGTATATGGCTGGGCATCCTGAGCTATACGCTTTGTGCATTGGCGATCCTGATTTTTTTACAGATGAAATTTCCCCGGGAGGTCTGGCGCAAAGCTGATGGTTTTGCCTGGCGCAAACCCAGTCGTCCATATGCCTATCTGCTGGCCTTGATACTGGCCATTCTCATCGGTCTCATTGCCCATGGTCTTTTCCAGGTATTTCCTCCGCCCAGCCATCTGAACCCGCGCGCATTAGGTCTCTTTGAGGGACTGAAAGGCTCAGGATTGACGCACTACGTGGTCCTTTTGTTGCTGATTGTCATTGCGCCCTTTGCCGAAGAAATTATTTTTCGGGGAGCCATATATGCCGGGCTGCGCCGGCGGTTTTCATCAGGCTGGTCGGCCCTGTTCGTCAGTTTGCTTTTTGTGTTAGCCCATGTACCCAGCAAAATCGAACAGTTTCATTACCCTCCGGCATTGATTATCATCGCGCTATTGGCAGCCGCATTAATATTTTTGCGCATCCGCTATCGTTCACTCTGGCCCGGAATCCTGCTTCATATGGTATGGAATGGCAGTGGCTTTCTGTTACTACTTTGGCATTGAAAAAAGGAACACATTATGGACAGTTTTACCCCGATGCAGGCGGATGATCCCACTTACAGCAGCGCCATCCGTGGTGGCTGGGATCTACTTAAAAACCAATTTAAAACGCTATGGCCGGCTTTACTCATTTTTATCTTCTTAATAGGAATAGGCTTTGCCCTAGATTCAATACTCAATTTCAGCGGCCCAACATACGTCCAGTTAAGGCAATTTCCATTATTCTTGTGGATCACCTTGCTGGATATGGGATTATTTTACCTGTTAGCTAAAAGTCTCACCGGTCAGTCATGGCATATCGGAAACTTATTTTGGGCATTCAAACGTGGTGAAGCCTGGGTACTTGCCTTGATCTACGCTGTTATTGGCAGCGTCCTGGAGGCCTATTCGGGAATGCCCATAGTTCAGCCGGGGCAAAAGTTGCCTGCAGACTGGTTCATGCATCAGCAGATTTGGATAATGTTTATTCCACTCATGTTATTGGGCGCATTCTTTGGATATGTATTTATGCTGTATTCTGCCTATGGATTGAATGCCAAAATGTCCATAACCAGCAGCTTAGGTATTTTTGGGGGAAAATTGAAATGGCTGTTTTTTCCATTTATTCTGGGCGCAATCCTGATCCTGGTATTCATCGGTGTTGGCATTGTTTTTGCCATATTTTTTGGCATTCTGTTTTTTCTGGTAAAATATCTGGGCTTTATGCTTGTAGGTAAAATCGTTCTCGCCCTATTGGGCGTGGTACTACTGATCGCATTAGAGATGGCCATTCTTATCTGGACATTTGGTAGTATGCTGATTGCCACCGGTGCCTTGATGGATATGGGGTCGAGGCATGATAGATTGGTCCCCTGAGGCTTCCAAAAGCTGACCCAAAAAGGTTAATCCTAAAAACGGCAGTTGCCGTGGGTGCTTTGCAGCGACTTTTGTTTCGAGCCGTTGTTGTTCTTGGCGAAATCCTGCGCCCGTCAGGAGAGCTGTTTGAGCCCGTAGGGCGAGTTCTCTCCTGACAGCAGGATGAGCCTTAGAACAACAGGCGAGGAACAACGGAGCAAAAAGCACCCACGGCAACTGCCGTTTTTAGGATGATCAATTTGCTGCGTAGGATTCAGAATCGGCGGCGGCCAACGTTTCCGCTACCGAGACCGATACAGTGCGAGAGACGCCGGGTTCGGTCATGGTAACGCCGATAAGTTGTTCGCCCACCTGCATGGTCAAGTTACGGTGGGTAACAATCAAAAACTGGGTTTGCACGGCCATTTCCTGGACTAAATGGCAGAAACGGCCCACATTGGCGTCATCCAGAGGGGCATCTACCTCGTCGAGCACACAAAATGGGGCTGGATTCAGCCGAAATAGCGCAAAAACCAGAGCAATCGCGGTCAGAGCCTTTTCTCCACCAGATAATTGCTGCAAACTGGCATTGCGTTTGCCGGGGGGTTGCGCGCGTAAAACCAGACCGGCATCAAGCAAGTCGTCACCCAGCAGACTCAGGGCTGCCTGACCACCTCCGAACAAAATGGCGAACAGGTTCTGCAATTCCTGATTCACCTGATGGAGGGTTTCGGAAAAGCGCGAGATAGTTTCCTGATCCATGGCGGCCATGGCCTCTTCCAGGCTATTCAGAGCCGTTTCCACGTCTTCCACCTGACTTAACAAATTTCCGCGCCGCTCCTCCAGCTCTTTTAATTCTTCTTCTGCGGCGAGGTTCACATTGCCCAGCCGCTGTATGGCGGCAGCTATACGCGCCAGTTGTTCTTCCATAGAGCGGGAATCCGGGCAAGGCCCGGGGTTTTCCCCCAGATTTTCAGCCAGTTCTGCAGCTCGCAGACCATTTTCTTCCAGACGGACCTGCAAGGCGGCCATTTCCTGTTCAGTTTGCGCCAGGTTTTTTTGCAGATTGCGCAACTGGGTTTCCAGCGGATGACGCTGCTGCTCCAGAGTACGTATTTGTAGATCTATGGCCTGTGCTGATTCCTGATGCTTTTGGACAATGGCCTGTTGTTCTCCAAGCCGATCCTGAAAGGTTTTCTGTTTGTCCTGCAAATCAGGAAGGGCTTGCAGTAGTGCCTCCAGGTTCTGGCGGCTGAGCGCAATGGACTGCATCAGTTGCAGATCCTGCTGCTGGAGATCATCACCGCGCTGTTGCGCTGCTGCCGATTCTGTCTGCAGTTTTTGCACCTGTAATTCCAGTTGCTGACGTTCTTCCCGCAAGCGCCCGTAGGCATTGCGCAATTCCTGAACACGGCGTTTGTCCTTATCCGCTTTTTGTTGTGCCTCGCGCAGATGTTTTTCCTGTACAGCCCAGTTTTCTTCTTCTTCGGCAAAAGCCTTGCGCAGCCCGCTCAGGCGTTCCGAGCTGGCGGTTTTTTCCGATTCCAGACGCTGGGCTTCCATTTGCCGCTCGGTCCGTTGCTGATCTTCCGATTCCACCCGACTGCGCAAACGGGCGACAGATACCCGTTCCTGTGCCAGTTCCCGGCCGAGTTTCTGCACTTGTGCTTCAGCTTCGCGCAGGGGTATTTGCAAAGCGCGAAGAGCCTCTTGGGCTTCATTCAGCGCCGTTTGCGTGGCAACGGCCTGCGCCTCGGCGGCAGTCATTAGCAGCTGGTTATCTTCGAGTTCCCGCCGACATTGCAGCAGGCTGGCTGCGTCTTCCTGTTCGGGAAAAGTCACACCCATCGCATGCACAATGACTCCCAGCGGAGTTATCCAGGCTTCCCCTTCCCCTAGCTCATGCCGCTTCGCCATGGCACTCGCCACGTCTGGCGCGGTCCGCAAACCCCAGAGCCAGTCCTGTATACCTTTTCGTAAATTATCCGGAATCTCCAGCACGCTCAGCAAAGCATCTTCAGGAAGCTTTGTCGGCTCCTCGGCAGCTTCCCATAAGGTGCTGT
The DNA here is from genome assembly GCF_015100155.1 of Acidithiobacillus sp. HP-2. Taxonomy (GTDB): domain Bacteria; phylum Pseudomonadota; class Gammaproteobacteria; order Acidithiobacillales; family Acidithiobacillaceae; genus Acidithiobacillus. The sequence goes on along the minus strand of NZ_JACKZA010000012.1, from coordinate 55,631 downwards.
GCTTGATGGTCTGCTCAGGCGCAGCAAGCACCCGGGCATGAAGGCGATCACCGAGCACCCGCTCAATGGCCATCTCCCAGCCCTTGCGGACCTGCAAACAATCCATCAACAACACTTGCCCGGATACCCCCGCAGGACTGGATTTTTGCAGGCGTTGCAACAGGCTTTCAAGTGCCTTGTGGCGGGCCTTGCATTCTTGCAAGTGCCCCTGGGCGCTTTCACGCGGCTCGCGCAGGTTCTCAAGCTGTTCTTGTTGTTGTGCCAATGCCTCACGCAAGGCTGCCAGCTGCTGACTTGCGGTATTCAGGTTCCCATCCAGCGTTTGCACACGCAGTTCGGCCGCATCGAGAGCAGGACGTTCTGATGGCATTTCCTGAACAAAACGCGCAAGGCGCTTATCCATATCCTGTAAACGCGGCTCCAGCTCCCGGATCTGAGCCAGCAGCACATCACGTTTGCGGCGCAAATCAGCAACCTTTTGCACGCCCAACTGTCGTGCCTGTTCCTGCTCTTCAGCCTGACGCTCTGCAGCCTGACGGGCTTGGCGGGTTGACTCCTCCTCTGTGCTCAAGCTTTCACGACGATCCAGCAAAACCAGAAGGCGTTCCTGTCGGTGTTTTTCGCTTTCCAGTTGGCGTTGCATTTCGACGTGGATTTTTTGCTGTTGGTTCTGAAATTGCGCCATGCCCGACTGAACACGCTGAATCTGAGCATGATGTTCTTTCAGTTGATGATCGGCTTCACTGAGATCTGCCTGAACAGCATACAGTCCGGCCTGCGCGGTGCTCAGACTGTCCTGACCGACCCGCGCCTCCTGTCGCAAGCTCTCCAGACCCTGCTCGGTCAACTGGCGGTTTTCTTCCAATGTCTGGTTTTGGGACTGTAATTCATCACGGCGCTGATTCAGGACTTGTGCTTCTGTCTCCAGCATCTGCAGGCGTTCACAAACCGCCCACCATTGCCATTGACGTTCTTCAACGCGCAAGGCCCGCATTTTCCGGGCAGCTTCGGCCTGACGTTGCAAACGCTGCCACTGACCATCCATTTCACCGTGAATATCATGCAGGCGTTGCAAATGTTCCCGGGTTTCGGCAATGCGCTGGGCAGTTTCCCGACGCCTTTCCTTGTAGCGGCTGATTCCCCCCGCCTCTTCCAGCATGGCGCGCAGATCATCGGGACGCGATTCAATAATCCGACCAATGGTTCCCTGTTCGACAATGGCATAGGTACTGCTGCCCAAACCCGTACCCAAAAACAGGTCACTGACATCCCGCCGCCGGCAACGCGCGCCGTTAATCCGGTAAAGACCGTCGCCCTTGCGGTCCAGGCTGCGTTTGACACTGATTTCGGCCACTTCGGCAAATGCACCGGGCGCAGTGCCATCACTATTGTCAAAACGCAATTCCACACTGGCCTGGGAAGCCGCCGGTCGACTGCCCCCCCCATTGGAAATGACATCGCTCAGGGTGCCGCCTCGCAATTGTCTGGCGGAAGATTCACCCAGCACCCAGCGCAGGGCATCCACGGTATTGGACTTGCCACAACCATTGGGTCCGACAATCACCACCGGATTGGCGCTGATCTGGATGCGGGTGTTTTCGCGAAAGGACTTGAAGCCTTGAAGAATAATGGCCGAGAGGCGCATGAACAGTGGTTTTTAGGTATGATATCGGGCTATCGAAACTTTTATGATGAGGATTAAGCCATGCCCAGTCAACCCAGCAAAAGTCTGGAACGATTCCCCAACCCCCATCCCGAGCGGGATTATGTTGTACATATGGATATGCCTGAGTTTACCTGCCTCTGTCCACTGACTGGACAGCCTGATTTTGCGCACTTTATGCTCGATTTTATTCCTGACCAACATAATGTTGAGCTCAAATCCCTGAAGCTGTATCTCTGGAGTTTTCGTGATGAAGGTGCTTTTCACGAGGCCATGAGTAACCGGATTGCTGACGATATTATTCAACTGATTCAGCCGCGTTATCTGCGTCTTCTGGGCCGCTGGTATGTGCGTGGCGGCATCAGCACCGACCTGCTTATCGAACATCGTCAACCCGGCTGGGATAACCCGGATATCCTCGGGCAGTTGCCCGGCGTGCAATGGACCCGGCTGCAGCCGGGTTACTGATCGGCCCCGGACATGCCCACTTATCTGGGAATAGATTTTGGAACGTCCGGCTTGCGCGGTATTGTTATTGATGAAAATCTCAACACGATAGCCAGTGCCGCCCTTCCCTACCCGGGCTGTCCGTCTGAAAGTTTGACCGATAGCCAGGGATGGTTGCAGGGACTGGAAATGCTGGCGCAACAATTGCGATCCATTCATACCCGGGCCTGGTCTGCCATCAAGGCCATGAGTCTGGATGGGACATCCGGAACCCTCCTGCTCAGTGACCGACGGGGTAATGTTCTGGGTCCAGTTTTGGCCTATTCAGATCAACGTGCTGCAGCACAGGCACAACAGTTGAGTCAGCAATGGCCAGAAGGGGGCATTTGCCTATCCCCTGCCAGCTCCCTGAGTAAACTCCTGTGGTTACGCCGTCATCTGCATAATTTTTCGGATGTACATCATGTACATCACCAGGCGGACTGGGTGGCCGCGCATCTCACCGATCACTGGGGGATTTCAGATCGGGGAAATGTTCTGAAAATGGGTCTGGATGCTCAACAGATGAAATATCCGGAGAAAATGCTCAATATTCTGGAAACTGCAGATATTGATCCGGCAATATTACCGAAAGTGGTGCATGAAGGTATCAGCGTCGGCACGCTGAATAAATCATGGGCTCAAAGGCTGGGCTTATCCACAGCAGTGCAGATTCGCGCCGGTTGTACAGACAGTGTTGCAGCAGCCACCGCAGCTGGTTTATACATGCCCGGCACAGCCCTGAGCAGCCTTGGTTCATCCCTGGCTTTCAAGGTCGTGCATGGCAAGCCAATAAACACAATGGGGCTTTACAGTCATTATCTGGGTGATTTTTGCCTGGTTGGCGCCGCATCCAATGCCGGAGCAGGCACCCTGCTGCAGCATTTTCAGCGTGAACAAATGCGGGCGCTGGAACCCTCCATCCATACGGCATATCCCAGCGCTGCCTTGTTGTATCCTCTGCCCAGCAGCGGAGAACGCTTCCCGATCCAGGCGCCTACATGGCCGGGAAGTACCATTCCCAGCGGACAAAATGCTGAGACTTTTCAGAAGTTGCTGGAAGGACTCAGCTATATCGAAGCCTGGGGCTATGACGTGATGGAAAAAGCGGGGGTGAGCATTCAGGGGTCCATAAAAACGGTGGGGGGCGGCAGTATGAATGCTGCCTGGATGCAAATGCGTGCCCACATTTTGAATAGGCCTGTAGAAATCACGATGGACACAGAGGCGGCAAAAGGATCTGCTCTCATTGCTGCGGCTGCCGATTTGGGGGGCTTCAAAATATTAGGGCAGACACCCGTCCAACCGGGAAGAATATTTTATCCTGCAGCAGATGCCGTACTGCGTTATGCACCGTATGTTCAAAAATTTCAGGAAAAATTTTCCCGATTTTCGGCTTAAAAGTTGTAGGCCAGATTGATAGTCGTCAGAGTATTCAATGGTTTGAAACCGGGCTGAACCTTTGAATTATAAGTGGCAATAAAGGCAAGACGCAAATTCAAAGGTCCATACAAGGGGCTGACTACGGAAAAAATCGAATTGTAAGTATTCGCCCCGTTATCTGCCAAAATGGCATCAACGGCTTCGGATAAATGGGCATGCGGGCTGAACTGCCAGAGATATTTTCCATAGAGACGGGCAATGGGATGCGTGCTATACACTCCGCCAATGGGGTGGGATTGACGCACACCGGCACCCGCTTCAAGACGCAGATGAGAAACCCGATTCAAGATAAAAAAGTGTCCATAACCCAGGGTTTCATCAGCACGATAATAGTACCCGTCAAAATGGTTGCGATGATAATTGAGATTCGCAAACAAATATTGCTGCAGGGCAATGTCATAGCGGGTCTGGTTGCTGACATCCAGGCGATCGGCGCTGACTTCTCCTTGAGAAGTCGCGTAGTTATACAGAAGCCTGCTTTGGTTCGACCACAAACCGCGATGCCACAGCAAAGCATCATCGGTGTTCAGATTGAGTGCCTGGCTGGTTCCGGTACTGCTGCTCAGACCCAGACCAACCGTTCCGGACCATTCCGGCTTTTTCACAAATTCACTTTTGGAAATCACTGACGGCGTCACATCCGGTTCATCGGCCATGGCCTGCACTGAAACACTGAAAAATGCCATGAAGGCCATCCAGGCAGGCCATTGATTAAACAGAAAACGCATGAAAATTCCTTATTAACCGGCTGAAATTATACGGCTGAATCCAACAGGAGTTGGGCACGGCTGGCCACTTCTGGCGGGCCATAGCGCGCAGCAGCTTTCCACCAGCGAATAGCCTTGTCTATATCACGGGGTACCCCCCAGCCATGAGCATAGGCTTCACCCAACATGAGTTCCGCCTGAGGATTGATGTTGTAGGCACCTTTACGCCACCAGTGTGCGGCTTCATTGAAATTTTGCGGAACACCATCACCCGCAGCATAAGCCAGCCCCAAACGGTATTGATCTGGACCGTACCCATGTTCGGCACCCGCCATCCATTTCGCCAGAACCGCAGGCGTCACCGTATTATCCGGATTTGAAGAAGCTGGCGCAGCCACAGGCCCAGCTGTTGCAGCGATAGGCAAAAAAAGTAAAAGGGCAGTTAAAAAGAAAGCTTTTCCAGAAATTCCCGATATCAACACTGACCTCCGCTTTGATCGCCAGTTGTTCAGACTAAGCTTTTTCCCTATGCTTGTGAAGGGTAAAATTCCATTCAGAGCATAATCCCTTGAGCGAAGCAAAATCCCCCTCAGTACACCAACATGATATGTCAACGCGCTCCAAATCCGGGCAGCATGAACATGATCACCAGCATGCTGCGCACCCGCATCCTCATTCCGGGCATCAGCACGGCCATCACCATCATGCGCCCAAAAGTTTCGGGCGGGCCTTTTCCATTGGCATTTTCCTGAATGTGGTCTTTGTGCTCGCAGAAGCCGTATTTGGCGTGCTGGGTCATTCACTGGCTTTGCTCGCCGATGCTGGCCACAACCTGAGTGACGTACTGGGCCTGGTGATGGCCTGGGGTGCCAGCGCCCTGGCTTTGCGGCCTCCCTCACAACGCTACACGTATGGTTTGCGTAGTAGCTCCATTCTGGCAGCACTCTCGAATTCTCTGTTTCTGCTGGTTGTTACTGGTGGCATTGCCTGGGAGGCCATAGAACGCCTGCTTCATCCCAGCCCGGTAGACAGCCGGGTAGTCATTGCCGTTGCCGCCCTGGGGGTACTGATCAATACCGGTACGGCCCTGTTATTCATGTCCGGGCGCAAGGGCGACCTGAATATCAAAGCGGCCTTCTTGCACATGGCTGGAGATGCGTTTATTTCTCTGGGTGTCGTGCTGGCAGGAATCGTCATGCTGTTTATGCACTGGTACTGGCTGGATTCAACCGTCAGCCTTATTATCAGCGCCCTGATTATTCTGGCCACCTGGTCTTTGCTGAAAGAAGCGGCCCGCCTCGTTTTGCACGGGGTCCCGGACAATATTGATACTGATGCCGTGCGCCGCTATTTACGCGGCCTTCCAGATGTGGCGGCCGTACATGATTTGCATATCTGGGCCATGAGCACCACCGAAACTGCCCTGACAGCACACCTGGTTATGCCTCAAGGTTTTCCCGGCGATGGGTTTTTATCGGACATTGCTACGACACTCCGGGAACAGTTCGCCATCGTTCATCCTACCCTGCAGGTAGAAACCGGAGATACCGAACACCCCTGCGCTCTGGAACCAGAACAGCAGGTCTAAACAGACCCCCTCAAATCCCTTCAATAGCAGCCCAGTAGCGATCTTCCGCAACAATTTTTTTAAGATGTTCGCGCAGAGCTTCACCACCCACAGGATGGGTTCTGCCTTGATCCCGGCGCAGGAGATCCGTTAACGGCAAAGCCTGAAAGTACTTCAGAGTGAAATCCGTCACGCCCAACTCCCGTAACCAGGTAGCCTTTTTTTGTAGTTCCACGGCGTCCAGATGGGTATCTGCCATAATCAACACATCACATTGTTTGACTGCATCGTGAACCCGTTGCTCCCAAAGCCATTGTACCTTGCTTTCCCAGGCCGGATTCCATTCGCCCCAGGAAAAGGGTTGACCGGTCTCAGCCTCTTGCAAGGCCACCCGAATCATGTCCCGTTCCAGTATGATAATACGCAAGGCAGGATGCTTTGCCTGCATGGAAATTGCCCACGAGCTTTTGCCCGAAGCGGCAGTTCCCACCGTAAAAATGACCAGAGGGAATTTTTTCTGATCGACGGATGGGGCCGTGGCGTCCACTTTAGTTTTTCCCTTTTGCTTAAGCTCGCTCATTTTTTTCCTGAATAATCTGATAATACATTGAGAATTTTTTCATTGTTGACAGCTAGCGCAACCAGGGTTCCTTTCTGACAACCGGATCTTCGTCAAAACGCTCAGCTTTGCCAGAAGCCAAAGCCCAAACCAGTACCGCTATCCAGACAAACACAGTCCAACCTAGAAAAACATTCAGCAATGAAATAGTCATCCGCTGCGGACAGGCCATTATCCAGGCCAGCAGAGCCGGTAACAAATACACACCCAGCATTACAATAAAGGCAACAACAAGCAGTGCAACAAAACCTGCAGGGCTTTCGGTCATCCACTGTAGCATGATGTAGGCCTCCTGGCAGAGACAATAGAATTGTACCGGAATTTTGCTCAGAAAGGGAGTGATTAGAACAACATACTATAATAATAAATTATATTAGAATAGAAAATATTATTTAAATTCCATCCGATTGATTAATATTATTTTTTTGAAAATTTCCACGATCATTATCTTTTGTAAGGAAAAAGTCATGAAATTGACGCAATAGTGTCACATTTCGTTGCTATCGTATCTGCGACAGTGAGGTATAGAACTCTCAGAAAGATTTTTGTATCGAGCATAGTTTGAGCATTGCATATTTTACATGGAGATAGCCACATGAACGTCGTAAAACATAATCTGACGCATAGCCAGCCGTGGTTGTCTGCCCATAGCGGAGTGATGATTTCAGACACGATGAAGCAAATTCCTATGCAGCGATCTTCACTGCTAAGGAGCATCTTGCGCGCGTTGTATTGGCAACGCTCCCCGCAGGCTACACAAGAACATTCGCAGGCATACAACTCATTGAAATGGGTACCGAGAAATTTTGTCCGGATGAGTGTTATCTGTAGTATCTTCGCAGGGCTGCTCTACAACTTGCCATCCGCCTTGGCTAACCCACTTGATCGACAAGTATTGAGTGCGGTTAAGCTTGACGCACAAAACAAAGCAAATTATACCGCCATCTTACCCACCGGACGCAGCGCAACACCGGTTGGTATCATCAACGGCACACCAAATTTCCCTACGATGGTAGCCGCTTATGGGGATGATGTTGCTGTGCTGGCTAATGGTGCGACACCTTTTCAAACTATTACATTTTATGACGGAAAGACGCTTCAGCGGATTGATCGTCTAGCCGCTTTTTCTAAAGTCGTACCGGCTCAAGCAATGGCTTTTGCAACTCCCGGCGGTAGTGGAATCGCTATCAATCCACAACATGCGGGTGCGGCAGGGGTGGTTTATGTGCCCGAGGAAGACGCTTCATTGAAAACTGCCCAAGCCAAAGCTTCACTTGCTGCTGAAAGCAATCCGAAAGTGATTTCCACATCCGTTCTCTCGCACAGCGACTTTTTCCAGGGATTGGCTGCAGGTCCGGATGGTACTTTCTACGCTACCGGGGGGAATTCTGATCAAGTAGTGGCTTTGCGCAACATTCAGGGAAAAATTACGGTTATTCATCAGTATTCCTTACAGTGGCAGGCTTTTCCAAAGGATCAGTATCCCTATCAGTATCAGGGCAACCACCAGAAGAAATATCTGTTTTATCCGGACTCTGTGGTGGTTGGCCCTGAAAATAAACACCTCTATGTCACGGGCATGCTCGCCAATAGCCTGGCACGTATCAATATCGCTACCGGCAAAACCGAATATGTCAATGTCGGCGCTTATCCCTTTGCGGTGACCCTGGCCGACAGTGGTCAGCACTTGGTAGTCAGCGACTGGGCGGGTAACGGCGTTGTCGTTCTCAACCGGCAAAGCATGCAGGTTCTGGGCGAAATCCCCACCGGTCCGGCGGTCGGCTCCTCGACAGTGGCGGCGGGTGTGCATCCCACCGCAATGGTTGCCGTACCGAATAGTCCCAACGTTTTTGTCGCCGACGCAAATATTGACAAGGTGGTAGAAGTGGACACTAAAAATTTGCGGCCATTACAGGTAATAGATGACAGCCCTTATCCTGACGCTCCTCCGGGCAGCTATCCGGACGGGCTTGCCGTTGCCGATGGCAGACTTTATGTTGCCAATGCAGGTAACAACGATGTAGCGGTGTATGACATCCACACCGGGAAGCGTCTGGGACTGATTCCTACAGCCTGGTACCCGACCAGTCTGAGCATAGCGAACGATGCGCTGTATATCAGTTGCGCCAAAGGCCTGGGCTCCGGACCCAATCTGCAAAGCCAGTGGATTGGCAACATGATGCACGGCGTGATCCAGAAAGTGGCTCTCAAGGACATCCCGGCCCACCTTGCTGAATGGACAGAGACGGCTTTGCACAATGATGGTTTTACTTTAGAGCAGCGCAACGTCCGCAATAAGGAAAATGTCAAAACTACCGCCTATCTGCGTAAGCATATTCACTACGTTGTATTTATTCTCCGTGAAAACAAGACATTTGATGAGGATTTAGGAGATTATAAACCGGCTGGGAAATGGGCAGATCCGCATTTTGATTTATATAATCAGAAAGAATTACCGAACTTGTATAATTTGGCCGGACATTATGCCTTGCTGGCCAATTTCATGGCCGACGGGGAAGTCACCGCGCAAGGCCACCAATGGACTGATGGTGCCTCGGATTCAGATGTTGTTCAACGCCTGTGGCCAGAATATTATTCCGATCGTGGTTTGCTATGGAATGCAGGTCCCGGCGGCACATCTTCTCTAAAACCCAAAGCAGCGGGCGCACACAATCCCTATGTTATTTATCAACCGTTGGGCGATCACACTAATCCATGGATCAGCTATCCTGAAAAGCTTTATTTATTTAATGATCTTTTACAGAATCATGTCAGTTTTGAGGATTTTGGCGAAAACGTGACACGTCGCCGGGATGGTGTCATTCGTGCTGGCTTGCTGCAGCACATGGATGTTCGCTATCCCTATTGGAACAGGATGATCCTGGATACAGACCGAGAGAAACTGGCAGAACAATGGCTCAAATCACATCCGGGCGCGAAATTTCCGCATTTCATTTATATCTGGTTGCCGGATGATCATACTGCCGGTTTGTCCCCCTGCTATTACACGCCAGACTATTATGTGGCCAACAACGACTACGCCACGGCCAAATTTATTCATTATCTGTCTACGACCCCCCAATGGAAACATATGGCAATTTTTTTGAGTGAGGATGACGCACAGTCCGGTGCTGATCATATTAATGGCCATCGGACATTGGCGCTGGTTATCAGCCCCTGGGTCAGAAAGGGCATATTGAACACGCAACTGGACTCCCAGGTGAACATAGTCAAAACCATTGAAGCGACTCTGGATCTGCCGCCCATGTCCCAATGGGATGCCAATGCTTCGGTCATTGGAGATATCTGGACTGACCATCCGGATTTCGCGCCGACACCAGCGGTACTTCCCATACAGGTGCCAGTCTCTTTTAATGCCGGTAAATGCAGCAATCGAACATTATTGCGTAGAGAGGCCGGAGCCACCGGTCATATTCTGACTGCCAAATGGTTGAAGGCACATACCGATCCACACGGGCAACATCTGGCGCCGGTAAGTACGGAGAGTGCCTACACCCCTACTTCGCTACTCAAGGTCAGCGGGCCGGAGCAGTTAAAGCAGGAGTGGATCGCCAGTAAGGGTGTCAAGAGCTATGAACATTTTATGGCTTACCTTCATCATTATGCGCAAGTTCATGGAACGACCATTGCCAGCTATGAGGCCAACGAAGGCAAACTCCATTAAACAAAACGCACTATATTCGGTTGCCGCAATCATTCACTTTAAGTGCTTTGTTGCGCAACCGAATCAACTATCCAGCAAAAGCGGCATGATGGCCGGATGAAACGTCATACCCCACTGATTTATTCCTAAAATAAACTTTATTAATTGCTGTAAATAAATATCCTGAAGGAAGGAATGATTAATCAATCATAATATTTTATAGATACATTTAAAATATTATTATTTTATCAACTTTTTGATTTATATTGTTTTTTATCAGGAAAAACAAAAAAATGCCATTTGTACGGAAAATGTCATCAAATTGTCGCAATAGTGTCACATTCCGTTGTTATGCTACTCACCACTAAAGGTATAGAACTCTACGAATGATTCTTGCAGCGAGCGTATGCAAGAACGGATAGAGGGCTGCATATGCAACACGCGTCAATCAGACACACTGCCGTATGTGATTACCAGTATCTTTGCGCTCCAGCCAGACAGTGCCGGTCGGTAGGCTTTTCGCGCCCTATCCAATGTATCCCTCTGTTGACCCATTTTGGGGTTCATCACCCAGCATTTCGTTGTCAGCCTCTAATTGCTATGGAGCCTGTAATCCTATGAATCTTCATTATTTCATTCACCTCGCCAACTACTCGGACGGGGTTCTATACATTCTGGGCCTGATGCTGCTGGTGGAACTGGCCGTGATGGTGGATCGCTTCTGGTACCTGCGGCGGACCATTCTGCGTGGTCTGGTATTCGTTCAGGAACTGGGACGGCATGGGCGTCTGGACCGCGAAGCCCTCAGTACCCTGGCCGAAGACGCGGGCGACCTGCCCGAAGCTGCTCTGCTGCGTACCGCCGCTGCCCATAGTGGTCAGGTGAAAGGCGAAGCCCTCGCCAGCCGCCTGGAAGAAAGCGTGCTGGTCATTGCGCCGAAACTGGATCGCCGCCTGTGGTTGCTGGACACCATTATTACCCTGGCCCCGCTGCTGGGTCTGTTCGGGACCATCATCGGCATGTTTCATGCGTTTTCGGTATTGGCCCAGCCTGGTCATGCGCCCATGCAGGTCACGGGGGGTGTTGCCGATGCCCTGGTATCCACCGCCTCCGGCCTGTTCATTGCCATGCTCGGCTTGTTGACCTTCAATGCCTTCAACAATCAGGTGCGCATGATTCTGCTGCAACTGGACTCGGTGAAAACCATGCTCATCAACCGCATGGATGGTCAACCGGTCGTGACCTTTGACACCGAAGGCCGCCCCAATGCTGAAGCGGTGGCCGTGGCGAGGGCGGGATAATGGAAAGACGCTATTTCGAGCAGAAAAAGGGTCGGGTCGAAATCATTCCGATGATTGACATCATGCTCTTCCTGCTGGTGTTTTTCATCATGATTACTTTGCAGATGATTCCCGACAAGGGCCTCAATCTGCAGTTGCCCACTTCCAGTGAAGCCCAGAGTCTGCCGCGTCCACATTTCACCATCAACATTCAGAAAGATGGCTCGGTGAACGTCAAGGGTCATCACTATGATCTGGATGGTCTGGAGAAAATGCTCGCCAGCGACGGTGACCCCGGCAAGACCCAGATCACCATCGCCGCTGACAAGGGCGTGCCCTTTCAGGATTTCATTCATGTCATGGACCGCTGCCAGAAGGCGGGGGTGAGTGATATCGGGATAGCGGCGAAGAGTAAATAAAGTGCGGAAACATTACATCTCATCCATCCTATCAAGGAAAAATCAAAATGTTCAACAAATCAATTAAACCATTATATTTCGCCATGGTAATAGCTGGGTTTATTATTAGCACACCCTTGCAGGCAATAGCAGATTCAAATACACCGATAAATGTAGGCGAAGTAAGTGGGTCAGCAAACGTAAAACAAACACCTACTCAAAAAAATCTTAAAAAATTGGACACTAAATATACCAACAAACATATTTTCAAAGAAACTCAATCAGCCATTGTTCTTGGCACAGAAAATAAAAAAATGATAAGCCCAAATGCAGGCGCAGCAGAACTTTTAGCAACTGCACCAGGCGTTCATATTATGAGTGAAAATCCACAAAATGGCTCGGGCCGATATAACATCACTATAAATGGAATGGGTATTGGATGGTGGAGCGGGAATACCTATAGAAATCAGATAAGCATTTTATTTGATGGAATTCCAATGAATAATCAAATTACTAATGATGGTCAATGGAATTCAAATCAAATTCCAATTTTATCAATGATTCATGGAGTCAATGTAATTTACGGACCTGGAAATCCGAAGGATCGATGGTACGATAGCCTGGGCGGAACAATTAACTTTGTTCCATTACAACCAACCGCAAAGGCAAATGCCAAAGCAAATTTATCATTTGGCAGCTATGGTAGCAAAACTGCCAGCTTTTCATTGAATACTGGTGATTTTTATGGATGGTCAACAGTATTGGCTGGTGGCTATACAAGTGCAGATTCTTTTTATCAAGGTCCAAGCAATTGGCCACAGCACTCTTGGTCAGTTTATATGAAAACAGCACATCCATTTTCAAATGGCATGCTAACATTTGGCTTTTATTACGAAAAATCAGATGCAACACATAGTCTCACTGTACCAGTAACACCGATAGCTGGATATACTGTTAATGGATACGGAAAACCTGGTCAATTATTAAGCCAGCAAACAAGTGGTTACTATTACGTACCATCATCAGATTTATGGTACAAAGATGACATAGTTGATTCTTACATATTGTATTCACAGCAGATATTTAATTTGGGTGAGGGATGGACTCTCAAAAATACACCTTGGTATCGTCATGCATATCGACTGCATCAGGCTTACTTTAATTACGGAGCAACTACCTTTAATCCAGAAGCAGCAGAACACTATGCTCCGACTAGTAACTCTTTCGGCGATCGATTAGGTGTTAACCTTCATTCTCATTACAATGATATCAACCTCGGTGGTTGGTTATCATATCAACAATATAATACGAATGAAGATCTCTGGAATCCATTACTGGGCACATCACAAGATAACCCTTATGTATACAATAACGTAGAATTTAATACATTATTCAGCAATCTTTATGCGCAGGATACCATCAAGTTATTAGATGATCATTTGCGTATAACACCAGGACTTGCTCTAGCAGGTTTCTATACATCCATGAGTGATTTAATTAACCCTGAAAGCAAATCACTATACCTAACTGAAACACCGGGTGCGAAAACAAACTTCACACGATTAGAACCATCATTAGGAATTAATTACAAATTCTTGAAGAACTTTTCTGTATATGCAAATTACAGCGAAACTTATCAGAATGAAACAGACTTGGCATATGGAGCTTACTTACAAAAGATTGAAATTAATCCCGCCGATATACCTGTAACAAAAGCTGTAGATTACGAAGCTGGTATAAGATTTCATGATAAAAGCACAAACATAGGAATCAATTATTATCATGATTATTTGACCAACCTTTTGAATGGTGTTTCTGGGTCTATAACACAATTCAATGCATCAGGCTACAATTTGGGTAATGCCATATACCAAGGTGTCAATATTTATGCAAAATGGCGTCCAATCTGGCAACTATATGTGTATGGGTCTGCAAATGTTCAACATTCTTATTATACTCAAGATTACAATAACTCCGGAACATCATTTAACGGAATGAGATTAGCAGGGATACCTCACTATTCTTTTAATGTCTCAGTTTCCTATAAATTCAGGATGCCATACGGAGTTCTAGAACCTGTTCTGACGGATCAGTATTCAGGAGGGCAAACACTATATAACAATGTCGCTGGTGGACCAACAAACCAAACTATAAATGCATATAACATAGTGAACCTTTCTGCCAGCTACAAAACATTTGCATTGAATCATATTATACCCGGTGTTAAAGAAACAGATTTCAATTTCGGAGTATATAATTTACTAAATAGAAAATATGAATCAGATATCTATCTTGCAACTGGCGGATACAATCCACAGGAAGAACCCTCGTTATTTGCTTATGCGGGAGCACCTCTACAGGTCTTTGGAGGATTGACAGTTAAATTCTAATTCTTAGTCATTTGGGAATTAACGAAATGAAAAAAAGATTTCTTATTGAGAGTTCAGTCTCTCAATCAATAATTGCTTTGATAGCATTTTTCAGTCTGACAGCATCTAGCCAGGCAACCCAATACTATCATGGCCCACTCGTCCAAGCATCCAGGGGATGTTTTGATAAGGACTCTCACGCAATCCAGGTGTTGTCCCAAGGCGCAGCCAAAGGGAATTACGAAGATATCCAAGCTTATGCAGCATATTGGGTCTGCAAAACGCAACCTGAAAAGGCCATCCCATGGTTAAAAAAATCTAGCAACATGGGAAACGGATGGTCAAGCCAGATGCTGGCTCATTATGCATTAAAAAAAATGCACATTGATGGTACAGAAGCGCTCAAATATCTGAATCGTTCTGCTTTGCAGGGAAACGCTTGGGCTGCAAGAGAATTGGCTAATATTTACCTCAACGGTTTATATGGTATAGGTGTAGATCTCCACAAGGCGTCCTACTGGGCGCTTTATGCTGAAAATGTTAAAGAGATTGTTCCCAATACATTTTATTTAGCAGCAAGTTATCGAAATGGCTGGGGCGTACCCAAAAACTTTAAAAAAGCAAAACAACTCTATGCTGAAACTATGCATGTTCTCAAGGAAGCAGCAGATGGTGGTGATCCTTATGCCGACATGCTTTTCTTTGAGTTTTACACAAAATATAGTCAGGATGTGGGTATGAAAAAAAATATGCATCAAGCTAGCTATTGGTTGAATCAAGCTGCAGCAAAAGGCTATCCACCTGCAATAGCCATTTTAAGTGCCAAAAAGGAGCATATTACTCATGAATAATTATAGTCGCAGAGAATTTATGAAAACCATGCTTGCCGCCAGTGCAGCAACCGCAACTTTACCGTGGTCTATTCAGCGTGCTCTGGCTACACCGGCAAACTCGATCAGTGGCAGCATCGAAGATGTTGAACACATTGTGATCTTCATGCAGGAAAATCGCTCATTTGATCATTACTTTGGTCATATATCAGGTGTGAGAGGCTATAATGATCGCTTTCCTCTGCCTTTACCTGGTAGTAAATCAGTATGGGAACAACCACGTCTTGCTGATGCCAATGAAACGATCCTACCTTATCATTTAAATACCCTTACCACTTCAGCCCAGGTTATTGGCGATTTGGACCATAGTTGGTACAGCACCCACGCTGCTATTTCCGGCGGACTATATAATGCCTGGCCGCTATCAAAAACAGATAGAACTATGGGCTATTACCTCCGGCAAGACATACCCTATCACTACGCACTTGCTGATTCTTTTACGGTATGTGATCACTATTTCTCATCAGTGGCTGGTCCGACGCACCCAAACCGATGTTATTTGTGGACTGGAATGGTTGATCCCACAGGCGAAGGTGGTGGCCCCTTAATCAATAACAACGATTATGTTACTGAGCCTAAAGCTTACCCCCCAGTATTCTGGACCACTTACCCAGAAAGACTACAAAAGGCCGGTATCAGCTGGCAAGTTTATCAGGAAGGCACCGAAATAAGTTTGGAAAAGCCTTTCGAAGGCAACTATGGGGATAATCCCTTGGCCATGTTCCGCCAATATGTAGATGCTCCAAACGATTCTCCTTTACGGAAACGCGGTATTTCAGTACGGACTCTGAAACAGTTTCATGAAGATGTTGTGCGTGATCGTCTTCCTCAAGTTACCTGGATTGTCGCTCCAGCAGGTTATACTGAACATCCCTCTTACGCACCAGCTTATGGAGCTGTATATATTGCACGCGTGTTGGCAGCACTGACGTCAAATCCCAAAGTTTGGTCTAAAACCGCACTGTTTTTGAATTACGATGAAAATGATGGACTTTTTGATCATGTTATGCCCCCACAACCCCCCACCCCAGTCCGTCCAGGTAAAAGTACGGTGAGTACTGAAGGCGAGATTCATAACGTAATTAATCCACAACAAGCCCCGCTTTATGTTCCTGATGATCTTCCCTATGGTCTAGGCGCAAGAACGCCGATGATTGTGATTTCTCCATGGTCTCAGGGTGGTGCTGTCTGTTCCCAGGTATTCGATCACACGTCTGTTATTCGTTTTGTGGAAAAAAGATTCGGTGTTAGTGAACCCAACATCACTCCATGGCGGCGCTCCATCTGTGGTGATCTTACTTCGGCTTTTGATTTTAGCCGACAGGATTTGCGCAAATATTTATTACCCAGTACAGCCAATAATTTCTCTCTAGTTAAACAAGCAGTAGAACGGCTACCCATGCCTAAAGTTCCAGAACCAGGCTCACAGCAAACTATTATTCCGCAAGAATCCGGTCAGCGAACGAGCCTCCCGATTCCTTACCAGCAAACGTTAAACCTGACTGCAGATGACAGTGGATATCATATACACTGCAAAAATCCCTCAACTGTTGGGGTTTGTTGCTATGCCTATTGGGATGGCAGCACGAAGTTGCCACAACGTTATACAATTGGCGCAGGTCACCATCTAGACGATCATATTCCTTATCCAGAGGGTGAAGCAATAATGACCGTATATGGTCCAAACGGGTTTATTCGTAAATTGCATGGGAAGGGTAAATCTTTATTAGAAGTCTTTGAAATATATTTGCCCTCTGGGGATCTGAGGTTGAGAATCAGAAATCTAGCTACAGAATCACGATCATTGTCAATTAAGGATATTTCCTATGGAAGCCATGACAAACAATTACGCCTTGATGCAAATGAAACAAAAGAAATTGATTTTGCTCTACAATCTAGTCATCACTGGTATGACCTCGCGATCAGCGATGACACCCACCAATGGCGAATAGCTGGGCATGTCGAAAATGGGCGTCCATCTTTAACCGATCCGGCTAATACCAAGCCTGTCTTATCTGTGTAGATCGATTATCAGCTACAAAGGCCATATCCTAGATTAGGCATTAAACAGATAATACTTTTTTTGCAATCCAACCAACACCTAACGAGGAATTTATGAGTCATTTGCTTTTATCAAAGAAATCTTTATATATAGCCATAATGGCCACCGGTATGATCTGTACTTACAACATATCAATAGCGTATGCAGATCAATCGGAGAATAAACCAGCGATAAACATTGGTGAAGTTAATGGCCAATCAAGTACCGCAGAAAAAAATAAAAAAGACAATAAAAAAGTAGACTTAAAATCCCCTGTACAGACAGTGCATATTACCCAAAGAGATATTGAAGACAATACGCCTTCTGGTGGTAGCATGGTAGAGGCAATTGCGGCGACTACTCCTGGATTCCAGGCTCGTCGTACAGGTACTGCGAGCGGTGCGAATCGCTACCAAATCCGTCTGAATGGCATTCAGATAGGCTTCGACGAAACCGGGCAGGCCGAGATGAATGGCAACCAGATTTTGATGGATGGTATACCGTTAAATAACCCTTTGGCATCCTACCACGGATTCTCAACCGCAGAGCTTCCCATTTCTTCCATGTTTTCTGGTATTAATGTAGTCTACGGTCCAGGTACAGCCAAGCAACACTGGTTTGACTCCATGGGTGGCACCATTGACTTTCGCACCAAATCTTCCGGCGAAAATCCTTCTGCCTTTGTTGATATAGGTGCTGGAAGTTTCAATGCCTATAATGCTAGTACAGGCATTTCTACTGGTGCGATAGATGGCTGGAAAACTTATATAGCTGGGGGCTACACCAGAACCGGACAGGCACGGATCAGTCCTTCACTTACAGGGCCATCCGAAAGCTCCGCCATCTTTGTCAAGACGCAAAAGAAATACCAGAGCGGGAAGTTTTCAGCGGGTTTTTATTTTAATCATACAGAAGAAAATCGCCCTCATTTGATTCCAGTTTATCCATTTGCAGGCGGATCAGTGAATGGTAATGGTGTGGAAGGTCCGGCCTTAAGTCAGGTTACTTCGGGTTTTTACTATACACCATCGAGCAATCTCTGGCGTAAACATGAGAAATATCTCACCTATCTCGGCTATCTGAAACTGACTACCGACCTGTCAAGTAATGTCAAATTTCATAACGCAGTATGGTATCGCGCAGGGAACAGGCTTAAGGTCCGTGTTGACAGCTATGTGATGGCTCCAAAACTAGATACTGAATATTATCCTACCTCATCTGGAAATTTTGGTTATCGGGGTGACTTCACTATAAATCTTCCATGGAACAAAATTGATGTAGGCGGGTATTATCAGCAAACCACCTATGACTCTTCGTTTGCAGGCTATGCTTCATTTATTCCCGGACATGAACTAGGGAGTAATAGTCCTGTCTATTATCGAGATGATCACGATCATTGGAGTGCGGCAAGCGCATTTTTGCAAGACAAAATAACACCGGTTTCTTTTCTGACCATAACACCAGGATTGAATCTTATAAATTATCATATTTCTATTAATAATGTCACATCAGTCTCTTCCGCCGATTTATTTCCTGGTGACACAATTGGGGACTTTCCCACTGTGGCTGGCGATACTGCCAATTTCACTAAAATCGCACCTAGCGTGGCCGTTAATGCCACAATTACTCCTGCATTACATGCTTTTGCTACATGGTCACAAAACTATCAGACTCAAATTGATAGTGCCTACGGTGAAGGCGCTTCACATCCAGTTATTGCACCTACTCAACCCGCAAAAATTAATTTTTATATGGCAGGATTGAAATATGCGCAAGGTCCATTGGAAGGTCAAGTTTCATTTGTTCACCAGAAACTCAGTAATCTGGCAGTTCAAATCACTCAAGCAGAATCACAAAATATCATTGTTGAACCTGCGAATGAAACGATCAACGGACTAAACTTTTTATTAGCTTATGGTCATAATCTAGGCTTCAACGCGCGATTATTGGGAAGCATTCTCCATGGCACAGAAAATACAGTTGATGCCGCCGGACAGGCAGTAAATGGTGCTAGAGTAACGGGTCTTCCTACATATAACATCAACTTTGGACTAGGTTATCGCATGTATGCTGATCAAACCTTATGGAGCATCAGAGCGTTGGACAATTATCAGTCCGCCACATATCTCTCCAGTGATATTACTGCCTCTCCAACCACACTGCAGTTACCATTTTCAGCTGTCAATCTTGTGAATTTATCTTTATCCGCGAGAACAACCATGTTTGATCATGACATTCCTGGACTAAAACTCATGCGGGTTTCGTTAATGTTGGATAATCTACTCAATCGCAAATACAACGTACAGGGATATGTTTCTGCCGGCGGTAATTATGGTGCAGGCAGCGCGGGTAGTATTCTTGCCAGCCCGGGAACCCCACGCGCAGTTTACGCTTCCATTACGGCATCTTTTTAGATTAAACATTTAAATAATTGCTGTAGACATGCCATCGACCTTGCATCCTGCATTAACAAAGCAGGGCCGATGGATTTGTCCACATCCTATGAAAACGGAGTTTCTCCATGCAATCCATCCACACCCACTTCGATAACCTCAAAATCAATTCCCAGCATCGGCGTATTGTCATGGCGGCGGGGCTCGGAATTTTTCTGGATGGTTATGATCTTTCCATCATTGCCGTGGCCTTGCTGCTCCTCAAACCGCAATGGCATCTGGGGGCCGTTCAGACCGGTCTGTTGGGCGCCGCCACTCTCGCGGGGGCGGCTCTGGGCGGGCTGATTGGCGGCCGTATTGCCGACCGCTTTGGCCGAAAAATCCTTTATTTGGTGGATGTTGCCACTTTTTTTCTTGCCGCCGTCCTTTCCGGCTTCGCCTGGGATGTCAGTTCCCTTATCATATTGCGCTTCATATTGGGTATTGGCGTCGGTATGGATTACCCTTTGAGCTCCAGCTACATCGCCGAATTCATGCCCAAAATGCAACGGGGCAGCGGCCTTTCCTGGGCTTTTACCTTATGGATGATTGGGGCAGCCGTTTCCGCTGTTATCGGGCTGCTGCTTTTGCAAACCGGCCCCGAAGCCTGGCGCTGGATGTTTATCAGTGGTGCCTTACCTGCCCTTGCTGTCCTCTGGTTACGCCGCAATCTCCCGGAAACCCCGCGCTGGTATATTGCTAACAACCGTCCTGAGGACGCCTTACGGGTTCTCCGACAAATTTCTCCGGAAGCCGACAGTCAGGCACTGCATGCCGCAATTGCTGCCCAGAAACAGGATGAGCAACCCATTCGCGCCTGGGCAACCCTGTTTCAACCCGCCTGGATGCGCCGGACCTTATTGATATTAATTCCCTGGATGATGATGGATATCAGTGGATATGGTCTGATTATTTATCTCCCTACCCTGCTGGGCAGTTTTGGCGTGCATTCGCATACCGCAGCCCTCCTGTGGAATGTCATTTTTGATCTGGTTGCGCTGGGTGGAATTGCGCTTCTGGCCTTGACCACCCGCAAAATTGGTCGTCTTCTGCCCCAGAATATTGGCTTTGCTCTGGATGTGCTGTTTTTGGGCACGCTTGGACTGGTGGCACTGGTCGCACAACCACCTCTCTGGTTACTGGCCATCACCTTGTTTGGTTATACTTTCTTCAATAATTTTGGGCCTGGATCCACCACCTGGTTTTTACCGGTGGAATTGTTTCCCACCGATTTGCGTGCTTCGGCACATGGTCTGGCTACCGCATGCTCACGCGTTGCTGCAGCTACTTCTGTTTTCCTTCTGCCGTCGGTACATGCCGCAGTCGGTGATGGCTGGCTTATGTTGATACTGGCTTTTACAGCGCTCATCGGGTTGATCGTAACCATGCTCCTGGGTCGTAACCTGGAACCCGGAAATCGTAGCCTGGAGGAAATCAGCGAAACAGACCGGGAAGCTGCTCTGCAACCTGCAGCATAGTCATTGTCGGCCAAGCTTATGCCTGTTATGATCCAGTCATCTATACAAGATGAAGATGGATATGCCCAACAGCCCCACACCCCTCACGCATTCAGTAGCACAACGCCCAGACTGGATGCGGGAACTGGCTGTAGCCAGTCTGGAGGATTTCCAGATGATTTCAGCCATGGTTAAAAGCTGGCCAAATTATCAGATATTGGCAGGCCCGGAACTTGGCAGCATCATGATTCACGGACGCATTGCCGGAAACGGGTCACCTTTTCCGGTGGGAGAATGCAGTATCACCCGCTGTATGGTGGAGGATGCTCAAGGCCATACCGGATATTCCTGGATATTGGGGCAGGAAACTGAAAGAGCATTGTGGGCCGCCCGCTGGGATGCCTTATTACAAGATTCGGCCCATTTTCAAGATCTCTGGAATCAGGCAATCCAACCCTTGCAACAAAAACGCATACGCAACGAACAGGCCGTCGCGGATAAAATGCAGAGTACCCAGGTTCAGTTTTTCAGCATGGAAAACATGCGCGCATGAACAGCAGGCAAAATCAGCAGGTTTTCAGAACCCTGTTAAATGCCATGTCCGCACCCGGTAAAACTTTTGCGTTCGACACAGCAGAATGGTCTGACAGACTGTCTTCAGCCCCCTTATCTCCTGCCTGTGCGGCTATTTGCCTGAGCTTGCTGGATGGCGCCAGTCCGATCAGCCTTTTCCAGATGCCGGAATCTGTAGCGCCCTGGCTACTCAGGCACTGTCGGGTCCCCATCAGTGCACCAGAACAGGCTGCATTTGCGCTTGGCATGGGTAAGCACTGGGACTGGGACCGAAACCTGCTGAATATTGGCAGTGAAGAAGAACCGGAAAAAGGCGCCACCCTGATTCTGGAGCTGGACAGCCTGAGCGATGGAGCGCCTCTGCAGTTGACTGGTCCCGGCATTGCCAGCAGCCAAATAATCGCACCCCGGCTCGCACCCGGATTCGTGAACTTCTGGCATAAGCAGCAGGGCCTTTATCCTCGCGGGATAGATCTGATTTTATGCTGCGGGAATGCATGTCTTTGCCTGCCCCGCTCCATCAGCATTCATGCAGACAGGGAGAATTAAGTCATGTCCTATGTAGCCGCCAAAGGGGGTGCCCAGGCCATTCACGCCGCCCATCAGCTGGTTGCCGAAAGAAATGCCCCAGATCCTGACGACCTGCAGGCACAAATCGCCCGGCACCTGCATCTGGGCATTGATCGCATCATGGCCGAAGCCTCGCTGTACGACCGGGATATTGCCGCAAAAGCGCTTCTGCAAGCTCAGGGCGACAGTATCGAGGCGGTATTTATCGTCCGCGCCTACCGCGCCACATTAAGTCGTTTTCTGGATTCAGTTCCCCTCAATCTTGGCCAGGCCCATTTGCAAAGACATATATCTGCTGCCTTCAAGGACGTTCCCGGCGGCCAGCAACTCGGAGCCACCTATGATTACTCCCATCGTCTGCTCGGTTATTTCCAGAATCTGCCCGCACGGGACGAAGCGGAAGCTTCCTGCGCCACCTCCGGCATCCCTCCAAAAGCCACACTGAACAAAACCAGCGTCATGGATCTTCTCGAAACAGAAGGTCTGATTGAAAAGAGCTCTACCGAACCAGCAGATGCAGAAAATCGGGACATCACCCAAATTCCGCCCGGTTTTCCTGCCAGTCGTGCCCAGCGCCTGCAGACATTGGCGCGAGCGGATGAAGGTTTTGTGCTCGGCATGGCCTACTCTACCCAACGCGGCTATGGGCAAAACCATCCCTTTATTGCCGAATTAAGCCATGGCTCCGTCAATGTCGAAATCTGCCCGCCAGAACTGGGCTTCAGCCTCTGCATCGGCACCATAGAAATGACAGAATGCCAGATGATCAACCAGTTTCAGGGAGACTCTCCGGACACGGCCACCTTTACCCGAGGCTACGGACTGGTTTTCGGACACAATGAACGCAAGGCCATCGCCATGGCATTGCTCGATCGTGCCTTGCGCGCTCAGGAACTTGGCGAAAAGGTGGAAGCGCCTGCACAGGATGAAGAATTCGTGCTCAGTCATTGTGATAATGTGGAAGCCACCGGTTTTGTGGAACATCTGAAACTTCCCCACCATGTGGATTTTCAGAGTGAAATTTCGACATTACGGGCTCTGCGCGCCCAATCGCCCGGCACAACGGTAAAACACGATGATGCCCTATAACTTTGCCTATCTCGATGAAAACAGTAAACGGGCCATCCGCCGCAGTCTGCTCAAAGCCGTTGCCATTCCCGGTCACCAGATTGCCTTTGCCAGCCGGGAAATGCCTCTGCCCTATGGTTGGGGAACCGGAGGTATCCAGGTAACTGCCGCCATTATCGGGAAGGATGATATTCTCAAAGTCATTGATCAGGGCGCCGATGACACCACCAATGCCGTTTCCATCCGGCATTTTTTCCAAAGCGTAGCCGGCGGAATCGCCACGACGACCGACACCCAACAGGCCAGCATCATCCAGACCCGCCACCGGATCCCGGAAACAGCACTGCGTGCCGACCAGATCATCGTCTATCAGGTCCCCATGCCTGAGCCGCTCTTCAAGCTGGAACCACGCCGCACGGAAACCCGGATTTTGCACGCCATGGCCGATTACAGCCTGATGTACTTGCAGCTTTATGATCACATTACCCGCTATGGTCGCGTGGCGATCGGCTATGATTACCCCGTCATGGTGCATGACCGCTATCTGATGTCGCCCTCCCCCATTCCGGCTTTTGATGTCCCGAAAATGCACATGAATCCCGCCCTGCAACTTTTTGGTGCTGGGCGCGAAAAACGCCTCTACGCCGTTCCTCCTTATACTCGTGTCGTGCCTCTGGCTTTTGAGGATTACCCCTTTACTCCGCTGCAGGCGCAAGCTCCCTGTGCGCTCTGTGGATCGACCAGCTCCTACAAGGACGAAATCATTCTCGATGACAGCGGCAAAAGACAGTTTGTCTGTTCCGACACCGACTATTGCGGGAAAACGTCATGCAAGTGAACACCCAACCCGCCCTGATGGTCCGCGATCTGCATTTTCAGTACGGCAAACAGCCGGTAGTTCGCAATGTATCCATGGAGTTATATCCCGGCGAAATCCTGGCCATTGTTGGCGAAAGCGGTTCGGGCAAATCCACTTTGCTGAACCTTCTTTACGGCAGCTTGTCGCCCACTCAGGGCGCAATACAGGCCAGCACTCCGGACCTGGGCTTGCGTCCTGTCTCTGCACTCAGCAGACAGGCACTCCGGCATCTGCAACGCACGGCCTGGGGCTTTGTCTGCCAGAATCCCCGCGATGCCCTGCGCATGGAAATCAGCGCCGGCGGCAATATCGTTGAAAGACGCATGATCATGGGCCTGCGCCATTATGGCCAATTGCGCGAGGAAGCCCTTTACTGGCTGCAAAAAGTGGAAATTGATCCGACCCGCCTGGATGATTTACCCGAAACTTTTTCTGGCGGCATGTTGCAGCGCCTGCAGATTGCCCGCACACTCATCAGCCAGCCCGCCCTGCTCTATCTGGACGAACCCACCAGCGGTCTGGATGTTTCCGTACAGGCCGCCTTGCTGGACCTGCTCCGCAAACTGGTTATTGCGGAAAATATGGCGGTAGTGCTGGTTACCCATGATCTGGCAGTAGCCCGCCTCCTCGCCCAGCGCATTGCGGTCATGCGTCAGGGCGAAATCATCGAAGAAGGGCTGGCCGATCAGGTGCTGGATGATCCGCAACATCCTTACACCCAACTTTTGGTCAGTTCGGTGCTCCCGGCATGAATATTCTGGAAATTGAAAAACTCAGCAAAAAATTTGTGTTGCATCTGCGTGGTGGTTTGAATCTGCCTATTTTACGCCATATACAATTGAGCGTTGCTGCCGGTGAATGCGTCGCGCTGGTCGGCGCCTCAGGTAGTGGAAAATCATCCCTGCTGAGAACAATATATGGGAATTATCGGGCAGAATCCGGTGCCATCCGCCTGCGCAACGGGCTGAGTATGGTGGATATTTTGCAAAGCAGCCCCCGCGAAATCATCGCGTTGCGGCGACAGGTCATGGCTTATGCCAGTCAGTTTCTGCGGGTCATTCCCAGAGTCTCCACCCTGGATCTGGTCGCGCAACCGCTGGCCGATCAGGGCATTGATACGCAAACGGCCATGGAACGCGCCACTGAGATATTGCTGGAATTGAATCTGCCGCAACACCTGCACGCCCTGCCTCCCGCCACCTTTTCCGGGGGCGAACAGCAACGGGTAAATCTGGCCAGAGCTTTTGTCGGCCAACATTCCCTGATTCTGCTTGATGAACCGACGGCCTCCCTGGATGGGCACAATGCCACAGCGGTCAAAAACAAGATTCTACAAGCCAAAAAAACCGGTCGGGCGGTACTGGCGGCATTTCACGACCCCGACTTTATCGCTCAGGTGGCTGATCGCCAATATTCCATCCCATCCCTTTCGGAGCATGCCCCATGAAAACCCTGGCCTTCAGTAATTTCCGTATGGTTCTGGAAGATCGCATTGTTCATGGCGCTCTGACCCTGGATGAAAACGGCAAAATCATAGCGCTGGAAGAAGACCCGCATTCCCGACCCGGCAGTGAAGACGGACAGGGCGACTGGTTGTTGCCCGGACTGGTGGATGTGCACACCGACAATCTCGAACGCCAGGTACAGCCGCGCAGCAACGTGCGCTGGCCTTCCCGTTCCGCTTTTCTGGCCCATGACAGCCAGTGTGCGGCCGCAGGCATCACCACCGTGGCAGATGCCCTTTGTGTCGGAGATGCCGGCTTTGAAAGCCAGCGTATCCAGACCCTTCGCGATGCGGTTGTAGACCTGACTTTTCTGGATGAACAAGGGTTATTACGTTCCGACCACGTGCTGCATCTGCGCTGTGAACTCCCCACACCCAATATGCAACAATTGTTTGAAACGGCAATGGCGCAAGCCCCCGTTCACATGATCAGCATCATGGACCACACCCCCGGTGTCGGTCAGCATGCCAATCTCGACAAATTCCGCGAAGGACGGCGTGGTGATGGATACAGCGAGGCCGAACTGGACCAGATGATTGTGGAAGCCCAGCAGCGTCGGGAAATCCATAGTGAGATCAACCGGCATTATCTTCTCGAAAAATTGCACGGGATGGGTTTGCAAATCGCCAGCCATGACGACCGCACCGCCGAAGAAGTTCGCCGAAACGCCGCAGAGGGTATTCGCATTGCCGAATTCCCGGTGACCCTGGAAGCGGCACAGGAAGCCAGAAAACTGGGGATGGCCACCGTCGCAGGTGCCCCCAACGTGGTGCGCGGTGGCTCCCATTCCGGCAATGTCGCCGTGCGCGATCTGGTTGCCGCCGGACTGGTGGATGTGCTCGCCTCGGACTACGTCCCCCACGCCATGCTGGAAGCGGCCTTTGCTCTGACCCGCATGGGCCTGATCAGGCTCCCTGAAGCGGTGCAGATGGTCAGCCTCGCCCCGGCGCGCATGCTCGGGCTGGAAGATCGTGGCGCGCTGCAAATCGGCATGCGCGGCGACCTGCTCCGGGTGCGCGATTTCGACAACCATCCTTTATTGCGTGCAGTCTGGAAAGCCGGTGAAAGAATTGCCTGAATCCATGCGTGTCGCCATTTATTACGTACCAGAAGCCGATGATCCCCTGTGGATAGCAGGCAGCCATTGGTTGGGTTGGGATTCCGAAACTGCGCAGACCAGACAGCGGCCCCCGATTCAAGGCCTTGCAGAAGCTTCACGACGCGCCAGTCGTTATGGCTTCCATGCCACCATCAAAGCCCCCATGCCCTTGCAGGGCAAGCTGGACGATCTGATTGCAACACTGGAACAACAGCTGGCAGATACCCCGGCTTTTTTCCTGCCTCCCCTGCAATTGGTTCAGGATGAAGGTTTTGTTGCCCTGCGGCTCAGTCAGCCCTGTCCTGAACTGCACGCACTGGCAGATACCTGCGTGCGCAACCTGGAACCCTGGCGGCGGCCCTACACTGACGAGGAAATTTCGGCAAGAAGCCAGAAGATAAAGCTTCCCCGGCACCGGGAATACCTGGAACGATGGGGCTATCCCTATGTATTTGAGGAGTTTGTTTTTCACATGACCCTCAGCGATCAACAATCGGACACGCGTTTGCTGACTACCGCCAGCAAATATTTTGGTGACATCCCCAGGCAGCCACGCCGCTTGCAGGGCCTCGCATTAGCCTGTGAAACAGACCAGAACGCACCCTTCACCCTTTTGCGTCGCCTGCCCCTCGCTCCGGCGATACCCGCCCCCCGCCAAAATAAATCATGAAGCCCCTGCTGGTTCTGGTAGTGGGTCCTTCCGGTGCGGGCAAGGATTCAGTTATTCGCGGCGCAGAAGCCACACTGAAAAATGACCCACGTTTTTATTTCGCCCGGCGAATGGTCACCCGCAATGCTCCACAGGCTGGAGAAATCAACATCAGTGCTGAAGCGTTCAGACAACGCGCTGAATCCGGTTATTTTGCCAAAACCTGGGACGCGCACCAGCTATCCTACGGCCTGCCCCGGTCGGAATTGCAGCCTCAAAACGCCGCCGTGCAGATCATCATTGCCAATGTTTCGCGCACCGTAGTGAATGACCTGCTTGCGGAATATGGTGGACATGTTTTATATATCACCGCTTCATCAACCGAAATTCGCCGCCGCCTGGAAAAACGTCATCGTGAAAGTGCTGCATCCATCAACGACCGCCTGCGTCGTCACATTCCTCTGCCAGAGCAGTTGCCCATGACCACCATCCGTAATGATGGGTTGCTGGAAGAGGCCATCCAACAATGTGTACACAGCCTCATCAGGCTGCTGGAACACCCATGATCAGCACCAGCAAAGTGCAGTTCGTCCCCGGAATCACCATCTGGAAACAAATTGTCAATGATCTGCAGGCCCGCATAGATTCCGGTGAACTTGTCGAAAACCAGAAACTGCCGGGCGAGGCGGATCTGGCCAAGGCTTACGGAGTCAATCGCCACACCATGCGCCGCGCCCTGCAGGAACTCGCGGCCGTGGGCAAAGTGCGCATACAGCATGGTCGCGGCAGTTTTGTTGCCAAGCATGTGTTTGACTATGAACTGGTCGAAAGGCCGCGCTTTTCGGAATGGGTCAAAAAGTACAATAAACCCGGGAAAAATGACATTCTCGAGGCGGCCATACTGAATCTGGCCGATCTTCCCGAGTTGGCGCGCATTCAGCAATATGGCGTCTTCCCGGAATATCCCCAGGTTGCGATGATCAAAACCCTTGGCCGGGTCGGTGAAGAGCCCATTTCCATTGCCAGACATCTTTTTTTCGGGAAAGCCCTGCTGGCCCTGGTGGATGATCTGCACGCCGGACGCGGTATCACTGAATCCCTGCGCCAGCATGGCATACAGGATTATACCCGCATGCGCTCCACCATTTCGGCCACCATGTCCGGCCCTCAGGAGCGGGATCTGCTGAAAGTCGAAAAAGGTGAAATCGTTTTTGTCTGCGAAAACGTCAACGTTGATACGAGTGGCGTCGGCATAGAATTCTCAACGGTCATTTATCCGTCTTCACGGGTGCGCCTGGTTTATGAGCCGGGTTGAGCGTGTTCTGGTCAGAATAAACACCGGCTTCTGCCATTTCCGCCCCGAATAAAATGCTGGCCCAGGCCACATACAACCAGAGCAGAAACACAGGAAAAGCGCCCAGCGCCCCGTAAACCGTTTCAAAAGTCGAAAAACGCAGATAGGCGGAGAGGCCGAATTTATCCAGTTCAAATAACAGGGCTACCGTCATCCCCCCCAGCAGAGCATCCCGCCAGCGCGGCGCCGCAGCAGGCAGAATCTTGTAGAGCAAAAGCATCATCACTGTCACCACCAAAAAAGTCAGAACATGACTGAAAAACGGCGGCAGCACGGGAATATGACCCAGATATTTTAACAGGGGTTGCAAAGGACCCAGCAGGGGGAGGAGCAAGGCCACACTCAGTGGCGCCACGACCAGCATGGCCAGATAACGCAAAACCCGGCACCACCAGCAATGGGGTGCAACCCCCCAGATGGCATTCAGATGCCGCTCTACCGCGTGCAGCAGAAACACCGCCGTCAACGACAAACCGATTATCCCCAGCAACCCCAGTTGCGTACCCTTGGCGGCCAGTAAATTCACTTCATGAAGAATGGTATAACCCGTCTGCGGAACAAAGCTGCGCAATATCAGGTGATCCACCTGGGTACGATGCATCACGCTGAATCCCACCAGATTCCACATGCTGAATACCAGCACTGCCAGCGGAATCAAACCAAATAAAGTCGTATAGGACAGCAGACCAGCCCGATCAATGCAGTCATCTTTCCAGAAGCCATGCCAGGCCCGATACCAGCGAAAACCGAAACCAAGCACAAAACCCTTACGGGCAGGAGGCTGTGGGCGCGAACCATCTTCCTTTTTACCAAAACACTGCTGGCCTTCTTTATGATCAGTACTCACAAAGACGCCTCCCTGTCCAGACAATGACGAATAAATGGAATGGTCAGTTGGCGTTGCTGCTCCCAGCTGCGCGCATCCAGCATCTCCAGCAAGGACTCCAGCACGGCCATATCCCGCGATTGATGGCGCAGCACATACCGGGCAACGTCCCGGTCCATGCGCAAGCCGCGACGCCGGGCCATGGTCTGCAAAATATGCAGCCGCTGCAGATCATCGGGTAATTGCAGAGCCATTGGCACACAGGCGCTGAACCGGCTCGCCCAATCCGGCAGGGTCCAGACGAGTTGCCGGGGTGCTTCCCGACCCGCCATTAACAGGGGTCGGGCGCGATGAAAACGTTCATTGTACAGATCGTACAAAAACTTCTCTTGATCCACCTGACCGGCCCAGGCGTCCACATTATCCAGACAGAGTAAAGGCGCATCCACCAGACTGGAAAAAGTTTCCGGCAGCGCCAGGTCTACAAAGGACTGCATCATTTCGGCGCATTCAATATAAGGTATCCAACCTGCATCGCTTTGGGCAGCACCCTGTAATAAATGGCTTTTACCCACCCCTCCCGGGCCATGCAAATAAAGTCCAAACACAGGTGCTGGCCGTACCAGCAGACTCCGAACGGCATTCAATGCGGCAGTGTTGGGTTCTGGACAAAAATCATTGAGCGTTGCGCCGCTTCGCAACCCCAAAGGCAGGCGCATCTGGCCATTGGCGAGCATCAGCAGCGCCTGGACGACAAATATCGTAAGCCTTCAGAGCTTACCCAGGAAAAACTGTCATGGCTTGGCATGACTCCAGAAGCTAGGCAAGAGACCCTTGGCTGTCAAGCAGATTCTTATCCATTTTCCTACCCTCTGAAACCGAGCGAATAAGCTTCAGCACAGTCAGACGACCAGCAGGTCGTTTGCAGCCTCCTCTGCCACTGACTACAATCACAGGGATTCATTCCCAACCGACCAGCAGGAGAGTAGAGCAATGTCTGAATATAAAGTACGTGAAGAATTGAAGCCCAGCGGTCTTGACGGCATTTCCGACGCCCAGATCAACGATCACTGGGGCTTGTACACCGGCTATGTCAACCAGAGTAATGCCCTGCACAAAGAACTTGAGGAAATGCGTGCGGCTGGCAAAACCGCCTCCCTGACCTATGCTGACCGTCGCCGTCGTTTTGGTTTTGAATACAATGGGATGGTCTTGCATGAATACTACTTTGCCCAGATGAAACCCGGCATCAGCATGGATCAGGCGCCCGGTTTCAAGGCCGCCGTCACCGAACAGTTCGGCAGCGCCGAAGCCTGGCACGAAGACCTCATGGCTGCTGCCAAAAGCCGCAGCATTGGTTGGGCCATCGCCTATTACGATGGGACTACCGGCCAGATCAACAACCATTTCGTCCAGCTGCATGAAGATGGCAACATTGGCGGCTTTGTCCCCCTGGTCATTGTGGACGTGTTTGAACATGCCTACATGGTCGACTGGAAAGCCCTGGGGCGTGGCGATTACCTGGCAGCACTCCACAAAAACATGAACTGGAGTGTCATTGAAGCACGCTTCCAGGCAGCCAAAAGCGGACAGATTTTCAAGCGCTTCTGATCGATTAGCGGGGTAACCCTGACGCCCCATGACTTGTGGCGTCTGAGTGAAGAGCGGCCCGGCCGCTCTTTTCTTTTGACAGCAGCCAGCCCCCCTCATAACATGACCCGAAATTGACGGAGGAACTTGCTGTGGACAGCCCCAAACCGCTTAGCTATCGCAGTGCAGGAGTCAACATTGACGCAGGAAATGCGCTGGTTGACCGGATCAAGCCCCTCGCCCGCAGTACCCACCGCCCCGGAGTGCTTGGCGGTATTGGCGGCTTTGGTGGACTTTTTGAATTGCCCACCGGTTATCGCGAACCGGTACTGGTATCAGGAACCGATGGCGTCGGCACCAAATTGCTGCTGGCCCTGGAAGCCCAGCAGCATGATGGGATTGGCATTGATCTGGTAGCCATGTGTGTCAACGACATCCTGGTTTCCGGCGCTGAACCCCTCTGGTTTTTGGATTACTACGCCTGCGGACAACTGGACACGGCGATAGCCGAAGCCGTCATCACCGGAATTGCCGAAGGCTGCCGTCAGGCGGGCTGTGCCCTACTGGGCGGCGAAACCGCCGAAATGCCCGGTATGTACCCAGGCGGTCATTATGACCTGGCGGGCTTCGCGGTCGGCATCGTCGAAAAAAACGAAATATTGAGCAGTGATGCCTGTCAGGAAGGGGATGCCCTTATCGGCATCGCCTCATCCGGCGCCCACAGTAATGGCTACTCCCTCATCCGTGAAATCCTGGTCCGCAGTGGTGCTCATGCGCATATTCAGTTAAATGGCGAAGCCCTGGTCGAACTCCTGCTACGTCCCACCCGGATTTACGTGCAGGCAATCCAGAATCTGCGTAAGGTCGTCAGCGTTCATGCCCTCGCTCACATTACTGGCGGAGGACTCACCGAAAATCTGCCCCGCTCCCTGCCCGCCCAGCTGAGCGCCCACATCAACCCCCAAAGTTGGCAAATCCCTACGCTGTTTCAGTGGTTGCAGGAGCAAGGTCAAGTCAGTACCGAAGAAATGCGGCGGGTATTCAACCTCGGCATTGGCATGGTCGCCATCGTCCCCTGGGAATCCCGGCAAAACGCTCTGGAATCCCTGCAGGCCAGCGGGGAGCAAGCGTATGTCATTGGTCAGCTTGCCCTCCGTCAGACCGATAACGGGGTAGTTTTTCTTGACTAAAAAACTGGTGCTGCTGATTTCCGGTCGCGGCAGCAATTTACAAAGCATCCTGCGGGCCTGTCAGACCGGACAAATAGCCGATACAGAAATTGCCGCAGTCATCAGTAATCGGGCCGAAGCCCCAGGACTGATGGTGGCTCAGGCAGCAGGTATCCCCACCGAAGTCACAGACCATCGTGACTTTCCCAGTCGCGCCGAGTTTGATACTGCGCTGCAGCAGCAGATTGACCGCTACGCTCCGGATCTGGTAGTACTTGCCGGTTTCATGCGGCAACTGACAGATACTTTTGTGGAGCACTATCTGGGACGGCTGGTCAACATTCATCCTTCCCTGCTGCCCGCCTTTCCCGGTCTGCATACCCATGCCCGCGCCATCGCTCAGGGTGTCTGCTGGCACGGTGCCAGCGTCCATTTTGTCATCCCGGAACTGGACGCCGGCCCGGTCATCATTCAGGCTGCCGTACCTGTCCATACGGATGACGACCCAGCCAGGCTGGCGGCAAGAGTTCTTGCTGCCGAACACGAAATTTATCCCCGGGCATTGAACGCCGTTCTGAGCGGCTGGTGCAGCCTGAAGGAAGGCAGGGTGATTTGGTCAACACCTGTTCCTTCCTGCGCAGATACGGCCATCAATCCGGTTATTACAAGATAGTCATCGCCTAAAAAGCCCGTCACTGTCCATTCAGACAACGCACTGAACCGGAAACTTCCACAGACATCGCCGATTCACCGGGCGCACTGGCCACGGGAGCACGCGCCGCCATCATCAGCACTGGCCCGGGAGAACTGCGTAACGTATTAATCTGTACGGAATTCAGCACGCTTTGCGAATAACCAAAATCCTTGCAAAAGTTATTCGCACGCTGCTTAAAGCGCTGAATAGCCTGATGGGCTGCTGCTGTTGCAGCGCTTTCACGGGCACTTTCAGTAGGGGCAGCCTGCATGGAAACCAGCTCCAGACGGGATTGTAAATCTCCCAGAAGCTGATCCAGCCGGGAGGATTCTGGAGCGCTGACCTGCAAAGTCTGCTGTACGGTCCAGCCATCGGGCTTGCCATTCACATAATCACGTTGCGTGTGATAATTCATCGTCTGCGCCTGGACATGATCGGCTTTCCCCGCCTG
Source organism: Acidithiobacillus sp. HP-2 (assembly GCF_015100155.1). Taxonomy (GTDB): domain Bacteria; phylum Pseudomonadota; class Gammaproteobacteria; order Acidithiobacillales; family Acidithiobacillaceae; genus Acidithiobacillus. Next base: position 22,208 of record NZ_JACKZA010000012.1, on the reverse strand, counting down.
CTGCAAGGCCCAACGCATTTTTGCGTTCACTTTTTGCGCCAACTCTGCAGCATTTGCCCCGGTGGCACTGGCCTGCAACTGCGCAACCATGAGCGTATTGGGCACATGATAAGTTTGTTGCACACTGAGATTTATTTCCTGGGCAGCCGTCCCCGCTGAAGCCAACAGCGAAACAGGTAATAAACCCAAGAGCAAAATTTTCATTGAATTTTTCATTCGGCTTCCCGCTCCATTCAGTGACTGCTTCATGCAGTCGTTTGGCAATCCTAACAACTAACCACCCAGACGAAAAATGTCGAGAATGCGATCGCGGCGCAGTAAATGCACAGCAAACATCCCCACATGCCCTAACCAATAGGCCCACACCAGATTCGACAGGGCTTTATGCAAAGGGATCAGATTTTGCAGCAAGACCCCTGGAGGTGTACCCCCCTGGGGTAGAAAGAAAAAAATTACCGTACCGGTAAGAGCCATCCAACTGACCAGAAGCAGACCGAGCCCATGGATCAGAGCTGCAAGTCCAGAAGCCGGGCCGGGAGATTGAAGTTTTCCGTGCAAAAGTAACCGAAGGTCATTAAAAACCGGTTGCCAGGGACCCATTAATGGAAAAAATTGCTGGCGTACCCGTGCTGAAGTGGCAATCCAGAGCCACTGCCAGAGCAGGAAAAGTGCAGTAGTCAAACCCACCCAGGCATGAAAGCTGAACAGTAACTGGGTGAAACTGGCATAATCTGCGTGTTGCCAATCGGGTGTCATCCCTAAGGAGGAAAACAGTTGAATGGTTACGCCGACAGCAATACCGGCGTGAAGCCAGCGTGCCTCGGGTGGCCACAGATTTTCCCTACCAGCGCCAGAGTCTGGGCTATTTCTTTTCAAAGATATAATTCCATAAGTTGCCATGCGTCAGACATGAAAACATAACCCACATCCATTTTAAGGACCTTCGCCATTGCGCCGGCAATCATACCAGAGTGCCTCCAATAAAAAGCAACAGCTTGTCCACAGCCATTTCCTTGACTATCTTTTATTCAGAGTGTTTACTCTGATTTATCTGGAGAAAATCTTATGACTGCGAAATACATACGTTTTTTTAATGAAATTCGCATAGAAGATGTGCCCTTGGTCGGTGGTAAAAACGCTTCTCTGGGAGAGATGTATCGCCAACTCACGCCGCAGGGAGTAAAAGTACCCAACGGCTTTGCCATTACCGGCGACGCCTATCACCATCTGCTGGATCAGGCCGGTGCCTGGCCAAAGCTGCATGAGGCACTGGACGGCCTCGACCCCGATAATGTTCGCGATCTGGCCAGACGGGGTGCCAAGGCTCGGGAAATCGTCTACAGCGCGCCCCTTCCCGAAGATTTGCAAACCGAAATTTTGGCCGCTTACGCCCAATTACGTCAGGAATACGGAGATACGCTGTCTTTGGCCGTGCGTTCTTCTGCCACCGCAGAAGACCTGCCAACGGCCAGTTTCGCTGGTCAGCAGGATACTTATCTGAACATTTCCGGAGAGGCCGCTTTGCTGGATGCCTGTCGGCGTTGCTTTGCCAGCCTGTTTACCGACCGGGCCATTCATTATCGCGTTGATCAGGGCTTTGATCATTTCAAGGTGGCCCTATCGATTGTCATCATGAAAATGGTGCGCTCCGATCTCGCCACCAGTGACGTCATGTTTTCGCTGGACACTGAAACCGGATTTAGAGATGCCGTCTTTATTACGGCATCCTGGGGTCTGGGTGAAAATGTCGTCCAGGGAACCGTCAATCCCGATGAATATTATGTCTTTAAACCCGCCTTCCAGAAGGGGAAAAAGGCAGTTTTGCGCAGGGTTCTCGGCAGCAAAAAAATCAAGATGATTTATACCGAGGGAGATACCCGCCACGGGACCCGCAATGTACCGACGCATCTCGATGAACAGGAACGCTTTTGTTTGAATGATGAGGATATATTCATCCTGGCCGATTACGCCATCAAAATTGAAAATCACTACAGCCAGAAAATGGGCGAAAGCCGACCCATGGATATGGAATGGGCAAAAGACGGTCTCGATGGTGCCATTTACATGGTTCAGGCACGACCGGAAACCGTTGCCTCGCAAAAGAAGGGACAAATTCTGGAGGAGTATATTCTGGGTGAACGCGGAAAATGTCTTGGCAGTGGCCGCGCCGTGGGCAGTAAAATTGCTGCCGGACCCGTCCGGATTATTCGTACTCTTGAACATCTCGCCGAGTTTCGCCCCGGTGAAATACTGGTAGCAGACACCACCACCCCAGATTGGGAGCCGGTCATGAAAAATGCAGCGGCGGTCATCACCAATCGCGGTGGACGTACCTGCCACGCTGCCATCATTGCCCGTGAACTGGGGATACCGGCGGTGGTCGGCGCAGAAACAACAGCCACCGAAATACTGCACGACGGTGAGCCGGTCACGGTTTCCTGTGCGCAAGGCGATATGGGCAATATATATGCGGGTCAATTGCCGTTTACTGTTCAGCATACCGATCTGGCCGCACTTCCCCGACCCAAAACCAAAATCATGATCAATCTGGGCAACCCGGAAATTGCTTTCCAGACGGCCAATCTCCCCAGCGATGGTATTGGTCTGGCGCGGATGGAATTCATCATCAGCAATACCATCAAGGCGCACCCCATGGCTTTGCTCTACCCGGAAAAGGTCAAAGACCCGCAGGAGCGTCTGGCCCTGGCGAAGCTCACCCAAGGCTACACGCAGCCCCAGGATTTTTTTGTGGAACGGCTATCAGAGGGCGTCGGCACCCTGGCTGCTGCTTTTTATCCCAAACCGGTAGTGGTCCGTATGTCTGATTTCAAAAGCAACGAATATGCCTCATTGCTTGGGGGTCGCTGCTTCGAACCCGAGGAAGACAACCCCATGCTGGGCTTTCGCGGCGCTTCCCGCTATGCACATCCAGCGTACAAAGAAGGTTTTCATCTGGAATGCCTGGCCATGAAAAGAGTGCGCGAAACCATGGGCCTGGATAATGTCATTTTGATGCTGCCTTTTGTACGCCGCGTGCAGGAAGCCGACGACGTTCTTGCGCAAATGGCAGAATTTGGCCTGAAGCGCGGCGAAAATGGTCTGAAAATTTACGCCATGTGCGAAGTCCCCAACAACGTGCTTTTAATTGATGCTTTTGCCCAACGCTTTGACGGATTCTCCATTGGCAGTAATGATCTCACCCAACTCACTCTCGGGGTTGATCGGGATTCGGAAATTGTCGCCTTTGACTACGACGAGCGCGACGAAGGCGTGAAAACCATGATCCGCCTCGCCGTGGATGGCTGTAAACGGCATGGTATCCACTCTGGAATTTGTGGTCAGGCGCCTTCAGACTATCCGGAAATGGCTGAGTTTCTGGTCGATATTGGCATTGAATCCATGAGCCTCAACCCCGATTCCGTACTGAAAACCACCCTGCATGTTCTGGAACTGGAAAAGCGAGAAACCCATTGACCATTCAACCCGTGCTGTTAGTCATTTTTGATGGTTTCGGCCTGAACCCCAATCGGGCCTACAACGGCTGGGCCCAAGCCCATACGCCACATCTGGATCATTATTTTGCCAGTTATCCCCATACCGCCCTGCAGGCATCCGGGCGGGCTGTGGGTCTGCCCGATGGACAATTTGGGAACTCGGAAGTCGGTCATTTGACACTGGGCTCTGGGCGCATACTACTTCAGGACATGGTGCGCATATCGGCCAGTCTGGCTGATGGCAGCTTTTCCAGCATTCAGAATTGGCAAAATATTTTACAAAATATCCGGTGCCTGCATCTGGTCGGGATGGTCTCCGATGGCGGTGTGCATTCTCATATTGACCATTTGCTGGAGATTCTCCCTCTGGTGGTACAGGCGGGTGTAGAACCGATTATCCACATGATTACGGATGGGCGGGACACCGCCCCGCAATGTGCAGATGTTTTCGTCCAGATTCTGGAAAAGCGCCTGCAAGAACTGGGCAGCGGCAAAATTGCCAGCGTCTGTGGCCGCTATACCGCCATGGATCGTGCCAGTCATTGGGATCGCACCAAAAAAGCCTGGGCCGCCTTGCTGAAAGGTGAGGGACTTCAGTCAGCAAACGCCCTATCGGCTGTTCAGGAAGCCTGGCGACGCGGGGAAGGAGATGAATTTATTCAACCCACCGTCATCGGCAAGCCCCAGGAAAACCGGATTGCCGCCGATGAACCCGTATTCTTTTTCAACTTTCGCTCTGACCGCATGCGGCAACTGAGCGCCGCCGTGGCCATGCCCGAATTTGAACATTTTGATCGCAGTTCAGAAAAGGCCAGAACCGCCCTTTGCATGACTTCTTACAATGACGACTACCCCTTTCCGGTCCTGTTCCCGCCGGAAATCCCGGCAAAAGTCTTGGCGGAAGTCATCAGTGACGCTGGTCTGCAACAATTCCACTGCGCAGAAACGGAAAAATATGCGCATGTCACCTATTTTTTCAATGGTGGCCGCGAAGAGCCCTTTACGGGAGAAGATCGAGAAATTATTCCGTCTCCACAGGTAGCCACCTATGATCTCCAGCCGGAAATGAGTGCGGCCAAAGTCGCAGATCGTATCATTGCAGCACTCGAAAGCGACCAATATCACTTTGTTATTGTCAATTTTGCCAATGGTGACATGGTCGGTCATACCGCCAAAATCCCGGCCATTCTCCGTGCGGTAGAAACGCTTGATCTCCAATTTCATCGGATTACTCAGGTAGCGCTTCAGCACGGTTTCAAAATCATCCTCACGGCTGATCACGGCAATTGCGATGAAATGGTGGATCCAGTGAGCGGTGAACCCCATACCCAACACACGGTCTATCCCGTACCCATGCTCCTGATGGGTCACGGAGGCGCAAAGTTGGGAATTGGCCGGGGTACCGCTGATATTGCGCCAACCATTCTTGATCTCATGGGACTTTCCCAGCCCTCTGAAATGACGGGGAAAAGTCTGATTCTCCGGGACAAGCTGCGTTGAATCCAGATCCAACAGCCGACATCCACGCAAGCACAGCCAATACTGTTAGATTAAAAAAAACCGCTGCACCACTTGTGGAAAATGCGCACACTATTCATCCTGATCATGCCGCAATGACCGCCATACTCGACAACAGCCCGATGTTACCCATCCACTATCGGATTTGGGCCTTGTCTACGGGGGGCACTTTATTGAGTGGGGTTTCCATGTTTTTGCTGGGTGTCACCCTGCCACTGGTAATCCCCCACTTTCACATGCCTGCCAGTAGTGTCGGCATGGTGGCTGCCATGCTCATGGGGGGAACCGTCATCGGTGCCCTGTTGGGCGGACATATTGCCGATCGTTGGGGGCGCAAACCGGTCATGATCAGCGATATGATTTTGTTGATTATTGCCGCCACATTAGCGGCACTTGCGCCCAATGCCACCATTCTGACCCAGGCAGAGCTGTTGCTCGGCATCGGTGTCGGCATGGATTTTCCGGTTGCCAGCAGCTATCTGGCAGAATTCATGCCCCAGGGACGCCGGGGCAGAATGATGGCCGCCTCCATCGCTATCCAGTCCGTCGGCATGTTGGCGGGCGTCGCCTTGGCCATTCTCCTGCTGCAGAATGCCCGGACTGGCGATGATACCTGGCGTTGGTTACTGGCCGCAGAAATTCTGGTAGTGCTTCCCTATCTGATCGGACGCCTGAGTTTGCCGGAAAGTGTACGCTGGTGCATGGGCCATGGCCGCAATGCTCAGGCTGTAAAAATTCTTACCCGCTTTGCCCCGGACAAAAAAAGCCAATTACTGCAGATTGCCCAACGCCTGGGTAGAAAACATCATCATGTTGCCAAAATTCTGCCTGGTCATCATTTGGGTATCGCCACCTTATTTGCGCCGGAATATCGTCGGCGAACCCTGCTGGTGACTCTCCCCTGGTTTTTTATGGACGTTGCCACCTATGGAATAGGTTTGTTCACCACCATTCTGCTTGGCAGTCTGCGTACAAATCTGCCCGGATTAAGCTCCACATTAGGGAAGGATCTCAGCAACGCCCTGGATAGTGGCAAGGTAGACCTGTTCCTGTTGCTGGGTTCACTGCTGTCGCTCTGGGCAGTTCCAAAACTGGGGCGCATTCATATGCAACTTACCGGTTTTGTGGGCATGATTACCGGAATGGGACTACTGCTCAGTGCTGCGCAGCAGCATACGGGGAATGAAATCAGCCAATATTACCTGATCCTCGCTGGCTTCATGCTCTTCAATTTGTTCATGACCATGGGTCCTAATGCCACCACCTTCATTTTGCCCACAGAAATGTATCCTACTCAGATACGCGCATTCGGGTCCGGATTTGCCGCTGCAGTCGCCAAAATAGGCGCCACAATCAGCGTATTTTTACTACCACTCATTCAGGCAAACTGGGGACTTTCAGCCGTGTTGCTGCTCATGATTCTGGTGAGCCTGCTCGGCCTGGGAATGACCTGGACCTTTCGGGTCCAGGGCCACGGTAAAACTCTCGAAGAACATCATGGTCCGGAAGTACCACAATAGCCTCACGCACCCAAACCTGAATACGGCAGTTGGTACGGGAGCTTTGTCGCGACTTTGGCCCGCGCCCTGCTGATTCCTATTCCCGTCGCATTTCCACCCGGCGTTGCCAGGCCAGAACGGCGTCAACCACTTCCTGATCAAAGTCACGGCTTTCATGCTCCTTGATCAATTTGCGGACCCATTCTACCTGGCTACTGATTTCAAAAGTTTTCTGTATATCTGCAAAATACGGATCATTTTCGAGGTAACAGTTTTCCTGCAAAGTACTCCGCTTTATTTTCATCGGCTTAGCCAATTCTGATTGACAAATAACCAGTTTGGAGCGAATTTCAGTGACGGTATATTTTTGAACCCCTTTAATGGTGCCACTATAAGGTACATGTTCGACGACCCAGAATACGTCACCGATTTCAGCGTCCGCAAAATCCAGTTGTTTATGATAAGCGTCATTTTTGGCAATAAGCATACATTACTCCTTCACTTGCATGGATGCCCGCCAGAGGCCGACAGCGAGAAGCAACCAGGCGACAATCCATGCTGTGCCTCCCAAAGGGGCAAAAATTGCCCAGAATGACTGGCCAGTAATGACCAGCAAATACAGCCCCCCGCTGAAAAAAAGCACACCCAGAGCCATCAACAGCGCCGAAGCACAAAGCAGCCTTCTTTTACCCCATAATCGAATCAAAATACCCAGCTGAACCAAGCCTAGCGCATTATAAATCTGAAAACGCACGGCAATATCGTAAACATGCAAACTCTGCCTGCTCACCTGCCCAGCGACCAGATGGTCACCAGCCGCACCGGCAATAATAGCCAGCCCCACCAGCAAAGCACCTAACGCAGAAATTTGTCCGCCCCTGCGCGCACCATTTTGATTACTGCATTCCGCCATTCCTTTCTCCTCGATTCTGTACGTCGCAGTTTCCGGGCATGTCCTGCCCAACTGCCACATTCAGGCAGATATGTTTCTCTTATAGCCTACCTTCATGCCCTGATTCAAACTTTCTTCAGCATCGGGGCAGGCTAGCTGTGCTATGCTCTGGCTGATAATTTGCGGAGGAGTATAAGCTCATGGCAACACATAAAATCTGTATTCTTGGTGGCACGGGTTTTGTCGGCCGACATCTGGCGGAGCGTCTCAGTCAGGATGGGCACCAGATTCGCATTCTGACCCGCAATCGGGAGCGTAACCGCGAAAACCTGCTGGTTCTGCCACAGGTAGAGGTTGTTGAATGTAATGTGCATGACCCAATTGCGCTGGAGCAACAACTGGAAGGACGGGATGTAGTCATCAACCTGGTGGGCATCCTTAACGAAAACCGCCCGGGTCGCAGCGACTATCCGCCCGAGCGTCACGGTGATTTTGAAAAAAACCATATTGAGCTCCCCCGCCTGGTCGCTAATCTTTGTGGACATCTGGGTATTCCACGACTCCTGCATATGAGCGCCCTCGGTGCCAACCCCATTGCCCCCAGTGCCTACCTGCGTTCCAAAGGCATCGGTGAAGAAATTATCCGTCAGTCTGGAGAAAACAGCGCCAAAAACGGCCATTTCAATTATCTGAATGGTCCGAAATTACTCTGGGGGCGCGGTCTTAAAGTGACTTCATTTCGTCCTTCCATCATATTTGGCGAGGGGGACAGTTTTTTCAATCGCTTTGCCCAACTGCTGCGCAAAATCCCTTTCTTTTTGCCCATGGCCGGCACTCAGGCGAAAATGCAGCCCGTGTGGATTGAAGATGTGGTCAGTGCTTTCGTACAATCTATAGATAATGAAAAAACCTATGGCAAAGCCTATGATCTTTGCGGCCCCAAGGTATATGCCCTGGGCGAGCTGATCGCCTATACCCAAAGTCTGATTGGTACGCATCGCAAGGTGATTGCCCTCTGTCCCCTGTTGGGTAACCTGCAGGCAGGAATCATGGAAAAACTGCCCGGCAAAGTGCTCACCCGCGATAATTTGAAGTCATTGTCCATAGATAATATTTCCAGCAAAAAGGATTTGCAGGAAGTATTTAATATTCAGCCAACAGCCATTGAAAGTATCGTACCGACTTATCTGGGCGGCAAAGGTCAGCATACCGAACGCTTATCAGCAATCCGTAACCGCCGCTAAAACTGCAGCAAATAACCCATCCCCGACGGGCTTGGATGCTTTCTGACGGGCGAGGGACTTTGTCAGGGGCGATCAGGCTGCCAGCTTAAGCCACTGAAGCTCCTGGTATATTTGCCGTTTTCAGCTTAGTGGGTTGCGGCTCCCTGGTCGCCTTGCCCAAATTTTTCAATGAGCTCCTCAGCGAGCTCACTGGAGACTTCGCCAAGAATCGCCGTCATCCCAGCCTGGGCACGCGTATCTCCCTGCGCTGCGGCGAGACTGAACAACTCGTAAGCGCAGGATAAATCCTTGCGCAGCCCCTGGCCTTGATAAAACAGCAAGCCCAGATTGAATTGCGCCGGTGCATCATTCTGGTCTGCCGCCGCACTGTACCAGCGCGCAGCCTCCTGGTAATCCTGAGGAACCTCAGACCCTTCGGCGTATTTCACGCCCATATTGAACTGGGCCACAGGATCTCCGGCCTGGGCACGGGCGCGGAGATCATCCAGATCATTGCGGATGCCAGCCAGAGCCATGAGATCAAGGGTTTCACCATTTTTTGCCATGGGGTTATTGTCCTGCCTGATTGATCAGATCCTGATCGTCACTCTCCACACCCCAAGCCGTCAAGCGTTCCCGGTCATTCATGGACCAGACGGCACGATGTAGAGACAGCATGGAGTTACGATCACTCAAGAGAATATTGCGCTCGCGATTGCTGAGTTGCTGCGGGCCTTGTTCCAGAGCCTTGTGGCAAAGACTGGCGGCACGAGGCCATAATCCGGTGCGATTGCGCTGCAAGGCGCTGTGAATGGCATTAAAGCGGGGATCTACCACAACCTGCACAAAAGCATCACCCTCAATGTGTGGGAGATAGGCGACACTGTCACTATCCAGTGACTGCAATTCTTCCGGGACGATGACCTCCTCGGGAATCACAAACAGGTGCTGCTGGCGTGCCCAGCGTCCCAGTCCAGGGCGACTGGTCCATGCGCCCAAAGGCACGGCGGCGACCAGGCCACCCAAAATTGGAACCAACCAGACAAAATGCCAGAATCCCAAAAAGGGGTACAGGGCTACTGCCAGCACCAACCCCAGCGCCGAGCACCAGCCAAAAAAACGCAGGGCTACTGACCATCTGGTTTCCTGGTCACCACGCACCTGAGCCCCCCAACGTACGCCCTTCCCCATGAGGGTTTGAATGACAAACTGACTATGAAATGCCATCCGGATAGGGGCCATCAAAACCGAAAACAAACTCTCAACCAGCATGCTCAGAATGAGATGAAATAATCCTCCAAATTGCTGGCGGCGACCAGGCTGACGGGCTACCCAAAGAACCGCCATCCACTTGGGCGAAAGCAGTAAAACTGCCGTCACTCCAAACAACCAGAACGGCAAAGGATCAATGTTACTTCCCCAATAAAAAGGGGTGACCGTATCATCATTCCCTCCACCAGCCCAATGCAGTGAACCCAACGCGCCAAGAATCAAAAACAGTCCCCAGAGCGGTGCCGCCAGAAAAGACATAGCCCCGTTGATGAACAGGAAGCGGTGGGCAGAACGCAAGCCTTCCCCGGCCAATAAAAGCAGATGTTGCAGATTGCCCTGCGCCCAGCGCCTATCCCGTTTCAAATCATCTATCAGGGTGGGGGGAACTTCTTCATAACTACCTGTCAGAGTGGGTACAAACCACACTTCCCAGCCATTTCTGGCCATCAGTGCCGCTTCGACAAAATCGTGACTGAGTAAGGGTCCACCCAGAGGGGGCCGACCGGGTAATACGGGCAAGGCGCAATATTCGGTGAACGGTGCAGTTCGTAAAATGGCATTATGACCAATGTAATGTCCGTCACCCAACTGCCAGAAACGCAATCCGGCGCTGAAAATCGGGCCATACAGATGCTGCGCAAATTGTTGCAGACGGGCATACAAGGTTTCCCGATTGACGGCCACAGGTTGGGTCTGAATGATACCCACCTGCGGATTTCCTTCCATCATTTCCAACATGCGATAGAGGGTTTCACCGTTCATGACGCTATCAGCGTCCAGCACGACCATATATTCGTAAGCACGACCCCAGCGTCTGCAAAAATCAGCGACATTGCCACTTTTGGCCTTATTGTTTACCGGACGCCGTCGATAATGAATTTTGCCAAAAGCATCCAGAGACTCACAAAGCGCCGACCAGACCAGTTCTTCCCGTAACCAAATATCAGGATTGCGGGTATCACTGAGCAGAAAAAATTCAAAATGGCCCAAGGCACCAGCCCGCTGCAAGGATTTGAAAGTGGCCTGTAGCCCGGCAGCCACCCGCTCCACTTCTTCATTATAAATGGGCATGAGGATCGCCACTTTATTCTGCGGGAGGGGCTCAGCCAGGCGGAGTTCGGGACTACCGGGGGAGGTATCAGTGCGCCCGCTCATCAGCAGTATAAAGCCAACCAGCGCCGTCCAGAAGCCTGCAGAAATCCAGGCAAACAACATGGAAAATATGATGAGGGTAGGTATTTCCAGCCAGAGCGATAAGCGATCAGCAAGAACCTGATCCAACATCAGGCCCGCACTACAGGCCGGCAAAATAATAAAGGCACTTAACCAGTAACGTCGGTACCGGCTGATGGTTTCCCACTGCCGGGCCATAGCCCGTGCCAATTCAGACTTCTCCGGTCAGAATACGGCGACTCGTCAATACCTTGCTGCGGCTAAACAATGTCTGCCACAGGCGCGATGCGGCAGCCAGCCAGGAACGATTCATGGGAAGAGAGGCCATGTTGCTGCGCTGAATGGCAGGCGCTACCTGCTGCTGTAGCCAACGGCATGACCGGGCATCCTGGGCCGCATTTGCAGTCATGCGCAGGGAAAGATCGAGACGGGCATCCAGTTCATCCCCATTACCCAAAGTTGCCAGTGCCTGATGCAGGCTGGCAAAAGCCCGGGCATAAAGCGCATCCTGATGGGTTTCCACGCCCTGCAATTGGCTGATGACCTGACCACGTATCCACAAACGCTGGGCATCAGTTAACGCCAGGCGCGCCAAATACCGCTCCATACGAACAAGAACGGGTGCGCTATTTGCGACGACCAGGGCCTCTGCTGTACAACCTGCCAGCCACTCACCCGCAGGATTGACGCTGTAGCTTGATTCATCTTTAAACATTACACCTACTCCTTTGCCGCATGAAGAAGATAAGTCCAGGTATTGGTCATAACCTGCTTATCGAGGGTTAAATAACAACGCACATTACTGGGTGAGGCCGTTTGCGGCTGTATGACCGCAATCACCCGCCAAAAATGATCCTTAGCATCCCATTCCAGCTTTTGGCTCAAAATCTGAGCCTCATTTTCAGCCGTGAGATGGGCTTTAACAGGCATATTCCCAGGTAATTTCGTCAGAGCACCACCGCCAAAATCAATAACGACAGTACGCGCTCCGGCAGTTTTCGGGTCATCGCCAAGATAGGTTCCGACGGGATGTGCCAAAGGAATCAGGCCATGATTATCCAGAAAGAAACGCAAGTTGTAGGCAAAATGCAGGGGCGTTTTCGGAGCCGGTTCCTGATCCGGAACCCAGAAAACATCGATATTGTCCATGTCCCGGTTATTGGTGGGCAGCTCAACGAGGCGCACCTGACCCTTCCCCCAGTCTCCTACCGGTTGCACCCAAACACTGGGACGGCGCTGGTATTGGGTTTCAATACCCTGATAAGCAGAAAAATCACGATCTTCCTGAATCAGACCGAAGCCTACCGGGTGATCCATGCTGTAAGTCGTAGTCTGAATCTGCAGGGGATTATCAATGGGGCGGGTCAACCATTCACCATTACCATTGGCCATGACCAGATCACTGGAATCATGCTGGGCGGGATGCCAGTCGCCGGCGGTAATCCCACGACCATGACCGTGCCAGTACATGCTGGTCAAAGGCGCGAGTTCAAGCACCTGTACGGGTTTACGCAAATAGATGGTGGCCTGCACCTGTACCGTCGTACTGTCACCGGTCTGGATGGTGAAGCGATAGGCCCCCGTGGCTACTGGACTGTCCATAAGCGCATAAACCACCATATCCTGCGCACCGGCCTGCGGCTTTTCCAGCCATATCTCTTTGAAATAAGCGAATATTTCTCCAGACGGTTGGGCCGTATCAATACCCAGACCGCGTGCTGAAGTACCATAAACGGCATGTTTACCCACCGCACGAAAGTACGTTGCGCCCAGAAAGGAAATAAATTCATTATAGTTCGGCGGTGTGTTCAGAGGCGCTAACAAGCGGAATCCGGCATAACCCAGGTCACTCGGCAGATCAGCGGGGACCTTTAAATTACCAAAACTGAAGTCCCCGAGATTAAAGGGGATGGGACGCACCTTGCCATTGATCACTTCACGAATGACTTCCGGCTGATGAAACCAGGAACCGGGCAGATAAAATTGTGCCTGAAAAGGCGTATTCTCGTTCTGCCACAAAGGTCTCGTGTCCTGAATCTGGCTGTACTGTTCAGGGCTTAGATTTTTGAGGTAGGAAGGAATCGGCAAAGGCTTGGGATTATAATGCGCATTTACCAGTGCCTGGGCCTTGGACTCTACGGTCTGCATGTTAAAATCATCCGCCGATGCCGCAATGCTGAAGGCCCAACCTGTCAGGCTGAGCAGAATGGCAGAAGCAAGCTTCAAGGAGGAATGATTACGAGATAAATGGTTCATGAAGATGCTTAAGCAATTCTCGTACCAAAATATTAACTATATGTTTATATTTTATTTTTTTTGAATAACATGTTCTTTTTGTCGCCTCTGCCCGACGCAACATGACGAAGCCAGCCATAAAAAATGCTATGAAAAATACTGCCGTTCATCAATAATTTTGCAGATAAAACATAACCTATTGAAAGTATTAATTTGTCGCAATTTTCTGTTAAGCTGATGCAACTTTGCGTGACGCCAAATCGGAACCATAACAAAAATCATCTCGTCGCCGAAAAACAACAGGAAATTTTATCACCGTTAAATGCTTCATAAACCACTTTTAAAAAATTTTTCAACTGAATGATAAGGATGGACTTATGAGTGATTATCAAGTAGACATCACCATTATTGGCAGCGGGCCAGGCGGCTATCGTGCGGCAGTTCTGGCGGCTTTACGTGGCCAAAAAGTGGCGATTATTGAAAGTGCTACCTGGGGCGGAACCTGCCTCAATCGTGGTTGCGTTCCCAAAAAGGATTGGCACGAAACCGCCAAATGGATTGAACAAAGCCGACATTTTGCCAAACGCGGTGTCATCGGCACTGACCTGAAAGGAGACATGGCTCAAGCCTGGGAACACCAGCACCAGGTAGTCGAGTCCGTTCGCAACAGTTATGTGGATTACCTCAAACGTCTGGGGGTGCAACTGTTGGCAGGAACCGGCAGCTTTGTAGATGCCCGGCATATTAGCGTTGATAGTCCAACTGGCAGCAGCCAGATACAAACCCGGTACACAATTATTGCAACGGGATCCACCCCTGCCCTTCCCGAGGGCATCCAGACCATTCCTGGAAAAGTGCTCACCAGCGACATGCTTTATGACGACGGAGCTCCGGCGGGCAAGCGCGTTATACTGATTGGCGGCGGCGTAATCGGCACAGAGTTTGCATATATTTTTGATCAGCTGGATAAAGACGTGCAATGGCTGGTGAACTCCGCCTCACTGGCCCATACCCAATTTTCACCACAAGCCAAGGATACCCTGAAAGCCGCCCTCAACGCCTTGGATATTAAGGCCGTAGAGCATTTTCGCGTAGCACGCATTGCCGAGGATGATCAGGGCGTGACGGTTTTTGCAGAAGACGGGCAATCCGTACAGGGCGACTGGGTACTATTGGCAACCGGGCGTAAGGCTTTCACCCAGGGCCTGGGTCTGGAAAATACGGCTGTGGAACTTGATGAAAAAGGCTTTGTACAAGCAGATGAACACCTGGAAACCGCAGAACCGGGTATTTTTGCCCTTGGGGATGTAGTGGGCCCGATCATGAATGCCAATCAGGCTCTGAGCGACGCCCAAATCATCATTCACAACCTGCTCAGTGAAGAAAAACTGGAGCGGAATCCAGCCTGGGTACCGGAACTGGTTTATTCAGCGGTAGAGCTGGCGCGCATTGGCCTGGATGATGACACAGCAGAAGACCAAGGTTATGAACCAGCCGTAGGCTTCGCGGCGTTTGAAACCTCGCCAAGGGCATTGGGTCAGGATGACACAGCAGGTTTCGTGCGACTGCTCGCTGATATGGATAGTGGTGAGTTATTGGGCGGCGAAATTATTGGCCGGGATGCTGGAGAACTGATTCATCTGCTCGCCAACAGTGGCGATCGCCAAGAAGCGCTGCGCCGTATTGCCGAAATACGTGTCAACCATCCATCCCGCGCCGAAGAACTGGTCAACGCCACCGAAACACTGGCAGCCCGCTGGGGACTGGAAGAACAGATTTTTGGATCTGCGGAGTCATCTGATTAGGCTTCATAAATCACCAATTATCATCAGGGCGTGCCAAACACGCCCCATATACCCACCAGAATGACCATGAAGGACAGCACAAGATTGGTGCTGGCCAGCATTCGGACTTGACCCAAGGCCCTGGAACCCGCCTGCCAGTCCTGATCGCGCACTGCCCGGCGCAAGCGTTTGAGTGGCGCAAAATAAGTATGCAGAACAATCATCACCATGATCGTACCCAAAACCACCATGATCCATTCGGGGATGGCAAGAGCGGCAAATCCTCCGTAGAACACGAACACCATGCTGTAACCAGTCAGCAATAACAGGAAAGCCGCGAGTAACATCCAGAAAAAGAAACGACGCAGCAACACATGCATCAAGGCAATACGCGTACTGTTCTGCGTGATTTCTTTTTTCAGGGTCGGGGCCAGCACCATCGTCACAAAAAACAGGCCGCCAATCCAGACAATCACCGCGAGTATATGTACAAACTGCTCAATCCAGAGGGTATTCATGATTTTTTCAAATTTCCTTGCATGACCATGCTGTCCAAAAACTTCCGTGCGTCCACGAGCTCTTCCGCACAAATGCTATGATCCATGGAATATATATGGGTACTGAGAGCGTACCCCAGGGATTCCATTATGTCGCGGGCAATTTCCATATATTCCAGAGGCAGAACGACATCGGAACGACCATGCCCCCAGAAAATCGGAGTCGCCTGAGCGGCCTGAGGAAGCGTCTGGCGAAGCGGTAAATAGGCGCTGAAAGCCAGCACAGCTGCCGCCTGGCAAGCGTAATGAAACGCCAAATAAAGCGCCATCGCCCCGCCCTGGGAAAACCCGCCCAGTATCAAGGGTTGGTTACCCGCTTTCTGCTGCTCATGATCCATCAGTGAAGTGAGGCGAGTCGCCATTTGCTCCATACCTGCTGCATCTTCGCCAGAATCCCGACCCAGCCCATAAATATCATACCAGGCCCGCATTGGCCGCCCGCCATTGAGGGTGACCGGACGTACTGGTGCGTCAGGGAGAACCCAGCGAAACTGTTTTTCCGGATCCACAAAGTCTGCGAGAGGGGCAAGGTCTTCTTTGGATGCGCCCAGGCCATGCATCAACATAATGCAGGGGGCCTCTTGCTGCGCTGCGGCTCGGATCCACAAGCCTTCGGGCCAGATATTTTCATTCAAGACCATGTGCTTCCTTCAAGGCATCCAGCTTACGATAAAGGGTGCGCTCACTGACACCCAGCCGGGCGGCCAGACTGCGTCGATCCCCGCCAAAAGCACTCCGCGCCCATCGTAAATACTGGGCCTCCAGATCAGCCAAGGGAACAATGGCATCCACGCCGGAAATTTTGGCATGATTATCCTGTTTGGGCGGCGTGCCTTGCTCTTGCAGGGCCAGGGGCAGATGCTGGGGGAGTATCCAATGTTCATCGGCCATCAGCGCCGCGCGTTCAAGAATGTTGCGCAACTCGCGGATGTTGCCCGGAAAAGTGTATTGACCCAGCAACTGTAGGGTATCAGCGTGCAGTTGCAGCCCCTTGGCTGCCGGGATGCGCTGCAAAATGGCTGCAGCCAGCAAGGGAATATCATCCAGACGATCCCGCAACGCCGGTAAAGCAATGGGGAACGTGTTGATGCGATAATAAAGATCCTGACGGAAACGCTCCTCTGCGACCATTTTTTCCAGATGACGGTGCGTTGCTGAAATCAGTCGAAACCGGGAACGAATCGGTTCACCCCCCCCTACCCTGCGAAACGTGCCGGTTTCCAGAAGCCGCAACAATTTCACCTGCAGGTTAAGGGGAATGTCGCCCACTTCATCCAGAAACAAAGTCCCCCCATTGGCCGCTTCCACCAAACCGGTTTTTCGGGAATAGGCACCCGTAAATGCGCCTTTTTCATGACCAAACAATTCACTTTCAAAAAGCGTTTCCGGCAAACCGGAGCAATCGACAGTGATGAAGGGTCCGTGACTGAGATGACTAGCCTGGTGTACCGCCGCTGCAGCCAGTTCCTTGCCAGTTCCGGATTCGCCCAGCAAGAGGACTGCCGCATCGCCGGGAGCTACCCGTCGAATCAGGCGCACCACCTCTCGCCAGGCCTCCGATTGGCCGACCATAGCCGGTGTCGCATGCGTTGCGTCTGCGGAGGTCACATTCAGCAGTTCGAGAAAATAAACAACTTCGGCGCGCTCATTACGAATGGGGTACAAATCAATCTGGGTATTTCCCGAGGCATGGGTATGAATTACATGTTGATCCAGCCCTGATTGCTGGCAGGTATCCAGAGGACAGTGGTTGCCACTTTGCTGGCAGGAAAAACCGGCTTCAGCGAGGATTTCCGCGCAACGCCGACCCTGGAGCGGTTTGCCATCTCCGAAAGCTCGCCGGTAGGCCTGATTGGCGGCCAAGACTGTGTAGTCCCCGCACAAAAGCACTGCTGGCGTACTAAAGCAGTCCAGTAGTGAAGTCATTTCCGGTCGTAATTGCTTCAGTAAATCGGTCACGAATCCCCCCACTACGCTACCTGAGCACTGACGATTGTAGCAGTCTCTGCCAGATCGTCCATGCCATTTTTGACAGTTTACCGGGGCAAGCTTATTGGACTGACGTATCTATAAAATTAACTGTAATCACAGAATAATGAATAACACAATGAATTGATGATGTTTTTTATAAAAAAGATATCAACATACAAAATCCTGAAAATGGCACAGAGTTTGCTGATGCTCTGCTGTCCGGCAGCAAACAACGGTGACGAAGATGATATTCAGACAATTGTGTCATTCCCCGAAAGGCGAACTCAGTTATTTACTGGGTGATCCTGTTACCCGAGAAGCCGTCATTATCGATCCCGTACCTGCGCTGATGGAAAATCTCGAACTCTTTGTTCAGGAGCGTGGGCTAATTCTTAAATACATATTGCAGACCCACCATGATGCCGAACAGATGCGGATCGCAGAGTACCTGAAAACGGCTACCGGAGCGCGGGTGCTGGCCCATGAAAGCAATACCCACAGTCAGATTGATCTGCGTTTGCGCCATGGCGATCACCTTTATTTTGGAGAAGAAAGCCTGCAGGTTTTACATACTCCCGGACAAAGTCCCTGCGCACTGACTTATTTTTGGGGAGATCGCCTGTTTACTGGAAAAACCTTATTGGTCAACAGCACCCTGCCTTGCCCCAGCAGCGATGATGCGCGAATTTTATATCAAAGCATTACCCAACGGTTAATGACATTTCCAGGGGAAACCCTGATCTACCCAGGTCTCGAAACCAAGGGACGACGCCTGACCAGCATCGAAGAAGTCCGCCGCAAAGACAACTGGTTCCATAACCAGAATGGACATCGGGAAATTTTTCAAAAGTACTCCCGCCTGTTCATCAATAGCACCAGCAAAAACAGTAACGCAGTAAAAAAACCCGGATCACCTGATGAAGAGGTGCACCGTTACACGCCGGAGCGAAGCAATCCGGTTTCTTTGTAGGAGGATGTTCATGGATATGTTAATCAATCCCACAGTGGTCGAGCTGTCGCGTCTGCAGTTTGCGCTGACCGCCCTGTATCACTTTCTGTTTGTACCCCTGACTCTGGGCCTGACATTTCTGCTGGCCACCATGGAGTCAGTTTATGTCATCACGGGGAAACCCATTTACAAGGAAATGACCCAGTTCTGGGGCAAGCTTTTTGCCATCAATTTTGCATTGGGTGTGGCCACGGGCCTGACCATGGAATTTGAGTTTGGTACCAACTGGTCCATGTACTCCCATTTCGTCGGAGATATTTTTGGTACGCCTCTGGCTATTGAAGGCCTGATGGCGTTTTTCATGGAATCCACCTTTGTGGGCATCATGTTTTTTGGCTGGGACCGGATCAGTGCCAAGGCCCATCTGGTCGTTACCTATCTGGTAGCGCTGGGCTCCAACCTTTCCGCATTGTGGATTCTGATCGCCAATGGCTTCATGCAGGACCCCAGAGGCGGAACCTTTGATCCCAATACCATGCGCCTGGAATTCAGCAGCTTTGTCCAGTTGATTTTTAATGAAGACGCTCAGGCAAAATTTGTCCATACCTCCATCGCCGGTTTTGTGACCGGATCCATGTTTGTCATGGGGATCAGTGCCTTCTATCTGCTCACCAACAAGCGCAAGGATATTGCCCTGCGTTCATTTCGTATTGCTGCCGTTTTCGGAGTGATTTCCACCATTGGTGTGGTGACTCTGGGCGATGCACTGGGCTTCATTGACGCCAAGGCTCAACCCATGAAAGTGGCGGCCATGGAAGCCATCTGGAATACAGACTACAACACGGCATCTGCACCCTGGAATCTGATTGCTTTCCCGGATAAGGCTGCAGGTAAAAACCTTTTTGAAATTGGTGTTCCCTATGTGCTGACGCCTCTGCTTACCCACTCGGAGGACACCGTCATCCCCGGTATTCATCAATTGGTGGATGAAGCCAAGCCCAAAGTAGTTAATGGCATCAAGGCCATGGTTGCCCTGAAAGAATATAATCATGACCACAGTAACGTGCAGGCTTTGGCGACCTTCAAACAGTATCAGACAGACATGGGCTATGGCTTTCTGGCCATGCAGTACGCCCCTGATCAGGACCTGAAAAAGGTGGATGCCAGCAATCTCGCCAGCGTCGTGGACAAAACGGCTCACGAAACGGTTCCCAATGTCTGGGTAGAATTTTGGGCATTCCGTATCATGGTGGCTTTCGGCTTTATCATGCTCGCCATTTTTGCATTTGCCGCCTATTTCAGCCTCAAAAATGAGGTGGAAAAGCATCCCCTGCTCCTGAAAGTCGCCTTATGGAGTATTCCATTACCCTGGTTTGCCTGTGAATTTGGATGGATTACGGCAGAAAATGGTCGGCAACCCTGGACGGTTTACAATATGTTGCCCACCTTTGTGTCAGCTTCCAGTCACAGCGTCGGCTACATGATTTTCTCCCTGATCGGTTTTGTACTGCTTTACAGCTCGTTCATCGCTGCAGAAATGTACCTGATGTTCAAATACGCGCGTCTTGGCCCGCAAGCCAGTCATCATGGTCATGACCAGGCTCCTGCTGGGGGTGGTATGGCCGGTCAGCCCGCTTTTGCCAAGCCCAGCCTCGCCAAGAAATAAGGAGTCAACACAATGGATCTCTATATTGGACTTAAACTGTTGTGGTGGGTGCTGCTCGGCGTCCTGCTCATGGGCCTTGCCATCATGGTGGGCATGGACATGGGTGTCGGTACCCTGCTGCGCTTCGTCGGTAAAAATGATGGCGAACGCCGCCAGGCCCTGAATGTGGTGGGTCCCCATTGGGACGGTAATCAGGTCTGGTTTATTCTGGGCGGGGGGGCCATTTTTGCGGCTTGGCCGACCCTGTACGCCACTTCTTTCTCGGTTTTTTACATTGTCATGATCCTGCTGCTGTTCAGCATGATTTTGCGTCCGGTGGCTTTTGAATATCGCTCAAAAGTGGCCGCCAGCAAGTGGCGGGATTCCTGGGACTGGGTTTTTCTGATTTCCGGCTTTTTGCCCATGTTTGTCTACGGGGCAGCTATTGGTAATATTCTCGAAGGCGTCGGCTTTCATTTCGGCTGGGATGGTCAGTATTACCAGACGGAGTCCTTTATCTGGTATCTGTTGAACCCCTTTGCCATTCTGAGCGGCTTATTGGCGGTCAGCATGTCGGTATATCAGGGCGGGGCCATGCTGATGCTGCGCGGTACTGACCCCGTTGCTTCCCGCGCCCGGAATTACGCCAGCACCGCAGGGATCATTGCCATTGCGCTGTTTATCATTGGTGGCTTCATGATTTCCGGTATGACGGGGTATAGCCTCATCAGCGGGGATCCGGGAATGCCCGCCAACGCCGTCAGCGGTCAGGTGGTGCATGCGGTTTCTGGCGCCTGGCTGGATAATTATGCAGCACAACCCATTTTGTGGATTGTCCCGTTGCTGGCCATTGCCGGGATGTTGTTCGGTGCGTTGATGTTACGCGCCAACAAACCCATCCTCGGCTGGTGGCTGGGAGCCATTGCCTGGATTGGCATTTTAGGCACGGTTGCAGCTTCCATGTTCCCGTTCCTGATGCCTTCGTCTGAAAATCTCAACCAGAGTCTGACTGTCTGGAATGCTTCAGGCAGTCGTTACAACCTGATCTGGATGACCATTTTCACCGCCATTTTC
Source organism: Acidithiobacillus sp. HP-2 (assembly GCF_015100155.1). Lineage (GTDB taxonomy): Bacteria > Pseudomonadota > Gammaproteobacteria > Acidithiobacillales > Acidithiobacillaceae > Acidithiobacillus. The sequence goes on along the minus strand of NZ_JACKZA010000012.1, from coordinate 922 downwards.
GTGCCCACAATTTTGGCTTATACCACATGGTGTTTTCGGGTCATGCGCGGCAAGGTCAACCCGCCCAACCCCGCCGATGACCATGCTTATTAAGGGAGCAACCCAGTCATGAAAAATCTTTTCACTTTTGTCGGGATGGCCCTCATCATGGCGTTATCCCTGTTTCTGGCAGTCATCACTGGTGACTATGGCCCCTGGTATTTCGCCTGGTTGGTGGGTACGACCATGATTGTGCTGATCGCCGTCGCCGGTGCGGTCATGTATGAAAAACAGGATGCGGAAAGTCAGGGCAAAACCGGACGCTTACATTAAAGGAGTAAGACCATGCATCTGGAAGACTATATTTTCTTTTTACCCATTGTGTATTTTTTCATTACCGTTATCGCGTATTTTTATACACGCAAGCGGTTCTGAGTCGAGTCTGTGACCGGGACGTCCCGGTCAAAAAAGCCCGGTTTATCCGGGTTTTTTTTTGTAGAAGAGCAGATCAGAAACTAAAAACGGCAGTTGCCATAGGTGCTTTGCAGCGACTTTTGTCCTGCGCCGTTGTTGTTCTTGGCGAAATCCAGCGCCCGTCAGGAGAGCTGTTTGAGCCCGCAGGGCGAGTTCTCTCCTGACAGCAGGATGAGCCTTAATGTGAAAGAGATGGGATTACGGGCACAGAAGTCCCTGGCCTGTGAGGACCATTTGACGGGATCTGAAAGCGGTTATGCCGGATCGGGCAGGAATCCGAACTTGATCAGCTTTTTAATCCAGCGTGCGGCATTACGTTGTACGCTCAAGGCTTCATAATCGGTGGCGGCGTCCCGGTAATATGTGCCGCGAGAGAGCATGAAGTAGATGATGCGCAGCATTTTGTGGGCCAATGCGGGTACGGTGAATCCGGGTAAATAATCCCGACAACTCCAGCGCAGTATTACTG
>NZ_JACKZA010000013.1 GCF_015100155.1 Acidithiobacillus sp. HP-2 | reverse complement strand
ACCAAACTCTCCAAGGCCACCAGCAAGTCCGGATCGCGATCCACCAGCCTTTTTCTCCCGCCACCCGATCGACGAACTCTGCCTTGCGGGAGCCTGTTCTCCGGATCCTTGAGCTCTTTGAGACCCGCCATGATGGACCCCCGCGCGACTCCGGTAGCCTCACTCACCCGCTTGACACCGCCATGACCCAGCACCTTCGCTTCTACTGCCGCATATAGCCGTCTCTGCCGCTCATCCAGTATCCCTTCGAGCGCTTGGTGTCGAGCGGCTATCAGTGCGTCTGCTTCCATGCCGCAAGACTATACCCGCTATATAGTGAGTACAAGTTATTTATTTATGAATACTAAGCACCATCCAGACCCTGCTGGACCATCCGGCTGATTTACCGCCAAAGGAGATGTTTCAGGCTGAAGAAGATTTGGGGCGCCCGCGTCAGGCACAATCCCTGGCTATTAAAGCCCTGCAGGTGAATCCCTTTGACCGGGAATTGCGGCGTATGTATGTGGACAGCCTGGCCCATACGGCCAGTTATGCAGGTATTCAGGGGAGCTGGCAAAGCTTCAATGGCCTGCAACTTTATGGACCGGAGCTTAACGCCCGCATTCATACTTCGTCGTTTTGGGGCATACAGATCCAGAGCCAGAACTTATGGCAGAACGCAAATAGCGACACACAGCTGATTACCACCCCGCGACTGCAAAATCGCACCGATGTAGGTGTTTTTTGGGATAGTCGCCGTTGGCAGGGAGATCTCCGTGTTGGCGAATACCGGGGACTGCAAAACAACTGGACCAGCAAGCTGGCAGCAAGCTGGCAATTGACCAGCAGCACCAGCCTTTCAACGCGCCTGGCTTATCACTCCCAGACTTTCCAGAGCCCGGCTTTGGCTGTTGCCGGCATGGCCAATCGTGCAGAAATGCAACTTGCTCAGACCTTCAATGCATGGACGGCCAATGCCGCCCTCGGTTGGAATCAGTATCTTGGCCAGGATGGTATTCAGCAGGGCACTGATACCTATGGTGAATTGGGCGCATTCTGGCGCAGCAACCTTGGACCCTGGGAGTTTCATGTCGGCCCATTTGCGGATTATCACGCACTTCAGCGTCGCGCAGCCCCCAAGGGCGTAATTGCCCGGGCGCTTTCCACAGATGCCCGCAATATGGACAGCATCCTGCCCGGAAGTTATGCCGATTATGGTGTGCGCCTGCAATGGGGAGCGCTGGAGCAGAATTTACATCCCGGCTGGACACCCAATCTGCAACTCAGCGTCTATGACAACTCCCGATTCGGCTTTCAATATCAACTGAACGCCGGGGTCAGTACATCGGTAATAGGGCCAGATCGCCTCAGCCTGGAGTTTTCCCAGGGACAAGGGGGGAATGGTCTGGCATTGAATCAGCGTATTTTCGCTTTAAATTATCGTTTTTATTTTTAATATGATCTGTTGAGGGAGAAAAAATATGTTAAAAACAAAAGGAATCTGGATTCCCATTTTGGCATTCATACTCAGCGGTTGCGCAGGGATGAACGTCCAGTCGGCTAAACCCGTTGCGCTGAGCAAAGGGGCGGCCTGGACGGTATTGCCCTTTGCCAACAACACGGAAACTCCGTTGGCCAATGAACGTGCGGCAGCACTGGCAGCGGGTATTTTACAAAGTGACAATCAGCGCCTTTTGGGTACCCTGCCCATTCGTAGCCGGACCCAGGCATTACTGGGTGGCGACTGGAAAAAAGAGTACGCGACTGCACTCGGTAGCGCCCGCAGTGATGGGGTGCATTACGCCTTGGGGGGCAGTGTTGATGAATGGAACTACCGTGCGGGAATCAACGCCGAGCCTGTTGTGACCATGACACTCTGGATTGTCGATGTGCCTGCGGACAAGGTGATCTGGACGGGGGTAGGCAGTGCCCATGGCGGAAGTCTGGGACGTGGTGGCACCGGCGGACTGGCGCAGGGACTGATTCACCGCCTGATTGATCGTGCCATGAATTAAAGACCCGATGAAAATGCGTGTACAGATAGTGACGGCGCTTCCGCACTGGGGAGCAGGATGGCTGGAAGCCATCCTGCTCCCTGCCCTGGGAATTTTATTGGCCTGGACTCTGGATCCTGGAGACCCTCTGTTATTAAGGCAACCTTTTCCATGGCTTCTGATCATTCCATTACTGATCGCGCTGCGTTATGAGTTAATGCCTGCACTGCTTTCCGTAGCGGCACTTGCCAGCACTCTTTTCTGGCATAAATATCCAGAAATACGAAGCCTGGAAATATTTGCCGGAACCGTACTGGTTATTCTCATTGCGTCAGAATATGCCGGATTTTGGGCCAGGCAGGAAGCGGGACGATCCTTGCAAGAGGAAATTACTGCCACCCGCTTTCGACAGTTATCCGACGATCTGTATGTGACGCGAATTTCACAGGACCGTCTGGAACAAAGTCTGCTTTATCAGCCCATGTCGGTGCGGAGTGCCTTACTCGAAATCAAAAATCAGCTGGCACAAAAACAGGGACGTCTGGACGCTGAACTTGCCTATAATACGCTTTATTTTTTAAACCAGCTGGTTGGGGTTCAGATTGCCAGTCTGTATGATATCCAGTCGGGGCATCATTCTCCGCGTTTAATTGCCGCATTTGGTAATGCACAACCCTGGCAGGAACAGGACCCTGTCCTCAGAGAATCCCTGAATAGTGGCGAAAGTCAGTCTCTGGCTGATCTGGAGATTACCCAGTTTCGCCATTATATCAGCGTACACATACACAGGAGTCTTAGTAGACACGATTATGTACTGACTATTGAGGAAATGTCTTTTTTCGCCATCAACAAAGAAAGCCTGCAAACTATTGAAGTCATTTTTCAGTATCTTTGTACCTATGCTGAGTCCCTTGCCCAGGCTGCCCCCTTGTTAAAAATATGGTCTGACTGTCCTCCAGAGTTTGCGACGGACTTCATGCAATTACAGAAGCTCGCACAACGGGTACCGCAAGTTGGTATCATGGTTCGTTATGATTTTCATACCGGTCCATATGCTGAAAAGGTTTTGGATTATCTGCAGCGTTTACGTCGAGGCCTGGATGTCCTCTGGCTCCACAGAGAAGAGGAGAAACTACAGCTGATTGTATTATTACCTTTCGCAGGCAGCATGGCGGCAGAGGGCCATTTTCAGCGCATGCGGACTGAAAGCAGCTTGCATTATGGTGAAGAATGGGAAAAAAGCTTTATTCACCATAAAATTTTCTCAATCAGCGCGCAGCATTGCGAAAAACAGATCAAACAATTGTTTGACTCAGAAGTGTCCATATGAATTCATTCAGCAGCAACACATCTCTGCTTATTTATGGTCTTTACTGGTTTCTCTGTCTTTTGACCAGTTATCTGATCGTAGCAAAAACCGGGCAAACAGTGGATAAAAGATTTCCTTTATTACTGTTCGTTATTATTGCATCGGTAATACCTTTATTTGGTCCAGCAGTCATACTGGTGTATGCCATTTTTTTGCGGAGTGTCGCATGGCGGCTCCATGAGCCCGAACTTGAGCCAGTCAAACTGCCGCCGGTCATGCGCGACATCCGGCTCACCACATCCACAGTAGCCCCCGGAAGTGTTGCCGCACGTCTTCGCCATTCCCGGGACCCGCGACAAAGATTGGCCGCTGTTTCCCAGATCGCCGAATCACAGTTTTTCAATCAGTCGCAATTGTTGCGTGGAGCACTATCAGACGAGGCGGAAGAAGTGCGTTTGTTGGCCTATGCCGCCCTGGATCGACGTGAACAGGAAAATACCGAATTACTGATACATTTGAATGCGCAACAAACACACGCCCACGAAGCGGGAACCCTACGGCGCATACAGGATTCCAGGCAATGGCTTTACTGGAACATCCACCACACGGAGGCCCGTGAAATGGCTACACCTTCATCGGCAGGCGCGCCAACAAAATGGGAGCCAGACTATGCAAACATGGACCACGATTCTCCGTCCATGAAGCTGCTTATGGGTCTTCATCTACTGGAAACGGGCAAAGTAGATAAAGCCATTTCCGAAATGAAAAATGCTGAAGCAAAAAAGATTGCCAGCAGTATTGTTGCCCCACACCTGGCTTCGGCCTATTTTCGAAGCAGAAATATTGACAAAATGTTCGATATTTACCGGGCACACCCAGAACTGAAACTGTCTCCACGATACGGCCCCTCCTTTTCTTTTTGGACAGGAGGAAAGCCATGATTCCAGTCCGGAAAGCCGATTCAGTAGACATTCTCCTGGTTCTGGAAGGCACCTTTCCCTATGTACGTGGCGGAGTATCGTCCTGGGTGAATCGTCTGATAGTTGGATTTCCTGAATATCGCTTCGGTGTCATTTTTCTGGGCAGCACGATTGAGGACTATACGGCAAAGCCCTATACACTTCCGGATAATATTTGTTACTACGCCGAGTACTTTCTGTATGGAGCCAGTGATCATTCCGGAAATAATCATCATTCCAAAGTCTCAACAAGCGAACTTTCTGCGGTTGCAGATGCTCATCAGGAAATGAAAAAATGTCTTTCAAAATGTGAGGCTGGTGTTGATATAAGCCAGTACGGAAAGGTTTTTAATATTTCTCAAAAAGCCTTTTTTGAAAACAGAAAAGTCTGGGATTATTTCATCGAATGCTACTCAGAAATTCCTGACCAACCCTCTTTTGTAGACTACTTCTGGACGATACGTGGAATGCATGCCCCCCTCTGGTTTCTCCAGATGGCCATGCAAAACGCCCCGGAATCCCGGATTGTTCACTGTCCATCAACAGGTTATGCAGGATATCTTGGAGCTTTACTCAGCAAATCCGGGGATATTCCACTGATCGTTTCAGAGCATGGAATTTATACCAAAGAAAGGCGCATTGATCTCATGCTCGCGCGCTGGATTCATGAGGACGACGAATTCCTCCGTCAGGCTGGCCGAATGCACTATCTGCGCCACTTGTGGATTCGTTTTTTTGAATTTATTGGACGCCTGACCTATCAACAGGCGCAACACATTATCAACTTGTATTCGGGTGTGGTCGAACTCCAGATCGCCGATGGCGCCGATCAACAAAAATTATGTACGATTCCCAACGGAATTCCAGTCGAGAATTTCATAACCTGTCGATTCCCTTTTGCAGAACGTAAAAACATTGTTGCCTTGGTGGGCAGGGTGGTTCCTATCAAGGACATCAAAACCTTCATTCGCGCCGCGAAACTCATTCAACAAATGGAAACAGATACACCTGAATTCTGGATTGCTGGCCCCATTGAAGAGGATGAAGAATATTATCAGGAATGCTTTCTGTTAGTAGAACATCTCGGTTTAAGAGAAAAAGTCAAATTTCTGGGATATGTTCCGGTACAGGATGTTCTCAGCCAGGTACGTCTTACTGTTCTTAGCTCCATTAGTGAAGGTCTGCCTCTTTCTGTTCTTGAGAGTTTTGCTGCTGGAGTGCCTGTAGTAGCCACAGATGTTGGCTCCTGTCGTGAACTTGTTTATGGAACCAGCAAAGAAGATAGTGCTGAACCGGCGGGAAAAATAGTACCCATTGCCAACCCGAACGCATTGGCAAAAGAAATTCATGCTCTACTGAATGATTCTGACACCTGGACGTTCTGCAGTAAAATGCGGTTGACAGGGTAGAAAAAAATTATCGGGAGGAATACATGTTTGCAAGCTATCGCAGCCTTTATCAAGCCGGGATGGCTAACTGAACATGGCCGGCATTGGATTTGAGTTACGCAGGATTCTCAAACGCAGAACCTACTTTTCATTACTACAGGCGTACGGCTTCGCGGGAATTGTTTCTTCAGGACCATGGTTGTTATCTATTTTTGGCATCCTGCTTTTAGGCTTTCTGGCCATGAGCCAGAATGAGCACAGCTCAGCCGTTATTGAGTTTCAGGTTTCGGTAACTTATCTGATCATGTCCTCACTGATTTTTACTGGCCCTGTTCAGTTGCTGTTTACCCGTTATATTGCTGACATGCTTTTTGCCCGGGAAAAAAAAGCCGTCATATCCATCATCCTTATGATGATCGCCAGCATCTGTACCCTCGGTATCATTCTTGCGTACGTCATAGCAACCCTGTTTTTCGGTAATACCCCTATTTTTTATCAGTTCCTGATGGGTACAGGCTTTGTAGAGCTCTGCGGGGTATGGATTCTAACGATTATGGGAACCAGCCTCAAAGACTATAAGGCTCTGGTTGCCTGGTATCTGGCGGCCTACACAACAATTGTCTTGGCAGGCATCTATCTGGGAGCCGATCATGGTCTATATGGTTATTTGCTGGCTTTCGATCTCGGTCAGGGTATTTTGTTAATGAGCCTGGGGGCCATGGTCATTCGACAGTTTCCGGGCATGCTCAGCTTTCCAGGGAGTGTCCTCAGCACTCAGCGCATGTTCTGGTCTCTTGCTTGGGTAGGACTATTTTTCAACGCCGCCGTCTGGGCAGATAAACTCCTGTTTTGGTTCACTCCAGACACCAGTGCTCTGGTCATTGGACCGCTGCGCGCTTCGCCAATTTATGATGTACCCATTTTTCTGAGTTATCTCCTGATTGTACCAGGCCTGGCCATGTTTCTCTTTCGCCTTGAAACTGATTTTGTGGAAGCTTATGAAGCCTATAATCGTGTCATTGTCGAAGGTGGAAATTATTCTGAGCTCCTCATAGCCAAACAGGGGATGATCAACGCCACCAGAACCGGTTTATGGGATATTGCCAAGGTGCAAGGCATAACCGTCATATTTGCCATCGCCTTTACTCCGCAAATACTCAGCTTGCTGGGTTATCCCGTCAGCTATTCACGAATTTTCCAGTTTGACGTTATTGGCGTCAGCTTGCAACTTTTATTCATGAGTATTTTGAATGTTTATTTCTATATGGATTTACGTGGTCGCAGCACTTTAATGACCTTGATCTTTTTTTTAGGAAATGTCATTTTTACCTGGTTAAGCTTACAGGGTGGCCCATTTTTTTATGGCATGGGATTCATGTTTTCTTTGTTTATTGCTGATATACTGGGACTTTTTTTGTTGCAACGAGACTTGCGCGACATCGACTTCATCACCTTCGTTAGATCTCATTAAAATATAAAGGACGTTAAATAACATGAATTCAAAACAGCGTGCAGGAACCATCTTGGTGGTCGGTGGTGCCGGCTTCATCGGCTCCCACACGGTAGAGCTTCTGCTTTCTGAAGGTTATCACGTCCGTGTTCTGGATAACCTCTCCACCGGAAAAAGGGATAACTTACCCGCAAGTCATGACCGTCTGGATTTTATATTGGGCGACATGACCAATCGAATACTCCTGCATCAAGTCTGTGAAGGCGTGACCCACATATTGCATGTTGCCGCCCAGGTTTCCGTCATCAGAAGTCAGGAGGACCCTGTTTTTTCCTGCCAGCAGAACATTCTGGCTTATGTTGGCGTTCTCGAAGAAGCCCGCAAACACCATGCGCGCCTTGTGTATGCATCTTCGGCAGCTGTATATGGTAACCCCACAAAACTGCCTCTGAATGAAGATGAACCAGCTTTGCCAATTTCTCCTTATGGAATGGAAAAATATACGAACGAGCTATATGCAGACCTCTATGGCCGCATGCATCGACTTTCTCATTTAGGCTTACGTTACTTTAATGTTTACGGTCCCCGACAGGATCCCCAATCCCCCTATAGCGGGGTAATTTCCCGTTTTGTGGCTCAGGCGCTTTCCCGGCAGGCGCTGACCATTCGTGGTGATGGCAGCCAGGAACGCGATTTCATTCATGTCAAAGATGTTGCTCAGGCCAACGTGGCAGCACTTGTCGGAAAGGCTCAGGGGACCATCAACATTGCTCGAGGAGAAGCGACTACCATTCTCAACCTGGCAAAAACTATCCAACAACTTGTCAGTGCGCCATCCCATATTGAATGGGTTCCACCCGTAGAAGGAGATATCCTCCGTTCCATTGCGGATAACGGGCGAATGCGCAAGCACTTATGCCAACCTTTCTGGTCTTTATCTGAAGGTATTCAGGATTTATTGCAGGCACGGGTTATCTGACAAGCGGCTATAAGCAGTTGCCGGCTGGCATAAGCGCTCTGACGCCAATTGCACGCGCTCTCGAAAAAAAAAGCGCCGCAATTGCGGCGCCCTGGGCGATAATCATCCGCTAGGGATTAGATCTCGCGCACGTCCTCAGCCTGCATGCCTTTGGGGCCGCGAACACTGTTGAACGATACACGTGCGCCTTCTGCCAGGGTCTTGAAGCCGCTGCCCTGAATGGCGGAATGATGCACGAATACATCTTCTTTGCCATCTTCAGGAGTAATGAAACCGAAACCTTTACTGTCGTTAAACCACTTTACTGTACCTGTTGCCATTTGATGCACTTCCTATTGCGTAAATTCGGACCACGTGTCCAATGGCGAGCATAGGGACTATTCTGGAGACATGCAAGGCATTTCGTAAAAATTTCGCACCAAATCATACATTGTTGACGAAAACAGGGATTCTCACTAAGGTTAGAACCAACCGTCCGGTATGTAACAGATGCAAAACAAGGAGGTCACCATGCAAGTGGGTTTCGTAGGACTGGGGCAGATGGGGTCGGGAATGGCAGCCAGGCTGCTCACTTCCGGAGTCAATCTGAAGATATTTAACCGCTCTCCCGGGAAAATGCAGGCGCTTGTTGATCAGGGCGCAGCGGCGGACAATCTGAATGTTCCATTGCCCCTGGTGAGCCTCTTGCGTGATCGCTTTATTCGCCTTGCTGCGGTGGGCGGCGCCATCCGTGACTGGTCTGCCATCGGCGCATTGGCCGCAGAGGACGCCGGTCTTCTGTCCTGAAAGTCGGTAATGCTTCACAAGGAGAAACCCATGTCTGAGCGATTGGTTACGCCCGCGATGATCGCATGACTTTGTATGCTCACTCCGAACGCATCCAGAAGAATGGGATGCCCGCACTTTCCCCGCTTTGTGATTAACGGTTAAGCTGTTTTCTGTTCGCCAATTTTCAGGAGATCACCTTATGGATGTACGTGCCGCTGTCGCCTATGGCGCCAATCAACCCCTCGTCGTCGAGACTGTGCAGCTGGATGGTCCACGCGCCGGGGAAGTGCTGGTGGAAATCAAGGCGACCGGGGTTTGCCATACTGATGCCTACACACTTTCCGGCATGGATCCGGAAGGACTGTTTCCGACCATTCTTGGTCATGAAGGTGCAGGCGTGGTGGTTGAAGTGGGTGCGGGGGTGCGCTCCCTGAAACCCGGAGATCATGTTATTCCCCTTTATACCCCGGAGTGTCGGGAATGCGAATATTGTCTGAGTGGTAAAACCAATTTATGTCAGGCCATTCGTGAAACCCAGGGTAAAGGCCTGATGCCCGATGGCAGCAGCCGATTTTCCAGTCAGGGCAAGCCTCTATACCATTACATGGGAACCAGCACTTTCGCGCAGTACACCGTGCTCCCGGAAATTGCCCTGGCCAAAATTCGCGAGGATGCGCCCTTTGACAAGGTTTGCTATATCGGCTGCGGCGTAACCACAGGCATTGGCGCGGTGATTTTTACGGCCAAGGTGCGCCCTGGTGACAAGGTGGTGGTTTTTGGTTTGGGTGGTATCGGCCTTAACGTCGTGCAGGGTGCCCGCCTGGCGGGAGCCGACATGATCATCGGCGTGGATATCAATCCCTCCAAAAAAGCTTTGGCCGAAGCATTCGGGATGACGCATTTCGTCAATCCCGAAGAGGTGGAAGGGGATCTGGTCCCGTATCTGGTCAGCCTCACCAAAGGCGGAGCAGACTACAGCTTTGAATGCATCGGTAACACCACGTTGATGCGCCAGGCTCTGGAATGTTGCCACAAGGGTTGGGGAACCAGCGTCATCATTGGCGTCGCCGGAGCTGGCCAGGAAATCAGCACGCGCCCCTTCCAGCTGGTGACTGGACGTAACTGGCGCGGCTCTGCTTTTGGCGGAGCCAAAGGTCGTACGGACGTGCCCAAAATTGTCGACTGGTATATGGAAGGTAAAATCCGGATTGATGAGATGATCACTCATACCCTGCCACTGGAATCCATCAATACCGCCTTTGATTTGATGCACGAAGGTAAATCCATCCGCACTGTGCTGACTTTCTGAGGTATTTCATGCCCGCTCAAGAACTGGAGCTTCTCGAATCGCATGCCTGCTTTGCCGGGCGCATGGAGCGCTATGAACATCCATCCCGGCACTGCCAGGGACCCATGCGTTTTGCGATTTTCATACCCCCGCATCAACCAGGGGAAAAACTTCCGGTGCTGACTTTTCTTGCCGGCCTGACCTGCAGCGAAGAAACCTTCATGATCAAGGCGGGGGCTCAGCGCTATGCGGCAGAACTGGGTCTTATCCTGGTAGCCCCCGATACCAGCCCCCGTAATACCGGCATTGCAGGAGAAAATGACGACTGGGACTTCGGCAGCGGTGCCGGATTTTATCTGGATGCAACGCAAGCCCCCTGGCAGACTCACTATCAGATGTTTTCCTATGTAACCGAAGAACTTCCCGCCCTCATTGCCCGGAATTTTCCCATGAGCGCAGGCGTCCAGGGCATTTGCGGGCACTCCATGGGCGGTCACGGGGCTCTGGTCTGCGGATTACGACGACCCGGGCAGTATCAGTCCCTGTCGGCCTTCGCCCCGGTATCCGCCCCCAGTCAGACGCCCTGGGGACAAAAAGCCTTCAGTCGCTACCTCGGTGCCGATACCCGGCAATGGCTGGCTTATGACAGCCTGGAACTCCTCAAAAGTTCGGACCAACAGCACCCGCCCATCCTGATAGATCAGGGACGCGCCGATCCCTTTCTGGAGGCAGAACTGAAAACCGAATATCTGGAGGCCCTGAATGACCCCCAAATCACCCTCCGCTGGCATGAAACCTATGATCACAGCTATTTTTTCATCAGCAGTTTCATCGGAGAACATCTGAATTTTCATGCCCGCCATCTGGGTGCTGTACCCAGGTCACCCGCTCATGACTGACCGTCGCGGGCATGCGTTGGGGGCAGCCATGTTGGGGATGCTGCTGGATGGCTATGACCTCAGCATCATGGCGGTGGTTCTGCTGCCGCTGAGCAGTGCCTGGCATCTGCAGGCTACGGAAACCGGCATTCTCATGGCCATGGCCCTGCTCGGCTCCCTGATTGGCGGATTATTTGGTGGATTTTTCACGGATCGTTTTGGTCGCCGCCGGCTGCTTTTTCCCAACATTTTTCTTTATGTGCTGGGAGCCTTGATCAGTGCCTTCAGTCCGGATACCGCAGCGCTTTTCGCGGGTCGATTCGTTACCGGCCTCGCCATTGGCCTCGACTACCCACTGGTGGCCACCATCGTTGCCGAATACAGCCAGTCGGCGCAGCGCGGAAACCGCTTTGCCCGGGTCAATCTGGCCTGGTATGTAGGCGCACTGCTCTCCACGCTTGTCGGCTGGGCGCTGTTATCCACCGGACCAGATTCCTGGCGCTGGATGCTGGGCAGCGCCATCGTCCCCGCCCTGGCCTTGCTCTGGCTGCGTCGTGGCTTGCCGGAATCACCGCGCTGGCTGGTGCGCAAAGGGCAATATCAGCAGGCAGAAGAAGCCCTGGCGCAGCTACAGCCAGCTTATTCGCCAGCGCAGCGGCAGACGGAACTCGAAAGTTTTCAGATTCAGCGTCAATCGTGGCGCATTCTGCTCCGTAAGGCCTGGTTACGACGCCTTTTTCTCAGCGTTTTCCCCTGGTTTTGTCTGGACGTGGTCGGCCTCGGGATTGGTCTCTATTTCCCCATGGTTCTGCGTGAAAATGGTCTGGCCAGCAGTAATGCCGCTGCAGCAGCCATCAATGCGGCTTTTCTGATCATTTCGGCCCTTGGAATTGTTTTCATTGTCTCCCGTCTGGATCGCTGGGGACGCATTCCCCTGCAAAGTGCTGGTTTTGGTCTGATGTCCCTGGGACTGGCCGTATTTGCGCTCTGCTCCTGGAACCATTGGATTATGGGCGTGTATCTGGCCGCTGCCGTATATTCTTTCGGGGTGGGTATTGGTCCCGGCGTCACCGTATTTGCTCTGGCAGTGGAAATATTCCCCACCGAATTACGGGCCAGCGCCGCTGGTCTGGCAACGGCCCTGTCGCGGCTGGGGGCCTTCTTTTCCGCCGTACTGTTTCCGATTTTTGAAAAAAGCTGGGGAATTCCTCTGGTGCTGGTAGTTATGTCGGTTGTTGCCCTCCTCGGCTTGCTGGCCACCCTGATTTATGGCGTGGAATCGCGTATGAAAAGCCTGGAGGAACTGGAAAACCTGCCCGCTAAAAACTGAAGCTACTCAAAACTCCAGGTGCGGACGATACGCAAAGGCGTCGGCGGGGATTGCCACAGAGCCGGTAAGGCTGCAAAAGGTACCGCAGCGCGAATAAGGGTTTCCACTGCGTCCACCAGGGCAACATTGTGTGAGCCCTGCAACATGGAAATTTCCAATAAATGTCCATTTGGAGCAATGGTTACTGCCACAACCACTCGTCCTTGCGGCAACGGCCCATGCCCCGGTGCAAACAGCTTTTTCTGGGCGAGCGCCATGATGCGTCCTTCCCAGTTTTTCAGATAGAAGTTATAGGCAGCCTGTCGCTCTGCCGAGGAAACGGCTGGCATTGCCTTATGCGTCACGGCATCTACATCCACCTGGGGACGCGACACGCGCGGATCTACCGGGGCACTGATCCGGGGCTGATGAAAAGTAGGAGTCAGGGAAATTTCCACCAACGAGGTAACCGGATTTCTTTTGGCCAGGGGTGCTGCCAGACCCAATAACAGATACATCCAGACCAGCAAATTGACAAACAACGAAAACAACAGCCAGGGAAACAACTGGTCCATATCACTGGCGCGCAACCGGAAAATCCGGCCAATGGCGATAATGCCTACTGCACCATACCAGCGCAGGAGAAATAACCCATCTTCAAGTAGACTCTCAGATTTTCTCTGGCGCACATTCCGGCCAGGAGGCGTTGAGGACGCTTTTACTCCAGCCATTCCGCCGCATCCAGGGCGTAATAAGTAATAATGGCGTCTGCCCCGGCGCGTTTCATGCCCAGTAAGGATTCCAGCACACTGCGCTGTAAATCCAGCCATCCCGCCCGCGCGGCTGCCTGCAACATGCTGTATTCTCCCGACACCTGATAAGTCAGCACCGGCAGATCACAGCGCTCGCGCAAATCCCGCACCAGATCCAGATACGGCATGGCGGGCTTGACCATGACCATGTCGCAACCTTCAGCAATATCCAGATCCAGTTCGCGGAAAGCTTCGCGGCGGTTGCCTGGGTCCATCTGATAGGCGCGACGATCGCCAAACTGGGGGGCACTGTCGGCTGCATCCCGGAACGGCCCGTAATAGGCGCTGGCATACTTGACCGCATAGGACAAAATACTGACCTCGGAATGACAGGCCGCATCCAGCGCCTCACGAATGGCCGTTACCATGCCATCTACCATGCCCGATGGCGCCACCACATGCACACCCGCCTCGGCATAGGAAAGTGCCTGACGCTGCAGATTTTCCAGGGTCGCGTTATCATCGCGATCCCCTTCGGCATCGAGAACACCGCAATGGCCATGATCGGTGTATTCACAAAAACAGGCGTCTGCTATGACCAGCAGATCGGGGTAGGCAGCGCGGATGGCGCGGGTGGCTTTTTGCACCAAACCCTCGCTATCCCAGGAGGCAGAGCCGCAGGCATCCTTGCAGCCTTCAGCAATTACACCAAACAACAGAACCGCCGAGATACCCCGGGAGACCGCTTCCGCGCAAAGCTTCAGGGCTGAATCAATACTATGGCGAAACACCCCGGGCATGGAAATAATATCGCTGCGGATTCCTTCTCCTTCCACCAGGAAAATGGGCAGGATGAAATCCGCTGGCGTCAGCTGATTTTCCTGCAGCATGGCGCGCATGGCCGGATGGCGGCGCAAACGCCGGGGAGAATGTCGTAAGGAAAGATTATTGTTAGACATCGGCAACCTGCTCCCGGCTTTTTGCCCAGACTTCCAGAGCCGCCATAATCCCTTCGGTACTGGCTTCTTCGGCTACCCAGGGGTCCGGTAAACCCACCGCAGTAATGGCTTCTGCGGTGAGCGGGCTGATGGCAATCAGGGGGGTATTTTTCAACCAGCGCTGGCCGAGCCCGCCAATCATTTGGTAAAAGTTATTGAAAATTTCGGGACTGGTCAGGGTAACGGCATGCAGTTCACCACGGGCCCAGGCGTGCAGGAGAGGGGTTGGATTGGCACCCGGCAGGGTGCGGCGATAACACAGGACCTTGTCCACTTGCGCACCACGTTCGCCCAGCACCTTTTCCAGCAATTCCCGACCCTGATCGCCGACAAAAAGGGCGACGTGGCTGCCCTGCATTTCCGCCAGTTCGGCGCTGTTAAGCAAACCCTCAGAGCTGAATTTTTTGGGTACCAGATCCACTTGCAGGCCAAATTCCCGAAGAGCCTTGGCAGTTTCCCGCCCTACCGCTGCAATGCGCGGCCCCTGGGGCCAGATTAAATTCCGGCTTTGCAGACGACTCAGGGCAAAAGCCACCGCATTGCGGCTGGTAAAAATCACCCAGTCGAATGTATCCAGCCGATGCAGGGCGTCATCCAGAGACTGCCAGTTTTCCGGTGCTTCAATTTGTACTGCCGGAAACAGAATCGGCCGCGCAGCAGCCACTTTCAGCGCTTCCACCAGATCTCCTGCCTGCTCGCGGGGACGGGTAACCACCACCCCTTTGTTCTGTAGTAATCCACTACTCATCATGTCTGAATTTCCTTGATAATTGCGGCAGCACCCTGGGCCAGTAGCTGGTCAGCCACCTCCTGGCCCAGCGCCACCGGATCCGTACCACTGGCTTCTGCCCGCAGCAGGCGGGAACCATCAGGACTGGCTACCAGCCCACGCAGGAACAACTTTTGTCCCTGCCATTCTGCCAGTGCCGCAACCGGCAAGCGGCAATCTCCACCCAGAATCCGGTTCATGCTGCGCTCCGCCAACACACACTGCCAGGTAGGCTGATCCATCAAGGGCTGCAATAACTCCCTTGTTGCCATATCGTCTGTGCGGATTTCAATGCCTACCGCGCCTTGCCCCACTGCAGGCAAGGACTGCCCAACCGGAATGGCGTAGGTAATCCGTTCATGAAGCTGCAAACGTTTCAGACCCGCCACAGCCAGGATAATCGCCGAATATTGGCCTTCGTCCAGCTTGCGCAGCCGGGTAGCTACATTACCCCGTAAATCATCCACCTGTAGTTGCGGATATTTTTGCAATAATTGTGCGCGGCGCCGCAAGCTGGAACTCCCCACTCTGGCGTCCGGCGCAAGTTCCTCCGGATGGTGGACCGTGTTGCTGACGAAGGCATCGCGGACATCCTCCCGCGCCATGATGGCCGCAATTTCCAGGCCCTCCGGCTGCAGGGCTGGCACATCCTTCATGGAATGCACGGCAATATCCACCTGGCGCGCCAGCAACGCTTCTTCTATTTCCTTGACGAACAGCCCTTTGCCACCCAGGGAATGCAAGGGCGCGTCCAGCAGCACGTCCCCACTGGTGCTCATGCGGATGATTTCCACCTGAACATCCGGATGGGCGGCATGCAGGGCATCCCGGACATGCTCAGCCTGCCAGACAGCGAGAGGACTGGCGCGGGTACCAATTCGAATAAGCGGTATCATGGCGGGATAATCATCCTGGAATAACACAAAAAAGCAGGAGCTAGACCCCTTGGCAGGGCAACTTTTCCCGTCAAGGATAATGATGTTTGACCAAAGCAGCAAATAACATTGAAATACTCTTTAACTACAAGATACAATCGCTGCAAATTTAACAGGAGCTCGAAAACATGCGTCACCATCAAATCTGGATAGCCGTTGCAATGACTGGTGCCCTGGCACTGACGGGCTGCGCCCATAATGTAGGTAGTGGCAAACCCAGCACTGTGGGTGCTGTGGCTCCGGTCAATTCCGCTGCCACTGCGGGTTACAATGGCGCAGGCGTCAATAGTCAGGATCTGAATGCCAATGGCCCCATCGGCGGCGGCAACAGCGGCCTGACCGCTGCTGAACTGGCTGCCCTGCCGCAGCATTTGCGTGTGCATTTCGGCTTCAATAGCGAAAGCATGGACGCCCACGCCCAGCAGATTGCTACCCAGAACGCCCAGTTCATGGTTAACCACTCCCATGTCAAGGTCCGCCTGGAAGGTAATACCGATGACCGGGGCACCCAGGAATACAATCTTGCCCTCGGCGAACGCCGCGCAGAAACCGTGAAGCAGTTCCTGGAAGCTCAGGGAGTCAACGCCGCGCGCATCAGCACCGTGAGCTTCGGCAAGGATAATCCCCTCTGCACCACCAACGATGCCGAATGCTGGGCAAAAAATCGCCGCGTTGATTTTGTGTATAGTGGTGGCTACAACGGCTAAACAGCCAAGGAGTATATGTTGATGAAACGCTGGCAATTACTGCCTGTTCTACCGTTGTTGTGCCTGAGCCCGTTTGCCCAGGCAGAATCCACGAGTGACCGGGTCCTCCAGCTTCAACAGCAAATGGCGGTCATGCAGGGCGAGTTGAGCAGTCTCGTTGCAGTTCAGCAAGCGGATAAAGGCTCACAAAGCGCTCTGGCCAGCCTGCTTCAGCGTACTCAACGTCTGGAGCAGGAGGTTCGCAATCTGCGTGGGGAAGTAGATACCAAAACCCATGATCTGCAGACAGAACAGCAGGCTACGGCAAGCAAGGTGCAGGCCCTGGCCGCACAACTTGCCGTAGCTACTCCAGCAACCGGCATAACCGCCAGCACCAGCAGCGTGCTGACCAGCACGCCTGCGGCAGCGGTGGCCAGTGCGGCCAGCAATACGTCCGCACCGTCCATTCAAGGACTGGGGCAAGCTGATTACCAGCATGCCTTCAATTTTCTGCGGGATGGAAAATATGGAGATGCCGTCACCGGCCTGCAGGGTTTCATCCAGAAATATCCACAAAGCAGTCTGGTGCCGGATGCCTATTACTGGCTGGGCCAAGCCCAGTACGTACTAGGGCAAAATGATGCGGCCCTGAAAAGCCTTTATGTGGTGCCTACCCGTTTCAGTCAGAGCAGCAAGGCTCCCGAAGCCATGTTACGCATGGCCGAGATTTATCAGGCCATCGGCAAAAAGAACCAGGCAACCGTGGTTCTTAATAAGATCCTCAAACAATATCCCAGCACCCCGTCAGCACAAAAAGCGGAAGCACAGTTACAGGCTTTGCCGTCTCAGTAAGGATGGACGAACGGCTTCGCATCACTGAAATCTTTCATAGTCTGCAAGGGGAAACCCGCAGCGTAGGCCGGCCCGCAACTTTTGTGAGGCTGACCGGCTGCCCCCTGCGTTGTCAGTACTGTGATACGGCTTATGCGTTTCATGGTGGTGAATGGCAGACTCTGGATGCCATCATGGATGCGGTGCGGGCAGGTGGTAATCGTCTGGTCATCGTTACAGGTGGCGAGCCTCTCGCCCAGCATGATGTTTTGCCGCTCATGACCCGGCTTTGCGACTCCGGCTACGAAGTTTTTCTGGAAACCAGCGGTGCCCTATCCGTCGAAGCGGTAGACCCCCGTGTTATCAAGGTGCTGGATCTCAAAACTCCGGATTCTGGCGAGTCAGACCGTAACCTTTGGGCAAACCTGGCCCGGTTGAATGCCCAGGATCAGATCAAGTTCGTCATCTGCAGTCGCCGGGATTATGACTGGGCCAAGGAAGTTCTGACGCGGGAAGACCTGAGCCAGATCTGCGAGGTTTTGTTTTCCCCTTCCCAGGGAGAAATGCCGCTCCGGGACCTGGCCGACTGGATACTCGCCGACCAGCTTCCGGTGCGCCTCCAGATTCAACTGCACAAACTCATTTGGGGCGATGTCCCGGGACGCTGAACGGTGCCAGAAATGATCGAAGCCAAACCTGCCATTGTGCTGCTTTCCGGCGGCCTCGACTCCGCCACAGTCATGGCGCTGATGCGCCGCGATGGTTATGCCATTCATGCCATGTCCTTTGATTATGGCCAGCGCCACAAGCAGGAACTGCATTACGCCGGACTGGTGGCGCAGGCCATGGGAGTGGCCAGTCATCGCACCGTACGGATTGATCTGGCTGCGTTTGGCGGTTCGGCCCTGACGGATACGCAGCTTGCGGTACCCGAAAGTGGCGTCGTCCCCGGCATTCCCATTACCTATGTCCCGGCGCGGAACACCATATTTTTATCTTTTGCCCTGGCTCTGGCTGAAGTAACGGGGGCACAGGATATTTTCATCGGAGTCAACAGTCAGGATTACAGCGGTTATCCTGACTGCCGTCCGGAATTCATCAGCGCCTTTGAAAAGCTGGCCCAGGTAGCCACCCGTCTCGGCGACGAATCCAGAGGACCGCGCATCCACGCGCCCCTCCAGCATCTCGACAAGAGTGAAATCATCCAGCTGGGAACCCGGTTAGGCGTCGATTACGGCTTGACCCGCTCCTGTTACCAGCTCGATGATCAGGGTCGATCCTGCGGCCGCTGCGACAGTTGCCGCCTGCGCCACGCCGGATTCCTGAGCGCCGGAATGGCTGATCCTGCGCCTTATCAATAAGACGGGCCGTACTGTGGCTGGCGTAGTCCCGAAATAAATACGCTCATTTCGTCCATTGGACGGCTCCTTAGCCAAGTCACGGCTCTGACACAGAGTGCCGGTTTCGTCTACCGTGACCAGGCGGGCTGGCTGTCCTGACCGACGTCACTGTGCAATATGGCCATGGTTTTACCATCCAGACTGACTTCTGCCAAAACCTTGCGGCCACCCCGATGGGTGCCATACAAAATCATCTGACCATTACCCGCGAAACTCGGATGATCGCAGTTGCCCTGGGCATCCAGCACCCGCAGGTCGCTGCCGTTGGGATCCATCACGGCCAAGGCATAAACACCATCCGTGCGATGAATAAAGGCGATGGCATTTCCCGTGGGTGAATATTCGGGTCCGGCATTATAGCCACCGCTGTAAGTCAGGCGATGAATGTTGCCCCCATTGGCATTCATGGCATAAATCTGCGGCCCACCCGCGCGATCCGAAACAAACACAATCTGACTGCCATTGGGTGACCAGGTGGGAGAGGTGTTGATGGCATCATCACTGGTCAGTTGACGCCGCTGCCCGGTCTGCAGATTGGCCACATACAGCTCGGTATGTCCGCCCGAGGAGCGTGCGTAGGCAATTTCCTGACCATTGGGTGAAAAAGCCGGAGCGCTGACAATTTCACCACCCGGCGCGATGGATTGGCGTTTTCCCGTCGCCAGATCCTGCACGTAAATGATGGCGCGGGCATTGGCGTAGGTGACATAAGCCAGACGGTGATTGTTGGGTGACCAGACCGGCGAAAATACCGGCATGATGCCCCGAACAATGGGATGCGGATTCCAGCCATCTGATTCAGCCACCAGCAATTCATAGGTATTACCGGTCTGCCGCACATAGGCAATACGGCTGGCAAAGGGACCGGGTTTTCCGGTGAAAGCCTGATAAATGACATCGGCGACATGATGCGCAGTCATATGCAATTCAGCGGCCGAACAGGTGAAACGCCGCGCCGTCAACTCCTGCCCGGTGCTGACATTGTACACATAGACACTGACCGCATAACCGCCATTCAGGGGCTGCACTGAACCCACCGCAAGGCCGGTAGCGCCCACGGCAGTCCATTCGGAAGCTTTGACGGCTCCCGGGGCGCGGGGATCACTGGGATAACCCGCTGGCTCAATCACCCGAAACAAACCACTGTGGCGCAAATCATTGCGCACCACATCGGCTACTGAAGGCTGTCCCGCCACGCCCGGACCAAAAGAAGGTATGGCAATGGGCAGGGCCGAAGCCACACTTTTGGTGATTTCTACGGTGAGTGCGGCCTGGGCGGGCAACACAAATGCTGAAGCCAGCAGAAACAGGGCCAAAGCCCAGAAGCGTTTAGCCATGATTGAGATCCTCCGCGTTCATTTTGAGGTTAATAGGTGTATTAAAGGCTGAATAAGGCAAACCGATCGGGGGAACAAAAGGCGCAGCTGCTTCCACAGCAGCAATCACCAAATGATCGAAGTGGGCATCGCCACTGGATCTAATAACGACAGGGGTGCCTAGCAGTTGTCCCTGGGGTCCAAGGCGTATCTGTATTTCACAAGCAAGAGCCGAAGAAGACACCGGAACCCAACGCTCCGACACCTGGGTTTTTATGGTGTTTATCAGCATACCTATCATCCGCTGATTTTCCGAGGCCTGCTGGGCGCGGGCAGCAGCCATGTTGGCTTCAGCCTGCAACTTGGCTTTTGCTTCGGCCATGCGCTGCTGCAAGGCTTTGGCGCGTGCGGCAGCCGCTGCTTGGGCCGCCTGGGCCGCCAGTTGTTTTTTGAGTTCTGCAGCGCGGGCCGCCGCCGCTTTTTCCTCGGCAGCTTTAGCCGCAGCCTGCTGCGCGGCTTTCTCCTGAGCAGCCTTTTCCTGAGCGGCTTTTTCGGCCGCAGCCTTGGCTTCTTGAGCGGCTTTTTGCCGTGCGGCCAGCTCTTCGGCATGCTTTTCCTGCTCCGCGCGTGCCGCCGTAATTTGTGCCGCCTTCTGTCTGGCCGCTTTTTCAGCCTTTACCGCTTGTTCAGCGGCAATTTGCGCTGCAGTAGGCGGGGGCGGCGTCACCGGTTTGGGTGCCGGCTTGGGAACAGGCTTGGGAGTTGGCTTAGGAACAGGAACTGGTTTAGGCACTGGTTTAGGCACTGGTTTGGGTGCCGGCTGAGGGGTGGGCGCCGGTTGCGGAACCGGGGCAGGTGCGGGCATAGCGGCCGCAGGCATACTGCTGCTCAGCTGGGCCTGCATGGGTTTGTTGCCACTACTCGGTGGCATCTGCACATGAAAAGTCCAGAACAGGGCAAACAGTATGGCCGCATTGAGAATAATGGCCAGCAGCAAAGGCCAAAAAGACTGACGCTCTTTCAATGACCCTCCGGGCGGGTCAGCAGGCCGACATGGGAAATACCGGCTTCCTGCAGCCGTGCCATCACGGCCATGACCTTGCCATAATCCACATGGGCATCACCACCTACCAGTACCTGCACCTGACCGTGACTGGAAGCGGCAATATGGCGCACATCCGTAGCCAGATCATCCAGCGCCACCGGACTGTGACTGCCTTTGAACTGCACGGAAATGGTCCCTTGCCGCGTTACGGAAATCAGCACCGGCGGGGTTTTGTCGGAGACGGGTTTAGTGACGCCCTTAGGCAGATTCACATTCACACCCTGGGTCAGGAGTGGCGCCGAGAGCATAAAAATCACCAACAGCACCAAGGTCACGTCGATATAGGGAACGACGTTCATTTCCGCCATCAAACGCCTTCTTTTCATGGCTTGGTCTCGGGTACCTGACGATGCAGGATGTTGGTGAACTCATCCATGAACACCTCATACTGGGCATCCAGCTTGTCCAGTTTGTGAATGTAGCGGTTGTAGGCAGCCGTTGCCGGAATGGCCGCAAAAAGACCAGCCGCCGTAGCAATGAGGGCTTCGGCAACCGGGGGGGCGACGGTCGCCAGGGTGGCCTGCCCTGCGACACCAATATGCATGAAAGCGGTCATGATGCCCCAGACGGTGCCCAACAAACCAACGAAGGGGCTGACAGAAGACACCGAGGCCAGAAAAGCCAGACGATTTTCCAGACGGCCCACCTCGCGCATTTGGGCCACACGCATGGCGCGGCGGGCGGCATCGAGGGCATCACTGGGACGAATTTTGCCGCGCTGCCGCTGAAATTCTTCATAACCCGCACAGAAAATACTGCCGGCTCCGGTTTCCAGATTGGTGTTGCCGGAAACATGCTGATAAATCTGGCTCATTTCACCGCCGCTCCAGAAGCGTTTCTCGAAACGGGTCAGGGCCTTGAAAGCACCAGCAAATACCGCCCATTTTTCAAAAATGATGGTCCAGGAAGCAATGGAGGCGATGACCAAAAGTACCAGTATGATCTGGACAACAGGGCTGGCA
Source organism: Acidithiobacillus sp. HP-2 (assembly GCF_015100155.1). GTDB lineage: Bacteria > Pseudomonadota > Gammaproteobacteria > Acidithiobacillales > Acidithiobacillaceae > Acidithiobacillus. The sequence continues at coordinate 83,985 of NZ_JACKZA010000013.1, read as the reverse complement.
TTCAGAACCAGATGGGCTACGGAAAGAGAAGCTGCGGGATGGGTGACAGTTTGGGGATCCATAAAATCTCACGGGTGAACACTGAGGGGAAAGGCCTGCAGAAGTTCTGCAGGAATGACGTGGGGACGAAAAGTCTCGGCTTCCAGGCAGACCACTTCCACCTCGCCACTGCACAAGTGCTTTTCCTTCACCGAAATATGTTGTTGAAAATTCATACGAACCGGGGTCTTGTGAATGATGGCCGATTTTATCTGAAGCAGGTCATTAAAACGAGCCGGGGCACGGAAATCCAGATGCGCCCGCCGCACCACAAAAAGAATGCCGGGATCGCGTTCCAGTTCATCCAGTTCATATCCTTTTTCGCGCAGCATTTCGGTACGGGCGCGCTCCATGAAGCGTAAGTAGTTGGCATGATACACCACCCCGCCATGATCCGTATCTTCATAATAAACGCGGACCTGAAACACGCTGTCATCCGTATCAGAGTGCATCGAAAAGCCCCCCGCCAGCCTTGGGTTGCGGTAAACCCAACGCCAGATAACTCAGCTCGGTAGCGCAGCGTCCACGCGGCGTACGGATCAGGTAACCACGCTGAATCAGGAAAGGTTCCAGCACATCTTCGATGGTTCCGCGCTCTTCACCAATGGCTGCGGCCAGACTTTCCACCCCCACCGGACCCCCGGCAAAACGCCCGATGACGGCTTGCAGCAGCTTACGATCCTGACCGTCAAAACCATGCTGGTCGACTTCCATCAAGGTCAGCGCAGCCTCTGCAGTGCCTTGATCAATTTCCCCGTTGCCCCGTACCTGGGCAAAATCCCGCACCCGCCGCAGCAGGCGGTTGGCAATGCGCGGGGTTCCCCGGGCACGCCGGGCAATTTCCTGGGCACCCCGTAAATCCTGGGTAGTCCCCAGAATATTGGCCGAACGGGTCACAATCTGGGTCAATTCTGCATCACTGTAAAATTCCAGATGAAAACTGATGCCAAATCGGTCACGTAATGGCGAGGTGAGCAAGCCCGCCCGGGTGGTGGCCCCGATCAGGGTGAAGGGCGGCAGGCTGATTTTAATGGAACGGGCGGCAGGGCCCTCACCAATCAAAATATCCAGCTCGTAATCTTCCAGCGCTGGATAGAGAATTTCTTCGACCACGGGGCTGAGTCGATGAATTTCATCAACAAATAATACATCATGGGGTTGCAGATTGGTCAAAATGGCGGCCAGATCTCCCGGCTTATCGAGAACCGGTCCCGAGGTGACTTTCAGGCCCGCACCCATTTCCTGGGCAATAATGTGCGCGAGGGTGGTTTTTCCAAGGCCGGGGGGGCCGAAGAGCAGGACATGGTCCAGGGCTTCAGCACGGCCCTTGGCCGCATCAATATAAAGACTGAGGGATTCGCGGAGTCGCGCCTGACCAATATAATCCGCCAGCAAACGCGGGCGCAGGGCACGATCCACTGCGTCGCAGTGGATTTCCTGGGGATTGAGAGGGCCTCTGTCCATCATGGGGTTGTGACCATCGCGATGCTGGCGGGTTCCATAAAATCAATGGCGTGAAAGTTGTTGCAAAGCCTGACGGATCAGGTCTTCAAGACTCAATCCATCGCCCAGGTTACCAATCGTCTGACTGGCCTGTGCAGGCTTATACCCTAATGTCAGGAGTGCTGCAACAGCTTCCTGGCGCGGATCACCCGACACGGCTTTGCTGGTAGGCAACGTGCTGATTCCACCCATTTTATCGCGCAGCTCGACCACCAGTCTTTCTGCGGTTTTCGGACCAATACCGGGAATGGCCGTCAGCTGTGCCACATTGCCTTCCGCCACCGCTTGACCGAGCTTTTCTGCCGGCAGACCCGAGAGGCAGGCCAGTGCCACTTTGCCACCAATACCGTTAACGCGAATCAACAGACGAAAAGTATCGCGCTCAGCCACGCTCATAAATCCATAGAGCAGATGGGCATCTTCGCGAATGGTCAGATGGGTATGCACCAACAGGGTTTCGCCCGCGTCTGCCATCTGGTAGAAGCTGGACAGGGGCATTTCCAGCTCATAACCCACCCCCTGGACCTCCAGCCAGAGCCAGGGTGGACGCTTCTGCAGAATGATCCCGCGCAATGAGGTAATCATGGGCGTCCTCTTTCCAAAAAATCAGACATGGCCAGCCGCCTGCCAACGCTGTTGAGTCCGGGCATGATGGGCATGACAAATGGCACAGGCCAGGGCGTCAGCCGCATCGGCCTGAGGATTTTTATCCAGATGAAGCAGCCAGCGCACCATGCTCTGAACTTGCGCCTTGTCTGCATGTCCAGCTCCCACCGACGCTTTTTTGATTTGCAGGGCGGTGTATTCTTCTACCGGCAGCCCCGCTTCCAGCAGTGCCACCAGAGCTGCACCCCGGGCCTGGCCCAGTTTCAGGGCAGAATCCGCATTGCGGGCCATGAAAACCTGCTCAATGGCTGCCGTATCGGGTCGATGCTCGGCCAACACCTGCGCCAGATCCCGGTAGATGGCACCGATGCGCTCCAGAAACGGCCGGCCAGCCACATTCAGGCAGCCATGAGCCACATGCCGCAACTCGCCACGCGCATCCGACTCGATGATGCCATAGCCGGTGCGCAGAGAGCCTGGATCAATACCGATGATGCGCAAGGCCGTTTCCGATTGGACTGGAAAATTCAGGATGCTGCTTCCAGGCGGGCCATTTCCTCATCGCTGATTTCATAGTTGGCGTACACATTTTGCACGTCATCATTTTCTTCCAGAAAGTCGATGAGACGCAGCAGTTTTTCTGCCTCTTCTCCACTCACCTCAATCGTGTTTTCCGGAATCATGGTCAATTCACTTTCTTCCGGCTGCAAACCGGCGGCTTCCAGTGCCAGGACCACACTATGCAAGTCCGTGGCCGCCGTATAGACGACGGTGCGCTCGCCTTCATTGACCACGTCTTCGGCCCCTGCTTCCAGCGCCGCTTCGAGAATTTTGTCTTCATCAGCATCACCGGGAAAAACAATTAGTCCCAGCTTTTTGAACTGATAGGCAACGGAACCGGCGGTTCCCATATTACCGCCGCGTTTGGAGAATATATGGCGGATTTCCGCAACGGTACGGACCTTGTTGTCGGTCATGGTCTCAATCAGAATGGCCACACCCGCAGGGCCGTAACCCTCGTAGGTCACTTCCTCGTAATCCACGCCTTCCAGCTCGCCCGTACCGCGTTTGACGGCGCGCTCAATGGTGTCTTTGGTCATGTTGGCCCCATAGGCCTTGTCCAGAGCCAGGCGCAGTCGGGAATTACTGCCCGGATCTCCGCCCCCGGCGCGCGCCGCAACGGTAATTTCACGAATCAGACGGGTAAATATTTTACCCCGCTTGGCGTCTTTCAGTGCCTTCTTGAATTTGATGGTGGACCATTTACTATGCCCGGACATAACCCACTCCTTGCTTACATAACTGACTTATTCTGGTGAAATACCGGCCATGATAACGCAAAGGCAAGGATGCCGTCATGCGAGTGTGGCAATGGCACTCATGGTCGCCCCCATGACTTCGGCGGCGTCAGCATCACGATGAAAATGCAGGGGCACCCCATAGCGTAACAGGGGATGCTGGCGCCGTAGCCAGGTCTGCAAGTCAGAAGCGGCCTGCCGGGCGCCGCCGACATGAGCCGGCACCACCGGCGCGGCACTTTCGCGCACCAGCCAGGCAACCCCTTTCCGGGTTTCCGAGCGATTGATGCCGCCTTCGGGAAAAATGCCGAGCACCCGACCCTCTTCAAGAACATGGCGGGCCTGCAACAGCGCCCGCACATCGCGACGATCCCGACGCACCGGAATGCTGTAGGTTTGCTCCAGCAACTGGCGCATCAATGGATTGTCGTAGTATTCCCGGGCCACCAGAAAGGACACCACGCGCTGGTTGCTGGCGACCAGCAGTAGGGGATCCAGCACCGACACATGATTACACACCAGAATCGCCGCGCCCTCGGCCGGTACGGTACTGTGCTCCCAATGCGCGCCCTGATAAAAGCGCACATAGGCAGTCAGCAGACGATGCAGATTGCGTTGGGTCAGCGACCATTCGCCCATCACATCAGCCGGCTGCGCAGCAACAGAGGACATGGCGGCCGTCAGGACACCGTCAGCATGCGTTCCAGGGCCAGACGCGCCTGGTCCGCCGTTTCCGGCTCGACCTGAATCCGGTTGCGCACCTGCCCTTCCAGAAGATTTTCCAAGGAGATAGCCAGCTGCTCGGGATCAATGCGGAACATGGTGGAACACATGCACACCATGGGCGACATGAATTCCACACTTTTCCCTTCCGCCCGTACTTCATCAGCCAGACGGGTCACCAGATTGATTTCGGTGCCTACCAGCCATTCACTGCCAGCGGGAGAAGCTTTGACCGTACGCAAAATAAAATCCGTAGACCCGACTGCATCGGACATCTGACAGACTTCAAAGGCTGACTCGGGATGGGCGATGACCTGTCCCCGGGGGTGTTCCCGGCGCCAGCGCTCAATATGCGCAGGCTGGAACATCTGGTGCACTGAGCAATGCCCCTTCCAGAGCAAAATCCGGGCACGGCGAATTTCCTCGGGCGTCAAGCCGCCCAGGGGTAGCGCCGGATCCCAAACCGGCATATCCCGCAAGGGGATATTCAACTGGTGCCCGGTCCAGCGGCCGAGATGCTGATCCGGGAAAAACAAGGCCTTGGGCCGTTGCTGAAAAGACCATTCGAGCACCTTGCGGGCATTGGAAGACGTACAGACCGTACCACCATGCACCCCGCAAAAGGCCTTGATGGCAGCTGATGAGTTCACATAGGTGACCGGAGTGATTTCCGTCTCCACGTCCAGCACCGTCGCGAGTTCGTCCCAGGCGCGTTGGACCTGCGGAATATCAGCCATGTCGGCCATGGAACAACCGGCGTTCAGGTCGGGCAGAATGCTGGCCTGATCAGGACGGCTGAGAATATCCGCCACTTCGGCCATGAAGTGCACACCGCAAAAAACAATGAATTCCGCTTCCTGCCCGGCTGCCGCCCGGGATAGCTGCAGGGAATCCCCATGGAAATCGGCATGACGATAGACTTCTTCGCGCTGGTAATGGTGCCCGAGAATAACCGCACGCTTTCCCAAAGCGGCTTTTGCCCGGCGAATGCGGGTATCCAGGTCGGCCGCTTCACTGCGCCGCAACCCCTGCACCATCACTGTCTCTACACCCATAACCACCCTCTCAGGCGCTGTTGCGCGTGCAAAATGTTCCTTACGTTACGAAGCCGCCTGCTGTACGTCAAGGCGCGCGCCAAAATGGCGATAAATCGCATCCCGGTTGGTCCACGATCCGGTACGTCGGGCCGCTTCGATCGCCGGCAACCAGGCAAAGTTCACATGCTCCTGATGCCGCAGTTGCGGAACCTGAGGCTTGGGCAAAGCCAGGGTGAATATGCGCTCCTCGTTGAACGCCACCTCCGGCGCGTAGCGTTCCCGCCAGGGCGGCACAATGGGAAAGCGATTCCGTACCCCGGTATCCACCAGTCCTTCCGCCGTAAATCCGGTTTCTTCGCGGAGTTCCCTCACGGCCGCTTCCCGCCAGGACTCTCCCGGTTCAAGACTCCCCGTTACCGACTGCCAGAATCCTTCCGGTTGGGCACGCTCCAGCAACAAAACCTGCTGACCGGCGTAGATCATGACCAGAATGGACTCAGGGATTTTGAACATCGGCTCCTACTCCGGGGCGCAGGCGGATACCCAACTCCTGTAATTGCTTGTCGGCCACCACGCCGGGGGCCTCGGTCAACAGACAACCGGCTTTCTGGGTTTTGGGGAAAGCAATGACGTCGCGAATGGTTTCCGCGCCAGACATGAGCATGACCAGACGATCCAGCCCGAAAGCCAGGCCGCCATGGGGTGGCGCACCATAATGGAGGGCGTCCAGCAGGAAGCCGAATTTATCCCGCGCTTCCTCGGCGCCAATGCCCAGGGCAGCAAACACTTTTTCCTGAACTTTTTCCTGATGAATACGAATGCTGCCGCCGCCAATTTCATTGCCGTTCAGCACCAGGTCATAGGCGCGGGCCAATGCTGCCCCCGGATTTTCCGCCAGGCTCTCCAGATGCGCGCTTTGCGGTGCGGTAAACGGATGATGGGTGGAAGTCCAGCTATTATCTTTCTCGTCGAAGTCAAACATGGGAAAATCCGTTACCCATACGGGTCGCCATTCACCTTCCAGCAAATTCAGGTCGGCCGCGACGCGGTTGCGCAGATTTCCCAGCGCCTCGTTGACCACCTTGGCACTGTCGGCACCGAAAAAGAGAATGTCGCCGACGGCCGCGCCACTGCGCTGGAGAATTTCCTGCAGCACCTCGGGAGCAAGAAATTTGACGATGGGCGACTGGAGCCCGTCGGCACCCTGATCCAGTGCGTTGATTTTGATCCAGGCCAGACCCTTGGCCCCATAAATGGCCGCAAACTGGGTGTATTGATCAATTTGTGCACGACTGAGCTGGGCACCACCGGGAACCCGCAGACAGGCGACGCGGCCCCGTGGACGCTCAGCGGCCTCCCGAAACACCTTGAACTCCACGCTGCGCATCAGCTCGGTCAGCTCGGTCAGCTCCAGGGGATTGCGCAAATCGGGGCGATCCACACCAAAACGGTGCATGGCCTCCGCGTAGGTCATGCGTGGGAAAGGATTGGGCAGATCGATACCGAGCACTTCCGCAAACAGTCCGCGAATCATCGGTTCAGCAATACCCATGACGGCTTCTTCATCCACAAAAGAGGCTTCCATATCAATCTGGGTGAATTCCGGCTGCCGGTCAGCGCGCAAGTCTTCATCCCGAAAACATCTGGTAATCTGATAATAACGATCAATACCCGCGACCATCAGCAGTTGTTTGAACAACTGGGGACTTTGCGGCAAGGCGAAAAAATGACCCGGCTGGGTTCGGGACGGGACCAGATAATCGCGGGCGCCCTCCGGTGTGGAGCGGGTCAGAACCGGCGTTTCGACGTCCATGAAACCGCCACTGTCCAGATAACGGCGCACGTAGCTGGTGACCTGATGGCGCAAACGCAGGCGTCCCAGCATTTCCGGACGGCGCAAATCCAGATAACGATATTTGAGACGCAGGTTTTCGGCAATGTCCTCTTCATCCAGAGGAAACGGAACCGGCTCGGAGCGATTCAGAATTTCGATGCGCGTCGCCATGAGTTCGACTTTGCCACTGGGCATGTGCAGATTTTCCGTACCCGCAGGGCGGGCCCGCAACACCCCTTCGACACTCAAAACAAACTCGCTCCGGCATTCATTAGCCGCCGCGAAGGCTTCCGCCTGATCAGGATCAGCAACCACCTGAACCAGCCCTTCCCGGTCCCTGAGATCAATGAAAACCACACCGCCGTGATCACGACGGCGCTGGGCCCAACCACAGAGGCGTACCTTCTGTCCAATCAGGTTCTCGTTTATGCCATTACAATAATGTGTCCGCATGCTGCGTCCCGTGTAGTTATGTCAAATTCCGTCATCAAATAACAAAGGCCGCCTGACCGGCGGCCCGCGAACAATCTATCCCCGCTGCAGGCGCGGCGTCAATGACAGGCGCAACTGCCGCCCGGGCAAGCGGGCGCGGCACTGCTGGCGGCTTCGCTTTTGGTCGAACCACCCTTACTGCCCTTGAAATCTGTCTCGTACCAGCCGGACCCCTTCAGCGCAAAAGCGCCAGCACTGAGCTGCCGCTCCAGGCCCGGTTTGCCGCAGGCCGGACAATCGGTCAGACGGGCGTCACTCATGCGCTGCTCTGCGCTCAAATGATGTCCACAGTCCTTGCATACATACTCATAAGTTGGCATCGTATCCACTCCGTATTAGGTTGTAACTGAATATGCCTATTTAATACGTCTTCAGGCACCATTTTTCAAGCGTTCTGTGCACTGCACAGTCTGTCACGGTAATTTTAAATGTCCATCGCGCCTGAACTGCATAACGCCCTGCAAACCCTCATTGCCCTGCTCGCCATTCTTAATCCCATCGGGGCCATTCCCATTTTCATTGCCTTGACGGCTGACGAAGATCCGGCCCAGCAACTGGCCACCATCAAACTGGCCTCCAGAACCGTCGCCATCGTGTTGCTCATAGCCGCTTTTCTGGGTGAGTACATTCTCCAGTTTTTTGGCATCAGCATTGCCGCCTTTCAGGTAGCCGGGGGCATGGTCCTGATGTTGCTGGCCTTTAATATGTTGCAGGCAAAATCCAGCCGTTACCGCCATACTCCGGAAGAAACGGCCGAGGGCATGAGCAAGGAAGCGGTAGCCGTGGTACCACTGGCCATTCCGCTGATGGCGGGTCCGGGCACCATGATTACGGTGATTATTGCCCATCATAAAAATGCTTCCTGGTTTGCCAGCGGGCTATTGATTCTGGACATCCTGATCATTGCCGGAGTCGCCTACGCGGCGCTGCGCCTGGCCCGGCCATTGTCACGGCGTCTGGGCGTAACCGGCATCAACATATCCACCCGAATTTTCGGGCTGGTCCTGGCCGCCATCGCCGTCACCTTCATTGCCAATGGCCTGGCTGCGCTTTTCCCCGGCCTGGTGCATGTCAGCACCAGCTGATCAGCGCCTCATCCTGGATAACCTACTAGCAGCCCGTCGGTTTTAACTTCGGACTACTGCCAAATTTCGCCACGATTTTTTTGAAATCACTCGTTTTGAGTCTTTTTTGGTCATTATTGCCCTGTTTTTTGCGGTTTATCTGCATTTTCCTGCCCTACAGACGCAATACGGCCATGCGTTTTATGTTCCACGCCAGGCAGACCAGACTCCATTCTCCTTGAACCTGACGCAGGCCGCGCAAGGAGAACTGCCGGAATCCTATCACCGATTTGATAATCCCGAAGACCGGTTCTACCGTTTGTTTGCGCAGACGGTAAACGCTTCGGCCTGCCTGCGTTTTCAGACGATGTATCATCGCCTGCATGCGGGTTGCATTTTCAGGGAGGTCTTCCGGTTCTGTATGCCGTTGCCGCCAGTCGGGATGGTGTTCTTCTCGGGCCACGGCAATGAATGGGGTAATCCCCAGCGCTTCGCAGGCCTCCACATTCTTTTCGCTGCAGTAACCCGTATCGGCCACCAGCGCTTCTATGGGTCCCAGTTGCGCTGTTTGTGCCTGGAGGGTTTTCAACATGGGGATGACCTGTTCCTTGTCATTGGGGGCCTGACTGACTCCGGTGGCTACCACCAGCATTGTCTGGTCATCCACGGCGGCCTGGGCATTATAGGTTTGTTCAAAGCCACCGCCTGAGACCGGCATGATGCGGGATTCTTCATCGGTGAGATTAATCTGGTCTTGCGCTTTAGGCGCCGGGTCCGGTGCCTGGGGGGCTTTGCCTCGGGGCTTTTGTCCCAGGGCTTCTTGTTCCGCACGGCGTGCCATTTGCGTGTCGTACTGCGCTTTCTCTTTGGCATAACGGACCTGTGCCCGCTCGGCAATCTTCGCCTTGGCTATTGCCATCACGGCCAGCCGGTCTTCTCGGCGCTGGATCTCTTCGGGCAGATTCACGCCCTCGGGAATCCCGGACTGATCCGCCTGTTCTGCCAGTGCAAAGAGTTCCTGTACTTCGGCCTGGAGATGACGCTCCATCTGTTCGATATGCCCATGGGACAGGGCTTGATGTTTGGAAGCGTTGGCGTGGATCTTGGTGCCATCCAGACACACCCGGCCGATCTTCAGCAGTTTCATCTCCTGTGCCAGTTCCAGGACCTGCACGAACAATCCTTGCAGTTCGCCCAGAAAACGGCGACGGAAGGTGGCCAAGGTATCGTGATCCGGATGGCTGCCGGCCGCGAGGTAACGGAAAGCCACGGAATCATAGGTGGCTTGTTCCAGTTTACGGCTGGAAAAGACCCCGTTGGCATAGCCGTAGACCAGAATCGCCAGGAGGGTGGCCGGGTGATAGGCCTTATGGCCACGACCCGCATATTGTTGGACCAGCAGCGAGAGATCGAGCTGATCAATGACTTCCACGATAAATCGCGCCAGGTGCCCTTCCGGAAGCCAGTCGTCCATGGAGGGGGGCAGAAGATAATCGGTCTTGCGGTCAGCATCGAGGAAGTGGGCCATAAAATCACTCATCACATTGAATCATAAGTAATTATACGATAATTTTAGGCAAAATGAAAGTCCGACAAGCTGCTAGGCACTGCAACGGGTAACTTCAATGTCAATCCGGACAGCTATCTGCAGGCTGCCCTGAAAGCCATATCCCAGACGGGCACGGTGCCGCCTGACCTGCTGAAGAAAATTCAGGGGTTTGAAGGTGCTGGAGGCCAGGGTGGAAGGGGTTCAGGACAAAATGACAATCAACAGTTTCTGAGCCAACAGAAAAGCGCGAAAGACAAAAACGGGTATCTGGATGAATCGCTGCAAAAGCCACTGAACCGTAATGAGGTCACCGCAGGCAGCATTATTCCTGCCGTCATGGTGACTGGCATCAATTCAGATCTGCCCGGTGAAATAGTGGCCCAGGTGCGGCAGAACGTCTACGACAGCCTGGACCCGGACAGGATTCTGATTCCGCAGGGAACAAAGATCATCGGTGAATATTCCAGTGCCGTAGCCTATGGCCAGAGTCGGGTACTGGTTGCCTGGAACCGGCTGATCTATCCCAATGGCGAAACCATTGCCCTGCAGGGCATGCCGGGTACCAACGGAATTGGGGAAGCGGGATTCCATGATCTGGTAGACAATCACTATTTGCGGATTTTTGGCTCGGCAATTCTGATCTCGCTGATTGGTGCAGGTGCGCAGCTCTCTCAGCCGCAACAGAGTTCGGCATTCCAGAATCCGACCCCCGGCCAGACCGCTGCAGCAGCCATGGCCCAGGAAATGGACAGTGTCGGAACAAACCTGCTCAACAAAAATCTCAACATCCAGCCGACCCTGAGGATCCGGCCTGGATATCTTTTCAACGTACTGGTGACGCGCACCATGATTCTGCCTCCATATCCTGCGGAACAGCCCTGATGCCGGTATATCGCGTCATAAAAGGAGTACCTTACGTCATGTTGATCATGGATACAGAATGGCAGGTAGATCAGGCCATCCGGCAGATGACCACTTATCAGAAAGGCAGTCTGGGCCTTCTGGTCCGGGACCTGCTGGTTCTTGGGCTCCCTGCCCTCGATGATCTGCCTGAAGAACGGCGTAACCAGCTACTGACGCACCGGGCCAAGCTCAAAGTCCGGCTCAGTGCCCATGTGCCGGTCGATCTGGACCAGGATATCCGATATCGGGCCAGGATATGGAATGCACCGATCTATCGGGTATTTACGGAGGCTCTGAAGTTGGGGCTGTCGTTGCGGAACACTCCGAAATAGCCTGCAGTCCAGGCCATTACTTTGCTGATCTAATCACGCAACTTCGCGGTGGCCGTATGCCAGAATCATTAACAGGAGAGTAAATTTTCTCCGACTTCCGACTTCCGGCTTCCGGCTTCCGGCTTCCGGCTCCAGACCAAACCATGGGATGGCGCAAAAGCTAAACCCGCAAAAGGCCAACAACAAACTCCGCAGGGATAGCGGTAAAATCATCAAGGCGTATTTCGACGGATCCATCGCCACCCTGGCCGACAAATACGGAACGATGCCGGCCACGGCCGAACTCGCAGCAACCGCGCGGACCCGGTTCATGTCCGAGCAGGGGCTCAGGAGCATGGATCCATTCGCGATGGCGAAGCCGGGGAGGACGCGATCCGGGCCATCAGCCGTGGCGTCGAATACGAGATATTCAGGGAGCTTCAGATGCGAGGCAGGGCCGTCGAGCTTGTGCGGCTCGTCCTCGGGGACGACCCCAAGGCCCTGACACCGGAAAAGGCACTGCGTTCGATCATCGTCGAGTTCCCGAAGATCGACGCCATGCTGCTCTCGGCGGCCCAGCAGAGGAAGTCACGGGCTGGCTACTCATTCGAGCATCACATTGAAGCGATGATGATCGATGGTGGGTGTACGATGACGCGGGGCGGACGAACAGGGAAGCCCCGGTGCTCTCGGCCAAGACGACCCTGCGCGAGCGCTGGAAGCAGGTCGGGCAGGAAATGAAAAACTGCGACCTCGTTTCTATATCGTCGATTCCTTTTTCAGATCTGAGATTGGGACGGTTCGCTGGCCTCTATGGAAGAGGCAGGGATTGGTTGCTGCCAGACATTGAACTGTAATGTATCAAAATTGTTAACGGACAATAGAGTTTCATCCTAGCGTTGCCCTGAATTAAGTGGGGCTGGATCTGCTTGACAGGCGCACCCGACTCTACCGCGAATAATGCAGGCACGGTCAGGGGGTGGCGGTACTCGGCGAGGCCATTGCTCACGGACGACTGGTTGCCATAGTATTCGCTATGATCCGATGACTGGTAAAGACGGATTGCGGTCATTCACTGCTGATGACCGATTGGTAGTTACCGACTCAAATTGGCCGGTTTATTGAGGCATCCAGAACCGGAAACCCTTCCGAAAAATGTGCCCCCTATGCAAGCGATGATGCATCGTCTAAATACTTAGGCAGGCCGAAGCGTTTACCGTCTGCGCAAACAAACGGTAGAACCGGTCTTCGGTATTATCAAATCGGTTATGGGATTCCAGAAGTTCTCCTTACGCGGCCTGCGTCAGGTTCAAGGAGAATGGAGTCTGGTCCGCCTGGCGTGTAAAACGCATGGCCATATTGCGCCTTTAGGACAGGAAAATGTAGATAAACCAAAAAAACAGGGCGATAACGACAGAAAACGATTCAAATATGACCCCATTTTAAAAAATCTGGGTGAAATTTGGCGGTAGCCCGTAGATAATTCCGACATAAGGGTACCAACATCAGCTCAACCGCATTTTTTCTTGACTCATCGGTCAGCTATAACATAAAAAAGAATCACTGACTTTCCTGCCTGTTAGAGATTCCTTCAGACAGTTTTTTTACCCCTCTCAGGAGTTCTTATGACCCAGCAGCCCCACAATTTCGAACTGTTTTCTTTTTGGCGCTCATCCGCGACCTATCGCGTCCGCGTAGGTTTAAACCTCAAAGGCCTGCAGCCAGCGGAACACTATGTGAATCTCGATGCGGGTGAGCAACGCAGCGAGGCATTTCTTAAAATCAATCCGTTGGGAGCAGTTCCGGCCTTAATCAACCTGGGTGCGGAACAATCCAGCGTCCCCTTGACACAATCATTGGCCATTCTGGAGTTTCTTGAAGATACCTACCCGACTCCCGCGATGTTGCCCCAAGATGGGCTTGGGCGTGCCCGGGTCCGGTCCATTGCCGCCATGCTGGCAGTAGATACCCACCCGCTGATCACCCCGAGAGTAAAAAAATATCTCACAACGGTTGGAAATTTTGATGAAGAAGCATGGCGGGCTTGGCAGATCAATTGGTTTGGCACAGGTCTACGAGCTTTAGAGCAACGCTTATCCAACGAGACCGAGACTGGTACGTTCTGTCATGGCGACATGCCTACTATGGCCGACATATGCCTAGCTAGCATCATCGTTGTTATGCGTACATTCAAAATAGAAATAGTCGACATCCCGACGGTTCAGCGAATTATGGCAAATTGTGAGCAAATAGATGCTTTTGCGATGGCTGATCCCGGCCGTCAACTCGGTGCCCCTACAGGCTAGAATTCATCGCGGGGCTGCTCAGAAGAACTTGGTATGAAGTAGGAGGGTCGAAAATTGGACATGGAGCATCCCGCAGAGCCATCCAATATAGATTCCGAACTGATAGTTGTTCAGGAAGCATCGCGGTTGGTTACAGATGTTATTGACCTGGACCAATCCATCCGTCGAATCTTGCGCTTGTTGTCTCACCTGCACGGACTGAATCGCGGTCGGGTGCTCCTGACGGAAGGGGATGATCCGAAGTTAATTACAATTAAGTATTCCTATGGCCTTACCGCCGAAGAAATAAATAAAGGTAAATATAAAGCTGGAGAAGGAGTGACAGGATATGTTTACAAAACTGGGAAAATCGCATTAGTACAGGATATTGACGAGGAAGAGAAATATTTAACGCGGGCCGTATCAAGAAAGATATTACCAAATGAAATGATGGCTTACATCGCGGTACCCATTTTATGGGGTGAAAAAACTATAGGAGTACTGGCGGTTCACAGATTACGTAAACGTAAGAGACCATTTCAACGTGATATCTCATTACTCAAGGTCATTGCAACATTAATTGGCCAAAGATTACGTATCGAAGAGATGGTGGCATCGCGCACTGCCGACCTGGAGTCTAAAAATCAGCTACTTATAAATAAAATGGAAAGTCGCGGGGCGGCATATGGTATCATAGGTCAGAGTCATCTCCTGCAGGAAGCCGTCCAACAGGCATTTCTGGTAGCCCAGACAAATACGAATGTTTTGTTACAAGGGGAATCCGGCACCGGCAAAGAACTTTTTGCACGAATGATCCATATGGCAAGCGAGCGTTCGGGGGGAGCATTAATCAATATTAATTGCGCAGCCATACCCAACTCGCTCATCGAATCTGAATTATTTGGCTATGAACGAGGGGCTTTCACAGGAGCGGTAGCATCTAAAATCGGGCGTATAGAGATGGCGTCTGGCGGCACACTTTTTTTGGATGAGATTGCAGACCTAGAACTAGCATTACAGGCAAAGCTGCTGCGCGTCATAGAATATAAAACAATACAAAGGGTGGGTGGGACTAAAGACATTGCTGTCGATATACGTATTGTCTCGGCCAGTCATAAAGATTTGCAAATCGCTGTTCAGGAGAATCAATTTCGACTGGATTTATTTTATCGATTAAATGTTTTTCCATTGCAAATTCCTGCTCTTCGGGAGCGTAGAGGAGACATCAGACTACTCGCGCAACATTTCTTGAATAAATCCAATGGTGAATTTTCAAGAGAGATCAAATTCAGCGGTGATGCGTTGGCGGCATTAGAGCGATACGCCTGGCCAGGAAACGTAAGGCAGCTCGAAAATGTTATCAAACGCTTGCTATTGTTGAGTGATCAGGGAGTTATAGACGGCCATCTGGTTGAGGATGTGCTTGCACATGAAATTTCGTCTGAAACTTTGATAAGTCATGCCACACATAACGCTCAACCTGACACGTCATTCGGCGATCTTCGTCCATACATGAAGGTCGTCCCTGATCAAGTAGACGCGATTCAAGAGGCTTTGAGAAAACAGCGGGGTAACAAAACTCGCGCTGCAATGAGCTTAGGACTGACTCCACGGCAACTTTCTTACCGCATGAGCAAATTGAAGATTATAAGCGACTGAACAATTTGATCGAGAAAGGTGCAAAATGAAGGGCGACAAAACAAACAATGTCAACATTGTAGACATTGTCATACTTCGGAGCGCGCCAAAAAAAACAGTAACACCTTGTAATAATTAAAAATAGTACTTTGGCATGCACATTGCTAAGACAAGATTGCTTCACTAACCACTTGTCTTGGAGACCACCATGAACGCAAATGCTGAAACTGTTACCACTTCTGTACAATACCTACGCCCTATTGATTCTGATGGCCTGGTCGCTTTAGGAGAAAAGGGTAAAACCAATCCAGACGCCGTTGTCACTCTTAAAGCTAAGACCGTTTGCGAAGGTCAGTTCCGCATGCAAACGTATGTTCGCGATCTCAAGCCCCTGTTGATTGACGAGCCACCGCACCTTTTGGGTGAAAACAATGCACCGAATCCTTCAGAAGCCGTTCTGGCCACCCTCGGAGCATGCCTCGCTGTAGGCGTGCACGCAAATGCTACTGCCAGGGGTGTGAAACTCACGCGTCTGGAATTAGTGCTAGAAGGCGATATTAATGTGACTGCCGTGTGGGGCACGGGCGATCTTGATCCTAGTAAGGAATTGGGCTTTACCGATGTACGGGTAAAGGTATTGGCAGACGGAGATGCGCCCAAATCTGTGATTGACGAAATCATTTCACATTCAAATGTCTGGTCCCCAGTGGCCAATACGTTAAGGCGGAACGTCAACTTGCTGGTGGAGCCTGTATAACCCCTCGTGTAGGAGAACGATCCATCATGAATCAACTCGCCAGGAATACAATGGACAACGATTGGTCCGGTGCTGCGATGCTAGATGCGGTATCAATAGTTATTCGTCGTGATCTCTGCCCTATAACAACGCAAATTGATCTTGAAGGTATTTATCCCGAGAGGGTAATTCGTAACATCGGTGCCGCAGGGGGATTTTGTCACCACCTGCCAACCTCAGGTTACGTTAACGGCATGAACCTGCCGGCTTCTATCAAGGCCATGAGCAGCATCTCCGAGGAATGTATGTCTACTGGCTTCGCGGTGTGGTGCCAAGACACCTGCGGATGGTATCTGGAGAACGCCGCCAATCCCAAGGTGCGGGATCAATGGATTCACAAGGTAGCATCTGGGAAAACCCTAGGCGGAACCGGGATGTCAAATACCATGAAGGCCTTTGCAGGGATCGAAAAACTACGGTTACAGGGAAAGCGAGTAGAAGGTGGTTATCTGGTCAATGGTAATTTGCCCTGGGTATCCAATCTGGGACCGGAACATGTCTTTGGAACACTGTTTGCACTTGAGGGAGCAGTCCACCACTCGATAATGACGCTCGTTGATTGCGAAATGCCAGGTTTTACCCTCAAACAGATGGCACATTTTACAGCGCTGGAAGGTTCAGGTACCTATGCTTGCATTTTTGAGAATGTTTTTATTCCAGATTCGATGATTATTGATGAAAACGGTGCCGATTTTTTGCGCCGCAGTAAAGCGGGAATAGTGCTACTTCAAACTGGTATGGGGCTGGGCGTAACACAGTCCTGTATTGATATCAGCAGAGAGACAGAATCACTATTGGGTCATGTAAACGTCTACCTGGATGATCGTCCTGATTATCTACAAAATGAGTTAAATGAAATAAAAGAAGCGGTAATGGCTTTGGCAGAAACACCTTATGAAACTGCAAAGGAATATTTTAAGGCAGTTTTGCAGGTGCGCTTGCAGGTAAGTGAGATCTCACTGCGTTCAGCACAATCCGCTATGTTGCATTCTGGAGCTAAAGGTTACCTTCGTACGGCACCCGCCCAGCGTAAGCTCCGCGAAGCCTATTTTGTGGCCATGATAACGCCATCTATGAAACATCTGCGTAAAGAACTAGCGGAGATGAGATAAGACACAGCTTTGTTCTTAATTCAGCCATAGGAAGTTACAAGTTAAGCGAAGAGGAAACCAATGAATTTCAATAATTATGAACGATGGATCTGTGAAGCCTGCGGGTTCATATATGACGAAGCGCAAGGCGATCCGGATTCAGGGTTAGCACCGGGAACACGCTTTGCGGATATCCCTGAAGGTTGGGAATGTCCGATATGTGGTATGCGTAAGAGCGATCTTCGACTGTTGAAAAAATCGCCGCCGGGTGATTTACAAAAAACCAAACACATAAAAAAAACTGAGCAGAATGAATGCCATGGAGGGCCTGAATATATTGTTATTATTGGTGCAGGGTTTGCGGGGTGGTCAGTTGCAGAGAACCTCAGACGTTTGGGATCCTCTGCACCGGTTCTTCTGATTAGCAGCTGCAGAGGAGATTTCTATTCCAAGCCATCTCTTTCTGGGGCTCTGGCTGAGGGAAAGGCAGTCCAGGATCTCATACACGAGGATTCAATTAGCAGAGCGCAACGATTGGACATCGATATTTTTACCGACACGCCCGTGATCAAGTTGGATCCTTCACGGAAGATATTGGTCACTTCGCGCGGTTCAATTGCTTATGGAAAATTGGTACTTGCCCTTGGCGCACACCAACGTGAGCTAGCAATAGACGGCAATGCAGCTCATACCGTGCATGCCGTTAATGACCTCGCGGATTACCGGATACTCCGCCAAAAACTGGACTCCGGTCCTAAATCAGTAACAATTTTGGGTTCAGGACTGATTGGGTGTGAGTTCGCGGATGATATATCTGCTGCCGGACATACCGTAACAATCGTTGACCCTAATCATTGGCCTCTAAACCGGCTACTTCCAGAGGCGATAGGGATAGACCTGCGGAAGCGGTTGAACAAAAAAGGGGTGGTTTTTCATTTTGAAACAGTTCTTAAAACGCTGAAATATTCTTCGAACCGCTATCAGGCCATACTTAAGAATGGGTTAACCTTTGAGACAGATATAGTGGTCACAGCTGCGGGATTAGTACCTAATACGGGCCTAGCAGAGCGTGCCGGTTTGAAAATTGAAAAAGGAATCAGCGTAGATCTTCATTTGCAGTCTTCGGTCTGCGATATATATGCCTTAGGAGACTGTGCCTCCATAAAAGGTACGATATACTCATACATTGAGCCGATAAAACTTCAAGCAGAAGTAATTGCAAGAAATCTGACTGGTCAGTGTTCTATATTCTCGACGAAACCAACAATTATAAGAGTTAAAACCCCCACTCTTCCTTTAGCTATTTGTCACATGAAAAAAACGGAAAACAGAGTATGGAATGTGGTTAGGAGGCAAGAACAGGAGTGCAGAATGGATTTGACAGACGAACACGGAGAACTGGCAGCATTTGCAATATCAGGTTTTGATAAGGTAACAGTCAGAGAATTATCAAATCACTATATATAATAACAACATAATATCATTTTCGATTCAATGCATATTTGCCAATAAAGGAAACAAAATGGATATAGCACAGGAAGAGGTCAAACCTAAAACTGAAATAGGTCTACCACAAAGTTTTATGGAGCCAAAATCAATCAGCGAAACACTTGATACTCTCACAACCATAGCCGTAACAAAATGGTCTCGACCATTAGGATTCTTTTTTCAATCCATTGTGGGTGGTGCGATGGTAGGTTTTGGAGTAATACTTGCAATTGCCGTCGGTGCAGGAATTTCAACTCCAGGCATAGCTAATCTAGTAAGTGGTTTAGTTTTCGGATTTTCATTTGTGGCCATTTTGGTATCAGGAGCATCCCTAATAACTTCTGACATGGCCGCAGGATTTGTTGCCGTAAGCCGCAGAAAATTAAAGTTCATTTCATATATCAAATTCTTACTAGTAGGTTGGATTGGTAACACGGTTGGAATGTTTATTTTTATTGGTATTGTAGCCGCTGGTCCAGGCGCATACGCGAAATCTATATTCCTTGATCGAGCACACATGATAGCACTATCAAAAGTAGGACCAGATGACATATCCGTTTTTTGTATGGCAATTATTTGTACATGGTTATTACAAACTTCTTTCTTTCTCTATGTTAAGGGACGCACAGACATTGGCAAAATGGTGGTGGCTTGGTACGGACCGTTAGCATTCGTATCCGGTATGACTGAGCATTGTATAGCCAACATCGGATTCATCGGTTTACCACTTCTCATGCAAAGTCGATACATTGCCCTAAACAGTACCGCCTTGGCTAACCATGATAGTAAAATAAAACTTCTCACTTGGGGTTTTGGGCATTTTGGCCTCTTGCGCAATGAACTTATCGTTTGGGCCGGAAACTGGATAGGTGGAACCGTTTTTGTAGCAATATTGTTCATGCTTATCTCATGGGCCTATGGAAAAAATAGACCGATATAACGCAAGGAAAACATTGCGAATACTTTATTCACACTACCGGGAATATTATATGAAAAATTCAAAAACTTATAACGTGCAATCTGCATTTCTGACATTTTTAACAATTTTCTCCATAACGTTGCCCGCATATTCTGATCCCCTGACTCAGGCTCTTTCAAAGGGGAGCTATGCCCTTCAGATCAGACCTCGCTATGAATTTGTGCAACAGCCTGGTCTTGATGAAGCCCAAGCATTCACTATTCGTTCAATGTTGGCGCTATCAACCCACCAGGAATATGGATTAACAGGCTATATCCAGTTTATCAATGTGAGCAGTCTGATTAACAAATACAATAGCCTCCTAAACGGAAAGACTCAATATTCGGCCATACCCGATCCAGAAGAAACAGGTGTCAATCAGTTCTATATACAGTACACGGGTTTGAAAGGCATAAGAGCTCGCGTGGGTCGCCAAGAAATCATTTTAAATGATAGCCGATTCGTAGGTAATGTTGATTTTTTTCAAACCCCTCAGAGTTTTGATGCCGTTTCTCTTCATGATAACGTTGATAGGCATGTTCATCTTTTTGGCGCGTATATTTGGCGGATCAAGAATATTCTAAACCAATTAGTAGCATCTAAGACTTTTCTAGCTCAAGCATCATTTACTCAAAGCCAACTTCTTCACGCCGATCTTTTTGGTTATTGGTACGGAAATCAGTCTAAAACACTAATACCTGGTGCTGCAGCTTGTTTATTGTCTGGCGTACAAGCCTGTAACAGCCAAAGCATTGGTATCAGCGTTGCAGGTGTGATACCCATAACCCGTTCATACCATATACAGTACGACGGTAGCTATGCGAAACAAACACCGTATGACGGTGGCAGCCCCTTGGTTAACGCCTCTTACGCGCATGGTGGAGCGGGCCTCACCTGGAGAAATCTTGGTATCCATGCCGATTACATGGTGATGGGCGCTAACAAGAATGGTACATATGGCTTTCAGACGCCTCTGGCTACTAAGCATTTGTTTAACGGTTGGGCAGATGTTTTTCTAACCACTCCAAAAGAAGGGTTAAAAAGTGTTTACATTACTGCGAAAGCACTTTGGATGAATACCAAATTTATGGCGAGATATTATTCTTTTGATTCTAGCTATCACTCAGTACACTATGGGCATGAAGTCGATCTTTCCGTTATTCATCGTTTTAACTCATCTTGGCTTTTAGGAGCGCAATATGCAGACTATATTTCAGCGGATAACTTATTCAAGAATACTCAGGCTGGTTGGATTTTTGTCAACACAAAATTTACATAGATGCATCCAATTTTTTTGGTTGTAATCAGCAAAACTTAGCAACTTATAAGGAGCCAACGAATGAACAGATCAGATGTCACTGCATTGATATTAGAAAAAAAACTTCTTCATGGCCTCAGCTGGAAGGATTTGAGCGCTCGGCTTGGAGTCAGCAAGGAATGGAGCACTGCTGCGCTCTTGGGACAAATGCCGCTATCAGCTGAGCAGGCACGTGTGGTTACTCACTTATTGGAACTTCCTGAGGAAGTTGAACGCATACTGCAGGAAGTTCCTTCGCGTGGATGTCTGCCAACCGCCATTCCTACAGACCCAACCATATACAGGTTTTATGAAATACTACAGGTATATGGAACCACTATCAAAGAGCTGATTCATGAGGAGTTCGGAGATGGAATCATGAGTGCCATTGATTTTTCTATAGATATTTCCAGAGTAACGGATGAACACGGAGATCGCATAAAAGTCACCATGAACGGTAAATACCTGAAATATAAAACTTACTGAAAACTTTTTTAATGAGGTGTGTTATGAAAACTGAAAGCATCCTGGAATGTGCTGATGTGCAAGCATTATTGAATTCCTACCCTGAGGATATCGTACTTATTGATACCCGGTCACCTGAAGCCTATTTAGCAGGGCACCTTCCTGGCGCTCGCAATCTTCGTGAAATTTTTACCTATCTCGCTATGACAGACTATGATGGGTTGGAAAGCCTTACATCTAAATTTTCTGATCTATTAGGAAAGCTCGGCGTACATGCAAATCAAAAAATCGTATTCTACGAACAGCAGATGAATGACGGATTCGGTCAGTCGTGCCGGGGCTGGTATTTGATGCAGTATTTAGGTCATTCTAATGCTGCCGTGCTCCACGGTGGATATCAAAGATGGTTGCACGAGGGGTTGCCAACCACTTTAGATGTCCCAAATCTTATTCCTGTGCAAAATTTTAAAGTACTTAAAAATGAGAACGTCATGGTCACGAAAGACCAAATGCTCGAAGCTTTGAATGATAAGGAAACAATAATACTCGATGTTCGAGATGTGAGTGAATGGATTGGGGAGAGTTCTTCTCCTTATGGCATTGATTATTGTCCGCGTAAAGGTCGGATTCCCGGAGCAAGGTGGATTGAGTGGTATAGATTTATGAAACCAGGAGAATACGGATCTATATTTAAAAATAAAAATGAACTCTTGGCAGAACTACAAACTGCGGGCATTTATTCAAATAGTAACATCATTATATATTGCTTTAAAGGTGCTAGGGCAGCCAATGCACTTCTCGCGATGAAAAGTGCAGGTATTGACAATGTTCGGATGTATTTTGGTTCTTGGAATGAATGGTCTAGAGATCCTCTTTTACCCATTGAATAGCACGCTTCCTGTCTCAACTGGCGGCTAACCTGCAAAGGTTTAGAGTCCCCGATAGGGGATCCGTAAATCCCCCGCCTTTAGGCGGCGGATAAGTCCGGTGGTATAACCACAGCTATGGAATCTTATAAAAGTGGTAGTCACCCGGTTTGGGATTGTAAGTATCACCTAGTCTGGACGACGAAGTACCAATATCAGGTATTGGCCTGGGATGTAGGGCTACGATGTCGGGAATTGCTGCGAGAGATAGCGCGTAGTAAGGAAATGGTGATCTATGCGGGGTCGATTAATAGGGATCATGTACATCTATTGATAGGGATACCGCCGAATCTATCGGTATCCAAGGCGGTACAGTATTTGAAAGGGAAGAGCTCGCATCGGTTGCTGACGGAGTATGCGAAGTTACTCAAGAGATACTGGTGCCAACATTTGTGGGGGCGGGGCTATTGGGTCGCGAGTAGTGGGAATGTAACAGATGAGGTTTAGCAGGAGTACATCAAGAATCAAACCCCACCAGATCCAGACGATGACTTTCATGTCGTGTAGCGACAGCCGTCGGCCTCAGTGCCGACCGATCCGGCTTCCAGCCGTAACCTGAAGCCACCGGCTTTTAGCCGGTGGAGTATTCACAAAATTGTCATGGTATAGATGACGGAGAAAATGTACTCATAGATGCGGTTAGAAGCTGCTGGTCAGAGACAGATAAAGACCGTTCTGGCTTTTCATGGTAGCGATGGTACCGAGATCCACATAGGCCGCCGTCACAGATAGCTGCTTGTAGGGGAACCAGGCGACATAAACGTCTTTCCAGGCACTGGTTTTGGACACCTGATCACCCAGTGCACCCAATAATTTATTACTAGACGGTGCTATCAACTGATTCTGGGGCATATCCCGATATTCAGCACCCAATACGACATGCCGGTTCAGGAAAACCCCCACCGAGGCCGCTGGCAACACTTTATAGCCCATGCCATCTGCACCACCAAAGCCCAACAAACCTTGCTGATTGGCATTAGTCACATCAATGTTCACATCCGCCAGGGTGGTCAGACCGAATATTCCGTTGAGCCATACCTTTGTGGCAGAAAGATAATAACTGACACCGTTCCGCGCCACATGCAGCGTGGTAGCCAGGTTTTTCGGCATTTCGTTGTGATGAAAATCCACACCAACAGATACTTCCGGCTCCCACCAGTTCTGGTCATACACCACATTACCAAACAGTCTGGCCTTGATCCCAACAATGTCCTGGTTCAATTCATAGCTGTTGCCAAAAAAAGCCGGGCCAGGGGTTGTAAGACCATGAGCAACAAGAGCCGTGTAAGCCGGGGCGTTGAGTTCTTCAGCATTAGGCGTTACCCCAAGCTTACCATAGGCGTACCCGTTAATGGCCTGATCCAAAGCCGCTCCGGTATTTCCTAACCCAAAACTCTGGCGGGCAAAAGAAAGCTCAATACGATTGAATAGTCCGACCGATGCGCCATAGGCGTCCATATTATAGTTGTTCAGCAATACATGTGAATAAAAAGCGGTCGCGCCAATTTGCTGGTTGGTGCCGTAACCCGAAATTACTGCCCAGGGGTTGATACCACCACCGGCAGCACCGTCTATCGCTGTTACTGCTCCGGTGCCCAAAATACGGCCCTGGCCAAATAGACTGGCAGCCCCGATCGCTGCATTGGCGGTTAGCGGCAATGCAGCGAATGCACAAGCAATTGCAACGGCTAATCCTTTACTCTTCAGTGTATTCATAATCTCTTCCTAAACTTAGGATTTTTGGTTCCCATTAAGCGTATCTACCAAAAAAGACATGCTTAATGGCGTGGTGGACATACTTGCGGGCCATTAAACTCAGCCCAAAGGGCCACTGGCCGTGACTACCTGTGGTTCCATAGCGGCCAGTTGTGCTAACAGGTAATTCTGCGCAGGCTTGGCGATTCCCCGCTTGTCCATGGCCTTAATCATGTCTTGTGCCAGATAATTGAAAGCGGCAGTGGTGACATGCAATCCTTTGTGCGTGGCGGTCATGGTAGGGCCTGTGTATTTGCAGGGCCCACCCACTACCTCACAAACCTGTTGGGTCAGATTATATTTGAGGGCCTTGATGTTGGTGTGCGCAAAGTAATAATTGATGTGGGGATCTGCAGCGACATAACCCACAAAAGTACTAATCAGTGCTTTTACGCCCGATGGGCCACCAAAGTCACCAATGTAATTCTGTATAGGCAGCTTGATGTCAGCACGCTGAATGGATGCCGCATTTGGTGAGGCGATTGCCAAAGGTGCTGCCAAGCCCATGGTGAGGGCGAGACCAGCCAATATAGCAGCGTTTTTCAGTTTGAACCTTTTCATTTAAACCTCCTGACTGATGGTTACGATTTGGGTGTATAGGCGTAGCAGTAACCGTGAGGGCTGATTTTTCCCGCCACCACTTTGCAAGTCCCGTCTGCGGTAGGGCTTGAGCCTGGAATGAAGTGCATACAGTTGCTACACATATCCTTGCCCGAAGGATGATCCTGATAGCTGACGGAAGCCTTGCTCGAAAGCGTGCCGGCTTCCGCCAGAGGCGAAAAAACTAGGGGAGCTACAGCCGCAACTGCCGCAATTTGAGTGCTCGTTTTTAACCATTCACGACGATTCATCGATTTTTTCATAGAGATTGTCCTCAAAGCTGGCGGTGATAAGGAAATAGAACTTCACGCATATATGTATACGACAGCTTTTACAATCTGGATGCACCCGCCTAACAGATTTTTTTTGCATCTACATCAGGAGGTTATTCGTATATCCACCAAACAGGTTTTTTATACAGGGATTAACTTTGATGAGGTACGCTGTGTATGTCGATCATTCATGTTACCGCTCCATATAGCCGCGTCCATGACAGCAGGCCCAATCGTGCCAAGCTGCTCCATCTCTTGCTGCTTTCTACCGTTACCTTTCAAATGATTACGGGGCTCATGGGCTGGTTATTTGGATGGTTTCCCTTTGAATGGCACATTATCGTGGGTCAGGTGCTGATCGTGGTCCTGCTTTTGCAATGGGGTTGGCTGATGTTGAGCCGCAGTGGACGCATTACGTTGCGTTATTTGTTTCCCCTGAATCCCGTCGGATTAAGAGTAATTGTCCAAGACATCAGGGGACTATCTCAAGGGATTTTAGCGCCTCCCGGCCCACGCGCAGGACTGCCTGGATTGATGCACGGAGTATTTCTTCTCACGGTCACTCTGGTTGCCACTGCTGGTCTGACACTCTTAGGCGGGTTTCGCGGGTGGTGGTCCGGAATTCCATTTGGATGGTTATTGGACATCCTTCGTTGGGGGGCTGTTGCAATTGCTTTGCAGTGGATTGGGCACGTCGGGATGGTGTTCCTGCATGTTCTTGCAGGTGACCCACTCTGGAATATGTTTAAGCTACGTTTAGCACATAAAGGATGCGCCCCAAAAAACAAATGACAGGACGTTATGTTTAGAGTTGGCTGTACTTTGGGTTCCTGGAGTACGCGCAGTATGGCGGCAGAACTGGGTGTCAGTGCCGCCAGTGTGTCGCGGCATTGGCGCAAGCATGGCCTCAAGCCCCATCTGCTGCGTGGTTTCAAAGTGTCACGTGATCCGCATTTAGTGGAAAAGCTGGAAGATATTGTGGGGTTGTATATGTCTCCCCCGGAACATGCTTTGGTGCTCTGCGTGGATGAAAAAAGTCAGGTACAGGCCCTGGACCGGACCCAACCGGGACTCCCCCTCAAAAAGGGCCGCGCAGAAACGATGACCCACGACTACAAACGTAATGGCACCACGACCTTGTTTGCCGCACTCAACGTGCTGGATGGTCAGGTCATCGGACAGTGTCAACAGCGCCATACCCATGTGGAATGGCTGAAGTTCCTGAAGAAAATTGATCGGCAGACGCCCAAGGACAAGGCTCTGCATCTGATTGCCGACAACTATGCAACCCATAAACACCCGGTAGTACAGGCGTGGCTCGACAAGCACCCGCGTATTCACATGCACTTCACGCCCACTTCGGCATCCTGGCTCAACATGGTCGAGCGTTTCTTTCGGGATATCACGACCCAGCGGTTACGTCGTGGGGTGTTCACCAGTGTGCCTGAACTCATCCAGGCCATTGAGGGGTACATCGACCACCACAACACCCATCCCAAACCCTTCATCTGGACCAAAACCGCCCGCGACATCCTGCAAAAGGTCATTCGCGCCAACAGCCACTTAAGCAGCAAACAGAATGCAACACTACACTAGTTAGTTCACTGAATGGCCGCTTCCGCTGCTTATGTGTCATTGGGTGTAGCGCAAGCACAAGGGATGTCCTTAGGCGCCAGGATGAAAAGGCAAAGGTGGGGCGCCACCCAGGATGATACTTTTTTGTCCGTTAACAACTGGATAACCAGAAGATAGATCTGGCACCCGATAAACTTAAGCGAATTTTCTTTGTGGTTCCGGAGGCAGGGTTTCTGTTGCCTTCGTGAGTCGTAACCGATAGTGCCAGTATGCCCATGACTGTGGACGAAACCAACCAGGTTCCGCATGCCGCAACATTTCAATCAACTGATCCTTTCCCAGTAACCGGGTCAGACTCTGAATATCCTCAAAGGTGCCGATATCCATGATTTGTGCAATAAGGCGATCCGGAAACCGCAGGGCATCTTCAGGAGACTTCCACCAGACGTATCTGGGAGCAAGCAATTTGAGAAAAGCTGATGCACTGACATTTTCGGACTTTGATCTATCCATGTCTTTTCCTGCACTGGAAGTTAGGGTTTAACCACGCCTTTATTGAGTTGTGCATAATCATGGCCATACTGGCATCAACCCGAAGATATATTATAGGGTATTTTGACCTTCCCAACACCTGCAGAGCGCACCAGAAGCGGGTGAATTACCGCACCAGACCGTTCCGCTAGCCAGTGGGATCCTGGATAACTCCTACCTGTTTCGATGCCGCCTTCCGGAAACAGGCAAACCCACCCGCCAGCACGCAGGTAACGCAACATCTCCCGCAGCCCATAGCTGGAACCGGGAGTCATGGGCGTCATCCGGCACATGGTAATTTGTCCAATACCCAGCAGCATGGAGCGCCATGGTGCTCGGGTTGAGAATTCCAGATCCACCCCAAAGAGGATGGGTCTGGGTGCAAGCATGGCCAACACCGGCCCATCCAGATAACTGGTATGGTTTGGGGTGATAATTGCCGGCTTTGTCAGATCCGGCCAGAACGCATGCATTACCCCTCCGGAACCAGAACCACAGCCGTGCCATAGGCCGTGACTTCTTCCATGACCTGACCCTGTCCAGAGTCGAATTCTCCGGAATCGAAACGCATACCCAAAACGGCGTTGGCTCCAGCTGATTCCGCACTTTGTAGAAGTTGGGCCAGCGCATCGTCACGGGTCTGGTTGATCATGTTGCCAGCCCCAGTCTGGCGCCCTCCAAAAATGGCGGCAATTCCACCCATGCGATTACCGATAAAATTCCTGGATCGTACGGCGGTGCCATAAACAGTTCCCATCACTTCGCTGATACGGTAGCCGGGGATGCTTTCAATGGTCACAATTAGGACCTGACTGCTCATGATTGACCTCCGGCAATTTCGCCAGCGGCATCAATGATGTCCCGCTCGCCATTGATGATGACACCCTTGGCCCGCTCTTTTTCGACCAGAGCTATTTTTTCACTCAATTGCATGATGGTTCTCCTTACTTGCGTCCTGATTTCCCGCTGTTACGGGGCTTGTCTTCCCACTTCTTTCCCAATTTCCCATTATCGTCCCACCAGGAACCATGCCCTTGGAGACAACGGTAATAGCCATGGCCCTTTGCAGTTGAAAAACGGCCAGTGAGCGTGTTGCATATGAGGCAGGCAGGCCCTTCAGATTCGGGCGTTTTGGTCTCCGGGTCACCTATGCGCGCTCCCGGCTTACCGTCTTTCTCCTGAAAAAACGCGGCATGGCAGTCTGTACCAAGGCAGGAAAAAAAAGGGGTTCCCCTGCGGCTGGTCCTCTGAACCAGCGCACTTTGGCATAGAGGACAGGTGAACCCGGATGCTTTGGGGGCCATACCGGGCAGTTCCGCATCCAGTATCCGTCTGGTAATGGAACGCACGGCCTCCATCTGTTTTTGCATGAAAACCTGTGCATTGAGTCGGCCCACCGCAATGCTGGCCAACCCATCCTCCCAGATGGCTGTCGTGCCTGGGTCAACGACCGTCGGGGCAACCGTGCGCAGCATCTGAACCAGCTGCACGCCCTGCTCAGTAGCACGTAATTCCTTTTTTCTCCGCTCGATGTATTCGCGTTTCAGCAGGGTTTCGATGATGCCTGCCCGGGTAGCTTCGGTACCAATGCCAGATGTTTCCCTGAGCCTTGCCTTCAGTTTTGGATCATCCACAAAAGCATGAACCCGGGTCATTGCCGCAATCAGTGTGCCGTCCGTGTACGGTTTGGGCGGTTTTGTGGTTCTTGAAACCACTTCAGCCTGCTCGCAGTGCGTCTTTTCATTTTTCTGGTACATCGGAATATTTCCGCCTTCTTCGTCATCTGCCGGCTTTTCTTCTCCATCTTCCTCTTTTGACGCTTTCCCGAGGCTGGTCCAGCCCGGATCGGTAATGACTTTCGATCGGGCAATAAAAGTCTCACCAGCAATCTCAAAGCTGGCTTCGCGCTGCTCAAAGGTTTCTGGTGGGAAAAACAGTTGCCCGTAAGCAATCCGGATCAGCCCATACACATTCGCCATGGCCTGGCTGGCAGTCGCAGGGAGCGGCTGGCCAGTGGGAATGATGCCGTGATGGGCTTCAACCTTGGCGGTATTCCAGGCGGGATGGTGGCGTTGTGGGTCGGCTCCGCTGATGCCCAACGCCTGAAGGATTCTGGACGCATCTGCATGCTGTTCTTCGGGCAGATAGCCGCAATCGGTTCTGGGATAGGTGGTTATGCCCGCTTCATAAAGTTTTTGTGCCGCCTCCAGTGCCTGCGCGGCAGACAGTCCATATCTGGCGCTGGCCGCTTTCTGCAGATCAGACAGGGCAAAGGGAAGCGGAGCTTCGCGCTTGCCTTCCTTCCTGGTAAAGGCCGTGACGGTGGCCTGCTGGCCTGAAACTTTCCGTGCAATGGCCTCGGCTGGCAAGCGGTCAGTCAGCCTGCCTTCCTCATCAAGGCCTGCCTGATCTTCCGGCATCTGCCATCTGGCGCGAACACCATTTGAGAGATGTGCCACGACCAGAAAGAATTCCCGTGACCGGAAATTGCGCAGTTCTTCATCCCTGCGGACAATCAGGACCAAAGTGGGGGTCTGTACCCGGCCAATGGACCAAATACCAGAGCCACCTTTGGCCTGGATATTTCTGGACAGGGCAATACTGGCATTCATGCCGACCAGCCAGTCAGCCTGAGAGCGTGCTTCTGCAGAACATGATAGGGCCTGCATGGCTTTGTTGTCCTTCATGGATACCAGCGCCTTCTTCACGGACTCCGGGTCCACCGCTGAAAGCCAAAGCCGCCGGGTCAAGCCATTCCAGCCAAGATACTGGAGGACCTCATCAACCAGTAATTGTCCCTCCCGATCCGGGTCTCCTGCGTGAACCACTTCCCGTGCATGCTTCAGCAGGTTACCGATCTTACGGACCTGCTTTGCTGCATCCGCATCACGGGGGCGCAGCCGAAAAGGGGAAGGCAGGACAGGAAGAGCACTGGCAGGAATGGACTGCTTTTCTCCCGGTTTGCCAGACATGACTTCTTCCGGAGTCCAGAGTGTTAGCAGATGACCATAACACCAGGTGATGTTGTCATCCCCGACCTTCAGAAAACCATCCATTTTTTGTGGGGTACCCAGTCCCTGAGCAATGGCTCTGGCTACTGAAGGTTTTTCGGCAATGAACAGACGCATAAATTTCTCCTAATGCTTTTGAAAATCGGCGAGGATCGGAACCTCTTTGCCGTTAATAAACAGAAAAACATCTTTGCCAATCTGTCTTGCCAGTTGCCGCGCAGCCATCCTGACCGGCATTTCCAACCCGGGCGGTACCTGATCGACGCGCAGCGTGATTTTGGGGTTATCCAATCCCGGATGCTGTGCTTTCGTCAAAGTCGAACTCCCCTGGATTTGCGACCCAGCCAGAACCAGAGAGCCGCGATTATCAGGACGGTAAATAAAAGGGATCCAGGCAGGCCGATCAGCTGGAATATCCTGAAAATCAATCCATAGATCAGCCCATGAATGATGGCTGAAACCAGCATGTGTCCTATCCCGTAATCGTGGTGGTAATACATCGGTGCTCCTATATCTCCAGATTATTCTCAACGTCTTCTTCGGGGTCGGGAAAAGGCTGTGCAGGGATTGTTTCTACGAATACCCCTTGCTTTCCCTGTTCATCGGGCGCGTATAGCGTGCCGGTTTTTATTTCTCCACCAGAAGAAAGCATCAGATTCTGCTGTTCAAAATCGAGACCCAGAATATGCACATCACTTGTTCCAGGGAGCGGTAATCCGACAGCCGATACATGTAACTTGCCCGTGTGCATATCCCGAATGGTCGCGATGACGTCTTCCTGCGTCTGGTCAATGGTTTCAACTTTGAACGTGTGCAGATGCGGTTGCCCGGAAAACTGTTGCAGCAACTCGTTCCAGTCTTTGGCCCCTTCTGGAAAGACCGTGATAATCTCGTAATTCTTTCCGTTACTGTCACGATGCTGGGTCAGCAGGCTCTGAAGTTCAGCGGATTTGGTGCGACCGGTTTCGTCTGCGTCCAGGCCGATGACAATGCCTTGCGGTTGTTGACGCTCAATCAGGGCGGTCAGTGCCCGTTCTGTTTCTCGTCCCCATCCGCCGCCTAAAGAAACATAAAAATCCTGTCGGGGCAGTTCGTCCAGCTGCGCCTTGCTCAAGGCATCAATGCTGGCCTCGCAGAGATGAATCTGAGCAGTCGGCTGATTGGGATCCCGATCCTTGTGAGCGAAAACGGCAATCCCTTTGTTTCCGGAGAATCCTGAGAAAGATTTGCCATCCCGCCCGGGGCCTTTGCGCTCCCAACCTGATATCTGAAAAATATTTTGACTTTCCAGAAAACGGACATGTGCGAACGCTATGTTTTCATGGTGTTTGATACGCTCCGTCCGGATGGAGCGGGCATAGGTTTTCAGGGTTTCCGGACGAAGATCCCGCGCCTGCAAATAATTGCTGGCTTTGCCCTGTAACGGGGGCAGGCTTTTCCATTCAGAACGAAGCTCTGTTTTTTCTTCCCGTTCACCGGCTGTTGGTGACGTCATCAGATTTCTGGGAGGAGACCAGTTCTGTGGTTCGCCCAGATACGGCCGGAGCATCTGGCGTACATGACCAAGATTGGGGTCAATATGGTTGAGTCCAAAATTGACAATGGTGCCATTGTCCTCTTTGTTTAGTGGATTGAAATATACCCATCGCCCCTCTTTCTGGCCCACGATGAGCACATCGTTTCCGGCCCGATATTTCATGGCGTTGCGGCTGCTTTCCCTGCGGTCAAGTTCCCATCCGTTATCCTCCAGCAGACGGGGCAGGGGGATGTCACGGATGAAACATTGCAGTTCATCGCGATTTCTGGTGTTTTCCATGATTTTCTCCAGAGCCAGAAGGTCAAAACGGCGTCTGAGAGAGAATCGGAAGGACGGGAAAAGGGAAGTTATCTATATTTGGATAAAGGTTACCTATAAATTTTAAATTGTTGTCTGGCAGGTCACCCCTTTTACTGACACTTTTTATTGGTCGAGTGGGCTGATAATACCGCGACCACCCTTGTTCAGGACGTGGGTATAAATCATGGTGGTACTCACATCCTTATGGCCCAGTAGTTCCTGAACGGTGCGAATATCATAACCCGCCTGCAGCAAATGGGTGGCAAAAGAATGCCGTAACACATGGGGTGTGACCGGCTTTACAATACCTGCCCGACTCGCCGCCGTGCGTATGGCTCTCTGCACCGACGCCTCGTGAATATGATGGCGTCTTTGTGCACCAGAACGGGCAGATGCTGCGAAGGCTTGGCATTGGTAATGTTATCCAACCAGGGCAGATCTATATTCAGCACCTGCTTGTACAAAAAAAGCAGAGCTGCCTTGGCCTGATTTTGAGTGGATGACGAAACGTGACGCTCATTGGCGAGGTAACTCAGAAAAGCCTCCACCTCAGCGGCCCCCATATTTTGAGGATGGCGCTTCCGATGGAACAAAATAAAACGCCGCACCCAATCAGTATAAGCTTCTTCAGTGCGGATACTGTAATGCATCGTCCGGATGCGGGCGCGCAGCTAATCCAGGAGCTTGGGCGGGTTGCTGGGATCTGGTTGGGTGTTTTTCATCTGGGAAATTTTAGGCTGTTAAATTATTGCGCAATGGGAAATATCGTTAATATACAGCATGTTGATTGCTACTGATATTGCATTAGACAATGCTTTGGTGGTAGCATTTCAGAATCTAAATTGCGTTGGGCGTAAGAATTAAGTAGAGCGAAGCATGGACATCGAAGCGAGTTACAACTTTCGCAGAATCACCGAGAGGCTGACAACATCCGGGATTGTGCATCCTGATGGGCTGAAGGCCCTTCGGGGGCAAGGTTATGAAGTCGTCGTCAACCTGCTTCCGGACACAAGTGAGTACGCCATTCCGTATGAGCGGGATACCGTTGAATCGCAAGGGATCGAGTACATCTATATACCCGTTGACTTCAAGCGGCCCACATCCTCGAATTTTTTGCAGTTCTCGGAAGCGCTCGATCGGGTTCATGAAAAGAAGGTCCATGTGCACTGCGCTGCCAATTACCGAGTCAGTGCCTTCTGCTCCCTTTACTTGGTCAGTCGCGACCGCTGGGGCGCTGAACAAGCCATGGAGTTCATCCGCAGCATATGGCAGCCGACCGAGCATCCCGGCTGGTCAGAGTTCCCCCCGGTGTCAGGGTAGTTGTCGCCTCTCTGAAATGGAGTCAGGTGTAGGGTGGGGGCGGAAAGTGGATTATCGAGATGAAGAGTTATTCAGCAGAACGTAAGGCCGCTGTATTGCAGAAGATGTTACCGCCCACCAGTTTATCTGTGCCAGAACTGGCCAAACAGGAAGGGATTTCTGATGTGACGCTGTACCATTGGCGTAAGCAGGCGATAGCGAGTGGGACGATGAGTGCAGTGACCAAGAAGACCGCAGAGTGTTGGTCTGCCGAGTCCAAGTTGGCAGCGGTGGTGGAAACGGCACTGCTGTCCGAGGTGGAGTTGAGCGCATATTGCCGGGAGAAAGGGCTGTATCCAGACCAGGTAAAAGGGTGGAAACATGCCTGTATCGTTGGGCAGCAGACCGCCACCCAACAGAAACAGACAGCGGGTGCGCAAGGTCGTGCAGACCAGAAACGGATTCGTGAGTTGGAGCGGGAACTGCGTCGCAAAGACAAGGCCTTAGCCGAGGCGGCTGCGCTGCTGATCTTGCGAAAAAAATTGAACGCCCTCTGGGGGGACGACATCGGGGAAGATTAACCCCGGTCCTGGAGCGGCAACAATTGATCGCCTGGATACAGGAAGCGGCTGACAGTGGTGCGCGCCGGTCGCGGGCCAGCACAGAAGCGGGCTTATCATTACGTACCGTCCAGCGATGGACAGAGGAGCAGGGAATGGTGAAGGCGGATGCCCGCACGACGGTGGAACGACCGGCACCCAGCAACAAGCTGAGTGAAGCCGAGGTGCAGGAAGTGCTGGACGCCTGTCATCGTCCGGATACCGCACACCTGCCACCCACCCAGATCGTGCCACGGCTGGCGGATGCGGGGGTTTATCTGGCATCAGAGTCCACTTTCTACCGGATCCTCAAGGCCGAAGGTATGAACGCACGACGGGGTCGTGCGCACCCGCCCCGCAAAGGGAAGTTACCCACCACCCATACGGCCACCGCAGCCAATACCGTCTGGTCTTGGGATATCACGTACTGTACGCCCAGCCAGCGTAGCCCGCCCTTTTGGGGGTAAAGCTGCTTGAGCATGTTTGGAATGCAGAGCCCAATGTGTTTGTTACTGTAATCACTGGGTCTGCCCTTTCTCTGCTGTGAGAGGAAGTGAGCCGAAGCGGCGGTGACTTGCCGACACTGGCAAGGTGACGAAGTCCGTGGGAAACGGGGCTTGCGGCGAAGCGGTTACGCCAAGATGAGCTTCTAGGCTGAGCATGGGACGGTTGAGGAACACGAACCTGTTTACACGCATCTGAGGGTTGAAATGTCACCACTGCCTACACCGCTTATGAGGCAGGGCGTGGGCTGTCGCTGGGTACAAGTATGGCTCGGCGATGCGAATGCTGGCTGGACATGTATGCCGGACAGCACGGAACCACGGGGAGCGCGCAGCTAGACCGTGGTGCCCGCGACGACTTGCGGCAAGCAAGGATAAAGACTGCGACAGGCAACCTCGCCCATGCGTTGAGTCCGGCATGTGAACTGGGGAAGGTCTGTACAGATGCCAAGGGAGTAGGTCCCCGATGCTGTGCAGATTGGCGGAGCCCCTGTAGTAGTCCGAGATCGGGAAAGCCGGTCACATGGCGAAGGGGGGCAGTTGAAGTGGTTTGCTGGGTGGATTAACTGACCATAGTGAGGTGAAGACCTTTGATAATCAGTGAAATGCAAAGCAAACTGGCGACATGGTCGACGGAGAACAAAGAGCGCAAGTTCAATCGACTCCTGAGACTGATTGCTGGCCAGGATTGGCTGAGTGAAGCGGCTCGCATTACGCTGGCCTCCAGCGGAGCCCGCACACCGGGTGTGGATGGGGTCGATAAGCGCATGATGGAGCGGAATCTCCAGCAGGAGCTGACGGCGATACGCGAAGAGCTGATGATGGGCACCTATAGCCCGCTACCGGCACGGCGCGTATATATCCCCAAAGCAAACGGCAAGCTCAGACCGCTCGGCATCCCGAGTCTCAGGGATCGCATCGTGCAACGGGCCATGCTGATGGCGATGGAGCCGATCTGGGAGAGTGACTTCCACCCGGCGTCATATGGCTTCAGACCAGCCCGAAGCGTACACCACGCGATCCGTACGGTGAAGCTGCAATTACAGGACGGTGATGAACAGAGTACCGCCGGACGCTGGGTTATTGAGGGTGACCTCTCCAGCTACTTCGACACAGTTCACCACCGTTTGCTAATGCGTGGAATCCGCAAACGGATTGCCGATCAGCGCTTCCTTGCCCTGCTCTGGAAGTTCATCAAAGCAGGTTGCGTTGATCGCGGTTTATTTCGTGCTGCCAGTGAAGGTGTTCCGCAAGGCGGTGTCATCTCACCGCTATTATCCAACATCATGCTGCATGAATTCGATGCGTGGATGGAAGCGAACTATCTGAACAAGAAGGTACGGAAGGACCGGTGGGCGTGGAACTTCGGCATTCTCAAGCAACGGCCCATCGCTGCGAGAGAGAACCGGCAGTGGAAACCAGCAGTCTCCTACTGTCGGTATGCAGATGACTTTGTCATCGTGGTCAAGGGAACTCGAGCACATGCCGAAACCATACGTGAGGCATGCCGGGAATTCCTCGAAGGCGGATTGAAGCTCACGCTGAATATGGAAAAGACCCATATCACGCATGTGAACGATGGTTTCGTCTTTCTTGGCCACCGAATTATCCGCAAGCGCGGACCACGCGGCCGCATGCGGCCTGTGACGACCATTCCGTGGGAGAAGTATCGGGGTTTTGCCGCGCGATTAACCAAACAACTGTCGGGCAATTACAGCATGAACCGGATGGATCTGGTGGAAAGCCTGAATCGGCAACTTGTCGGCTGGGCTGCCTTTTACCAATATACCGACTACACGGCGACCCTGTTTAGCCGTCTGGACCGCGTCGTCTTCTGGAAATTCGGCCATTGGCTCGCGCGAAAATATCGGCGAAGTTTTAGATCGCTGATGCGTGACCATATCCGGGCGCCGGAGCCGGGGCGGGCTAAGACCTGGGTGATGCAGGGCCAGAATAGTCGGGGATGGTATGGGGTGGTGGCGCTTCGGCGCCTTGTCACTAGTCGAAAAGGTCGCTTTACATGGCGTAATCCCTCGGAAAATCCGTACATCATGCGCGACGAAATATGCCGTACCATCGAGTCGAGATATAAGGATGTCGCCTTTGCTATGAGCAACACTTGAACGGAGAGCCGGATGCGCTGAGAGGTGCAAGTCCGGTTCGGGGAGGAGAGGCGGGGAAATAGTTTCGACTACGCCCCGTCTCTTACTCTACTGCCGTCGCCGGTGCGGGGGCAGTACTACTATCTCTACCTCTTTGAGGATTTATACAGCCGCAAGGCGGTGGCCTGGGAGGTCCATACGGAGGAGAGTGGCGAGTATGCCGCTGCGCTCATCCAAAGGGGCTTTATGGTGGAGCAATGCTGGCGGCAGCCATTGGTCTTGCACTCCGACAATGGTGCCCCGATGAAATCATCCACCCTGCTGGCCAAGCTTTATGATCTGGGGATCACGCCATCCCGTGGCCGACCACGGGTCAGCAATGACAACCCGTATTCAGAGTCGCTGTTCCGGACGCTGAAATACTGCCCACAGTGGCCGGAAAGCGGCTTTGCAAGCCTTGAAGCTGCCCGGATCTGGGTGCGTGACTTCATCGCCTGGTACAACCATGAGCATCGTCACAGCCGCATTCGCTTCGTCACCCCCGCCCAGCGCCATCGGGGCGAGGATCATGCACTGCTGACGAGGCGCCATGACCTCTATGAGGCGGCCAAGGCGAGAAACCCAGCGCGCTGGTCAGGCCACACACGCAATTGGACACCCGTCGGTGCGGTAGATCTGAACCCGCAGCGGCAGGATAAAAAGGTTACTTAAAAAATGGGGGACGCGACAACTACCTTGACAGACGCCGCATGGCCCGGTCCTGCTCCAGAGCATCCAGGTATTTTAAAAACAGCAGCCAGGAGGTCTGTTCGGTGTAATCAAGTTCGCTGGAGGAGCCTGCATCTTTGTGGAGGATGTCATCGATATTCTTGAAGGCCTGCTCGAACATGCGTGTCTCTTGCGGTCAGTGGTTGTTATGTATGTGACCTGAATATAAGGCATTGGAGGCACGGCGGGAAGGCGCGCGGTGGAATATTCCCAACAATACCATTGCGCAAATTGTACAGCCCCTAATCATGTAACTTTCGATCTCGCTCATACCTTAAAACCCTCCAGCCTGATGCCAAAAGGCACACATTTGGGTTATACTGTACGTCATGAAGCCGATCAACTGGAATCCTGAGAAAAACCAACAGCTTATTTCAGAGCGTGGGGTTTCGTTTGAGGACGTCGTTTTCTATTTACAGCAAGGCGCATTGCTGGACGATATTGAGCATCCAAACAGAGACAAATATCCGAGTCAACGTATATTTGTGATCGACATAGATGGTTATGTGCATCTTGTACCCTATGTAGAAAACCGAAAAGAGATTTTCTTGAAAACAGTAATTCCGAGCAGAAAGGCGACCCAACAGTATCTTGGAGAGAAATCATGACTGAGCCTAAACTAAGCAAAGAGGAAGAAGAAATTCTCGAAGAATTTGAAGCGGGAGAGTTCAAATCTGTGCTCACGCCCGGGCGTATAAAAATGCTGCAAGCGGCTGCCGAGGAAACATTCAAAAAGGATAAGCGGATTAACATCCGGATTTCCAGCCATGATTTAGAGTCACTTCAAAGGCGAGCCCTTGAAGAAGGGATTCCATATCAAACATTGGTATCCAGCGTCCTGCATAAATATGTGTCTGGCGGACTTCGGGATTTAATGGCTAACAAAGCATCCCAGCGGACGCAAAAATCACGCCGCTGAATTTTCCCGTTGGGCAAACACTGAGAACCTCTTGTCTTCGCTGACAATGTAAGTATACAGTTGCAGTGTATACTTATTGAGGCTGCAAGTGTGGAAGCATCGTTCGTTGACCTGCGAAAAAAATCTGCAGAAATTATCAAGGCATTGAGCCGAAAGGAGCGTGTCACCGTTCTTTATCGTGGAAAGCCCGCCGCTGTCATGGAGCCTATTGATAATAGGATACCCGGAAAAAGCGTCTCGGCTTCGCAGCATAAGGCTTTTGGCCTATGGGCCAAGCATTCAGATTCAAGCACCGTTGAAGAGCAGGTTCAGAGCCTGAGACGTCGGAGACACGATGATCTTTGATACTGATGTCCTTATTTGGTACTTCCGAGGCAACATCAAAGCTGCCGAAGCCATTGATGCAGAAGAAGTTCGTAATATCTCCTTGGTGACTTACATGGAATTGTTGCAGGGTGCAAAAAACAAACAGGAGGCTCATACAATTAAAGGTTTTTTAAAGGATTTTGGTTTTTCAACCCTTCCACTGTCAGAGAACATCGGTCACAGGGCGTCAATCTACATTGAGGAATACACCTTGGCAAACGGAATTGGTGTGGCAGATGCTCTACTGGCCGCAACAGCCGTTGAGGAAGGTGAGGTTCTTTTTAGTGCAAATACCAAGCATTTCAAATGCGTCAAAGAACTTCAGCAAAAACAGTTTCGGCCGTGAGGTCGCCTTAAAATTCAGCAGGGCGTGCTATATTTGACAATGAAAGGCAGGGATAAGCATGATCCCGCTATGAGGAGATCGACATGAACATGACAACCGCCATGAGTACCGCAGAAATTCTTGAAAAAGCCCATAAACGCGCCAAGGCTGCAGGCAAACGCCATGCCGGGGATATGACCCCTGCAGAAGCCCACGCGCTGCTTCGCGAGCATCCCGACGCTGTGCTGGTGGATGTCCGCTCGCATCCGGAGCTGGATTTCGTGGGTATGATTGAAGGGAGTAAACATATTCCCTGGCAGAATTATCCCGGCATGACGCCCAATCCGGATTTTGACCAGCAGATCAAAAAAGAAGTGACGCCCGACCATTTCCTGCTGCTGCTTTGCCGTACCGGCGGCCGCTCGCTGGCGGCTGCCGAGCATCTGGCTGGCTTGGGTTATCACCACTGCTACAACATTCTGGGGGGCTTTGAGGGTAAGCCGGACCACCAGGGTCAACGCGGCAAAGTCGAGGGCTGGAAAGCCAGCGGTCTGCCGTGGAAACACAAGTAAGGTCGGGCAGACGCTACCAGACCGGGACAGATTGACTCAGCTTTGACAGGCCGGGCAAAACAGCGCGTTTTTACCACCTACCGACAGGGTTTCGAGGGCGGCACCGCAGCCGGGACACTGGTTGTCTTCCCGGTGCCGGGTGAGAAAGGTTTTGGGTAGCAAATTGGTTTTGGCCTGACAGCGAACTGCCCGGTCCAGCACCTTGGGAATTTGCTCCAGAAAACGGTCGCGCTCTTCGTCCATCAGACTGGGGGCGGTGCGATCAGGGCGTAGGCGCGCCTGATACAGGATTTCATCGGCCCATATGGCACCAATACCCGGCGCAAAAGCATCATCCAGGAGAATATTGCGCAGGGCGCTGCGGCGACGAGACAATGCTTCACGCAAAACCGCCAGCCCTTCGCCATGCACCATCAAAGGATCGGGCCCAAGCTTGGTCAGAAAATCCACATCGCTGTTTTCGTCGAGCATCCGCAGGCGATTACCTAACTGCGTGCCATGCAGACGTAAGCGCTGATATCCATTAATCTGAATTTCGAGAACGGCCCGCGCTTCTTCTTCGCTTTCTGCCTGGGCAGGCCCGCGCTCCAAATCGACAGTGAGTTCGCCACCCAGCTGCATGGCCAGAATATCTTTGCGCGCCAATTCCAGAAACAGGTACTGACCATAGCGATGCAAATCGGTAATTGGTTTGCCCTTGAAAGCGGCTTCTTCAATGCCTGCGCCATCAGTCAGCAACTCGCCTTTGGCGTTGTGCACCTGCATGACATTGACCCGCTTGTTGAGGATGTTGCGGCGTAATTTTTGTTTCAGTAATTCCAGTTCTGGCAATTCAGCCATGTTTTCTCCAAATTCGATATTTTAATTGCTGTCGGAGGTTAGTCTAACCTGC
This sequence comes from Acidithiobacillus sp. HP-2, assembly GCF_015100155.1. Taxonomy (GTDB): domain Bacteria; phylum Pseudomonadota; class Gammaproteobacteria; order Acidithiobacillales; family Acidithiobacillaceae; genus Acidithiobacillus. The sequence goes on along the minus strand of NZ_JACKZA010000013.1, from coordinate 43,756 downwards.
ATGGGACAATGCGCCAATGGCAGGGGACCGTTCCTCGCGCTGGAACATTGCGCCACTCGGGTGCCTGTGGCAACCTTTGTGCCACTTCAACATATCGGCTGAACAACAGAATCCATGGATATACCCGCCTATTCCCCCCAAGACCTTGAGCCGGCAGTGCAAAAACGCTGGCAAGACCAGCAGTCTTTCCGTGCAGCCAGCGTGCCCGGCAAGGAAAAATTCTATGCTCTGGCCATGTTTCCGTATCCTTCGGGACAACTGCATATGGGCCATGTGCGCAATTACAGCATTGCCGACGCCATCGCCCGTTATCAGCGCATGCGCGGCAAGGATGTCCTGCAACCCATGGGCTGGGATGCCTTTGGTTTGCCTGCCGAAAATGCGGCTCTCAAAAACGGTCTAGCCCCGGCCGAGTGGACCATGGACAACATTGCCCACATGCGCGGGCAGTTGCAGCGGCTGGGATTATCCTACGACTGGTCACGGGAATTGGCGACCTGCACCCCCAACTATTATCGCTGGGAACAATGGCTGTTCCTAAAGCTCTGGGAAAAGGGTCTGGTTTACCAGAAACTCAGTACCGTCAACTGGGATCCGGTTGACCAGACGGTGCTGGCCAATGAACAGGTGGTGGATGGTTGCGGCTGGCGCTCCGGTGCCCCCGTCGAGCGGCGCGAAATTGTTCAGTATTTTTTGCGCATTACCGCCTACGCCGAAGAATTGCTGGAGGGTCTGGATACCCTGAATGAAGGCTGGCCGGAACAGGTGTTGACCATGCAGCGCAACTGGATCGGGCGCTCTGAGGGGGCGGAAATTCATTTTCCCCTGGCGAGCGGAGAAGGGGTTATCAAGGTCTTCACGACGCGCCCCGACACCCTGATGGGCGCCACTTATCTGGCCGTAGCGCCGGAGCATCCGCTGGCCCTGCAGGCGGCAGAGCAGAATCCGGCTCTGGCTGAATTTCTGGAGCGTTGCCGGCATGGCTCAGTTTCCGAAGCCAGCATCGAAACCCAGGAAAAAGAAGGACACCCTCTCGGCCTGTTCGTCAAACACCCCTTGACCGGCGCTGAACTGCCGGTCTGGACGGCCAACTTCGTGCTGATGGGTTATGGAGAAGGGGCCGTGATGAGCGTGCCCGCCCATGACCAGCGTGACTTCGAGTTTGCCCAGAAATACAGGCTGCCCATCCAGATTGTCATTGCGGCAGAATCTGCGCCGCTTGAAGCAGCCGCCATGACTGAAGCCTACACAGGTGCCGGAACTTTGCTGCATTCGGGAGACTTCAACGGTCTGGATAGTGTGCAGGCAAAAACCCGCATCACCGAGGCCGTTGCCGAACGGGGTCTGGGCCAGAAAACCATCAATTACCGTCTGCGGGACTGGGGAATTTCCCGTCAGCGTTACTGGGGTACGCCCATCCCCATGATTCATTGTGAACATTGTGGCGTGGTGCCGGTTCCTGAGCAGGACTTGCCGGTCGTGCTCCCCACCCATTATCAACTCAAGGACCCCCGCTCTCCCCTGCTGGATGATCCGGAGTTTCTGAATGTGCCCTGTCCGCGCTGCGGGGCTCCGGCGCGGCGTGAAACCGATACCATGGATACTTTTGTGGAAAGTTCCTGGTACTACGCCCGTTTCGCCTGTCCTGATGCTGATACCATGCTGGATGCGCGCGCCGCCGAGTGGTTACCGGTGGATCAATATGTAGGCGGGGTGGAACATGCCGTACTGCACCTTCTCTATGCCCGTTTTTTCAATCGCCTGCTGCGGGATGTGGGATTGTTACCTGCAGATGCTGTGCACGATGAACCCTTCAAGCAGTTGCTCACTCAGGGCATGGTGCTGAAAGACGGCAGTAAAATGAGTAAATCCAAGGGGAACACCGTTGACCCTCAAGGACTCATTGATCGCTATGGTGCGGATACTGCCCGTCTTTTCATTTTGTTTGCGGCCCCCCCCGAACAACATCTGGAGTGGTCTGATGCGGCTGTAGAAGGGGCGCATCGCTTTCTGAGCCGTATCTGGCGTCTGGTCCATGAATATGGGGCAGAGAATCTGATGGTACCGGCAGAATTATCTGACGAGGCGAAAGATCTGCGTCGTGCTGTTCATCAGTGTATTGAACGCGTCAGCCGCAATATGGAAGGTCGTTACCATTTTAATGTGGCTATTGCCGCCATCATGGAACTGAGTAACGGCCTCATGAAAGTCGGTGCTGATGCGCCCAAAGACTTGCGTGCCGTACTGGGCGAGGGATTGCGTGCCATTGTGCTGATGCTCTCGCCTTTTGCCCCGCACATGACTGAAACACTTTGGGAAGTATTGGGCCAGAAAAGCAATATCATCCATACCCCATGGCCCAGCGCCGACCCCGAGGCACTCAAGTCAGACACGCTGACCCTGGTCATCCAGGTCAATGGGAAATTGCGGGAACGAATGGATTTTCCGGTCGCAGCGGACAATAAGGCCATCGAAAAGGCGGTGCTGGCCAGCCCCGCCATGCAGCGTCATCTGGAAGGTAAAACCGTGCGCAAGGTCATTATCGTGCCGAGCCGCCTCGTTAATCTGGTGCTGGGATGAAAGCATGGCGCCAGCGTGGCATTTACGGGTTGTTGAGCCTGCTTTTGCTCGCGCTGGCAGGTTGCGGGTTTCATTTGCAGACCGGATCAACCGTTCCGGCCAAGTTGCAGGGGATACGTGTCTCTGGCAGCGGTCCCAGTGGCGGCACCCTGGCCGCAGCCGTTCACCGCGAATTGCAGCGCGACGGTAATTACAGCCGTGCGGATGGTCCTGTCCTGCACATTGATAATGCCTATGTCTCGCAAAGGATTATCAGCATCAGCCCCAGTAGCGGCGTGGCTCTGGAATTTCTGGACACCCTCCATGCGCAATTCAGCGTCATGGATCATCAGAAAAAAATCATTCTTCCCGCCCAGTCGCTGCTGGTGGAAAACAGTTTCAGTTATAACAGCGGGAACCCTCTGGCTACCAATGAGCAACAAATTCGCATGGAAAGATTGCTGATGGAGCAGGGTGCCCGGCAGATTCTCCGGCGGGTTCTGAACAGTCCGGTCGTCCGTCAGTCCGGCGGCTGAGATGCGACTCAAGCCGGGACAGTGGTCAGGACACCTGCAGGGTAAGCTGGCGTCCGTCTACGGTTTGTTCTCTGATGAACCGCTGCTTTTGCAGGAAGCTGAAGAAGCACTCTGCCAGGTTGCTGCAGAACAGGGTTTTGCCCAACGCCAACGGCTGAATCATTCCTCCGCCCCTTGGGATGCGCTGCGGGATGAGCGGGATGCTGGCTCGCTTTTCGCTGAACAACGCCTGCTCCTCCTGCGTCTGGACAGCATCAAGCTGCCCAAGGAAGGCGTCAGCGCCCTGCAGTACTGGCTGGCTTCGCCGCCCCCCGATGCCCTGCTCGTCTTCAGCGGCCCACGCCCCGATGCCAGCGTCCAGAAAACGCAATGGTTCAAGGCCCTGGAAAGCCACGGCCAGACCCTGTTGTTGTATCGTCCCGAAGGCGCGGACTGGATCCGCTGGATAGAACAACGCCTCAAACTGCAAAAAATGTCGGCAGATGACGAGGCCATCCAGTTGCTGGCGGATCTGAGTGCGGGCAATCTTGGGGCCTGCCATCAGGCCATTTTACGGCTGCAGCAGATTTATCCGGGGCAGGCGGTGGATGTTGCCGCTATTCGTAACGTACTGGCCGACAGCAGCCAGTTCAATATTTATGATCTGGCGGATGCGACGCTGCGCGCTGAACCAACGCAAATTCTGCGCATTATTGATCGTCTGCGCAGTGGCGACGGTGAACCGGCCCTTTGTCTCTGGGCACTCCACAAGGATTTGCGGATACTGGCGGAATTACGCGCTGCCCATGTGGACGTTGATCAGGTTTTTCGCCAGAACCGGGTATTCCCTCCCCGCCAGAACTGGTTCCGCGCGGCGGCGCGGCGTTTGCCGGGTCATAGCCTGCTGGCGGGTATCCGTGAATGCCTTGAAATTGACGCCCGCATCAAGGGTCAGGACCCTACTCCGGTCTGGCCCGCCCTGACCGATTTATGCCTGCGAATTGCCGGATCAGCCTGAGAACGGCACAATAGATCCAATATCCGCGCGAATGAATCCCCAATTGGCAGGCCATATATTGCCCGACACGAAAGGTTCTTCGCTGAACTCATGTCAGCCAGACTGACACGAAAGAGGAGACTGATGATGGATTTGCACCAGGAAATGGAAAAAATTGGCGAACGGGCCCGCAGCGCCCAACGGCGTCTGCAAAGCGCCGATAGTGCCGCCAAGGACCAGGCCTTGCGCCTGATGGCAGAATTTTTACGGCGTGATGCCGATAATCTGCAGCGTGCCAATCGCAAGGATCTGCGCAGTGCCGAAGAGGCGGGCAAGGATGCTGCCTTTATTGACCGTTTACGACTGGATGAGACGCGCATTGAGGCAATGGCCCGGGGCCTCGAAGAAATTGCCGCACTTCCCGATCCTGTTGGTGAAATCACGGATTTGCGTTATCGCCCCAGCGGTATCCAGGTCGGTCATATGCGGGCGCCGCTGGGGGTGATTGCCATGATTTACGAGTCACGTCCCAACGTCACGGCTGATGCCGCCGGTCTCTGCGTCAAGTCGGGCAATGCGGTCATTTTGCGCGGTGGCTCGGAATCCCTGCACAGCAACATGGCTATTGCCGAACGCTTGCGGGCGGCTTTGGGTAAGTCGGTATTACCTTTGGATCTGGTGCAATACGTCAATACGGCAGACCGGGAAGCCGTCGGCATGCTGATCAGCATGGATGCTCATGTGGATGTGGTCATTCCGCGCGGCGGCAAAGGACTGATTTCCCGCATCAAGGCTGATGCCACAGTGCCGGTGATTATGCATCTGGACGGCAACTGCCATGTTTATGTCGATGCCGATGCGGATGCCCGCAAAGCACTGAAAGTGGTGGTCAACGCCAAAACCCAAAGACTGGGCACCTGCAACACCGCCGAAAGCCTGTTGATCCACAAGGATCGCATGGAAGATCTGCTGCTTCCTATCGTCACGGCACTGCAGGAAAAAGGCATCGAAGTCCGGGCCTGCGAACGGAGCCTGCCACGCCTTGCAGGTGCCGTGGCAGCTACGGAAGATGATTACGGCACGGAATATCTGGCGCCCATCATTTCCCTCAAAATCGTTGACGATCTCGACGCCGCTATTGCGCACATCAATCGCTATGGGTCCCAGCATACCGAATCCATTCTGACTGAAAATTATACCCACGCCCGACGCTTTTTGCGTGAAGTCGACGCCAGCTCGGTGATGGTCAATGCCTCCACCCGCTTCGCAGATGGATTTGAATATGGTCTGGGGGCGGAAATTGGCATTTCCACCAATCGTCTGCACGTCCGTGGTCCGGTTGGTCTGGAAGGGCTGACCTTGCAAAAATGGATTGTATTGGGAGACGGCCATATCCGCTCCTGAAGCCCCCACAGCGGCACTGCAAAAACTGCTGGACATTCTGGCTGATACCGAGTGCGTTAATGATGCGGGAGAGCCTACGGCCCTGCTTCAGGAAGCTGAGCATTGGGGGGTACCCCTGCGCCAGACTGCAGAGGGTCTGCAGCTGGATTATCCTCACGCGCCCCTTTCCCGCCCGGAAATTGCCGCTTTTGCCAACATTCCGGAAGCGCAAATCCGGATACTGCCAGCCTGTGCTTCGACCAACAACGAAATGCTGGACAGCGAAGCCAATCCCGGTATTTGTCTGGCAGAAAGTCAGTGGGCCGGGCGCGGGCGGCGGGCGCGTCACTGGTCTTCACCCTTTGGCCGGCATCTGGCCATGAGTTATGGCTGGACGCAGGCGGCCCGCATTAACCCTGCCCTGACCCTGGTGGCTGGTCTGGGGGTTTTTCAGGTACTGCAAAAAAGTATCAGCGGATTGTGGATCAAATGGCCCAATGACATTTGGATTGGCGGGCAAAAACTGGGGGGACTGCTGCTGGAAGCGCGCCGCCTGCCCTCCGGGCAAAACCGCCTGGTGCTTGGTCTGGGCCTGAATGTGCACGACGACCCTACCCTGCCGGACTCTGCCACGAGTCTGGCGCAACAGCAGGTCAACCTGTCCCGCAGCCATCTTGCCGGGCAAATCATTCGCCGCTGGCAGGAGGATTTCGCCCGTTTTGATCACGACGGCCTGGAACCCTTTCTGCCGCTCTGGAATGAAGCGGCAGCGCCCATGATGCGCCAGATCGTACAAATCAGCGATGTGCGGGGACATTATCCGGCAGAAGTGCTGGGCATTGGGGAGGATGGCCGCCTGCAGGTACAGGAGCCGGACAAAGCCCCGGTATGGTTGAGTGCTGGCGACGTCAGCCTGCGGCCATTGGCATCATGATATTCATCGCCGTTGGCAATACCCGAACCCTGCTGGCACAGAGCAACGATGGTCTGCATTTTCAGAGCATCAGCGCCGCAACCGCCCTGCATCCTGCGCATATTTTACAGCAGTGGGAACAGCTACGCCCTCATGCAGAGGAAGAGACTTTTGCGCTGGGAGGGGTCGTGCCGGAGGCGTTGCAAACCTGGCGGGAATTATTGCCCGAAGCACGTCTTCGCGAACCTGATCTGGCGGTATTCAACCAGCGCGTCCCCAACGCCTATGTCCCCGGCGAAACGCTGGGGTTTGATCGACGCTGCTGCCTGCTCGCTGCAGCTCAGGATTACCCCGCCCAAAGCAGCATCATCATTGACATGGGTACGGCCATTACCATTGACCTGTTTGCCGATGGCCGCTTCCAGGGCGGCAGAATCCTTCCGGGAATCACCATGAGCCTTCATGCCCTGTTTCTCGGCACGGCACTTCTCCCCGATATGGATTTGCCCGTACCCGCCGCAGCCCTTGGTAACAGTACGGGTGCAGCCATCCAGTCCGGCGTGTTTCATTTATTTGCCGACGCCTTGCAGGGCGCCATCACCCATTTTCAGCAGATGTTTCCCGGCGCCCGGGTGCTACTGACCGGGGGTGATGCGGCACTCTGGCAGGCGCAAATCCCCAACAGCCAGCATGTTCCCGATCTTCTGCTACGCGGTTTTTATGGATGGCTGCAGGCGTAATTATTGCCCTGAACTCCCCTACCCTGAAAACCGCCATTTTCCTCTTGGCGTTTGTAGCGCCCCCATGTAGGCTACTCCCATGACCAAGCCCTTCCAGCGCGTCCTGCTCGTCAGCAAATACCGTGATCCTTCGGTACTTCCGGGATTACGCCTGTTGCGTGATTTCATTCAATCCCAGGGGCGGGAAGTTTTTATCGAAACCCAATGTTCTGGCGAGATCAATGATACCCTCGGCCTGAAGCTGATGGCTTTCAGCGAAGCCCGCGCGGAAACGGATCTGGTTATTGCCATTGGCGGCGACGGCACCCTGTTAGGAACGGCCCGAAATACGGCCAGCAGGGGCATAGCCATTCTCGGCATTAATCAGGGACGGCTGGGCTTTCTGGCGGATCTGTCCATCGACCAGATAGAAAGCGCCTTGCCGCCCATTTTGCAGGGGCATTATCAGCAGGATCAACGCCGGGTCCTGCATGCCGAATTGTGGCGCGACAATCAACAAATGCACAGCGGTCTGGCCATCAATGAAGTATTTATCCACAAAGGCGGCGGCGAAAGCATGATTGAACTGAGCGTCCATATGGATGGCCGTTTTGTTTATACCCAGCGCGCTGATGGGGTCATCATTGCCACCCCGACGGGTTCGACCGCCTACGCACTGTCAGCGGGTGGCCCCATTTTATCCCCCAGCCTCGAAGCCCTGCTGCTGGTGCCGATCTGCCCGCACACCCTCACCGCAAGACCGCTGGTCGTCGCCGATACCGTGGCCATCCGTGCCCGCCTGACCGCCAGCCGTCAGCCTGCAGCCCTCAGCCTGGACAGTCACTGTAGCATTCCTCTGGCTGTCGGCGATGAAATTCACATCCGCCGTGCCCCCTGCTCGGCACGTTTTATTCATCCAGAAGAGAAAAACTTTTTTCAGATTCTTCGGGAAAAACTGCATTGGGCCGAATCACCGGGAGAAGATTAAATGCTGCTCAGCCTGCAGGTTCGCAATTTTGCCCTGATTGACAGCGTCAGCATTGATTTTGATGCGGGTTTGACCGTACTCACCGGAGAAACCGGTGCGGGCAAATCCATTCTGGTGGACGCCATCGCCCTGCTCCTCGGAGACAAGGGCCATGCAGACAGTATCCGCCATGGTGCCGAGCAGGCCGAAATCAGTGCGGAATATGCCCTTGCCTCCGAACATGCCGCCCGCCAATGGTTGCGCGATCAGGATATGAATGCAGATGAACCGGTGTGTGTACTGCGCCGGGTCCTCCAACGCAATGGCCGTAGCCGGGCTTTTATCAATGGCTGCAACGTCACCCTTACCCAGCTGCGGGAGTTTGGTGAGTATCTGATTGAGCTGCTGGGACAACATGAACATCAGAAGTTGCTCCACGCCGATCGCCAACTGGCCCTGCTGGACCGTTTTGCCGGGTTGGAAACCAGGCTGGGTCAGGTGGCTGAAGCGCATCGGCTGTGGCGGGAACAGACGCTGCACTGTCAGCAATTACGTGCGGAGCAAACCCGTCAGAATGAGCAGGCCGATTGGCAACGCTTTCAGCTCCAGGAGCTGGAAGCCGCGCAGTTGCAGGAAGAAGAATGGGAAAGCCTGCGCAGCGAGGAACAGCGTCTCGGGGCGGTAGAGAAATTGCGCGAACACCTCCAGGCAGCGCTGGAAGGCCTGGAAGGGGAAGCGCATCCAGCCAACCGCGCCCTGGCCGAAGCCCAGCGTCATCTCGGCGTGGCTTCCCAGCATGATGCCCTCCTGCAGGAAAATGAGGCCTTGCTCAATGCCGCGCTCATCCAGGTCGAAGAAAGCATTTCCAATGTGCATAGCTATCTGGCCGATCTGGAAGCCGACCCCGAACGTCTGGAAGAAATTGCCCGACGCTTGCAACAGTTGCAGGATCTTCAACGCAAATATCATTGTGACTTGCCGGGCTTAATCGCCAAACGCGATACCCTGCGTCAGGAACTGCAGGGAACAGAAAATCTGGAAAGCACACTGCTCGCCGCTGAGCAGACTTTACTCAAAGCCAAAACGACCTATGTTCAACACAGCCATGCTCTCACGACGGCCCGGCAAGCCCGTCAGCAAGCTCTGGCTGACGCTGTTGCCGAACAAATCCATCAGCTGGGCATGCCCCATGCTCAGGTTGAATTACGTTTATCCAGCCACCCGGAAGAAGAAAAATTCTGGCGTGACTCTGGCTGGGATCAGGCAGAAATCTGGATTACCGCCAACCCCGGCCATCCGGCTCAGGCCCTGGCCAAGGTAGCTTCCGGCGGAGAACTCTCGCGTATCAGTCTGGCCTTGCAGGTCATTCTGGCTGCACCTGAGCGCATTGACACCCTGATTTTTGATGAAGTGGATGTGGGCATTGGTGGAGCCGTTGCCGAACGCGTAGGACGCCTGCTCCGCCGCCTTGGCGCGCAGCAGCAGGTGCTTTGTGTCACCCATCTTGCCCAGGTGGCGGCACAGGGCCACCACCACCTGCACATTGAAAAACAGGTGCAGGATGGTCAAACCCTCAGCGCCATAAACCCCCTGCAAGCGGCACAACGTCAGCAGGAAATTGCCCGCATGCTTGGCGGCATTGATCTCAACACGGCCGTATACGAGGCGGCGGCGACGCTTCTTGCCAATGTGGACGCATAACCCAAAAAACGGCGCGGGCTTGGGGGCTGTAGCCGATAATCTACACTAGGCCGCTGGCCCTCAGTCGCATACACTGGTTTCCGGCAATGCGCTGCCCATGTTCAGGGCAACCGGCATGGAGGAGTGGATGGCTGCGGACTTTATGGAAGAACAGAACACCGGACAAAAGATCATGGACTCCCCGGCTAAAGATCATCGTGGCGCCATTTCGATTCCCCGAAGCGTCCTGTTTTTTGCCATTATCATCCTGTTTCTGGTCGCGGGGGTCGTATTTGCGGCCATCCAGGCGATTCATACCCTGGGCGACAGCAGCAATACACTGATTGAAATTGGCTTGCCACTGCAAAAGCAATTACTGGAAATTCATGGACAACAACGTCAGGCCGAATTTTATCAGGATCTGGCGCAGGTCCTGCCCCACTCTGGTTATGAAGCCACCTTTGCCCACCTGATTCATCACGAGCAAACGTCATTACAGACACTACAGACCGGCGCAACAGCCTACCCCCAACTTGCCAACGCACTCCAGCAACTACAAGTGAGTCTGAGCAATTATTTGCAGTCCGCAAATGCACCAGGCTCAGGGCAGGCGGCGGTGCTCGACGGCAAAGCCAGCCGGATGGCTGTAGAGGCGCGTTTTCATGACGTTCATCAGGCTATGCAGTCCCTACTGCTCAGCCAGGGAGAGGCGGCAGCGGCAGCGCGTTCTCAGGCCGTGCAACTGCTTTATGCACTGGTAGTCATCACGGCGCTGCTCAGCCTGTTGATACCCTGGCGGGTTGCCACGGCCTTGACCCGGCCATTAAAGGACTTCCGTCTGGCCCTGGAGGACATCGGGGCGGGTAAAGTCGCCCATGTTGCCAGTGATGGACCCCAGGAATTGCGCGATCTGGCCCGCAGTATCGACAGCATGCAGGCCCGCCTGCGGGAAGAAGAGCGCCTGCGCCACCAATTTCTCAGCCAGGTCTCTCACGAACTGAAAACCCCTCTGGCCTCAGCCCGTTCCGGCAGTGAATTACTGCTCAGCGAGCGCATCGGCCCGCTTCTGCCACGGCAACGCGAAGTCCTCGAAATTGTCGTCCGTCAGGTCAAGGAATTATATGCGGCTATTCAGGAAATGCTCGACATGCATGCCTTACAGGCGCAATCCCTGGATTTTTCACCCCAAACTGTCAAAGTATCCGAGATTCTCGAAGATCTGCTAAAACGCATGCAGCCATTGACTGAAAAAAAGCAGCAAACCCTGATTTGTGAGAGCCATGCACCGCTGGAAGTGTACGCCGACCCACAACGCTTGCGGCAAATTCTCAGCAACCTGGTCAGCAACGCCAACAAATACAGCTCAGCCGGCGGACAAATCCGCGTGCAGGCCATTGCCGAACAGCAGGGCGTTCTGTTCCGGGTAGAAGATGAAGGCCCGGGTATTCCTGAAGCCTTGCTGGAACGGGTATTTGAACGTTTTTATCAGGTTCCGGTCAGTAACAGCTTACCCCGGGGTACCGGATTGGGATTAGCCATCACCCGCGAACTGGTAGCCGCTCAAGACGGCTGGATACGCATTCAAAACCGTCCACAGGGAGGGCTCAGCGCAGAAATCTGGCTACCCTCTTCTCCTCAGAAGGCAGCTCATTGATGTACCGATTATTGCTTGCGATCCGCTCACTCGGCACCTTCAGTATCCTATTGTTTCTGGGAGCCTGTGCAATGATTCATCCGGCAGCACCTGCTCAGCCCAAAGCCGCGCCGCTGCCGCTCTCGGAAACGCCCCGACCGGTTCTGCTCAAGGCATTGCATGACTGCGGACCCGCTACCTCCGCCAGTTGCGCCAATATTCATCTTGCGCTGGCAAACAGTTATCTCAGCAGTGGCCCCCTCAATAAAACCGTCCTGGGCAACGCCGCCCGGGAGCTGGAAATGGCTTCACAAAACAGTGTGTTGGCCAGTCAGACCCTGCCGCTCAGGCGCAGCGTCAACGCTCTGCTGGAAAATATCGCCACCCTGCAACACTACAGAGCCCGCATTCAGCAAAACAAAGCTCAGGCTATCGCTGCACAAAATGCTGCAGATACCGCACAAGCGCGGCTTCAACGTCTGAAATCCCTGCTGCACCAGCATGCAGAAAAAACCCTGGAAGCGCATGGCGCGCCCTTACCCTGAGATGCGTAAAACCATGCCCACCATTCTCATTATTGATGATGATCCGGATTTCTTGAGGCTGCTGGGTTTGTGGCTGGAAAGTGAAGATTACCGGGTACTGAGCAGCAACAATCCGCTGCAAGGTCTGGAGCTTCTGGATCAGGAAAATGTGGATTTGCTGATCACCGATTTACGCATGCCCATCATGGATGGAATGGCAGTCCTTGAAAACGTTCAGTCCCGAGACCCCGATCTTCCGGTTATTTTGCTTACTGCCCATGGCACCATTCCTAACGCTGTAGAAGCCATGCGTGCCCAGGCTTTTGGTTATCTCAGCAAGCCGTTCAGTAATGACGAATTACAAACATTATGCACGGCGGCCCTGGCACAACGCCTCGCTGGCCGTGAACTCAGCAAGTTAAGGGCTGACCTGCGCGCTCAGGCTGGGCAAAGCATCCTCCACCGCAGCCCGGTCATGGCCAGTCTGGTCAACGAAATTACCCGCATAGCCACTTCCCAGGCCAGTGTTTTTCTTTCTGGAGACAGTGGGTCGGGTAAGGAACGTGTCGCCAGAGCTATCCACGAAGCCAGCGCCCGTAGTGACCATCCTTTTGTCGCCGTCAACTGTGGCGCCATTCCCTCCGAACTGGCCGAAAGTGAACTGTTTGGTCACGTCAAGGGGGCTTTTACCGGAGCCACTCAGGACCATATCGGGCTCATTCGCAGCGCTGATCAGGGTACTTTGTTCCTGGACGAAATCGGCGACCTCCCCCTGGCCTTGCAGGTCAAACTGCTGCGGGTATTACAGGAAGGGACGTTACGTCCAGTCGGAGCAAAAACGGAAATATCCGTGGATTTACGCATCATCAGTGCCACCCATCAGGATATTCATGCGCTGACTGCCAGCGGCGCCTTTCGGGAAGATTTATATTATCGCCTGCACGTCATTCCCCTACGGGTTCCCAGCCTCAGCGAGCGTCCCGAAGACATCCTGCTGCTTGCCCAATATTTTCTGGATCGGGAAAGCCAGCGCCTGGAACGCAATATTCCCGGTTTCAGCCCCGAAGCCATGGACAAACTGATGCAGCGACCCTGGCCCGGTAATGTTCGAGAGCTGGAAAATGCCATTACCTTTGCCGCCGCCGTCACCGAAAAAGGCTGGGTCTCGGGAGAAGCCATTCCCGATGCCGGCCGCCAGGGTGGATCCAGTGCCTTCCCGCCCTTGCAGGATGCCAAAACAGCCTTTGAACGGGTGTACCTTGAAAATCTGCTGCGTGCCACCGATGGTAATATTTCCCGGGCCGCACGTATTGCTGGCCGACATCGCACCGATCTTTACAAGCTCATGCGCAAACATGGTCTGGCCCCGCAACTATTCAAAAACCAGGAGGATCGCGATGAGGCCCCGTAATTATCCACAACTTTCTGGCATTTTTTGTTATGCTGTTGAGGTCTTTGCTAAAACGGGGTCCCAATGACACTGCCAGTACCCGTTCAACCGCCTTCACGTTTTCAGCATCTGCATTTACGCCGCTGGTTTGCCCAGGGCCTGCTCATCTCTCTTCCCATCGGCCTGACCATTTATGTGGTGTTATGGATTGGCGGCTGGCTCAATAACTTGTTTGAAGCGCCGATCAAGGCCATTTTCGGAATCGACATCCCCGGTCTGGGACTGCTCCTGACCTTGCTGACCATTCTGGGCGTTGGTTTTCTGGCTTCCCATGTCTTGACCGCATGGATTTTTGACTGGATGAACAAGGCGCTGGCACGAATCCCTGTTCTGCATAGTCTTTACAGCACCATTCAGGAAACGGTGGGATTACTTTTTGGTGGTGCAGACCGGGGCTTTCGCAGTGCTGTACTGGTCCGGCAAGGAGGAGATATGGGCTACATCATCGGGCTGGTCACCCGTGACACCCTGCATGAACTACCGCACCTCCCCGAAGACTGTGTGGCCGTTTTTATTCCCATGAGCTATGGCGTCGGCGGCTTCACTTGCCTGGTTCCCAGAGACAAAATCATCCCGCTTCCGGACATGACACCCCAGCAGGCTTTACGTTTTGCCATGGCTGGTGGCGTCGGTGGTGGAAAAATCGCCCGGGAAAGGCCGGAAACCGGCATTCAGCACGACGTTTCTGAATCCGACGTCGATTCTTCTTCATGAAGCTAAAACGGCCATTGGCCTGGGCGATTTGCAGCGAATTTGACCCGAGCTGTTCATGAAGTCAAACACTTTGCGGGAGGCGGGGTGTGTTCGTTATACTCGCCGCATACCAAAGGAGAACATGTATGGCTGAAGTGCGTAAAGCAGTTTTCCCCGTGGCGGGCCTGGGTACCCGATTTTTACCGGCCACCAAAGCCAGCGCCAAGGAAATGATGCCGGTAGTGGACAAACCTCTGATCCAGTACGCCGTAGAAGAAGCCATTGCGGCAGGCTGCGATCAGTTGATTTTCATCAGTGGCCGGGGAAAACGGGCCATTGAAGATCACTTTGACGTCTCCTACGAACTGGAAAACGAACTGGAAAAGCGCGGCAAAAAAGCGTTGCTGGAACAGGTGCAAAGTATTTTACCCAGGCATGTGAGTACCATTTTTCTGCGTCAGCCATATCCTCTCGGGCTGGGTCACGCCGTACTGATGGCCAAGCCGGTTATCGGTGATGAACCGTTTGCCGTGCTGCTGGCCGATGATCTGATGCTCGGTGAACCACCTGTATTGGCGCAAATGGTCGAACAGCACCATCGCTATCAGGCCGGCATTCTTGGCGTCGAAGAAATCCCCCGTGAACACTCTACCCGTTATGGAGTGGTAGACGCCCGCCCGTGGGACGAACGTATTTTTCAGGTCAGCGGCATTGTCGAAAAACCCCAGCCCGAAAAAGCGCCTTCCAATCTGGGGGTGGTTGGTCGGTATATACTGCCCGCCCGTCTCTTTCATTTTCTGGAAAACACCCAGAGTGGCGCAGGAGGCGAAATCCAGTTGACGGATGCCATCGCCCATCTGCTCAGCGAACGTCAGGTGCTGGCCTATCGTTTTGCCGGTCAGCGCTTTGATTGTGGTGACAAACTGGGCTATCTCAAGGCCACCATTGCCTTCGGCAAATTACATCCCGAAGTGGGCGCCGATTTTACCGAGTACATGAACAGCCTGTGCCAGAGCCAGGGTAAAGCAGAAAATCCTGAGACTGCTCATGAAGCGTAAGGGTATTCTCCTCGCCGGGGGTTCGGGTACCCGTCTGTATCCGCTGACCCAGGCAGTCAGCAAGCAGCTGATGCCGGTTTATGACAAGCCCCTGATTTATTATCCGCTCGCCACCCTGATGTTGGCTGGAATCCGCGAAATCCAGATTATTTCCACACCCAACGATCTTCCACGTTTCCAGCAGCTTCTGGGTGATGGTCGGCAGTGGGGGATGGATTTTTGCTATGCCGAACAGGCGCATCCTGACGGCCTTGCGCAAGCCTTACTGATTGCCGAAAACTTTCTGGCGGGGAGCCCTTCAGCACTGGTGCTTGGCGACAATGTTTTTTATGGACACGATCTCAGTGAATCCCTGCAGCAAACCAACCGGGCCGATAACGGGGCAACGATTTTTGCCTACCACGTTGCCAATCCCAAGGCTTATGGCGTGGTAGAGTTTGACCGTCAGGGGATTGCCATTGGACTGGAAGAAAAACCTGCCAAACCCCGCTCTTCTTTTGCGGTCACCGGCCTGTATTTTTATGATGCAGACGGGAGTCGTCTGGCCCGGGAAATCCGTCCTTCACCACGGGGAGAGCTGGAAATTACCGATCTGAACCGCCTTTATCTTGAACAAAAACGTTTGCATGTGGAAGTGCTGGGACGCGGCACGGCCTGGCTGGATACCGGCACACACGCCGACCTGCTCAGCGCCGGACAATTCATTCGCACCCTGGAAGAACGCCAGGGCCTGAAAGTTGCCTGCCCTGAAGAAATAGCCTACCGCATGGGTTATATTGATGCAGACACACTTACAGAACTTGCCGCCCCACTGAAAAAAAGTGGTTATGGAGAATATCTGCTGCGCATCATTGAAGAAGGGTCTCCGTTTTGATCATTGAAAAATTGCGCATCCCGGAGGTACTGCTCATTACCCCCAAAGTATTTGGCGATGCCCGGGGATTTTTCATGGAAAGCTGGAACCAGCGGCAGTTTGCCGATGCCGGCCTGAATCTCACCTTTGTGCAGGATAACCACAGCCGTTCGCAGCAGGGCGTGCTGCGTGGCCTGCATTATCAGATTCATCACCCCCAGGGAAAGCTGGTACGCGCTGTTTCAGGTGCTGTTTTTGATGTGGCCGTAGATTTGCGCCGATCATCATCCACATTCGGTCAATGGGTCGGGGCCACACTCTCTGAAGAAAATCAGCAGATGCTCTGGGTACCACCCGGATTTGCGCATGGCTTTTACGTACTGAGCGACACCGCCGACTTTCTCTATAAAACGACTGAATTTTACGCCCCGGAAGCCGAGCGTTGTATTGTCTGGAATGATCCGGATATCGGCATAGACTGGCCCCTCCTCACGCATTCGAAACCCCAGCTGGCCAGCAAGGATGCAGCCGGATGCTCTTTCGCACAGGCGGAAACCTATTCGTGAACCCTTCATTCTCCATGCGAAGAGCGTTATTATCGCCCCCTTTCCTGAGGAGCAGCGGTATCCATGATCATCATTGATGGCGTAACCGAAAGCGGGGGCAAATTTCGTCCCTCAGCATGGGCTGAAATGCTCATAGAAGGGGTAGGACTCGCCCATTTCGGTGCCGACCATAAAATTCATTACTTACCATTGATCGAGCCCGCCAACATTAATGGCAACGCGGCCATCATCATGGATGAAAGCCTGGAGCAACTCCGCCCCGAGGCCTTTGCGGAAATCATGCGCTTTGCCGCCGAAAATCGCTTGCAGGTCCGCCATGAAGAGGGCGCGGTAGCCGATCGGCAACAGGGCAAAAATTCCGGGCATCGCCGGACCCGCCCCGCCCAGCGGCGCCCTTCCTGATGGCAAGTCGTCCTGCCAAATCCAGTCGGCGTCGCTTTGCCTGGGTGCTCGGCGCGGTCATCGTCATTTATGGCATACTGACCGTCATTCTCAGTGTCCATGTCATTGATCAGCAGAGTGGTGCGCGCACTGATTTGTATGTGGCGCTGGAAACTCTGGACCAGATGCATCATGAAGCCATGGCATCAGCCAGCACGCCCACAGAACGCAAAGTCATTGCCGATGCCTGGCGGAATGAACGGGCTTTTGCGGCCAGGTCTCCACAGCAAGCACAGCAGATAGCTGATCAGCTTATCGTCAGCCTGAATCAGGAATATCCGCATAATTCCTGCGGACAAAAAGGATCCTCTTTCGTGGCCGCCTCTGCTCTGCCTCAAGAGCATGCCTGCATGGTCGCGGTGGGCACTCATAATGATCAGGTAACAGTGACGGGCTATGATACCCAGGGCATTGCCATGGACAACTTCTATGAATTTCTTTATGCCCCAACCGGCCGTTCTGACTGAATATCCCGAGGAAAATCCCATGAACGCTAACAGGCCCCTTTGCATAGGTCTTCTGCAAGGAAGCAGGAGCCAGGCATGAGCACCACCTCTTCCAGAAGCAAACGCGTCCTGCTGTTTGGTGCCAACGGGCAGTTAGGCTGGGAACTCCAACGCCACCTCCCTGAATCTGTTGAACTGCGCGCCTTGTCTCGCGCCCAGGCAGATATCGCCATTCAAAAACAGCTAGACCAGGCTGCCGAGGTTTTTCAGCCCGACCTCATCATCAACGCCGCCGCTTATACTGCCGTTGATCTTGCCGAGTCGGAACCGGAAACAGCCTATGCCATCAATCGGGATGGTGCCGTTCATTGTGCAGAGGCTGCCCGTAAACATTCTGCCCGGCTTATTCATGTTTCCACGGATTTTGTATTTGATGGGAGTCAGGCGACCCCTTATCAGCCCGACAGTATCCGTCATCCGCTCGGCGTATACGGTGCCAGCAAAGCTGCCGGCGAGCTAGAGATTGTCCGTATTCTGGGGAGCAATGCGCTCATTTTACGGACCGCCTGGGTATATAGCGCCCACGGTAAAAATTTTGTCAAAACCATGTTGCGGCTGATGTCAGAACGGGACTCCCTGGGGGTGGTTGGTGACCAGATTGGCAGTCCTACCTGGGCGGCAGGTTTGGCGGCTGCCATCTGGCGAGCCTGCGAACAACCGGAATTCAACGGCATTCAGCATTGGACGGATGCCGGAGTGGCCTCCTGGTACGATTTTGCGGTCGCGATTCAGGAAGAAGCCCTGGCTTTGGGTCTGCTCCAGCGTAGCATCCCCATCCTGATGATTCCCGCCAGCGCCTACCCAACCCCGGCCCGCCGCCCCGCCTGCGCAGTACTGGATAAAAGTATCAGCTATGCGGCGTTAGGTGCTGCTCCACATTGGCGTCAGGCACTGCGGCAAATGCTCACCGATACCGATTCTGATTAGACAAGGAAACCCCATGACCGCAACCTCTCCTGCATCGCCCGCTGAAAAACGCCTGCTGGTCACCGGTGCCGCCGGCTTTATTGGCAGCAATTTCTGTCACTACTGGCTGAAGAATCATCCCCAAGGCACGCTGATCGCTTATGACGTCCTCAGCTACGCCGGTAACCGCCATAATCTCGACGGACTGGAAACGCATCCCGATTTTCATTTTGTTCAGGGTGACATCAATGATGCGGCATTGCTTGAAAGCAGCCTGCGTGCCCATGAAATCAATGTCATTGTGCACTTTGCTGCGGAAAGCCACGTCGATCGCTCCATTCATGATCCTGATGCTTTTATCCAGACCAATATCGTCGGCACCCATACGCTCCTCAAAGTGGCAAAATCGCTCTGGCTGGATGGTCCTGAAGGCCCTGTTCCCCATCGTTTTCATCATATTTCCACCGATGAAGTCTACGGCACCCTCGGACCCCAAGACCCTGCCTTTCGCGAAGACACGCCTTATGCGCCCAATTCTCCCTATGCCGCCAGCAAGGCGGGCTCCGACCATCTGGTCCGCGCCTATCAGCATACTTACGGATTACACACCACGACCAGCAACTGTTCCAATAATTACGGACCTTATCATTTTCCTGAAAAACTTATCCCGCTGATCATCGTCAATATTCTTCACAATAAAGCCCTGCCCATTTATGGTGATGGTCAGCAGATCCGTGACTGGCTCTATGTGGAAGATCACTGCCGGGGGATCGCCGCTATTCTTGGTGAGGGCCGGGAAGGCGAAAGCTACAATATTGGTGGTTGTAACGAATGGGCCAATATCGACATTGTGCAACTGGTCTGCCGGAAGATGGACACATTATTCGCCAGTAATCCCCGCTGGGCCGAACAATACCCCCAGGCCGCCCCGGCACTGGGACGCCACTGCGAGGAACTGATTCAGTATGTTCGTGACCGCCCCGGTCATGATCGCCGCTATGCCATTGATGCGGAAAAAATCACCCGGGAATTGGCTTTTGCACCTGCGGTGGATTTTCCCACCGGCATTCAGCGCACCATCCTCTGGTACCTGGAGCATCCGCAATGGTGGCAACAGGTCATGGATGGCAGTTATCGTCACTGGCTGGATACCCAGTACGGAGCCGACTAAGTCCGGCTTATGCAGATCGACGCACAACCCCCGGATCATCATAACCAGGATGCTGGTTATTGGGATTTCTGATAATTCTTGCGACGGAACAGATCGGTTTTCCGTGAAACCAGACGGTCCAGAAACAGAAACCCATCGAGATGATCCATTTCGTGCTGCACCGCCCGCGCTTCAAAGCCTTCACATTCATAACTGCGCTCGCGTCCCGACACGTCCTGAGCCTGCACCTGAATGCGCTCGGCGCGGATAACATTGCCGGTAAAATCCGGGACTGACATACAGCCCTCGCGGCCCACCGCCATGCCTTCCCAGGCCACCAGTTCGGGGTTGATGAGCACCATCAGACCATGGCAATCATCCCCCAGTTTGGGACGCACATCGACAATGACAATACGCTGATGGCGATCTACCTGAGGGGCAGCAATACCGACGCCTCCCGGACCGGCGTACATGGTTTCGGTCAAATCCCCGACAAATTTCTGCAGCTCATCGTCAAAAACCTGGACGGCTTCGGCCTTGCGCTGCAGCCGCGCATCGGGATAGGTGAGGATGGACAGTACCGTCATCAGAATACGGCCGCTTCAATGGGGTGGACACCCACTTCTACCCCTTGTTTTTCCCGCAGGGGCAAAACCGCCTTGCGCACGCTTTCAATGCCATCGGGGGCATAACCCTGAATGACCATGACGTACAGTGGCCGCTCGGCGCTTCCGGAGCTTTCGCTTTCCAGATCAATCACATTAAAACCGATGGCAGCGAGGGCAGCCGTCACCCCGGCCACAATACCCGGATGATCGGCCCCATAAACTGTGACCCGGGTGTTGGGCTGATCGGCCGCAACCGCAACACTGGAGATAGGATCCAGGTGTACCCGTAAACTCAGGCGCTTGATGGCAGGATCCAGGGCCATTTCCACGGAGCCCAGGTCCCTGCTGTAATCGATGACCTGCATGATGGTGAAATAGCCGCCCAGACGCATCATGGAAGCGTCACCAATGGAGCAATCCGCCGTATACAGGGCCTGGGTGACGGCTGCGACAATACCGGGGCGATCTTCGCCGATGACGGTGAGAAGCGCTTGACTCATGCCTGAACTCCTATAGCGAGGGCTTTAGCCTGTACGAGATAACGAAAACAATATTCCAGCAATTCCAGGTGATGGCGTGCAGACAATAAATCCCTGCCCCAGGCAGTGACGCCATGCTGGTGAATCAGCGCACCAGGCACCGGAGGAATGGCTTGCGTAAAAGCAGTATCCATATCTTTGGCAATGCGGGCAACATCCTGATGATTGGCAAAAACCGGCAGATCAATTTCGGGTTCCGCATCGGGAACCCCCAGTCCCTTGAGCATCTCCAGAGGCGGCAGACGGAGTTGCCCGTTTCTGGCGAAGTGCCCGCAGAGATTGGCCTCAATGGAATGCACATGAAAAACCACCCGGGCTTCAGGAATATGTTGATAAATCACCTGATGGATGGAAGTTTCTGCCGAAGGTTTACGTCCGCTGGGAGCAAGCAGCACCTCCCCCTGGAGGTTTACTGAAACAAAATCTCCTGTGTCCAGCAAATCCTTGGGACGGCCACTGGCGGTAATCCAGAAAGCCTCTTCAGCCATCCGCGCCGATAAATTACCGGCTGTTCCCAGCATCCAGCCTCTTTCGTAAAAGCTTCGGGCAGCCAGTGCCAGCTCCTGTCGCAAATCTTCATGGTGCATCGGCACCCTCCTTCCACCAACCGCGTGCCGCCAGTGCGGCATTGACGTCATCCAGCGTTTCAAAAGGAATGAAAGCCTTACCTTCTTCCAGCAGATATTGCGCCAGCCGATCACGGGCACAAACCAGAGGGCAATCGCGCGCCACCCGCAGATCAGTGATGGAATCGCCAATACAAAGTGCCGTCCCGGGCTGATAGTGGGCGAGCACCTGACGCTTGGCGACCAGTTCATGATCATCCTGCCAGGGCGAAAAAACCCGCAAAGTCGGGCCGGAGCAATCCACTTCCAGCCCGTGAATCGCGTGAATATCGGCGCGATAAGGTTCCAGGACGATTTCTGCCATGCGGGTAAAGCCACCCGTCACTACAATAAAAGGCACAGCAGCCTGGCGGGCGGAAGCCAGTAAATGTTCCAGACCGGGACGCAAGGCTGTACCCCGGACAAAGTCTTCCATTTCCGGCCAGCGTTGGGAAGGAATGCCTTCCAGGATCCGGGGTAATCCTTCCCGCAGCCCCAAGCGTTGCGCATATATTTCCGGAAGAAGCTGCGCGGCAGCCTCCGGGGCGAAATGCCGCATCAAGGCCACAAAAATCTCCTGCTCCGTGATGGTTCCATCAAAGTCACAGAAAATGGCTTTGGACAGCATCAGGCGGCCCCCCATTTTTCAACGGCCGCCCGCAAAGGCCCGGCGGGCAGATCGGACAGTTTCAGGGAAGCGCCCTCCTGCCAGCGTTCCAGCCCCTCATGAAAAGCCAGCACGCCGCTGGAGGGGCCCATGGGATGATCCATAATCCCGGTACCGGCGTTGAGAATAAGCTCCGGGCCGTAATCTTCCAGAATGGCATCCAACATACCGGGGTGCACCCCCGCCGAGGGAACTGGCGCCACGCCCCGCGCCCGTAAGGCCGCAACAATGGCCTGCTCGTCCGCCTCCGGAAAAGGCAAACTGCCATAATGGGCCGGATAAAGAACCGCATCCGCGCCGGCATGGGCCATCGCCGTCCCCAGTATGGCCGCATAGGCAAAACCATGATCGGGTGCAGCACACCAGGCCCCGGCCAGAGCCGGATGCGCAAAAATCGGGACGTTCACCTCCGGATCTGCTGCCAGGGCTTCCAGCATGGGGAATCCATAGGCAAGCACATTCAGGAGCAGGGCGTTGGCCCCCCGGGCAACCAGTTGCCGGGCCAGTTCGTGAACCTGCCGGGCATCGCCGGAAAGATTCATGGCGTAAAGTAGATCCCGCCCGGTCCGATCACGACGCGCCTCAATGATAGGTGCACAGGCTTCCCAGCGGGCCAGCGTCGCGGCTGAGGGCAGGTCCGGCAGAATTTCATCATCCTTGATGATATCCAGACCAGCCATCGCCACTTCTGCCAGAATTTCGGCATGGTCCCCGGCGCTCAGCCCCAGAGCGGGCTTGAAAATGGCCATAATCAGGGGACGCTCGGCTACGTTCAGTTTTTCGCGGATACCCGCCAGACCAAAGCGACAGGATTGCCCATACCCTTCAGGTAAGCGTATGGACATGACCTTGGCCGGGCCCGCCAGAGAATATTTCCCGAAAATCATGGTCAGCAGGCTACCCATGCGTCCATCCACATTTTCGGCGGGGAAACGGATGGTCGCCAGGTGTCGCCCCTCGGGTAAGTCATGTACTGCCCGCACTTCAGCAAGATGCCCGCGAAGCTGTTCTTCCCGATGCTGAAAGCGCGCGTCCCAGCTTCCGGCAGTCTGCCCGATGGCAATGGCCTGAGCCTGCCGCTGCGCATCAACCCCGGCAGGAAACTGGTAATCCACCTCTATGTAGGCACTCATAAATCGTGAAAACTCTGCAAGGGACGTTCCGTATAATGGGGAGTCCATCCGCCTCGGGCACTGAAGTAACGGACCGCCTTGATCCGCTGGAATTGATTGAGGCGGAACCAGTGCTCCACATCTGCCGGGACATGAATATAATCGCCCGCCACCACCGTCAGCTCGACCTGCTGCGCATCGGGCAGCACAAAGCCAAAAACGCCCTCGCCATCGACGATGTAACGCACCTCTTCATCGTCATGGGTGTGAATCCGATGAAAACGGGCGTTGAGTGCCTCCAGCTGGGGATGGCCGGGATAAAGCACGACCAGATCCCGGTCCTGATACCCTTTTTCGGATTGTAAGCGCCGAAACACCGCATCCAGAGTCTCCAGCAGCATTCCCTGATCGTCGCTACCGAGTTCTGCCTGGGCCAACAGGGAGCGGCTGCTGTCCGTTGCGGGAACAGGAAGCTTTTCCAGAAGCACACCCAGCGGAGCCAACAGCCCGGCAATGATGTCGGGGTCCGTAACCAGCGCCGGATCACCGGCTCTGCGTAAAGTCGCCATGATGACTTATTCCCTCCAGATCAAAGATGCCATTCGTCCGGTCACTGCATCGCGCCGGTACGAAAAAAATTCGCTATCACTGAAAGTACACAGGCCCCCACCATAAATGGCCGTGACCCCAACCCGGTGCAGGCGCTGCCGGGCAAGCTGATAAATATCCGCCAGCCAGCGATCCCCTGGCCCGGCACGAAAGGCGCTGACAGCCTGCGGATCTTCCGCAACAAAAGCTGCCCGCAACTCCGGGCCTACTTCAAAAGCTTCGTGCCCGATGGCTGGTCCCAAGTATATCAGAACTTCCTTGCCGGGCACGGCCAACGCCGCCACCCCTTTTTCGAGAATGCCAGCCAGCAGGCCCCGCCAGCCGGCGTGAAAAGCCCCGAGATGCTGACCATCACGACTGCAAGCCAGCACCGGCAGACAATCAGCCGTCAATACCGCCAACACTTGTCCTGGAAGATGGGTCACCGCCCCATCAGCTTCGGGAAGCGGAGAGAGGTCTTGAGCAGCTGGAATCTGCAGTAATTCCGTACCATGTATCTGGCGCAGCCATTGTGGTTCTTGCGGCAATTTCAGCAAGGTACGCAGCAGCTCGCGATTTTTAGCCACGGCCTGTGCCGCGTCTCCCACATGATCGCCCAGATTGAAGGAGCGATAAGGACCTTCACTGTAACCCCCGTTGCGTCGTGTAATCGCACTATGTACCCCGGCGGGCAGCGGCCAGTCAGGGATTAGAACAGATGGAATAGATGCTGCCTCAATGGGCACGGCGGGCCTGCCGCAACAAATCCAGCAGTTTTTCCATTTCCTCCGGAAGTGGACTTTCCCAACTCATCAACTCTTCCGTTTCCGGATGGTACAACTTCAAGCGCCAGGCATGCAGGGCCTGTCGCCGAAACTGCTGCCAGTAAGCCAAGCCTTCAGCATCCAGCCCCTGGGGCACGCTCATGCGCCCCCCATATACCGGGTCCCCGACCAACGGGTGACCAATATGGGTCATGTGCACCCGGATCTGATGGGTGCGCCCGGTGGCCAGGCGCAAACGCAGGAAGCTGTGGCGTGGGAAGCGCTCCACCAGACGAAAATCCGTTTGCGCAGGGCGCCCGTCGGCACGCACCGTCATCCGCAGCCGGTCATGAGCATGGCGGCCAATGGGCTCATCCACCCGACCACCACCAGTCATCGGGCCATTCACCAGGGCCAGATACTCCCGGTGCATGGTGTGGTCACCCAACTGGTCTATCAGCGACTGCCGCGCCATTTCGGTTTTGGCCACTACCAGCAAGCCGGTGGTGTCCTTGTCCAGGCGATGGACAATACCACCCCGGGGCAGATAGGCATTATCCGGTAGATGCGCCAGCACCCCGTTCACCAGGGTACCATCCGCATGGCCGGCACCGGGATGGGTCAGCTGCCCGGCCGGTTTGTGGAGGATCAGAATGTGCGCATCTTCATACATGATATGCAGAGGAATATCCTGGGCCAGCCAGACACTGGGTTCGCTTTCCGGCCAGTCAATGTCTACCGCTTCGCCACCCTGGATGCGCAGGCTGGGTTTTTCAACGGCGCCGTTCACCCGAATATGGCCGTCTTTCAACAGGGTCTGGATCCGGCTGCGGCTGATGTCCGGAAGCAGGCCACTCAAAACCGCATCCAGTCGTTCACCGGCTTGATCCACTGGCAAAATCATGGGAAGTCCCGTAGTATCGTCGCTCATGGCTCGCCACTATAGACTATTGTCCTTCATGCGCAAACGCTTACTTATTTCATTTTGTTGTACTGCCATTCTGGCCGGTTGTGCCAGCACTCCCCACAAAGGTGATCAGGCTGCGGAAACCCACGAATCGGCCGCCCAGATGTATCAGCCCGCCAAGCAAGCCATGGAACGCGGAGATTACACTTTAGCCATTCGCCATTATGAAGAACTGGAAACCCGCTATCCCTACGGTCCCTATGCGGAACAGGCGCAACTGGATACTGCATACAGTTACTACAAGAGTGGCGATTCCGAAGCCGCTGCAGCAGCCGCCGAACGTTTTATCAAGCAGCATCCGGCCAATCCCCATGTGGATTATGCATGGTATTTGAAAGGCATTGCCTACTATGAAGGCATCCAGGGCGCTGAATGGAATCCCAAACCCGCCGAAGAAGCCTTTAGCACTCTACAAACTCTGGCCACACGCTGGCCCCATAGTCCCTATGCTGTCGATGCCCGGCTGCGTATGGCCAAAATCATCGATATTCTCGGCAAGCGCAACCTGGACATCTGCAAGTTCTATTATGTGCGTCACGCTTACGTTGCGGCGGCCAATCGCTGTGACAATGTGGTCACCCGCTATCAGCTCAGCCCTTCAAGGGAAGAAGCCCTGTACTATCTGGTCCGCTCATACCGGCATCTCAACCTCCAGAATCAGGCAGAAACCGTAAGCAAGGTGCTCTCCTACAATTATCCCAAAAGCAAATATCTGGGTGATCTGGGCACTGGCCACTGAGCAAGGCTTCCTGAAACAGCACCTGGCCTGGGAGACCTGACCGCGACCTTGTCCGGGCTGCTCGCGTCAACAGCCCCCAGACCAACAGCCGAATCAGATAATCGCTGAGGGAGCAGCTGGCTGTCCCTGGTGAGCAGGATCAGACCGCCTCGGCACCTTCTTCACCAGTACGGATGCGAATCACCCTTTCCACAGCACTCACAAAAATTTTGCCATCGCCAATTTTGCCAGTACGTGCCGACTGTTCGATGGCTTCAATGGCGCGATCCGCCATGTCGTCGTCGACGACCACTTCCAGCTTGAGCTTGGGCAGAAAATCCACCACATATTCCGCCCCCCGGTAGAGCTCGGTATGCCCTTTTTGCCGTCCGAAACCCTTCACTTCCGTTACGGTCATTCCGGCCAGACCAATTTCCTGCAATGCCTCACGCACATCATCCAGCTTGAAGGGCTTGATGATCGCCTCAATTTTTTTCATGGTGTTGCTCCTCGTTCAGCTTATGATGACCACCCCAGGAAGCGTAGCCGTTGGTAATAGGATAGCGCCGATCTTTTCCAAATGCGCGGGTGCTGATGCGCACACCGGGAGCCGCCTGTCTTCTTTTATATTCGGCACGGTCAATCAACTTCAATACCCGCTGCACCGTGTCGACTGCAAAACCGGAGGCAATCAGTTCTGCCGCAGAACGATCCTCCTCTACATAGGCCGCAATGATGGCATCCAGCACCTCATAGGAGGGCAGACTATCCTGATCCCGTTGATCAGGCGCCAGCTCCGCCGAGGGCGGCCGACTCAATACCCGCTCGGGAATGACAAGGGCATCTTGGTTGCGGTAGCGGGCAAGACGATAGACCAGGGTTTTGGGGATATCCTTGATGACCGCAAAACCACCCGCCATATCACCATATAAGGTGGCATAACCCACCGCAATTTCACTTTTATTGCCGGTGGTTACCAGCAGGTGCCCAAACTTGTTGGAGTAGGCCATCAACAACCCGGCACGCACCCGCGCCTGCAGATTTTCCTCGGTGGTATCCACCGGGCGTCCCGCAAACAGCGGCGCCAGGGCCTGCAAATAGGCCTGGAAAACCGGCTCGATGGAAATCAGATCGTAGGAAACCCCCAGACTTTGCGCCTCGGCAATGGCATCTGCAACGCTCATTTCGGCGGTATAACGGGAGGGCATAATCAGGGCATGCACCTGCTCCGCTCCCAAAGCATCCACAGCGATTGCCAGGGTCAAGGCTGAATCCACCCCGCCCGAAAGGCCCAGCACAATACCCGGAAAATGATTTTTACGCACATAATCGCGGACCCCCAGAGTCAGGACCGCATAAACCTCGACCTCCGTATCGGCTGCCGCAATGAGCGCTGTATCGCCTTTAACCTGCAAACCCTGAGTGGTTTTTTCAAAATCCGTGAGGATGACCGCCGTTTCACAAATCGGCCCCCGGGCCACCAACCGACCCTGTGCATCCACCACAAATGATCGACCGTCAAAAACCAGCTCATCCTGACCACCCACCAGGTTCGCATAGCAGATGGGCATTTGTGTCTGAGTCGCCAGCGCCGCCAGCCGACCTTCCCTTTCCCCCTGCTTGTGCCGGTGGTAAGGGGAGGCATTGAGGACCACAAGTAACTCCGCGCCCTGGTCTCTGGAGGCTTGGGCCACTTCGGAACCACACCAGACATCTTCGCAAATGGCCACGGCGCAGGAGACTCCCGCACAGTCAAAAGTCAGGGGCTGGGTACCTGGCGTAAAGTAACGCAGTTCATCAAATACTGCGTAATTGGGCAGACAGTGCTTGTGGTAAACCGCTTCTACCTGACCATTTCGCAACAAGCTGGCACAATTATAAAGCCGCGTGTTGACGCGCTGGGGATGCCCCAACAACAAGGGTAAAGGCGTTTGCGCTGCCAGGGTTTTTACCGCTTCTGCGCAGGCCTGCACAAAGTCTTCACGCAGCAGCAGATCTTCGGGAGGATAACCGCATAAAGCCAGCTCCGGGGTTACCAGTAAATCGGCACCCCCAGCTTTTGCCTCCTGTGCTGCCTTCAGGATCAATGCCACATTCCGGTCGATGTCACCGACCCAGACATTGCACTGCGCCAGAGCGACGCGCATTAACGGCTCAACAAAGCTGCGGCGCGCATACCCAGTTCAGCCGGAGAATGCACACAATGTACCCCCGCCGCCTCCAGTACCGCGTATTTTGCCGCAGCAGTTCCGGCATTGCCGTCAATGATCGCGCCGGCATGGCCCATGCGCTTGCCCTTGGGCGCCGTTGATCCGGCAATAAAAGCCACCACTGGCTTGCTGACACTGGACTGAATATAGTGAGCCGCTTCTTCTTCCATGCGCCCGCCGATTTCGCCAACCATGATAATCAGCTCGGTTTGTGGATCCGCCTCAAAGAGCGCCAGCACCTCGACAAAACTCATGCCGATCAGTGGATCGCCACCAATGCCGACACAGGTACTCTGGCCGAGACCCAGGCGGGTGGTCTGCTCAACCGCCTCGTAGGTCAGGGTGCCAGAACGGGAGACGATGCCGACCTTGCCCGGACGATGGATGGAACCGGGCATAATCCCGATTTTTGACTGTCCGGGAGTAATAATACCGGGACAGTTGGGACCAATAAGACGCGCCGTCGAACCCGCCAGATAGTGTTTCACCATTAACATGTCATGCACCGGGATTCCCTCGGTAATGCAGACAATCAGTTCAATGCCCGCCGCAGCCGCTTCAATAATGGCATCGGCCGCAAAGGGAGAAGGCACATAAATCACACTGGCTTCGGCGCCGGTTTCCTGCACCGCATCAGCCACCGTATTAAAAACCGGCAAATCCAGATGGCGGCTGCCCCCTTTTCCGGGTGTGACCCCGCCAACCATGCGGGAGCCATAAGCCACGGCCTGCTGCGAATGAAAAGTTCCCTGCTTGCCGGTAAACCCCTGGCAGATAATACGGGTGTTCTGAGACAGCAATATGCTCATATATGCACCAACACAAGAATCAACAGTAAAATAATGACGGCTTCACCCAGCAACAAAAGCAGTATGTAAGGATTGCGCCGGACAACGGGCTGGGTATGATTCACATCGCTACGCAGCGCTGCGAGATCTTGACGGAGACCCTCCAGATCATCCACCTGGGCCACCGTTTTCAGTCGCTCGTCCAGAATCTGATCCAGCAGCACCGCCATTTCCGCCATGCGCTCGGCAGATTTTTGATCTGCGCCGCGTTTTACGTAGGCATCGGCCAGGCGTGAAATCAAGGGGCCGGAATTGCGCAACACCGGCCACAACCGCTGCAACCAGAAAATATTGATGGACACCTTAGCCCTGAGCGGCAGCCACCGCTTTCACAGCGGCATCCGTCAGACCATCGGCAGAAATCAATGACAGGCCACTTTCTCTCAACAAAGCCATCCCTTCCTCCTTGCGGGTTCCCTCCAGGCGCACCACTACCGGCAGATGGATGCCCACCTCGGCTGCGGCCTGAATAATGCCTTCTGCCAGCAAATCACAGCGGGTGATGCCTCCAAAAATATTGACGAGAATGGCTTTGACCCGGGTGTCGGACAAAATCAGCTTAAATGCCTGGGTGACCTTGTCTGCCGCCGCACCACCACCTACATCCAGAAAGTTGGCGGGTTCCCCGCCATGCAGCTTGATCATGTCCATGGTCGCCATAGCCAGTCCGGCACCATTGACCATGCAGCCGATATTTCCCTCCAGGGAAATATAATTGAGCCCAAACTGTCTGGCGACAATTTCCCGACCATCCTGCTGGGTGGAATCAAACAATTCGTCAGATTCGGGATGCCGGTACAAGGCATTGTCATCCATAACCAGCTTGACATCCAGCGCCAGCAGACGGCCATCACTGGTGACCGCCAGCGGGTTGATTTCGACCATCAACGCATCCAGCTTCTGGGCAAGACGATACATGCCCTGCATGATGCGGGTCAGCTGCTGCACCTGACTGGTATCCAGACCAAACTCAAATCCCAGCTGTCGGGCCTGAAAGGGCAAAAATCCGGTGCTGGGATTAACAACCAGCTTTTTCAAGGCTTCCGGCCGGGTTGCGGCCAGTTCCTCAATATCCATGCCGCCTTCCCGGGTGGCGAGAAAGGTAATTCTGGCCTGTGCCCGGTCCACCATCAGCGCCAAATACAACTCACGGGCGATACTGCTCGGTTCCTCAATCAGCAAAGCCGCCACATGCTGGCCCTGCGCACCGGTCTGGGCGGTAACCAATGGTTTTCCAAGCAGCTCCTGGGCGGTTTTTTCCACTCCGGCAATACTGTGGACTACCCGCACCCCCCCGGCTTTGCCCCGGCCTCCGGCATGCACCTGGGCTTTCACCACCCAGGCCGGGCCGCCCAGTTCACGCGCCTGATTCACGGCTTCACGCACCGAAAAAGCGGGAATGGCGCGGGGGACCGGAATCCCCTCTTCGGCCAACAAACGCTTGGCCTGATACTCATGCAGATTCATGAAAATTCCTTTAAAAACGGCGGATCAGCGCTGCCGTAAACTCTGTGGTGCTCAGTGCCGGCACATCACCCCGCAAGGCCGCCAGATCACCGGTGACTTCACCAGCCGCAATGGTGGCATTCATGGCCGCCACAATCGCCTGAGCAGCTTCTCCCCAGCCCAGATGCTCCAGCATCATGACAGCCGACAAAATCAGCGAGCTGGGGTTGGCTTTGCCCTGCCCGGCAATATCCGGTGCCGTACCATGGGTGGCTTCAAAAATCGCGTGGGTATCAGAAAGGTTAGCACCGGGTGCCATGCCAATACCCCCAACTTCTGCGGCCAGGGCATCAGAAACATAGTCACCATTCAAGTTCAGCGTGGCAACCACTGAGTAATCTTCCGGGCGCAGCAAAATCTGCTGCAGAAAATTATCGGCAATCACGTCCTTGATGATCAGCTTCCCGTCGGCAATGGCCTGCTGCTCAGCTTTTTGTCCTGCCGCCTTACCTTCTGCCTTGCTGATGGCGGCCTTTTGCCTCCAGGTAAATACCCGTCCGGCGAACTCCCGCTCCGCCAGGGCATAACCCCAGTCACGGAAACCGCCTTCGGTGAATTTCATGATATTACCCTTGTGCACCAGACTCACAGAGGGCTTGCCATGTTCCAGAGCGTATTGAATGGTACGCCGGATCAGACGTTCCGAACCTTCCGTCGATACGGGTTTGATGCCAATGGCAGAGCTGTCGGGAAAGCGGATTTTTGTGACGCCCATTTCTTCCCGTAGAAAACGGATGATTTTTTCTGCTTCGGGACTACCCGCAGGCCATTCAATACCGGCGTAAATGTCCTCGGAGTTTTCGCGAAAAATGACCATATCCACTTTTTCCGGATGCCGCATGGGGCTGGGCGTCCCCTCAAAATAACGCACCGGCCGGAGGCAGACATACAAATCAAGATCCTGACGCATGGCCACATTCAGGCTACGAATCCCCCCGCCCACCGGAGTTTCCAGAGGACCTTTGATGGCGACTTTATATTCCCGAATGGCGGCCATGGTCTCATCGGGCAAATACTGCCCTTCACCATACAGTTGCACGGCCTTCTGACCTGCAAACAACTCCATCCAGGCAATCTGCCGCTGTCCTCCATAGACTTTGGCCACTGCCGCATCCACCACACTGCGCATGGCCGGGGTTACATCACAACCAATTCCGTCGCCTTCAATGAAGGGAATAATGGGTTGATCAGGCACCTGCAACACCCCATTCAGCAGCGTCAAGGGACTGCCTGTTGCGGGTTTCTGAATATGGGTCGTCATGACACCTGCTCCAGTTGTTCGCTCGCCCAGGACAAGGCCCCACCCTTCAAAATCAATTCCAGATCACGGGCGCTGGCAAGTTGCGGCATCGCTTCAATATCCAGACCCTGCGTCTCATCGCGCAACATCAGGGATTTCCCCAGAGTCAGGCCCGACAGATCGAGGCCCAGCTGATCACCCGCCTGCACCTTGGCGTAATCTTCAGCATGCACAAAAGTGAGCGGCAATATCCCGAAATTAATCAGATTGGCGAGATGAATCCGGGCAAAAGACTGTACCAACACCCCCCGAACGCCCAGATAGCGCGGTGCCAAAGCAGCATGTTCGCGGCTCGACCCCTGACCATAATTATGACCCGCCACAATAAAACCGCCGCCGGATGCCTTGGCCCGACTCGGGAAAGTTTCATCCACCATATGAAAAACAAATTCGGAGATTGCGGGCAGATTGGAGCGCAACGGCAGCACCTTGGCCCCCGCCGGCATAATATGATCGGTCGTGATATCGTCTTCGAGACGAATCAGCACCTCGCCTGCCAGATGCGCGGGCGCGGCCTTACCTGCCGGTAACTTGGCAATATTCGGACCGCGAATAATTTCAACCTCCGTGCCCTCAGGCGCAGGGGCCAGCACCATGCGATCATCCACCAGGAACTGTCCTGGCAAATCGACGTGAATAGGTGCCAGGCCCAAATCGCGGGGATCAGTAATCTCGCCAGTCAGAGCGCAGGCCGCACAGGTTTCCGGACTCGCCAGATAAACCTCGGCGTTTTTGGTGCCGGAACGCCCGTAGAAATTACGATTGAAGGAGCGTACGGAAACCCCCTGGGTGGGTGGTGCAAACCCCATCCCGATGCAGGGTCCGCAGGCAGATTCCAGAATACGTGATCCGGCACCAATAAAGTCCAGCAACCCGCCATCCTTGGTGACCATTTCCATGACCTGACGGGAACCCGGAGAAACTCCCAGACTGACGCCGTCGGCAACCACCTTGCCCTTGAGCATCTGGGCGACGGTCATCAGGTCGGTGTAGGAGGAATTGGTACAGGAACCGATGGCCACCTGGGCCACCTTGGTTCCGGCCACTTCCCGCACTTTTTTGACATTATCCGGGCTATGCGGACAGGCAATCAGGGGCTCCAGCGTATCCAGATTGATTTCGAGCACTTCGTCGTAACTCGCATCCGCATCAGCCACCCACTCGGACCAGGTCGCTCCACGCCCCTGGGCAGCAAGATAGTCCCGGGTAACGCTATCACTGGGGAAAACACTGGTGGTAGCCCCCAGTTCCGCCCCCATGTTGGTGATGGTCGCGCGCGCAGGGACACTCAAATGTTCCACACCCGGGCCGAAATACTCAAAGACCTTGCCCACCCCGCCTTTGACGGTTTTCAGACGCAGTACTTCAAGAATGATGTCCTTGGCACTGACAAAGGGCTGTAATTTTCCCGTCAGTTTGACGCCCACCACTTCCGGCATATTCAGGTTGAAGGGCAAACCACCCATGGCCAGGGCAATGTCCAGTCCGCCCGCGCCAATAGCCAGCATTCCGGCACCGCCAGAAGTCGGCGTATGGGAATCCGAACCCAACAAGGTACCACCCGGCTTGGAAAACCGTTCGAGATGTACCTGATGGCAAATGCCATTGCCCGGCCGACTGAAATGGACCCCGTATTTCGCGGCAAAGCTCTGCAGAAACCGGTGATCGTCCGCATTTTCAAAGCCGGACTGCAGCATATTATGATCGACATAGGAAACAGACAGTTCAGTGCGCACCCGAGGCAGACCCAACGCCTCAAACTGCAAATAGGCCATGGTTCCGGTGGCATCCTGGGTGAGCGTCTGATCAATACGGATAGCTATCGGACTCCCCGCCTTGAGGGTGCCACTCACCAAGTGCGCGGCAATAATTTTCTGGGTGACGTTCATAGCCATGAGCTGATCTCCTGAGCTGGAAAATACGATCGGGAACTGCGCTTGACTCCATCATCGCAAATGAACCGCCCGACGCCAAGTATCAGCAGCTGCTAAAATCCCTGAAAATTGGAAGGATGCGCGTATATCACCCAACCCAAATTGCTTGGGACTGCGCTCAGACCGCCTCAAGCCAGCTGCGAGCATGACGGATACGGGCAAGCGTCTCGTCTTTTCCCAACAGCGCCAGGGTACCATCAATAGGCGGGGAAACCGCGCGCCCTGCCACGGCAACCCGTAAGGGCTGGGCGATTTTTCCCATTTTCCCCTCGGCATGACTGACTGCCAACTCCTGAATGGCGCTGTGAATGGCCGCCGCCGTCCAGACCGGCAAGGCTTCCAGATGCTGGAGGAGACTCTCCAGCAAAGCGCCCTGACCATGAAGATGTTTTTCTACATCCTTGACCTCACCCGTCACTGGCGCCAGATAAAACATGCTGGCGGCCCCGGCCATTTCTACCAGGGTCTTGGCGCGCTCCTGCAATAAGGCGACAACCGCAGACAAGTCAGGGCCTTGGGCCAGACTCGCCTCGGTGATGCCCTGGGCGTCCAGATATGGCCGTAAATGCTGAGCCAGGCCCTCGGGACTCAGCCGTTGCATGTGCTGGGCATTAATCCACAGCAATTTTTCCGGGTTAAACGCCGAAGCCGCTTTATTGACGGTATCAATCTGAAAAAACTCAATCATTTGTTCGCGACTGAATATTTCTTCGTCACCATGCGACCAGCCCAGACGAATCAGAAAATTCAGCAGGGCGTCCGGCAAAAATCCCTGCTCCCGATATTCCAGCACACTGACAGCACCGTGACGTTTGGAAAGTTTCTGCTTGTCCGGCCCGAGAATCATCGGTACATGGGCGTAAACCGGAAGATTTGCACCCAAGGCCTGCAAAATCTGCATTTGTCTGGGAGTATTATTGAGATGATCATCGCCCCGGATAACATGGGTAATGCCCATATCCCAGTCGTCCACCACTACACAGAAATTGTAGGTAGGCGTTCCATCAGAGCGGGCGATGATCAGATCATCCAGTTCACTGTTCTGAAAGCTGACACGACCATGAATCAGGTCTTCTACCACCGTTTCGCCCGTATCCGGACTGCGAAAACGGATAACCGGTGCCACCCCCTCACGGGCGGCACTGCGTGTCCGGCAACGCCCGTCATAACGGGGCTTTTCACCGCGCGCGCGTTGCTCTTCACGCATGGCATCCACTTCTTCACGGCTGCAATAACAGTAATAGGCAGTCCCTGCTGCCAACATCTGCGCCAGCACTTTCCGATAACGATCCATGCGTTGTGTCTGGTAAAAAGGGCCTTCGTCCCAATCGAGCCCCAGCCAGGCCATGCCCTCAAGGATAGCCGCTGTTGCTTCAGGCGTAGAGCGCTCCAGATCCGTATCTTCAATGCGCAGCACAAAACGCCCCCCCTGGCGGCGGGCATGTAACCACGAATACAGCGCGGTGCGGACACCCCCAATATGTAAATAACCAGTAGGACTCGGCGCAAAACGGGTACGAACAGACATGAGCAATCAACCTGCAGCAGTAAACCTAGAGTCGAATGATAACAGGCACGCTCTGGCTTCGGTATCCTTGTAAACAATCCGATACGTTAGGCTGGCAACTCACAGAACCACCTTTAACTTACGGCCACCAGAAATAGCGAAGCCTTCACGCTCATAAAACGCCAATGTTTTATCAAACTGTGGCAGCGGTGGCGTCGTAACTTCTAGGCGCTTCCAGCCCCGAGATACGCCAAAAGATTTCGCTTGGGATACGAGGCGGAACCCCACATTGTTTGAGCGGTATTCGGGGCGGACATAAAGCTCTGGTATGGTTCCAAAAGAGCCTTCAGCGTAAAGGGCGTGGCTTTCATACAGTGCAAGGAACCCGACTGCTTTTTTGCCTTCATCGTGAGCGATAAATACGAAGTATTTTTCGCGATTGAGAAAGTCCCTGAGCCTGACAGTTGTTTCTTTCAGATCGAAGTTGAATGCTTGAACACCAATAGTGTTCATTATTTCACTCAGCAACTCGCCAACCATGACGGCGATTTCATGGGAATCGCCCGGTGTAGCTGTTTTGATGGTTATGTTCGCGTTCATCTCGTGCGGCCTAACGCCCAGGTTAACCGGCAAAAATGCGGAGCATTTTTGTCCGCGTTGAACCTACAGTTAGGTTTCTTCGCTACTGTCCGCCTCATGGCCGACGTTAGGTCCGATTTCCGTGTTTGCAAGCCCGTTTTCAGAAACTTCGTAAATTTTTCTCTTTAGAAGGTTAATGAAATATTGTGTGCGAGAAACATTCTCTGAAATTGCTGCGGGAGGCACTATAACGCTTGGTTCATGAACCATATAATTCCTCAGTCGGAACAAATTTCGAATATCTTTTCTTTCACCGCGAGAAAGAATCCTGAAGTCTCGCGTAATTATGTTGACGAGGCTGCTAACATTTGTCCCCCTGCTTTTTATAAGCTCCTCTCTTTCGGCCGCCCCTGACAAAAGGATGACTAGCTTGTATAGAAGCATATGAAACTCGTTCCACTTGCTTATGAATTCATTGTAGCTGTCATTCTTTGTCGTTGCTACGTTCTCGGACACCAACTCTCTGTCGTCCTCAGTGATTTTTAGTTGATCGAGATTTTCAATAGCTTGAGTAAATTTTGGTGCTAGTTCATCTCTGAGACGCACAATCTCTTCGAATTCTGGTCTGCCAATAGGTCGATTATGGGCAATTTGATTCCGTCGCTCATACAGTTTGTCCCATCTGGATCTAAGGTATTCATTTTCGCAATTTACAACTTTGGAGAAAAATCGGTCCCAATTAGATCTGGGTATCGCTTTTTTTAACTCTTCTAGATCTAAGTCCTCAATCTTTGTTGCTTGGCGAAGGCGGTCAATGATGGCGGAAGGATTTGTGGTCGCATACTCTTTGAAGAGGAAATTAGAAAGTTGGATGAAGTCCACCTCGTAAAGGTAATCATTATCCAGCTTGGCATCCTTTGTTCTAACGGATTCCTGCACCTCTTTAGGAATGGCCTCACGAGTCCAGCCTAGACCAACATTGATTAGCATGAATTTTGTTATTAACTTCCTTAGTGTATTTTCAATTTCATGCACTATTGGGTAAGCATTCTTGGCATAGTTGGAGCTAACCCCATCCCAAAGAACTTGCGGAGGCCTCCCGCCAGCTTTTGATAAAACGCCGCGAACACTCCTCAAGAACTCCTCAAACTTCTCTATTTTGCTGTCGTCGGTTAAGGTGAATTTGACGTGAAAGAATCGCTGTTTATCGCGCTGAATTTCCCCATCCTGAACGTCATATTGAACTTTGAGAGTTGACCAGGTCAAGTCTGAGTTTTGTATGGCAACGCCTTCTATTGTCTTGACCAAGTTGTTGAATCCTATGATTGTTTTACAAAATTGGTCTTTTTTATCAATAGTTATCAGATACTCGACTCTATGTGTCACTTAAGTTCTCCTGGAATTCGTGCGCGTACGACTATGTGTCTTGGAAACCTAACGTTCAAGGTCAGGGGCCTGGCGCGACTTTATGCGCCAAGTCTCCTGCACCGCAGTATTTAGCCATTGGCGGCTCAAATATGTGGTTGCAGATCACAGTAAATTTTCTCGACGTTCTTTAGCGACGTTTCTGTGAATGGAAGAACTGACATCCCGTTATCCTTGAAGAGGAAGTCCACCCAAGTAATGACTTGTGTTTGAGCCACGTTATTCGGGACAAGCATTTGGGTTCTCGGGTCGATAGGCACGCCCATGACGCTGACACCACCACCAAACGTCACGCCCTGCCCCCAAGAAACAGTACCTCCACCCCGTGAAACCGTTACTTGGCGTGATTCGGTTCTGGTTTGCTCGACTAGGTCTTGGTGCTTGTTGTCATTGTTCAATCGATTGAACTGACCGAGCCACGGATCACGGTATGGCTGAACACTTTCCAGAATGCCGAAGACGACCGTGCTTGTTGCTTGCAGACCCGGATAGTCACGACTTACGGCTTGATTAAAATCGGTTGCAGTTGCCCGAATGGGAAAGTAGAGCCTGTCCGGTGATTTCGCCGAAGGACAATGCGTTTCAAAAATGTCATGCGCAAGATAATCGAGACAAGAGCGGAGATTCTCAAAAATGTTTTTGATATCGACCTTCAAGTCTTCGCGTACGTGCTTTTCGTGAAGCGATGCGTCGTATGCGCGTTTGAGATCAGCGAACACGGTTTGAGATTTTCGCAGCAGAGCTTCAATGCTAGACGCGCGTTTCATCTGTGATCTCCTATGGCTAACGGGGAGGTAACCGGCCTGCGCCGCTTTTCGCGCAGGTCCAGTTGACCGAAAGGTTATGCGTCGCGTTAATCAAGGCGCACCATCAATGCACCAGGACCTTCGGGTTTTGAGAATTCAATATGCGATGCAAGACGATCGAGTATGGCGGTAGCCTCGCGATAAATAGCACCAATATCGACACTCCACTTCATGTTATAGAATTTGCGCTCTGAGGAGATGTAAACCCGAATTGGATATACGCGCGGGCTAAAAGCCTCCCAATGTGAGAGCACCATATTATAAGCGGCCATTGGAGACGGCGCGCTTTTAGCCGTGGTTAGCGAGACGTTCGCTTCATCGAGGTATTCATCAAAGTGTTCAAGCGTATTGCGTACCTTTGCGTTCAGCATCTCCGTGAGAGGAATTCCATCGAGCGATTGCCGTAGCGCGGACGCTCTGGCTTTCCTTAATCGGAACTGCCTTCCAGACTCACCGTTTAGCCTTGCGCTCGGCGTCACAACGAGCTTCTTCAAGTTTGCGGCATCCGAAAGAAGCGATGCAATAACAGCGTGCAATTCTGGACTTACCTGAAGTAAATACCCCTGCTCGGGCACATTGGCTTCAGCAAATAGTCGATCAGCCTTTGTCTTGATTCCGTGTGCCAGCCACCATAGCTCATGGAAATAGAGCGAGAACAACTTTGTGTCTTCAAGTTTCAGGTCAGGACGATTCATTACCGGTTACCGTAGAGACGCATAACGTATTTTAGATTCCAGAATGCTACCACCCAAGCATTGTCTAATACAATATTAGTAGTAATCAACATACTGCATATTCATGACACTTCCCATTGCGCAATAATTTAACAGCCTAAAATTTCCCAGATGAAAAACACCCAAGCACATCCCAGCAACCCGCCCAAGCTTCTGGATCAGCTGCGCGCCCGCATCCGGACGATGCATTACAGTATCCGCACTGAAGAAGTTTATACTGATTGGGTGCGGCGTTTTATTTTGTTCCATCGGAAGCGCCATCCCCAAAATATGGGGGCCGCTGAGGTGGAGGCTTTTCTGAGTTACCTCGCCAATGAGCGTCACGTTTCGTCATCCACTCAAAATGAAGGAGCTTTCCACGCAAGCAATAGCAGAGTTTGATGCCGAAACCCGCTTTAGGGCCATGACCGCTAGAGGTGATGTAACTAAAGGCCTTGCCGTTCTCGATATGCTCGACAGTGCTTTCTCGCTCTAACGCCTGGGCTCGTGCGTGTGGCCGCCGACCTGGCTTTCTGATTCAGCGACCTCTTGTTCCTCGCCAACTACGAGGACGTGACCCTGATGACTTTTGTCCGATTGGTGAAGTCAGTTATTCAACGCGCCACTTGTCAGAAGGTGTCCCTTTGACAGAGAGGTTAGCCTCTGCCTGCGAAGGGCACCGCCGTTGACCTGAACCAAG
The DNA here is from genome assembly GCF_015100155.1 of Acidithiobacillus sp. HP-2. Classification (GTDB taxonomy): domain Bacteria; phylum Pseudomonadota; class Gammaproteobacteria; order Acidithiobacillales; family Acidithiobacillaceae; genus Acidithiobacillus. The sequence goes on along the minus strand of NZ_JACKZA010000013.1, from coordinate 4,147 downwards.
ACCGAAACCATAATGGTGCCAATTTGGTTGGAGATTGGCATGCCTACGACTTTGACCCTGAAGGGTATCCCGGACGACGTATACGCGCGCTTGAAGGAGACAGCCGAAGTACACCGGCGCAGCCTTAACAACGAAGCAATCTCGGTGCTTGAGACGGCGCTGCTGCCGCGCAAGGCGACTGCTTCGGACAGGATCACGCGCGCACGCGCGTTGCGCGCACCACTGGAGCAGGGGGCATTTGCAGCGAAGGACATTGATGAATTCAAGCGGCAAGGGCGGCGATGATCGTAGTTGACTCGAACGTTATTGCCTAATTGATGATCTCCTCGTGATGAGCATGAACCAAAGCCAACGCCTCATTGATCTGCTTATGAGAAAGCCCTTGATTCAACGCCGAGTTAAACGGTGCCCCGGGCGCAGCCCGGTAATCCATTTAACGATTTGTTATGTTTCTTTATTCATAATGTGTCCATAGTCGCAAAATCTTGACGATATGCTCCTGCTCCAGGACTTCGTACACAATGCGGTGCTGGATATTGATTCGGCGGGAATATGCGCCGGCAAGATCACCAACGAGTTTTTCGTACGGCGGTGGATTTTGATAAGGATTCTCCTCAAGCATCTTCAACAAGTTCACTGCCTTTTCCTTCAGGCCTGATGCAGCGAGCTTCTTCGCATCTTTTTGCGCGTGCTGGATATAAACCAGCTGCCACCTCACCAATCGAGATTCTTCGCACATTCAGACGCTGGCGTTTTCATGCCCTCTTGAATCGACTCGCGCATTCCCGGGACGGCAAGCAAATGGAGTGTTTCAGATATCGCATTCCAATCTTCTTCCGAAATCAGAACAGCGTTACCGCGTTTGCCTTTTATGACAATGGGTTGATGAGAATCTGCGGCTTCATCGATAAGGCTGTACAGCTTCGATCTCGCCTCTGTCGCGTTGAGTATGGTCATGCTTCCCCCTCCCTGGATTTAAGCGTACGCTATTACGCACGTTTGCTCAAGGCCGATTTTTTAACATGACGTTCAACGTAACCGGCGACCAGGGCCTGAAGGACAGAGGGAACTTGCCAGCGTAGCTGGCAGGGCGTCCGGTTGACAGAGTGGCCGGGCACCTTGTTACGAGCGACTTGCCTCGGCATGAAGCTTCAAACCGAGAGCGCCGACGACCTTGAGAATTGTGTCGAAGCCGGGACTGCGTTCGCCGGAAAGCGCCTTATAGAGGCTTTCGCGAGAGAGTCCCGCATCGCGGGCGACTAGGGCCATGCCTCTGGCACGGGCAATATCGCCAAGGGCCTTGGCGATAAAAGCGGCATCTCCGTCCGCCTCTTCAAGACAAGCTTCGAGATAAGCGGCCATCTCTTCTGGGGTTCGGAGATGTTCTGAAACGTCGTAGCGAGGTAACCGGTAACTGAGCGGCGTTATATCCTGAAATTTTCAGAGGTGCAGAATAATCTTCCAGGACATGACTGAGGAGAAAATACATGGTGCCATCAACACCGCCCAGGAGATCCCCGCGCCGCAGCGCCCAAGCCTGGCAGGCATTACTGGATGAACAGGCAGAAAGTGGTGTGACGGTGACGGCTTTTTGTCATAAGGCATGCATTAGTCCGGCCAGTTTCTATCGTTGGCAAGGACGGCTGCGCAAGGGATTACCGGATACCGGAGGGAATTCCGCCGGGACGCTGAGTCCTGCTATTCCGGCTGTCACCGCCCCTCAGCCTATCCCTGATTTTGTCGATTTGGGCGCGCTGGAAGACCTGCCCTCTCCGGCCCGACGGGAAGCAGACGCTGCGCATCGACTGGAACTCTGTCTGGATCTGGGCGATGGCCTGATTCTGCATCTGGTGCGGGGCTGATGTTTTTCCCGGAAGGTCGGGTACGGGTGCATCTCTGCGGCCAGCCGGTGGATATGCGTAAGTCTTATGATGGGCTGTATGCGCTGACCCGCAGCGTCCTGCGCCAGAACCCCCTGTCTGGACACCTCTTTGTGTTCATCAACCGGCGGGCGACCCAGATGAAGGTGCTGTATTGGGATCGCACCGGATTCTGCCTGTGGGCCAAGCGTCTGGAGCGCGGTCGTTTTCTCCCGGACTGGCAGAAAGTGGTGACCCGGGAGATGGATTGGACGGATCTCAAGCTGCTGCTCGAAGGGATTGTGCCGGGCACGCAGCGCAAGCGCTATCAGGTACCGGAACCAGCGGAATAACATGCTTTTTTTACGCCGTTTCGAGGCCTTTTTTATGGACAGAATCAGTGATTATTGCTATGATTTTACACATGAAAAATGTCACGGCAGCGGCCTTGTTCCCGATCCCCTTAAGCCTTGAAGAGGCCGCCGCCCTGTCCCCGCAAACCGTCCTCCTGGCCGTGCAGGGATGGCTGCATACCGAACAACAATTAACGGCCTTTCAGCAGCAAATGACCGCTTTCCAGGCACAGATCGACGCACTCAAACATCAACTGGACTGGTTCAAGCGCCAGACCTTCGGCCAGAAGAGCGAAAAGCGGATTCCCGAAGCTCCGGCCCAGCAGCTGACCCTGGCCGAGGCGCTGGGCATAGCCACCCCGGTACCCCCGGCAGAAGCGCCCACCCGCCGCATTCCGGCCCATACCCGCAAAAGCCCCTGCAGCAAGGCCGAAGACCGGGCCGAAGCGGTCCCCTTCTTCGATGCCGATCAAGTCCCGGTCACCACCATTGAAGTCCCCAACCCCGAAATCGCGGGCCTGACCCCAGAGCAATACACCGTCATCGGCACCAAGGAAACCTACCGTCTGGCCCAGCAGCCCGGCAGTTATGTGGTGATCAAATATGTCCGTCCGGTCATCAAGCGTCTCGACACCCAGGTTATCCATTGCCCCGCCGCCCCCGTAGGCGTCCTTGAAGGCAGTCGCGCCGACGTCAGCTTCGCCGCCGGAATGGTCGTCGATAAGTTCCTCTACCATCTGCCGCTCTACCGGATTCATCAGCGGTTACAGGATGGCGGTTTTACCCTGAGCCGACCGTGGCTGACCCGGTTGATACAACAGATTGTGGGGCTGCTGGAACCCATCTATGACGCGCAGTTGGCCTCCATCCGCACCTCCCGGGTGAAGGCCATGGATGAAACCCCCATCAAGGCCGGTCTGAAAGGGCCGGGCAAAATGAAACAAGGGTACTTCTGGCCGGTGTATGGCGAGCAGGATGAGATCTGCTTCCCCTACTGTGAAAGCCGCCGGGCAGAGCATGTGGATCAGCTCCTGGGTCTGACCGCCCCTCCCGGATCGATCCTGCTGACGGATGGTTATGCGGCCTACAGCCGTTATGTCCAAAAAACGGAAGGACTCACCCATGCCCAGTGCTGGGCGCATACCCGCCGGGAATTCTACGAGAGCCAGGATGTCGATCCACAGCGGGCTGCCGTCGCGCTGGACCTGATTGGCCAGATCTATGCAGTGGAAGCCGAAATTCGGGAGCAGGGCCTGAAAGGCGCGCAAAAGCACGCGCTCCGGCTGACGAAAGCGAAGCCTTTGGTCGAAGCCTTCTTCACCTGGGTGGCGGATACCGCCGCCGATACCGGCCTGCTGCCCAGCAACCCCCTGAGCAAAGCCTTGGCCTATGCCCACAAACGCCGGGCAGGGCTGGAAGTCTTCCTCAGTGATCCGGAGGTGTCCATGGACACCAACCATCTGGAACGCGGACTCCGGGTAATCCCCATGGGAAGAAGAAACTGGCTGTTCTGCTGGACGGAACTGGGGGCCAAACAGGTGGGTATTGTGCAAAGCCTGCTCGCCACCTGCCGCCTTCACGAGCTATAGTCAAATCTGGTGTATGAGTATTTTCTGACATAGATCAGGCGGCGGTCTGTTGATCATCCGGCAGGGTGAGGTTAGCCGGTATGCCATCGATAAATTTCACCCCTGCAAAAAGCTGCAGGACTTTCTCTGGAGCATAAATCCCAATCCAGCGTTTTTCAGCCTGCTGCAGCATCTTGAAACCCAATCCCAGAAAGCTGCTGCGTGATACACAGTTCTTCGTCCGGGTAGTCCGGTGGCGTACCGTAGCGAAGGTGGACTCAATGGCATTGGTGGTCCGGATATGCCGCCAGTGTTCGGCCGGAAAATCATAGAAAGCGAGCAATTCCTGTCTCTTATACACATCACG
>NZ_JACKZA010000009.1 GCF_015100155.1 Acidithiobacillus sp. HP-2 | reverse complement strand
GGCCGGCCGAAGCGTTTATCGTCTGCGCAAACAAACGGTAGAACCGGTCTTCGGGATTATCAAATCCGTGATGGGATTCCGGCAGTTCTCCTTGCGCGGCCTGCGTCAGGTTCAGGGAGAATGGAGTCTGGTCTGCCTGGCGTGGAACATAAAACGCATGGCCGTATTGCGCCTGTAGGGCAGGAAAATGCAGATAAACCGCAAAAAACAGGGCAATAATGACCGAAAAAGACTCAAAATGAGCGATTTCAAAAAATTCGGGGCGAAATCTGGCAGTAGTCCGAAGTTAAAACCGACGGGCTGCTAGACACCCTGAGCAGCAAGCCAGCGCTGAATGTCAGCAGCACCCATGGCACCACTGATCCGCGCGTGTTCCTTGCCATTTTTGAAAAGAACCATACTGGGAATAGAGCGGATCTGGAAACGCGCCCCCAAGGACTGTTCTTCTTCCGTATTGACCTTGGCAAAAAGCACGCGGCCACGCAAAGTTCGCCCAGCCTGCTCAAACTGCGGGGCCATACTGCGGCATGGACCACACCAGGGGGCCCAAAAGTCTACCAATACGGGTAATTCATTTTTCTGGATGTACGTATTGAAGCGTGCAGCAGCCAGATTAACCGGGTGGTCGGGTAAAATTTCAGCATGACACTTGCCGCATTTGGCCTTGTCACCCAGACGCTCCTGCGGCACCCGATTCAGGCTTCCACAGGAAGGACAAACTACCATCAATCCCGCCATTTTCTCCTCCCAATACGCCTTGCCGGCTATTCCTGGGGTGCAGCCTGCAGGAGAGCGTCAAGCGCCCCACGATGATTCAGCGCCGCCAGATCATCAGAACCACCCACATGCTGACCATTGATGAAAATCTGCGGTACGGTGTGCCTTCCGTGGGCGCGCTGCTGCATTTCCCGACGCAAGGCCGGGTTGTGATCCACCCGAATGATTTGTGGATTGACGCCCTTACTGCGCAGCAAGGCTTCCGCACGATGACAGTACGGGCAGCTCCCTGTTGCATACATGACGACTTCGGCTACGACTTTCATTTTTCGACCGGTAATCCAGCACCGCGCCAGGCACTAATACCACCCTTGAGACTGTAGATTTTGTCAAAGCCCGCTTTTTTCAGGCTTGCAGCAGCACGCGCCGAACGCATTCCGCTGGCACACTGGCAAATAACATGATGACCACGATGCTTTTCCAGATCTTTCATGTACTTGGGAAGGTCCCCGAGGGGAATATGACGGGCACCGGGGAGATGCCCCTGAGCCCATTCATTTTGTTCGCGCACATCAATGACCACAGCTTCTTCATGGTTAATCAACTGAACCGCCGTTTTCGCATCCAATTCACTGATTCCGGCTGCCTTGCGTGTCAGTGGGCCTTTAAAAATCATGACGATCAAGGCTACAGCTGCGAGCAAAAGCGGCCATTGTGCCTGGACGAAGGTGAGAATTTTGGCTTCCATGAATTATCTCCCGCAGGACCCTGAACCCGGTACGCCCAGCTTCAGCAAAATTTTGTCCAGCGGGCAGAAACAAGTGAAACCGCTCTGCAACAAATTGAACCCGACAAAGAGCGTAAATGCCAGAAACCACTCACTGACAAAAATCGGGCTGGCGGGCGCACCCAGAATCACGCTCACCAGAACAAAAAAACCGGCCACCACACGTACCCAACGTTCTGTATTCATTTTCTGTTAAATCCTCTGCGTCTGCTTTTCAAGGCGCCGCTCCCACAAAAAGTATAAAAGCGGAATCACCACCAATGTCAGCAGTGTGGAGGCGAAGGTACCAAAAATCAAGGAAACCGCCAGACCACCAAATACCGGATCGGTCACCATAATGGCCGAGCCGAACATGATGGCCAGAGCCGTCAGCAAAATCGGGCGAAACCGCACTGCCCCCGCCTGCAACACGGCCTCTTCAAGCGCGTAGCCCTGACGCCGGTAATCAATAATAAAATCAATCAACAATAGGGAGTTACGCACCACCACACCGGCCAGCGCAATGACACCAATCATGGAAGTTGCGTTAAAGGGTGTATTCAACAACCAGTGTCCGGGAAACACACCAATCAGAGTCATGGGAATAGCCCCCATGACAATGACCGGCATCATGAAAGACTGATAATACGCCACCAACATCAGATAGATGAACACCAGAGCCACAATGAAAGCGGCACCCAGATCGCGAAACACATCCAGAGTCAGGCGCATATCACCTCCCCAGAGAATCTGGTAGTGGGTAATATCATTGGGCTGGGCAGGCGTGAAGCCGAGATTGCCAGTGGTCAGATGGACACCGTCAATGTGCTGATCATCCAGCCAGTGATTCAGACTCAGAACGGCATACACCGGACTTGAACCAATCAGATCACCGGTCACATAGACCACCGGATGTTGATCCCGGTCATAAATCGGTTTGGACAGAGTGGTTTTCTGGATCTGGACAATACTGGACAAGGCCACCTCTTGGCCCTGACTGTTGCGAATATGCAGATCAAGAATCTGCTGACGCCATGCGCGATCCTGGGGGGGAACCCGCAAAATGATGTCTACCGGTTCCCGCGCTGAAGAATCATGCAAGGCACCGAGCTTGGTGCCCGCAACATAGTCATGTACCAGCTCAGCAACCTGTGCTGGGGCCACTCCTGCGAGCATGGCCTTTTGCCGATCTACATGAATCCGGTATTCGGGCACACTCGCCGTGACCGAATCATCCACGTTAATCATGTCGTACACTTTCCGGAAGTGCTGCTCTACCGTCCCGGCCAACTCCCGCAATTTTTGGTAATTCGGGCCATAAAGCTCCGCCACCACCTGGGCACGCACGGGGGGCCCCGGTGGAACCTCAAAAATCTTGATGACGGACTGGGGATAACGACTGCGCACGCTCTGCAGGGCTTTATACACCTCCACCGCCACAGTATGCGACATGGGGCGCTCATCACGCGGTACCAGATTGATTTGTATCTGGGCGTAATTACTGCCTTCGCGCATCATGTCACCACGTACCAGTCCCGCAAAATCCACCGGAGCAGAACGTCCCAGATAAGTCTGGAAGTTTTCTATGTAATGATTATGACTGAGGACATCCCCTACCGCTTGCGTCACCTGACCGGTGGCATCCAATGCAGTACCCGCAGGCGTATCCACCTGAATCATGAAATCACTGACATTACCTTCCGGGAGCATCTTCAAATTGACACCCATGGCACTGAGGGGGCCATTCATACCCTGAGGACGAACAAACTGCCATAGGGGCATCAACATGGCCAGCAACAGCAATACCACGACAATCAGGAAGAATATATTGCGGCGCCCAGAAGACTCGAGCAATGGCGTCACCACGCGCAAATAGCCCCTTTGTAACGCGTCTTTGGGAGCTTGGGTGCCATCCTCATGTGCTGTTTCATGTTCCGCCTGGGAATGGGTATCTGCCGCCTTGGCAGCCTTCTTGCGCAGAAAACGATACGCACCCCAGGGAACTACCGTATAAGCCAACAACACCGAAGCAATCATGGCAATGGGCACGAAAATCGGGATCGGCAACATGAAAGGACCCATCATGCCGGTCACAAAAGCCATTGGCACAAAAGCCAGAATGACCGCTAACGTAGCAATATTGGTGGGATTGCCAATTTCATTGGTGGCATGAATCACGCAGTTGGCAAAGCCACCCTTGGCACATCCATGCAAATGACGATGAATATTTTCAATCACCACAATGCCGCCATCGACCAATAAGCCCAAAGATAAAATCAGGGCAAACAGCGTGATCCGATTGATGGTCTGGCCCAGCAACCAGCCGATACCCAATACCGCTCCCAGAGTCAGAGGCACCGTCAAGATAACAATACCGGCTTCCCGCCAACCCAGGAAAATCATCAAGATGATGGCTACCACGCCGATGGCGATGCTGAGATGCTCGAACAGGGTACTGACGGCGTCATCGGCCCGGGCACCGTAATCCCGGGTAATGGTGACATGGACGCCCTCTGGCAGCGCTTCCTGTTCCAGGCGCCCGAGCTTGGCCTTGATGGCATCAGCGACAGTGACGGCATTGGTTCCCGGGCGCTTGGCCAGGGTAATGGTTACTGCCGGCATATTTGTTCCGGCCGGCAGCTGCATGCGGTTCGCCAACCCGGCGGTATTACTGATAGCGGTGTGCCCCTCTGCCGCACCCTCCTCAATACGTGCCACATTTTTCAGAAAAATGGGTTGGCCATCATGACTGCCTATAATCACATTGCCCACAGATTGCGCGGAACCCAGAGCACCATTGATGCGCAGTGGAATTTCGTGATTGTCGTTGACCAGATGACCGCCCGGCAAAATCACGTTGTTGCCCTGCAGGGATTGCTCGATATTTTTCAGACTGAGACCGGCACTCGCGAGTTTGGCGGGGTTGAGCCAGACATTGACCGCCTGCCTGCCTCCACCAATGAGGGTAGCATTAGCCACATCGGGCACATTCTGCAATTGATCCATCAAGCGGGTGCCCACTTGACGCAAGGCCACAGGCGTCAACTGTGATGTGCTTAAGGTCACCGTCATGATGGGAACATCATTGATCCCTATGGACTTGACCAGAGGCTGTTCCGTCCCCGGCGGCATTTTGTCCATATTACGGCTGAGCTGGTTGTACACCTCCAGCAGGCTTTTTTCTTCATTGGCCCCCACCTGAAATTCCACGGTGACAATACCCATGTCATTTACGGAGTAACCAAAGGTATGATGCACCCCCGGCAGAGAAGCCATCAGCGCTTCCAACGGGCGGATGACTAAATTGTGGATTTCCTCACTGTTGGAACCGGGGCGCATGACGAAAATTTCCGCCGCAGGAACCACAATCTCCGGGTTATAAAGGCGTGGGGTAACCGTAACTGCCAGGAGCCCGAACAGGGCAATGGCAATCATGATGAGCACGGTAATTTTGGATTGGTAAAAAGACTGGGCCAGCCGTCCGGCCAAATTCATTTTTTGATGCTGATCAGCCATGGGCTGCTCCGGCCTTGATCTGGTCGCCATTGTTGACTGCAGCAAGATTACCCGTCACCACGGTTTCTCCAGCACTCAGGCCGGCAAGAATTTCTACCCCATCTGCTGTTTGCGGACCGGGACGGACCATACGGTAATGGGCGATGCCGTGGGCGTCTACAACAAACACGCCGGGGATGCCAGCACGATCCAGCAAAGCGTTGGCAGGCACTGCAATAATCTGACGGGCTGCCAGCGGGGCCGCAACGGTCACATAATCTCCTGCCTGGAGATGACTATCAGCTGGCAGACTCAGTTTGACGGAGTGGGCATGGGTCATGGCATCTGCCGCGTTGACCATATCCAGCACCGTCGCGGGTATCCGCTGGCCGTCTGCAAGCACGCTGAGCGTCTGACCAATTTTCAGGCTGCGGTATAAAGCACTGCCGGCGGCAAAGCGCACTTCCAGTTGACGGGTATTGGCCAAAGTAAGCACCGGTTGCCCCGGCGAGGCCATATCGCCATTTTGGGCCTGTTTATTGATAATGGTTCCGGAAAACGGTGCAGTTACTCGAGCATAACGCATCTGGGCCTCAGCACTGGCAATACCCGCACGCGCGGCGGCGGCCCGCGCCTGAGCCATGGCATAGGCCGACTTCACCTGATCCCACTGCTTTTCAGGAATCGCCTGCTGGGCATACAGGACCTTGAAACGCTCATAATTGGACCGGGCATCAGTCAGACTGGATTGCGCCTCGGCAAGACCCGCCTGGGCCTGCTGGACCTGGGCCTGCACATCCGTTGGATCGACCTCAAAGAGGAGCTGCCCAGCTTTGACCGCCTGACCTTCGCGCAGATCCAGATGACGAATATAACCACTGAGACGCGAGCTGATTTGCACCTGCTGGGCGGCAGTCACCGTGCCCGGGACCTGACTGTAGGCGGCCATGTTCTTCCCCCCGATCTGCATGACCGGAGCACTCACCCTGTGATGCACAGCCGGGGTCTGGGGAGGGGATTTACTGCAGGCAGCCAAGCCGGCACTGGCCAAAACAATGGCTGATAGCATGACGGTGCGTTTCAAGTTCAACATCAGGAAGCTCCTTCCACGACGGACACCGGGGCCACGTCGACGATTTCTTGCGGATTCAGTTTACCAATCGCCAGCAGCAGTGCAGCGCGCTGGACAGCCTCGGCATAATCGGCCGATACCAGTTCAGCCCGGGATTGATCCAGCTCGGCTTGCCCATGTAACAAGCCGGTAATGGTTTCAACCCCATTTTCATAACGCAATCGCACCAGACGCTGGGATTCTTCCATCTGCTGAACAGCCAGACGGCGCATTTTGACGCGCAGTGCCGCCTCACGCGCACTGCGCCAGACTTCTGCCACCTGCAAGCGCAGCTTGTCCTGCGCCTCCTGCAAGGCGGCCATGGCCTGCTCACGTTCGGCCTGCGCCCGATCAATGCCCCCGCCCCGGGAAAAATCCAGGACATTCCAGGTGACTTCGCCGCCGACGGTATAGGAGGGAGCCGCATTACCCAGCGAGCTGCCATTCCATTCCTGATTGGCCATGGCGTTCACATGGGGCAGATAGGCTGCACGAGCGACCTGAATGCCATCCTGAGCGGCTTTCAGCTTGTGGCGTAGCGCGACAATGCCGGCATTTTCTGTAATTGCCTGACGCTGTAAATCCAGGAGGGAGTGATCAGGTAACGCGGGTTGTACGGGTTTCCCCACGGATAAAGTTTTTTCTTCCGGCCAGCCAATCAGAATAGCCAGATTTTCCAGAGCATTAGCATGGTCATTCTCTGCGGTCTGCACCGCCAGCTGAGTTTTTTCCAGATTTACCTCAGCAGCCAGCCAATCGCTTTTGACCAGCACCCCTTTATCCAGAAGCAGTTTGCTGGTTTTGACGTAGGACTCAGCCGCCTTTTGGGCTTTTTGGGCAACCTGAATGGCGCTTTCAGCTGCAATGACGCTGTCGTAGGCCTGCAAAACCGCAAAAGTCAGCTTTTGCCGGGCCATGACATTTCCGCTTTGAGCAGCTTCCAACATGGCGTGGGCCTGACTCAGTCGCCCCCAGACTTCACCACCATTCCAGATCGGAATTTCCAACTGGAGTTTGGTACCGTAGTTATGATAACTGCCTGGCAGGTTAAGCCCAGTCGGAGCCACATTGTAGTTAGGCGGATTAAGATTAAACTGACTCGCGCCAAAATCATTGAAGGTTGCCTGGCGTTGGGACAACTTCATTCCGAAAACGGTCAAGGCATTATTGGACTGACTGGCAGAAAACGAAGCATTCAATTTCGGCAACAGATGACCACGCGCCTGGGACACCGCCCCCTTGGCTTCTGCCTGCTCTGCTTTGGCCGCCAGAATCTGTGGATTCTGTTTGAGCGCCATGGCCACACACTGGTTAAAATCTACTGCCTGAGCAGATATGGCAAAAAAAGTTCCTGAGACAGTTATGGCAACAAGCGCCATGGATTTTTTATAGGGACCGTAATGCATTGATTTCTCCGCCAAACAAAGCCGCCACAAATCAGGTTACGCAGCCATTAACAATTGCTTTTCTTTGCGTTTTCTGAAAACCAGCAGGCACAGACGGCGGAGTATATCAGAATATCATCATATTCCACAAACGAGCATCTGGCAGCAGGTCTTGCCGTTGCATCCGCTAGCCACTGATTCAGAATTTATCCAGATTTTCAGTGGATACTGCAGAACACGTCACTCATCATGGAGATCAGGCGCAAAGTGCGCGGATCGCCCACCCGATAATAAACCTTGTTGGCGTCCTTGCGAGCGCGGAGGATATCTTTTTCCCGCAAAATGGCGAGATGCTGGGAAATATTACTCTGCGTGGTACCCACTGCGGAGACGATGTCCTGAACACTCATTTCTTCTGAACCCAAAACACAAAGCACCTTGAGGCGTAGTGGGTGGGCCATGGCTTTCAGAGAACGCGAAGCCTGCTCGATATCCTCTTCCCGGGTTGGTAACTCTTCCATATTCTTGCCTCTTGGTCTATTAACCATCTTATTGACTTTAATTAAAAATTCTTAAAACAATACCTGTTTTGCCGTCTTGCGTTTTCATCTGCATGCGCTTAGAATCCAGCGCATGCGGGTGTGGTTCAATGGTAGAACCTGAGCTTCCCAAGCTCATGACGTGGGTTCGATTCCCATCACCCGCTCCACCATCAGCGAACGAGAATAACCCCATACAACAATTTTAGAAACCCCAACCATACCCGATTAGAAAAGCGGTCGATCCAGACTGCTCAGTATAGCATCCACGTTGTCCCGCACAGCACTGGTCATCTGGATGGGACGTCCCCATTCCCGACTGGTTTCGCCCGGCATCTTGTTGGTGGCATCAAAACCCGTTTTACCGCCCAGACCAGCCACCGGTGAAGCAAAATCAAGGTAATCGATGGGCGTATTGTCTATCAGCGTGATGTCCCGCACCGGGTCCATGCGCGTTGTCATCGCCCAGATGACATCCTCCCAACTGCGCACATTGATGTCGTCGTCCACGACAATAATAAATTTGGTGTACATGAACTGCCGTAAAAATCCCCAAATACCAAACATGACGCGTTTGGCATGTCCTGGATATCCCTTGCGAATACTGACTACGGCCAGGCGATAGGAGCAGCCTTCGGGAGGCAGATAAAAATCAACAATTTCCGGAAACTGCTTTTGCAGGAGAGGCACAAAAACCTCGTTCAGGGCCGCACCAAGAATGGCTGGCTCATCCGGAGGGCGCCCGGTATAGGTACTATGATAAATGGGATTTTCGCGGTGGGTGACAGCCTCGACCGTAAAAACAGGAAATTTCTGGGTTTCGTTGTAATACCCGGTGTGGTCGCCAAAAGGTCCCTCTTCAGCCATATCATCCGGATATATGTGCCCTTCCAGGACTATTTCTGCGCGCGCCGGAACTTGCAGGGGTACGGTCAGCGCTTTGGCCAGCTCCGTCCGTCCGCCCCTTAATAATCCCGCAAATTGGTGTTCGGAAACCGTGTCGGGAATAGGCATAACGGCGGCGAGAATGGTGGCCGGGTCCGCCCCATAGGCCACAGCAACCGGGAAAGCTTCACCCGGATGTAATTTTTGAAATTCACGTAAATCCTGCGCTCCACCCCGGTGCGCCAGCCAGCGCATGATCACCCGATTACGACCAATGACCTGTTGTCGGTAAATTCCCATATTGGCACGGCGCTTGTGCGGACCTTTGGTAATGGTCAGCCCCCAGGTCATGAGTGGTGCCACATCTTCGGGCCAACAGGTCTGCACCGGTAAGGTGGATAAATCCACGGCGTCGCCGCGCAGGATTACTTCCTGACAAACCGGGCGTGCAATATTCGTCGGAGCCATATACAGCACCTTGCGCAAGGTCGGCAATTTGCTCCACAGGTCCTTCAGTCCCCGGGGCGGATCCGGCTCCTTGAGATAGGACAGCAACTGACCAATCTGACGCAGATCAGCCAGAGACTCGGCACCCATACCCAGAGCGACTCTTTCCGTGGTTCCAAAAAGATTGCCCAGCACCGGCATATCGAACCCGCTGGGCTTTTTGAATAAAACAGCAGGGCCACCTGCCCGCAGGGTACGATCACATATTTCCGTCATCTCCAGATGCGGAGAAACCGGCACATTCAGAGTGCGCAGCAGGTCACGTTTTTCAAGGTCGGCAATAAAGGCACGCAGGTCACGATAGCTCATGGGCGCATTGTAACCGCAGCCCGGCTAATTTGTCCCGCCTTCAGGATCTTCACGGGCGACGACAAAGGCGCTGTCTGCCACTGCCAGGCTGGAGGTCGCACGAATATCAATGGCTTCGTGACCGCTGATATATTCATCGGCAAGGGTGGCAAGGCAGGCGATTTCATCTTCCGTAACCGCCTCAAATCCGGAAAAGCCCAAATCTTCCAACAGGTTTTTCCCACGAGGTTCCAGATCCATACTCGTCAACAAGTCCGTCAATAATTCCCGTTGTGGCAGTAAGCGTGGACCCACGCAAAAAGCATGAAAAGCAAAGGCATCATCGGACTGATCAATGACGCGTAAACGTTCACGGATCAGCTTGCTGGCACTGCTGTAGACCTCATTAAAAAGAAAACCCAAATCAGCCTGGCCCTGCAGCAACGCCTTGAGAACCCGTTGATAGCTGCCGGTAAACACAAAATCCAGACGCGCCCGATCAATGTCCGCCTTATCCATGAGGAATAACCCCACCATATGGACCAGGGTTGAGGGATGCGCCGAAGCAATCCGGATACGCTCCGGAAAATCCTCAGCATGATGAATAGAACCTGCTGCTGGTGCGCACAAGTACACTTCATCAAAATGGTTTAGCGGCTTGACGATGGGCAGAAAATCCAGTTTTTGTTGATACTGCACCCAATCAAAGGGGTTGGCATATACCAGATCGTAATTTCCGGACAGCACTGCCGCCCGACCGCTGTCAAAATCATCCTGCGGCTGAAAATGCATTACCTGAACCAGGTGGCGCTGCAAAAAAGTATTCATCAAAAACCAGCCAGGCAGATTTTTCCCGGAATAATTGGGATCAACTGTAAAGTTCAGTATGGTTTTGGAAGGCAAAACTTCTGCTGTCATCAAGGCATCCGCCCTAACTATCAAAATCGACGGGTATTTCACCCAGAATACTCAGATGAATATTAAATGGGGTCATATATTTCATCGCGGTCATCATGGACCCTTTAAATTTCAGCTTACGGGTCATCAGTGCGGCTTTTCCGGACAGTTCGCCGGAAAGAATTTTTTCCCAGTTGTCCATGGATGTCCACATGATGAAATCACGACGACGACCATCGGAAGGGCCCGCATAGATGACTTTCCCGGCTTTGCAGAAAAGCATGACATGGGGGATATCGGGACGATCCTCAATATAGTATTCCCAGGTCGCATTGAAGTTTTTCAGATCTTTCTGAATTTCCGGATGCGTATCCCATTGTTTACCCACCAGACGAATCCACTCGGTACTCATGAATTTTGCCATAACTTAAAGCGCCCCAACGATATGTCAGTATATAATAAATCAATTATATTAATTTTAATTGAACTAATAGCCTTCAATTTACAATTAGATGCTCTTTGATATTTTCACAAGCTCCAACGAGATATTGCACAATCATTCCAGAAAGCAACACACCAAATATCGCGGGCATATAGGAAATGGTTCCATTGACCGTTTTGGGCCGCCCCTGCGGGCCACTTACCGGCTCCTGGGGAGCCGCAGGTCGCGGCGCTTCATCAGAAAATACGGTCAGAAAATCGAGGCTGGCGCCGTTTTTACGGAGCAACGCCCGGATTTCACGGGCCAGCGGACATGTCTCCGTCTGATTCAATTTGGCCACTCGCACCCGCCGGGGATCCAGGCGATTCCCTGCGCCCATACTCGAAAACACTTCCAGACCCAAGTGCTGGGCAGACTGAATAAGAACCGCTTTCCAGGCAATGGCATCAATACAATCCGCCACTACTTCCGCGCCACTTTCACGCAGGATCTGCTCGGCGTTGTCGATGGTAATAAACGCCTCACGGGCAACCACTTCACAATCTGGAGAAATATCCTGAATACGTGCCGCCATCACTGCCACCTTCGGCTGGTCCAGCGTCGAGTGCAAAGCCACCAACTGGCGGTTAATATTCGATGAGGAGACCACATCGTGATCAACCAGGGTGATTTTACCGATCCCCGCCCGGGCCAGGTTTTCTGCTACATACCCCCCCACGCCCCCCACTCCGGCAATAAGTACATGGCGGTGCCGCAAA
The DNA here is from genome assembly GCF_015100155.1 of Acidithiobacillus sp. HP-2. Classification (GTDB taxonomy): domain Bacteria; phylum Pseudomonadota; class Gammaproteobacteria; order Acidithiobacillales; family Acidithiobacillaceae; genus Acidithiobacillus. The sequence continues at coordinate 135,288 of NZ_JACKZA010000009.1, read as the reverse complement.
TCGGCCACTGCCGAAGCACCCAAAAGAATTTCACTACGAATAAAGGGATCTTGCATTTATAGTTTTTCCTGAAAAAGAGCCAGAGTATTACGGGTGAGCTGCTCTGCCAACGCTTGCGGCGACATCTGGAGCAGACGTGCAAGCGCATGGACGGTTTCCAGCAGAAAGGCGGGTTCGTTGCGCTGCCCCCGGTAACTTTCGGCAGATTGCCAGGGAGCGTCCGTTTCAACCAGAATCTGCTCCAGGGGCAGGGACTGGATAGTGGCCCGCAGGCGCAGCGCCCGCGCATGGGTAAAAGCCCCACCTAACCCCAGATAAAATCCCCTGTCCACCAGTCGTTGGGCCTGTACCAGACTCCCGGAAAAACTGTGCACCACCCCGCGCAGACCCGGAAAATCCTTGAGAATGAGTGACAGATTTTCCAGGGTGCGACGCGCGTGGAGAATCACCGGCAAATCCAGCTCTTGGGCCAGATGCAATTGCATTTTCAGGCAGTCCACTTGCGACGCATAATCAGGCGCATTTTCCGAAAGATCGAGTCCAATTTCGCCGACTGCCACCGCCTGATCCAGCTGGCTTCGCAGTTGCTCAAGCCAGTTGGAAGCACAGGCATTGATATACAAAGGGTGCACCCCGTACGCCGGATAAAGCATGGACTGCTGCGCGCAGAGATGCTGCAGACGCGGCCAAAATGCCGGACTATAAGCAGGCACCAGAATTTTATCGATGCCAGCATTTTTGGCCCTTTGTATGACGGCGCTACGGTCTGGAGCAAAGGCCTCGTCATCCAGATGACAATGACTGTCAATCAACCCCTGCAGAAAAGGGTTTTGCGGCGTTCCAGCTGAGTTGCCGTTATGGTTCACTGAGCGAATCTCCATCCAGCCATTCTAGGACTTTCTGATGGCTTGTGTCCGCATGCACCGCCGGATTTGCAGCTTCATGACTTGCTGCAAGCGGCATCTTGGTCTTAAATGAGGGGATATGCTCAAGTACCGGAGAAATTATGCGTAGCCTGACCGCCGATATCACCATCCTCGGCAATGGGCCTGTGGCGCACAGTCTGGTGCTGGCCCTGAAACGGACATCCCTCAACATACTCATGGTGGACACCTTTCCGCTGCAGCAGCCCCGCCCTGCGCATAGTGAGCGGACGGTTGCCCTGGCACTGGGGAGTCGTCGTCTTCTCAGCCATCTCGGTGTCCAAATGCCGCTGCATGATGCTGCCGCCATTGAAACCGTCCAGATCACCCAGCAGGGACTCAGCGGACGGGTCCGCCTGGAGCAGCAGCTTCTGGAAGCGCCGGAACAACGCCTGGGCGAAGTAGCCGGACTGAACACCTTGCAAGCAGCGCTGGCAATGCCGCTGGCGCAATGTAGTACGCTGCAACAGGAGGCGGCGGGGCCTCTGGCAGGCATGCAGTGGTTTCCAGATCGTCTCCAGCTCGATTGGCCGGACCTGCGCGTGGACACGGCGCTGGCGGTCGTGGCCGACGGAGGACATGGGGGTCTTGCCCGTCTGGCGGCTTTGCAGCGCATGGGCTGGGATCATAACCGCCATGCCATTGTCGCCACGGTCACACCGCGCGAAGCCTTACCGGGCATTGCCTTTGAACATTTTCAGGAGAGCGGGCCACTGGCTTTTTTGCCTATTGGTCAACAGCAATTTTCCATTGTCTGGAGCCTGCGTCCCAGTGCTGCCAGCCAGATGCTGGATTTAAGTGATTTCGCTTTTCTGGAAGCCCTGAACCGCCAGCGGCCACCCCATCTTCCTCTACTGACCGGCGTTGGTCCACGTAGCGTATATCCGCTGTTTTTCCAGCGCTTATGGGCTCAGCCCAGTCAACGTCTGGCACTGATGGGAAATGCGGCGCAAACGCTCCATCCCCTGGCTGGCCAAGGTTACAATCTGGGCTTGCGCGATGTCATCACCCTGGCCGCCCTGCTTCGGGAGGCCGCCGATGCCGGGCAGGATCCAGGGGCCAGACGCTTGCTGGAAGATTACAGCCGGATTCGCCGCCGGGACCGCCTGGAAACCATCGCCTTCACCGAAGCCATGAACCGCCTGTTCAGCAGTCCGCGCCTGCCATTGCGTTTCGCCCGTGCTGCAGCCCTTGCCCTGCTCGAACAAAGCACACTCGGGAAACGCGAGCTCGCTGCCCGTCTGGCGGGAATTCGCCTGCCTGCCGGAAGCACCATCCCGGACCTGATGCGGGAGTCTGTCCATGTCCACTGACGCACATTACGACCTGATCATTTCCGGAGCAGGCATGGTGGGTGCCAGTCTGGCGCTGGCTGCCCGGCAAAGCGGTCTCCGGGTCGCACTTTTTGAAAAGCGTCCGCAACCGGTCTGCGCCCTGGCCGATCCCTCGGAGCGAGCGAGCCTGGTGGCCAATGGTTCTCAGCGGTTTTTGCAGGAACTCGGTATCGACCTGGCCACGCATGGCAGCAAAGTCGAAAGAATGCGGGTCTGGGATGCTGAAAATTCCGGCAGCATTCATCTGGACGCCGAAGAAGCCGGCGAAACCTTTCTCGGTCATATTGTTGAAAACCGGCGTTTGGAGCAGCAACTCCATGCCGCACTGGCTGAGGCGGGAGTCACGGTGCTTTACGCGCAGGAAATCGCCCAGGCCCGGGCTGATCAGCAACACATGCAACTTACCGCGAAAGATGGAACCGAATACAGGGCCACCCTCCTCGCCATCGCCGAAGGCCGTCAGTCTCCGCTGCGCAAGCAGCTCATTCAGGCACCTGTTTTTCAGGAAGACTACGGCCAGGATGCCATCACCGCCACCGTATGGATGGAAAAACCCCATCGCGGGATCGCTTATCAGCGTTTTCTGGCGACCGGCCCCCTGGCCGTCCTGCCCTTCAGCGCTGATGCCGAAAATCATCCCCGTGCATCCATCGTCTGGAGCGCCAAACATGCCTTGGAGCGGCGCTTGATGGCCATGGATGACAGCGCATTTTTAGCGGCCCTTCAACTGGCATTCGGGCCGCAACTGGGGCACTTTGTGCGTATCGGCAAACGCAGCAGTTACCCGCTTTCCGGTCTGCACAGCAGCCGTTATACGGGTGAGCGTTGCGTGGTTCTGGGAGATAGTGCGCATGGGGTGCATCCATTGGCCGGACTGGGGGTCAATCTGGGCTTTCGCGATGCTCAGGCATTGATCAGCACCATTCGCGATGCCCGAGCCCAACATGAGGACTGGGGAGATGATCCTGCGCTGCGCCGCTATCAAAGAGCGCGACGCCCTGATAATCTTCTCAATGTAATGACCTGCGGGGCATTGAGCCATCTGTTTTCCAATCGCAGTCGCGGTCTTGCCCGCCTGCGCGACATTGGCATGCTGGGAACGGCAATGCTTCCACCGGTTAAACGCTTTCTGATTCGTCAGGCCATGGGCCTTTAAGGAGACCACCATGCAACACCGTATTGCTGATGATATTGCTGCCACTCTTGGTGACGCTTTTGCGCGCCTGGGCACCGTCAAGGAAGATGTGGACAAACAGGTCAAGGCCATTCTCTCCAACGCTTTGGATCGTCTGGATCTGGTTACCCGCGACGAATTTGATGTCCAGCAGGATCTGGTATCCCGACTGGCCGCGCGCGTAGCGGCCCTGGAAGCGCGTCTGGACGCACTGGCTCCCAAAGCAGCCCTCGACGAAAATACCGACAAGGACTGAACTTTGCCTCTGGCGATTGTCCAGAGTCGTGCGCTCACGGGGGTGCATGCTGCTGCAGTCGCCGTAGAATGCGATCTGGGGCCGGGTCTACCCACATTTGCTATGGTGGGATTGGCCGAGACTGCCGTCAAGGAATCCCGGGATCGCGTCCGCTCTGCCATTCAGAACAGTGGATTCGAGTTTCCGGCCCGACGCATGGTCGTCAATCTGGCTCCTGCCGATCTCCCCAAGGATGGGGGGCGTTTTGATCTGCCCATTGCCATTGGCATTCTCGCCGCCAGTGGTCAGATTCCTCTGAAAGCCCTGGAAAATCTGGAAATGATCGGAGAGCTGGCGCTGGATGGCAGTTTGCGTCCGGTGACTGGAGCCCTCTCCAGCAGTCTGGCTGCTGGTCAGGCCGGACATGTTTTACTGCTCCCGGAGGGCAATGCCGTGGAAGCTGCTTTGGCTCGCACGGCGCCCGTATTGGCCTGCCACAATCTCGCGGAAGCGGTGGCCCACCTGCGCGGCACCCAACAACTGCCGGAAACGGTGCCTCATGACGAGATCGACGGTGATGCTCTTCCCTACCCGGACTTGCGGGATGTACGCGGCCAGGAAACCGTCAAACGGGCACTGATTATTGCGGCCGTTGGTGGTCATCATATTCTCCTGTCCGGGCCTCCCGGGACCGGGAAAAGCATGCTGGCCGCGCGTTTGCCCGGATTGCTTCCGCACCTGCGCCGCAACGAAGCCCTGGAAGTGGCCGCCATCCATAGTTTGCAAAGCGGTGGATTTGATGTGCAGCGCTGGGGGCAACGTCCCTTTCGTTCCCCCCATCACAGTGCCTCTTCGGCAGCGCTGGTGGGTGGGGGATCGCGCCCCCGCCCCGGAGAAATCAGTCTTGCGCATCATGGTATTCTTTTTCTGGATGAAATGCCGGAATTCTCGCGGAGTGTTCTCGAAGTGCTGCGGGAACCTCTGGAGTCCGGCGAAATCCATATTTCCAGAGCCGCCCGGCAAAGCACCTTCCCGGCGCGTTTTCAGTTGATTGCCGCCATGAATCCCTGCCCCTGCGGCAATCTCGGTAACCCCCACCAGGCCTGTGTATGCACCCCAACCCAAATTTCCCAGTATCGCAGCCGTCTTTCCGGCCCCCTGCTGGATCGTATGGATATCCAAATAGAAGTACCGAGTCTTCCGGTAGAACTCCTGCAAAAAGCGCCAGAAGGCGAAAATTCTGCCTACTGGCGCGAGCGGATCAGCGCGGCCATAAACCGACAGTGGCAACGACAGTCCTGCCGCAATGCCCAACTGCAGGGTGAAGCGTTGGACCAGTATTGTGCGCTACAGCCCGAGGGCGCCCGCTTACTGACGCGTGCCGCTGACACCCTGCATCTTTCCGCCCGTGGTTACCACCGCGTTTTACGTCTGGCCCGCAGCATTGCCGATCTGGAAGAAAGCGCCACAATCAGCCTGCAGCATCTGGCCGAGGCCATCCAGTACCGGCGACTGGCGCAAACCCTTGCTTTCTAGACAAGCTACAACCCGTTTATCCTAAAAACGGCAGTTAATTCTGCTGAATAGTCGCAGCCAAGAGCTTACCCAGTCCTGCCGGAGCCTCTACCAATAGATCTCAATCTCTACACAGAGTGGGTGCATTATCAAGGAAGGTGAAGCGGAAAAGTTTGTAACCCACACACCTAGATACGTTACATAATAATATACATGATTTTATTATAATAAAATAATTATATTAGAATTTTCTGGAAAATTCATTTTACTCAACCACTAAGATAAACAAATCAACCCACAGAATATGGCATGATTTTTGCTAAACTATCGTACTCTTCCCATCTGAAGGCGTATTTTTAAGGTAACATCCCAACAATATTGGGGTAATTCTAAACATAAACCCATTTCATCATCTAACATTTAGGAGCACTCGAAATGACTGGAATTTTTGCTAGCGCAAAGGGAAGTCTCGGTAGCGTTCTCGCCGATCTGGTGAGTTCAGTAGGACAGCTACTGGGTGGAATCACCAATCAAGGCGGGGGCACGCAGGTGCAAGTTGGTACTGCCGCCTCGGTCTCCATCAATGCCCCAAGTCACACTGGCAACCTTGTCCAGGCTGACGCCAACACGGCTCAAGGCAGCACTGGCGAAACACTCAGCGCTGATGTACAGGGCTTGCTCGGTGGCTTAGTCGGCGGAGTAGTCGGCGATCTGGGCGATCTTCTGGGTGGTGTTACCGGCCAGGACTCAGGTTTTGCTTTATCCGTAGGCAGCTTGGTATCTATCGGCATCAACCAGAATCCTGCGGAAGCTTCTCTGCTCTCACTCGGTATTAACACCATGAGTAGTTCTTCCCTATCTTCTGGAAGCTCCAGCAGTTTGGGTGGTCTGTAAAAATTGTTTCAGATGTAGAAGTTGTAACAGGACAAAGGTAAATCATGCCGTTCGTATGGCAATCGGTTGGTCTCCTTCATCCTTGATTTGGCAGCCACTTCCGCTGAATAGTCTTAACCAGGAGCCTGCTCAATCCTGCCGGACCGTGGCTGCTGTTTTTTAGAATTATGTGCTAGGGTTTGGTAATTTGGCTTCAAGGAGCAACCATGTACGGTGCCAGTCCCTTCGCAGGTTTAAGCAATCCCTTGGTGTTGCTGGCTTTATCTGGAGGCTTGCTATTTGTCGGGATAGTGGTTTTTCTGTTGACGCGCAAATAAGCGCTACGACCGGTCACAACAGCCATCAATCCTGCCGCGCCGACTCCTGCGGGTTTGCGGAAACCTGGGCAGCGGCTGGCAGGGCTGTTTCAAGCTGGGCAATATGGGCCATGCGCGCAAAATAGGTCTTGGCCTGTTGCGGGTTTTTGCGCACACCCAGGCCTTCTTCGTAAGCAAGACCCAGGTCAAAATCAGCACGGGCCAGACCCAATCCTGCAGCTTTACGGTACCAATGGAGGGTTTCTGGCCAGCCTTTATGGACGGTGACTTCCTTGCGGGTGATCAGCGGTGAATAGAGAGTCCCCAGATAAAATGCCGCCTTGGCATCATGCCCACGGGCGAGGGTCTGCAATTGCGCTAAAGCGACCGGATCAGACTCGGCCTGATTGCGCAATGACTCCAGGTCCTGAGCAGCCGCTGCCAGGGGCCAAGTCAGCAGCATCAGGACCATCAGGGTGGATTTTTTCATCCGTGCAATCTCCTTTTGTCTGCAAGCTCAGGTATCCGCATGCTCCCGGGTGGCATGGAAGATTACCTGCGGCCAGCGTTCCATGGTCAAATCCAGATTCACCCGCGAGGGGGCCAGATAGGCAAGGCGCCCCCCCGCATCTTCAGCCAACTGATCTTCATGCTTGCGGGTGAATTCCGCCAGGATTTTGGCATCCTCACATTGAATCCAGCGAGCCGTCTGGACGGTAACCGGATCAAAAATGGCTTCCACCGCGTATTCAGTTTTCAGGCGCTCTGCCACCACATCAAATTGCAGCACGCCCACTGCCCCCAGAATCATATCGCCACCCTGCAGTGGCTTGAAAACCTGGGTCGCGCCCTCCTCTGCCAACTGCTGCAGGCCTTTTTGCAGTTGCTTGGCCTTGAGCGGATTGCGCAGCCGCACCCGCCGGAACAATTCCGGCGCAAAATAGGGTATTCCCGTAAATTGCAGCGCTTCGCCCTGACTGAAGCTGTCACCAATCTGAATGCTGCCATGGTTATGCAGGCCGATGATGTCCCCTGCATAGGCGTCTTCCACCAGCTCTCTTTCCTGGGCCAGAAAAGTGATGGGATTATGCACCTGAATATCACGCCCTATACGCAGATGCTTGATTTTCATGCCACGCTGAAAATGACCGGAACAAACCCGCAAAAACGCTACCCGATCGCGATGCTGGGGATCCATATTGGCCTGTATTTTGAAAACAAAGCCGCTGAAAGCCTGTTCATCAGGTTGCACCGCACGGCCAGTGGTTGGTCGTGGGCGCGGCGAGGGTGCCCAGTCAATCAGGGCTCCGAGTAATTCCCGGACGCCGAAATTGTTGATGGCGGAGCCGAAAAATACTGGGGTCTGCTGTCCCGCCAGAAAATCTTCCAGTGAAAACGGGTTGGAAGCGGCTCGCAGCAGTTCCACCTGTTCCCGCAACTCGGGCATTTCCTCAGGAAAGCGCCGGTCCAGTTCCGGATTATCCAGGCCAGCAATCCGTTCCAGCTGCTGCTCACGGGTTTCCTCACCGGGGGCGAACACCAGTACTTCATCCCGCAACAGGTGGTAGACCCCCCGGAAACGCTTGCCCATACCAATCGGCCAGGTGACAGGGGCACATTGAATGCCCAGCACCGACTCCACTTCATCCATCAGTTCCGTAGGATCCCGGCTTTCGCGGTCAAACTTGTTCATGAAGGTGATGATGGGCGTATCGCGCAACCGACACACTTCCAGCAATTTGATGGTCTGGGCTTCCACACCATTACCGCCGTCAATGACCATCAAGGCCGAATCCACGGCCGTCAGCACCCGATAAGTATCTTCGGAGAAGTCCTGGTGACCGGGCGTATCCAGCAGGTTGATCACGTGATCCGCATATTCAAACTGCATCACGGAACTCGCCACGGAAATGCCGCGATTTTTTTCAATAGCCATCCAGTCACTGGTAGCATGGCGGCTACTTTTACGCGCCTTGACGGTCCCTGCCAGTTGAATGGCACCGCCAAACAACAACAGTTTCTCCGTCAGGGTGGTTTTACCCGCATCAGGATGGGAAATAATGGCAAAAGTCCGGCGCCGTTGAATAGCCTCCAGAAAGGCATCCACTGACGGAACCAGTGCTTCAGGTGAGGAAGACATAAGCTTTTTTAACCTTCTTTGAAAAAATGTACATCGCGAACCAAAGACATGGACAAAACCAGAGCATCTTCGCGACCCTCGGTATTTCGATAATAATTCAAGCGCACCCCGATTTCATGAAAACCCGCCGAGCGGTACAACTGCTGGGCGGCCGTATTGGATACCCGGACCTCCAGAAAGGCGCGTTCCGCACCCAATTGCCCGGCACGCGACAAAAGGTGCATGAGCATTTTACGCCCATAACCCCGGCGGCGCTGTGTCGGACTCACCCCCAGATTCAGCACATGGGCTTCAGCGGCTCCGGTAGACAGGACACCAAAGGCAATCAGGAGATCCGTTTCATCCTTCAACACCCAGGCATCATATCCGGCCTGCATACAATCCCGGAATATGCCCCGCGTCCAGGGTCCAGGGGAAATGTGCGACTCCAGTGCCGCCACCGCATCCAGATCTCCCGCCTGCATCGGTCGCAACTTCATTTTTGTTGGTCCTGGGGCAGAAAGGGCCGGATATAATGGGGTTCGAGCTGGTCAGGACGACAACCGTCTTCGCCTCTGAGATGACGGGCCAGTGCCAGACGCAGAACCGCTTCTGCCTGCGGATAGGCGTCTTCCGTCCACCCCAGGACGTTATTCTGCTGCCATTCAGAATGATACAGGGGCCAAGCGCTACCCAGCCCCCAATACCCGCCCTCATGGGGCCAGGCCACTGCCCCGGGCGGGCAAACGCGCTCCTCGCCCTGCAACACTGGCAGCCCGGTACGCTCATCCTGCACATAGACAGCGGCATAGACCTCGCCTTTACGCGCATCCAGTGCCGTCAAAACCGATGGCTGAACGGTCGCTGCCGCCAACGCCTGCAAACTGGAAACCGGATATACGGGTAACCCCCGCGCCATCGCCAGAGCCTGCGCGGTACTGACCCCAATACGGACACCGGTAAAGCCGCCGGGTCCGACCCCGCAGGCGATGGCGTCCAGATCGCCAAGAACCAGTCCGGCACGCTGCAATATCCTGCTGATCATCGGCAACAATAACTGGCTGTGGGCATTGGCCGCCACCTGACACTCTTCAACCACCCCTGCAACGCCATTCACGGCGACCGAGCAGGCTTCGGTAGCCGTATCTATCGCGAGAACAATCGGATCACTCATGACAGCGATGCCTTCCAGAACTGCTGCACGGCCTCCAGATCGCTCACGCGCCGCATGGGTGGCAAACTTTCCAGAAAAATCTTGCCATAAGCTTTGCTGCGCAGACGCGGATCGCAGAGCATGAGCACACCACGATCAGTTTCCGAGCGTATCAGGCGCCCTACGCCCTGGCGCAAGGCAATGACGGCCTGGGGTATTTGCAGTTCGCGAAAGGGGTCACCGCCCGCTGCCTGACATTGTTCGGTACGCGCGCGCAAAATCGGATCAGATGGGCTGGCAAAAGGCAGTTTATCAATAATGACCGAGGACAGAGCCTCTCCCTGCACATCCACACCTTCCCAGAAACTCGCCGCGCCCAGCAACACGGCATTGCCCAGACTGCGGAACCGGTCCAGCAAGCGCGAACGCGGCATGCTGCCCTGTACCAGCACGGGAAACCCAAGTTGGCGGGGCAGAAAGGATGCAGCCTCCTGCAGGGCGCGATGACTGGTAAACAGGATAAAAGTCCGCCCGGCACTGGCCTCAATGACTGGTATGGCAGCCTGCAAACACGCCGTCGTATAACCGGGATGACTGGGCTCAGGCAGGCCAGAGGGTAAATACAGTAACGATTGGCGGGCATAATCAAAAGGTGAAGCGGCATTGAAAGTCTGTGCGCCACTAAGACCCAGCGCCCGCTCGGTGACCGTAAAACTGTCTCCCACCCGCAAGGTAGCACTGGTCAACACCAGTGCCTCAATAGGCTCCAGCAGATATTTTTGCAGCGGTCCCGCCACATCCAGGGGGGTGGCGTGTAACTGCACGGTTCGCGTTCGCTTTTCCTGCCAGAACACCATTTCCGGGGCATTATGCAGCAGAAAAAACTCGACGCTGGCCAGCAGCGCCGCGCCCCGTTCCGCACATTGTTCCAGTCCCTTGCCTCGGGCGGAGGCCTGCTGAAGGGCTTGCAGTAACGTAAGTCCAGCCTGACGTAAATGGATAAAAGCCGCCTCTTGGGGAGACCCTGGTGTCAGTGCCCACTGAGTCCGGTCCTCACCAGCCCCAAGGGCAGTGCGCCAGGCACTGGTCGCCGTCTCCACCCCGGCGGCGGCCAGCAGTAAAGGCGCGTCATCTGACGCTTCGCCAAGGGCTTCCGCACGACTGTCCCGGGCCCAATCCCACAACTGGAGACTGCTGAGTTGCCGCCCAAAGTAGCGGCCCGCCAGGTCAAAAACCTGATGGGCCTCATCCAGCACCATCGCTTCCACCCGGGGCAGCAGGTCTCCCATACCATTGGCCTTGAGTGCCAGATCGGAAAAAAGCAGGTGGTGGTTCACCACCAGCAGATCGGCTTCCTGGGCCTTGCGCCGCGCTTCCACGACATGACAACGCTGGTAATCAGGACATTCACTACCCAGACAATTATCCCGGGTTGAAGTTACCAGCGGCCACACCGCCGAGTCTTCCGGGACCCCGCTGACTTCCGCAATATCTCCCTCCCGGGTGCGCCCCGCCCAATTCACAATTTTGGCGAGAGGAGCCGCCAGCAATGGCGCGACACCCTCGCTGCTGAAACGCTGGAGACGGTGCAGACAAAGATAATTGGACCGCCCCTTGAGGCGGCTGACGCGCATCGGCTTACCCACCACATCCATGAGTAAGGGAATGTCTTTTTCGAGAATCTGGTCTTGCAGCGCCTTGCTCCCGGTGGAAACCAGCACCTTGCGTCCGGAAAGCATGGCGGGCAACAAGTAGGCAAACGTTTTACCTGTACCCGTACCTGCTTCAATCAATGCCACCCCACCCTGCTGCAAGGTTTGGGCAACCTGCGCGGCCATGGCCTGCTGCTGGGCACGCGCCCGAAACTGCGGCAAGCGTTGTGCCAAGGCCCCATTTTGTCCCAGATTTTCTGACCAGTCTGTCACTGATAACGCCTGAATTTCATGCCTACTCCCGCTGCGCGCTCTGTCCTGCTATTTTTACACAATTCCGTCATAAATAGGGCATTCATGTATAAACGTCGTGCACACATACTCTTTTGGCATCCGAGCAAACCTGAAATGGCCCAATATGCTGCCCAATTAGCCACTGAACTTGGCGGTGAGTGGCTGATCGCCAAAGCCAATTCGGCAGAATACTTATGGCCCGATCTTTTAATTGCGCTGGACTGTGATGGGATCCCTGAGCTGGAACGGGCAACCCATACCCAATGCAAATTCTGGCCAGTTTCCTCCACGGATCCTGAAAATAACCTGCGAGAACGCATTCTGGGTGTCATCGGCGGTTTTCGCTTACTGGCCAGACTGGATCAAAGTACACCGCCGCCAGCCTGAGCCTGGGTGAACACGCTGGCCCTTTCGGAACCAGAGGTATTGTCCCGATTGTTCGCTTAGGCCCAAAAGTCTAAAATTATGTGTAAGTTAGCGTATTCTGAAAGCGAGCATTTTGACCTTTGTGGATAGATGAAAAGCCCGGACTGTTCGGGCTTAATTATTGCTTAAAGCCCTTATAAAATTGTAAACAGATGCCAAACACTACCGCGAAACAGGAGCCAACAAGATGTCAGCGCAACTCCAATCACCCTATTTTTCACTCAAAGAGCCCACATCCATAGAAAACTCCAAATCCCAGCGTACTGCCTGGGCCTTTTTTCTGAGCGTCGGCGCCGTTGCCACCTGGGCCATATTTCGTGCTGAATTCTGGATGTGGCAATTCATCATCCTCGGTATGTGGTATGTCGGCCTTATGTGGTTTGGTCTGAAATGGCCTGCTTTCCGGGTGTTGTTTCTGGTCGTCATGGCTATTGCCGGCACCGGGGTAGGGCTTTATCAATGGGGTTTCACGACGCACGACAGCCTCGCAATACGCTACTTTTTTCACAGCAATGCGATGTTTTACTGGATGAGTGGCGCAATTTTGCTCAGTGCCGCCGGCTACTATTTGTATCTGTTTGCCGGTAACCAGAATGCCGGTAACTGGGGGCATCGTCTGGCCTGGGTTGCCGTTGTTCTGGGCTTTGCCGGTCTGGCCATTCGCTGGCGAGAAACCTATATCGGCCACCCATCCTGGGGACATATTCCGGTCAGCAATATTTATGATGTGATGGTGTTATTTTGTGCGACCACCATCCTGTTTTACTTGTTTCACGAAAATCGCACAGAAAACCGGGGATTGGGGGCTTTTGTTCTGCCTTTGGTGCTGGTCGCTGATATTTTTCTGATCTGGGTGGGTGCTGCTTACCATTTGAACCGTATTCAACCACTGATTCCGGCATTGCAGAGCTTCTGGATGAAAATCCATGTACCTTCCATGTTCATTGCCTACGCCAATTTTTATATTTCAGCCATGGCCGGTTTGGCCTATTTGCTGAAAGAACGTGCCATCAGCAGCGGCAACTTCCTGCGCGATCGCCTGCCCAGCCTGGAATTACTGGACAAGACCTTTTCCGGAACCATCGCCTTCGGATTTTTGTTTTTTACGGTCGGCACCATTCTCGGTGCAGTCTGGGCTGCCAAGGCCTGGGGGGGATTCTGGTCCTGGGACCCCAAGGAAACCTGGGCTCTGATTGTCTGGCTGAATTATGCCGGCTTTCTGCACGCCCGCAGTCAGCGCAACTGGGAAGGACGCCCCATGGCCTGGTGGGCATTTATCAGCCTGATCGTCGTTACCTTCTGTTTCATCGGCGTCGACTTGTTCCTGGGTGGGCTGCACTCCTACGGCAAACTCTGAATGATAAGAAAGGCGGCCGTGGGCCGGGAAGCTTTGCCGCGACTTTGGCCCGCGCCGTTGTTGTTCCTGGTGAAACCCTGCGACTGTCAGGAGAGCTGTCTGAGCCCATAGGGCGAGTTCTCTCCTGACAGCAGGATAAGCCTTGGAACAACAGGCAAGGGACGTTGGAGCAAAAAGCTTCCCGGCTCGCGGTCGCCTTTTCGATGAACCGTAAAGTTAAGCATCAACAAAGCACAACCCGCAGCTTCAAGTCTGCGGGTTTTTTATGAGCAACGCTCTGATCAGTACAGCAACCTTAATAAGAGTTGGCTACCGGCAAGCTGCGTGCGCCGTCATAATGCGCTGCCCAATAAGGATCATTCAGGCTGCCAACCTGGACACCAGTGCTGGGTGTCTGGGCGCTGACGAAACGCTGGTGACCGATGTATATACCTACGTGAGAATAAGCCCGATGCATGGTATCAAAAAACACCAGATCGCCGGGTTTGAGATTTTCCCGGGACACCTTGTGCAACTCCGCAGCCTGGGCATAAGAAGTGCGCGGCACCTGAATGTCAAATTTGGCCAGTATGTATTTCACGAAGCCACTGCAATCAAAACCTGAAGCCGGACTCATCCCGCCCCAGCGATAGGGGGCACCAATAAACTTCAAGGCCGAAACCACCATGGCCCGGGGCGAAAGCCAGGAATCACCCGAGGACGCAGCGGCATTACTCCCGGTATTGTTTGGATCTGCCTGTTGTTGGGCAATAGCGTCTGCCAATTCAGCAGCAGCCTGAGGTCCGCTGACGGCATCGCCGCTGGACTCCAAAGCCTGCAGCGGATGGCGGGCCCAGTGGTAGGCCTGACTGGCAAACATTTCCAGGGCAATGCGCAGATGCGACTGATCCGGCGCAGAGGTGGCAACCACTGCATCCACCGGGGCTGCCGCCGGCTTGGCCGGAGAATCTGTATTCATCGTGCTGGCTGCAAGACCGGTTTTCACCAGCACCAGGGATCGATCAACAAAGTCGGGGCTGGTGACAGAACTGGCGGATGTATCCGGGAACGAATGAACAGGAAATTGGTAATTGGTTACCGGCTGAGGTGCTGCACCTACTCCCGCAAATTCTACCGGGGAAAGATGCATCAACTGCAGGGCCGTTGGCGTCAAAGCCGTATAATCGGCTGCTTCGACTGGAAAAGCCTCATGCCTGTGCGAAACTTTTCGAACCGATTTGACGGCATGATAATGTCTCGAATGGGGATGCCTGGGAGAGGTCTCCCGATGATACCGATGCGCATCCACTCGATGAGCTGCCGTCTTAACATGATGTGGCGCGGCCTGAGCCACAGCAACACCTCCTGTACACAAACATACCGCCAAAGCAATCTGCCAGCGATGCTTCTTCTTCATTCTTATCTCCAGAATCACCTGGGAATCGCCGCTGCGTAATCTGCCCAAGGGCTGATTATGCAGAGACATTGCCATTTCTCATAAAGTTGAAAGAGAAACTTCGAGGCTACCCCCTGAACCCAACAAAAAAGCCGAACGTTGGTTCGGCTCGATGAGAATTACCCGGACTACGGAACACGCGGGCCGACACCGAATCAAAACTGCCGGCAGCTTGGGGCGCCAAGCCCCAAATAACCAGACAGTCTTCTCCCGAATCAATTCGAATATTAGCCATTAGTAAAATCGATGCTCCATAGTCCGTATTTGGGAATATAGGTGGAATTGCCGGGACAGGCAAGGTCTGAAAAGCAATTTTTTTCCTGATTTCCGAAAAATGCTTAAACTGGCCTGAGTATTGCTTTAATACAAGGAGATAGCAAAAACCAAGGAGCGCATGCATGTTCTCTTCTGATTTGATGAGCAAAAAAAGTTGGCTTTATTCTATGGGCTTAGCGTTTTCCATGACCCTCATGACAAGCGGCTTCAGTCCACCTGGCCAAGCCTCGACGCTGGGCCAGATCGCGGCCAGTTTTGCCCCAAAGCGCACAACTGCCAGCCCTGCACAGATCTGGCAGCGACTCGATCATACCCGCTGGTTCGTCCAAGGTTCGGGGCCACACATCATTTATCTGATATTTGATCCGAACTGCCCCTATTGCCACCTTCTCATCCAGGAACTGCAATCCCTGATCAAACCCGATCAACTCAGCATACGCTATGTTCCCGTGGGCTTTCTGGAACCTTCCAGTACCGGCAAAGCTGCCGCGATTCTGGAGGCGAAAAACCCACTGAAGGCCCTATGGGAAAATGAAAAAGGGTTTACGGAAAAAGGTCATGATGGTGCCATCCAGGAAATTCTGCCCAGTACGGCAACTGAAAAAGCACTAAAAAACAACCTGAGCATACTCGAAGCCACCGGCCAGAAAACTGTCCCTACCATGCTTTACATGGATAGCCACAATCAGCCACAAATTGTCTGGCAGGTTCTGGATGCTAAAAATCTCGCCCAGACCCTAAAGGGACTTCACTAGCCCAATCTGGAGCCGATGCCGGGCCGGGAAGCTTTGCCGCGACTTTGGCCCGGCATCGGCTCCAGCCTCCCGCAAAAAAATAATCCGAAAATATTGACATTGCCAACAGTCTATATAATATTAAGAATCATTATCGCTAATATTCTAATAACGGAGCGTATCTGCAATGTCTCGCCTGACTTTTTCCGTGGCGACTGCACTTTGTGCGGCGTCTTTTCTGGGCTGTCCTGCAATCGGTTGCGCTGATGCTGCTGACAGCAACCCGGAATCCTCCATACCCAACACCCCCGGACTTTCTGCCAAGTACTTACCTGCTTATACCCACATCGGCAACGGGCTATCCTGGGCGGGACATCTGGACAGCGAGATTTTTTCCAATTTTTCGGGAGGAATCAAGCAGGGCAGTGAAGGCAATATTGTCGGACAAATCGGGGCTGAATATGACACCGACAAAGCCGGGCTCTGGAAGGGAGGCAAATTCACCCTCTCCCTGATGGGCATTTACAGTAGTGGCATTCAGCAAAACTATAGTGGTGACATTCAGACTGCCAGTAATATCTGGGCGCCCAATGCCGTCCGTTTTTACGATGCCGCCTATCGGCAACGCTGGAATGACTGGCTCAACACCCGGGTCGGTTATATGGACGTCAACTATTATTTTGATGTTGCCGCCAATGCCCTGCAATTGATCAACAGCTCTTTTGGCATGTCGCCCACCATCACGGTCAATGTTCCCGGTA
The DNA here is from genome assembly GCF_015100155.1 of Acidithiobacillus sp. HP-2. GTDB lineage: Bacteria > Pseudomonadota > Gammaproteobacteria > Acidithiobacillales > Acidithiobacillaceae > Acidithiobacillus. Next base: position 118,710 of record NZ_JACKZA010000009.1, on the reverse strand, counting down.
CTGCTACCTATCCCTATTCTGGTCTCGGCCTGCTGGTCAGCACACACACGCAAAATGTGAGTAACAAATTAGCGATTTTTCAGGGTGATCCACAGCACCAGACCTCTGCGTTTGAGCGAGGCTACATGGCTCTCTGGGAAGGCGCACTGCATTGGGGTCACAAAGCCGACGAAGATATGGAGGACAATACCGATGAATATGGCCAATATGAAATAAAAATCGGTGCCTGGCGCTACCAGCAGGCCAACCCCGAACTTTATGGCTTATCACCCAGCACGGCCGGTGCCTATGGCATCGTCGAAGGAAACTGGACACTGCCGGATGAACGTCAGCTTGGCGCATTCCTGCAGGCCGGGGCAGCGCCGCAAAACTTCAATCCCGTCCCCTGGTACCTGGGCGTGGGCTTGCGGCTCGGGCATCCCTTAGCAGACCGCCCGGACGACAGCATTTCCATTGGTATGGCCAGAGCCTGGCTACGCCCTGAGGCCGTCGCTGCGGGGCTGGATGTGGAACCAGCCAGCATCCATCCCGCTGAAACCAGCTATGAACTCACTTATCTGGCAAAAGTAACAGAGCACATCAATATTCAGCCGGATTTGCAATACATCCAGCATCCTTCCGGTTATTACCCGGATGCTCTGGTCGGCATGTTGCGTCTGCACCTCGAATTTTTTTGAATGTTGAATCAGGAAGCCTATTCATCCATGAACATGCACAATCTCACTCCTGAAAACCCTTCACGCAGTCTGGATCAGTTACCCGGCGCTGCCTCCGCGCGCATTGACCGAATTGCTGGTGATCGGACCATGCAGCAACGTCTGCAGATGCTGGGTATTCGTCCGGGAGTCGCACTACAAATTGTCCACGGCCCCAACAAACGTGGGGTGGTCATTCAAATCAACGGGGCGCGTTTTGCCATCGGCAACAGCATGGTTCAGAAAATATGGGTTACGGAGCTATCCGCATGAGTGCTTGTCATGAAAGTCAGGGAAAAGCAGCCCCGGTCCTGTCCGAACAAAGCATTGTTCTTGCGGGTAATCCCAACTGTGGCAAGACCACGGTGTTCAACCTGCTCACCGGTGCCCACCAGCAGGTCGGCAACTGGCCGGGAGTCACGGTAGAAAAACGCAGCGGCAGCCTGCAGCTTGCCAAGAAGAAAGTTTCGATTATCGATCTTCCCGGCGTTTACAGCCTGATGGGTGGCGGCGGAGAGGATCAACGGGTCGCCCGGGATTTTCTGCTGGATACCCCGTTAGACCTGATTGTCAACATTGTTGATGCTTCCAATCTGGAACGCCATCTCGCCTTGACCGCCGAATTGCTGGAAACCGGCCACCCCATGCTGCTCATCATGAACATGACGGACGAGGCAGAAGCCAGAAGCTGGAAGTTACGTTGTGCCGAGCTGGAAAATGCTTTGGGAATTCCCGTGGTGCCCATGGTAGCGCGAAAAAACAAAGGACGAGACTATTTGCTCCAGAGAATGATTGAGGCCTTGCAAAAAAAGCCGCAGGGTCATCCAATCCTTTATCCGGCACCTGTGGAAGAAGCGCTGCAAACACTGGGCACAGCAATAAGCGGACAAACCACTGCCAGAACCAGGGTGGACGCTCTGCGTCTTCTGGATGGCTCTGCGCAACCCTCTTCAGATCAGAACGCGAAAATCCTGAAAGACTTGCGCCGGCATATTGAGTTGATCAGTCATGAGGATCCCGCTGACCTGGTCATGGATCGGCGTTTTTCCTGGGCTCACGACATGGCAGGTATAGCCCTGCAAGCCCACGGGAAAAAGGGTCTGCGTGAAAAAATCAATCACCATCTGGATCACATTGTTCTCAATGAATGGCTGGGTGTACCGATATTTTTGCTGGTTCTTTATCTGGTGTTTGTCGTGAGTTTCAGTGGCGGCAACATTTTCCTGGATTTTTTTGATCAGGCTTCTGCGGCCCTGCTCATCCATGGAACCGGTCATCTCCTGCTGCTGGCGGGTTTGCCGGACTGGCTGATTTCGGTGATTGCCGGCGGGGTTGGCGGCGGTCTCAATCTGGTGATTTCCTTTATCCCCCCCATTGGTCTTACTTTTCTCTTTCTGGCATTTCTGGATGACTCCGGCTATATGGCGCGCGCCGCCTATGCCATGGATCGCCTGATGCGGCGCATGGGCTTGCCCGGCAACGCGCTGGTACCCATGGTCATTGGTTTTGGCTGCAATGTTCCGGCCATTATGGGTGCGCGTATTATCGAAGATCCGCGTGGACGCATTTTGACCGTGTTGATGCAACCCTTCATGTCCTGCTCGGCGCGTCTCACCATCTACATGGCTTTTGCGGTCGTTTTTTTCCGCAGCAATGGTGGTCAGGTCGTATTTGCCTTATATGTTCTGGGCATAGTGGTCGCGCTGCTCACGGCGTGGTTACTGGGGAAAACGGCCCTGCGCGGTGAAGTCATGCCTTTTGTCATGGAACTGCCGCCCTACCGCCTGCCCAGTTTCCGCAGCGTCGTCCTGCAAAGCTGGCAGCGCCTGAAGGTCTTTATTTTCCGGGTCGGCAAGGTCATCGCGGTCATCGGTCTGGTGCTCTTCATCCTGCCCGGCATCGGCTGGACCAGTCAGGGCTTGCGCAGCACGGACATTGATCACTCCCTGCTTGCCCAGGGCAGTCAGGCATTGGTTCCGATATTCGCACCCATGGGCATCAAGACTGACAACTGGCCCGCCGTATCCGGCCTCATTGCCGGCGCGGCAGCCAAGGAAATCGTCATCGGCACCCTCAATGGTATTTATCAACGCCAAAATGCGGCGGATTTGATGGCTGATTACCGGCAGCCCGACATTATCGGCCAACTGCGGGATGCACTACTGACCATTCCGGCTAATGCCCTGACCTTTATACGCACACTGGACGATCCTCTGGGCTTGAGTGCCATGACTTCCACCACTGCAACGGAGCAGGCCTCCGGCGCAGAAAGCGCCACCCTGCAAGCCATTGCTGCAGGCTTTACGCCACTCTCGGCTTTTGCTTACCTGGTGTTTGTATTGCTCTATGTGCCCTGCGCCAGCACCATGGGAGCCTTACGTAGGGAAGTCGGTTGGGGATGGATGGGGTTTTCCCTGCTTTACGGCACCGGTCTCGCCTGGGGTACCAGTACCCTCATTTTTCAGGGAGGAACTTTCGCCGCCCACCCCGCTGCATCCCTGGCCTGGATAGCCGGGATTCTGACGAGTTTCGGTCTGCTGATCATTGCCCTGCGCATTTATGGGCGACGCCAGGAAGCGAGTCCCGCAGCCAGCGTCAAAAAGCAGGCTGCGGCATGAGCACATTGTTTGCCGTGCGCGACAGCCTGCGTGATCACGCTCTGCTGACCAGCAGCCAGATTGCCGTAATTTTGAACCTGCCCAAAAGCACGGTAGAAGATATGCTGCGTTACTGGCAAAGCCGGGGGCGCGTCGAGGCTGTTTCTCTCTCTTCAGCTAAAAGCTGTGGTAGTTCGTGCCAGTCTGGAAGTTGCAGCAGTTGCACCAGCCCAGCACAAAATGCGGCACTGCAAGCCTGGCGTTGGCGGGATCAGTCCGAAGTTTCTGCGGGTAGCGTCATGACTTTTCACCCGCCACAACATCCCTGAGTTCAGCCAAATCCCGAAAACTGCTCGGATCATCAGGCCCTCTTGCCCCTCCCGGTGGCTCCTCTATACTCCAATTTGGAGAATCGGCCAGAAGTTTGCGGACAGGGGTGCATCATGCAGGTAAAAGTAGCTGCCATTCAGATGGCAGTCGGCGACAACGAAGCGGAAAACATCGACAAGGCACTGCAGCAGATACATTGTGCTGCAGATGCTGGAGCGAACATCATCCTCCTCCAGGAGTTATTCAGCACACCCTACTTTTGCAAGGATCAGAACCCGGATTTTTTGGCACTGGCCCAGCCGCGCAGCTCCCATCCCGCATTACTCGCCCTGCAAAAGCTGGCGAAAGACCGGCATCTGGTCCTGCCCGTGAGTTTTTTTGAACGCGCCAACAACGCCTTTTTTAATAGTCTGGTGGTTTTTGATGCCGACGGAAAGGATCTGGGGCTGTACCGTAAAGCCCATATCCCCGATGGTCCCGGCTATCAGGAAAAATTCTACTTCAGTCCCGGCGACACCGGCTTCAAAGTTTTCGCCACCCATTATGGCCGAATTGGCGTCGCCATCTGCTGGGACCAATGGTTTCCCGAAGCCGCCCGGGTGATGGCACTGCAAGGGGCGGAAATCCTGTTTTATCCCACCGCCATCGGTTCCGAACCCCGTGCCCCGAAAATCAACAGCCGTGGACACTGGACCCGGGTAATGCAGGGACATGCCGCTGCCAATCTGGCCCCGGTCGTAGCGGCGAATCGGGTGGGCCACGAAATCGGCGCGGAAAGCAGCATCACCTTTTATGGTGGCTCTTTTATCAGTGACCCTACCGGGGCCCTGCTCGCCCAGGCCGACCAGGAAGAATGCATCCTCTATGCCGACCTCGATTTAACCAAACTGGCTGCACAACGGGCCGAGTGGGGATTATTCCGGGATCGCCGCCCGGAGTTGTACGCGCCCATCCTCAGCCTGGATGGAAGCCCTTCCGATGGATGAGATTTTACCTCCGGAACCCCCGGTCATCGCCCTCAGCGCTTATGAGCGGAACGGCGAACCTTTTTCCCTTGCGCCCCAGTACGCCGCAGCCGTATGCCAGGCGGGAGGTCTGCCGGTTTTGTTTCCACCCCAATGTCCGGAAGCCCGGATTATTTTGTCGCGCTGCGATGCCCTGGTGCTGACGGGTGGTGGAGATATTTCCCCGGAGTTTTATCGCGCTACCTGTGATGAAAGTGTGTACATGGTGCATCCAGATCGCGATGCAGCAGAAATTGCCCTGGCCCGGGAAGCCATCGCCCGCCGCATTCCGGTATTGGGTATTTGTCGCGGCCTGCAAATCATCAATGTCGCGCTGGGGGGTGACCTCCTGCAGGATTTACCCAAAAATATTGGTACCCGCATCTGTCATCGCAACAATGACGGGGATCCCATCATGCATAAAGTCATTGTCCTGCCGGATACCCTTTTGGGCAGCATTGTTCGTCGGGAAACCCTGGAAATATCTTCCTGGCATCATCAGGCCATTGCCAACATGGCCCCGTCCCTGCGCATCAACGCCATCGCTGAAGATGGCGTGATCGAAGCCGTGGACATGCCCGACAATCCGGATATTTTCGCCGTACAGTGGCACCCGGAACATACTGCCGCTGGTGATCCCCATCAGCAGGCGCTTTTCAACTGGCTGGTGAAACGTGCCGAGCGCCGCATTGTGCGGACCATCGAACGACAGGAAAACAAGAACTGAGCTGGCCAAGCCTACAGGCAGTGGCAGGCTTTAGCCGAACTCTACACAGATTCAGGGCGCAGGATTACCGGCGGTCTGCAGGCGCTGCTGTAACCAGGCAAAACCCGCTGGCAACAGGGAAATCACAATAATGGCGATCAAAACCAGGTTCAGATGGATTTTCACCCAGGAGAAACTACCCAGAAAATAACCAGCACCGAGTAATCCGCCCACCCAGAGAAATGCCCCGGTCAGGTTAAAGACAACAAAACGCCGATAAGGCATGGCCGCAATACCGGCGACAAAGGGTGCAAAGGTGCGGATAATGGGCAGCAGCCTGGCGATGACTACTGTTTTCCCGCCATGCCGGGCATAAAAACGATGGGTGGTTTCCAGATGGCGGATGTTCAGCAGCTTACCGCCAAACAGATGCACACCCCAGCGCTTGCCCACCCAGTAATTGACTGCATCTCCCAGTACCGCCGCTGTCACCAGCAAAAACAGTAGCCAGGGTGCGCTCATGGCACCAATTCCAGCCAGGGTGCCACACACAAAAAGCATGGAATCCCCGGGAAGAATGGGCATGATGACCAGCCCGGTTTCTGCAAACAGAATCAGAAAGAGCAGGGCATACACCCAAGCCCCGTATTCCTGCAAAAACAAAAGCAGGTAATGATCAAAGTGCAGAAGCATCTGCAGCAAGTGATGAACATCCGACATCAGCTGTCTTCCGAAACTCCGCAATAGCGTTGATAGTGGCGCTCAAACATGACTTCCATTTCGGCAATCACCGTTTCTGCCTCTATTCCGCCCATGACATGCCTGGACATCAGGCTGGATGTATCATTGAGCATTTCCTTGGCATCCAGCATGCTGTAACTCTCCCGCAGCCGCTTGATGGCCCCTACCACGCTTTCGCCTTCGCGGGCAGGCAACAGGTTGGGCTTTTCAATCACTTTTTCCTGCGGCGCTTCAGGCTTCTGGCGACTGCGCAGAAACTCGGCAAAAGCCACCACCTGTTCCTGCCCGGCAGCATCCAGCTTGCGCATCACTTTCAGGAACTGACGCTCACGACTGTTCATACGTCACTACCCGTATCGACTTTCAGGGAAAATACCGGGGGTTTGCGCTTTTCGGTCATCAGGGCCAGCTCGCGAACTAGGGCAACGATCACGCGGTCAGTGGTTTTCTGCATTTCCGGCCAGAGACTGCGGCATTGTTCCAGCAACTCACCGACATTTTCAGGGGTTTCGCGATCTTCTTCCATGAGGATGTCTTCAATCAGACCCGGTTTCATTTCCGGTCGAAACAGCAGACCTACCGCACCCTCTTCAGGGCGGAAAGCAATCCAGCGGCCTTCATCATCTACTACCAGAGGCTGGATGCCTTCCGGCAAAATGGCGGTTCCCGGCGACCAGACCATCACTTTGGCACCGTCCACAGCCTGAGCCAGAGGATCGCTTTTACCCGCTTCAGTGGCATGCGCCGTCGTAAAATAGGCGTTGTGATAAGGTTCCAGTTGTAATTCTGCGCCTTCATATTTAGCCAGCAGCAGCGCCCCCAGCCCGAAACCCACTACCGGTCTGCGGTTTTTACGGAACATGGCAATGGTTTTGATTTCCTGCTCCAGCCATTCGTGCTTTTCTGTTTCCAGCGGAGACATCGGCCCACCCAACAAAAACAGGGCATCAAAAGTCAGGGCATTCCCCGGTAATTCACCACTCAAAAAAACCCGAAAATAACTGAAACCGATGTCGCGCTTTTCCAGTTGGCTTTCCACGATTCCCAGAAATTCGGAATAACTGTGCTGCACGACTGCAAAATGCTTCATTCATACTCCTCAAAACTTCTCGTTGATTAGACCTCGCGACGCACCGGCATGGCCAACATGTCCTTGCTGCAACGTTCCTTGGCAAACTCCAGAAATTCATCCATAACCAGACTGCGGAATTTTTGTTTCTGGTACACAAAAAAGTACGGCCTTGCCAGGGCCGGGCTCAAGGGCCGGGCCAGTAAGGTCCCCAGGGCCAGCTCTTTCAGTACCGTGGCCTCGGAGACAATGGCCACGCCGAGCCCCCCCTCCACCGCGCCCTTGACCGCCTCAGGGCTGCCCAATTCCATGGTGATATGCAAATCATCCGTATCTATGCCAGCCTGATGCAGATATTCCATGGTGACTTCCCGGGTGCCGGAACCTTCTTCGCGGGAAACAAAAGGATAATCCAGCAACTCTTGAGCAGACACGCTTTCATGGAGACCCAGGGCATGATCAGGCTGGGCGATGACAATCATGGAATCCATGCAACACTTGAGTGTGGCCAGACTTTTATTGGTCACCACGCCTTCCACCAGTCCCAAATCAATGCTGTTGTCTTCAATCATGTGAACAATTTTGTCGGTATTTCCTACATGCAGGCGCACCTGTACGTCCGGATATTTCATTTTGAAATCACCGAGCAGACGGGGAAGCATATACTCGGCAATGGTGGTACTGGCTCCGATCAGCAAATGACCACGCAAGTCTCCCGTCATTTCTCCAACCCGATTGGACATTTCCGTGTACAGGGAAATGATGCGTTCCGAGTATTCGTACACCACCAGGCCCGCTTCAGTGAGGCTGATGCGATTATGGGTACGGTCAAACAACCGCGTATTGAATTGCTCTTCAAGCTGCTTCACCTGAAAAGTCACCGCAGGCTGCGTCATGTGCAAAGTATCTGCCGCTTTGGTAAAGCTGAGCATCCTTGCCACCGTGTGAAAAACCTGTAACCGTCGATCTGCCATGGAAATCCTTAGTCACCCGCGACTTTTAATGAGTTTAGGGGTAATATCTGAGCGCTTCAATACAGTATTTACGGAGGATAACCCATGCCCAAGGCTTGGGAAAAGCTCGATCTGCAAGGCGCCGGGGTACAGAGTTTACAAATTCGCTTGCAAAAACTCCAGAAAAAACCTCTATGGGCCTATCTATATTGGTTTTTGTTCCCTTTTGGCGCCCATCGTTTTTATCTGGAAGAGTCCTGGGCCTGGGTATTTCCGCTGGTGACGACCGCCGTAGTGGTTCTGGCCGTATTAGGGTTACTCTGGGAGGCCATTGTTGTGGCCGTCCTGATGCTGGCGTTCGCTCTTTGGGATCTCAGCCGCATCAGCCACTGGATCAGCATCTATAACAAGGAGTTGCGCAAGGCCAGCTGGTTTGCCCGACAAACCCCTGCCGCACCTGCTGGTTATCAGGGGCGCACGGACACAGGTGAAGCACCTGCCCAGTGGCAACGGGAGTTACAAAACTATACGGCCACCAAGGAAAGTGAACGGGCCGGGCATCCTGCTCCACAAAACCCTGCCCATAAGGGTTTCGCGCCGGGACAAAGGCGTATGTCTTTTGCGGAACAGGAAAAACTGTTGCGGGAAATTGCCAGCGCCCCCAAAGGCGAAAAACCCAAAGATCATTAGGTGGGTCTGGATGTTAGGATGGTTCCGGTAAGAGCGAAAAGCGCCTAATATAGCCTTTAAGGGCCGCATGGTTGGCCAAATGAGGGCGTTAAACCCTCTCTGATGATAGATACCAAGGAGCAACCTAGGATGAATGCCATTTTACCATCCATCATCTCCGAGTTTGAAACCGCCGAGCAGGAGGCCAGCTACACGGCTTGGCTGCAGGCCAAGACGGCCGCCAGCATAGCTGACCAGCGCCCGGGCATCCCGCACGATGAGATTGAGAGGCGCATGGCCGAGCGACTAGCACGGCTCAGACAGCGCAAGACGCCCTGATGATGCTACCCATCTTCTGGCTTGAGTCGGCGGACGCCGATCTGGCCGCCATTATAGACTACATCGGTCAGTACGATGTGAGCGCAGCCGAACGCTTGTGGGAACGCCTGCGCGTCTGCGTGTTGCCACTATCAGAGCACCCTTACCTGTACCGCATCAGCGATCGAGTGCCAGGATTACGTGAAATCATCGCACACCCAAACTACATCGTGCTCTATCGTGTCACGGCCACCTGCATAGAGATCGTGAACGTGGTAAATGCTCGCCGTGAGTTCCCCTGTTTCAATTCAAAATAATTAGCCTCATCACCCTTTAGGGCGCAGCGATAGAGATGCCACCACTCGCTTCCGCTATTAAAGGCGCTTCGATCTTGGGAAAAAGTGGCGGAACCTTCTCTATCGTGAAATCTGCCAGTAGCTGGCCCTCCGTGACATAGGTTTTGAAGCTCGCCGCATCCAGCGTAATTTTCAAGGCTCTACCCATTTTCAGGGTAATTTCGGGCATAATGGGATGTAGAAGTAGTGCCACCTTCGCTAGTAAGTTAGCGATAAAACCCAGTAGAGCCTGCACTTCTGCCTCTTTGCCCTCTTTCATTCTTACCCGGGGCTTGGCGGTGTCTATGGCTTTATTCCCCATGGAAAGGATTCGCCACAGATATTCCAAATAGCGGTTGATTTGAATATCCACCATCAGCTGATCCAGTTCGCCTATCACCGTCTGAATCCGTTTCAGCTCTCCACTGTAGTATTTTTCGCATTGCCCGGAAACGATGACCCCATCGAAGTATTTATAACTCATTCCGATAAGCCGATAGAGCAAATTACCAAGATCATTTCCCAGATCGTTGTTTATGCGATCTATGAGTGCCCGCTGTCCAAAATCACCGTCTTGACCAAATGGAAACGGACATGTGCGTAAAAACCAGAAAAGTCAGGTTCGCTCAAACCTATTTTTCCTTTTCAAACATCGCCAGATAGCGTTCTTTGGGTAAGGGGAGCTGTTTGGCCACCGCCAGAAAATCTGCCAGATGCAGGGGTGAACTCATTCCCACCAGGGTGACACCGATGCCCGGCGTCGAGCGCACAAACTGAATGGCCCGTTGCGCCGCATTGGCCAGTTCGGGAATTCCTTCCTGCAAGGAGGGGATTTCTTCCTGGGCCAGCAATCCTTTGCCCAGGGTATGGCTGGCCATGACGGTCAGCTTGAGCTGAAAAGCGGCCTGAATGGTCGAACCAATATTTCCCTGCCCGGTAACCTGACTGAAGCGCGTGTAGGCTTCGGGCATCAGGGCATTAAAGGGGAGTTCCACTACCCGCAGATGGTGTCTGTTGCCTTCACCGGCTGCCTTCTCGGCCAGCCCAATCAGACTGGTCAGGGACTGGAACAGGGTGTGATCGGTTTCCACCCGACAGGCGTTGAAGGTAGAGATGCCATAATAACGAATTTTGTTTTCATTGACCGCCTGTTCCAACACGGTAAAGACCTGGATCAACTTCTGGTACATGCGTTCTTTGCCAATCAGCGGAATATGCACCTCCGGCTGATCCACCAGAAACACATCCAGGGTTTCCAGACCGGTTTGGCTGCGTAAATCATCCAGTTGCCAGGCAATATATTCGGGACTCAGACAATGCACATTCTGGGCGAGGTCTTCTTCCTTGCCCAGGCCTTTGGCGACCACTTCCTCACGGAAAAAGGCGAGAGGATCTTCGGGACGCCCGCCCGTGAAGGTCAGGAACCCGCCCTTGCCCACCACGAAAAACTCCTCGCGGAGAATTCCCGCCGCCATGGCCTTGGCAATACCCGCCCCCACCGCCCGACCGGCCCGGCCAAAACGATAATTCGCACCGGTATCAATCACGTTAATCCCGGACTGCAGGGCCTGAGCGACAATGGCCGCCACGGCCAGATCCGTCACATCATCCACCGCACCGGGGAATGTACCGACCCCCAAGGAGGAAAGTTTGATCCGGGTATTCAGAAAATCACTGAAATGTTCTTCCGCCAGAGTCTCTGCAAAACGCGCTACATAGGCCTTACTGCCGACACTATTGGCGGCTCCGGGAATCAATGTGTTATCCGCAGCATTCACGCAGCGTTTCTCCTGTTTGCAAAAAGGGGATGATGGTGGAACAGATACTCCAGACGATCGGTCACTTCGCTTCGCATGGGACCCGGCAAGGGCAGATCATCCAGATACTGGAATTGCCGGCTATAATCGGGGGCGTCTTCATCGTCCAGATCCCATTCCACGCCTTCCAGCAGGGCTCGGCCTGACTCGGGCAGATTTTCATCCAGCGTCCGTCCGGACAAAATCGCCCAGACCCCGGTCCAGCAGCGTGCCAAAGCAATGGGATGATACCCTCCTCCACCCAGCACCAGCAAACGCGGGCTTTCGGCGAGCAGACGCCGAAGCACCTGCCAGAACAGTCCATTGGATATCCGGAATTTGCTCAGCGGATCGGGAGACAAAATGTCCGTACCCGCCTGCAAGACCACCACATCCGGAACAAACTGCCCCATGACCCGGGGCCATAGGGCCTCGAAAACTGCCGCGTATTCCGTGTCGTTGATTTCTGCGGGCAGGGGCAGATTGACTGCCATGCCTTCATGGTCATCCAGCCCACCCCCCTGAAAAGGATAGGCATAGGCCGTGTCCATATGCAGGGAAACCGTCAAGGTATCAGGGTCCGCACGAAAAGCTGCCTCTACACCGTCGCCATGATGGGCGTCCATATCCCAGTACAGCACCCGCAGCCCGGCCTTGCGCAGTCGCTGGATAGCCAGCACCGGATCATTCAGATAACAAAATCCGCGCGCCTGACCGGGTGCCGCATGGTGCATGCCTCCTGCCGGACTGAAAGCGGTGAAACCCTGCAATACCTGCTCTGCAGCCAATATGCTGGAGCCCGTAGCCAGATTGGGCGTATCAAAAAAACCGGGGAAATAGGGATTTTCCAAGGTACCCAGTTGATATTGTTTACGATCTGCATCGCGGACATTACCGCGAAACTGGGCGCGTTCAAAGGCCTGGATATAATCGCGGGTATGAAAGCCAAACAGCTCCTGGTGACTGGCCGGACGTCCCAGGCAATACTCCTCGGGAGCAATAGCCCCATAACTGTTGATCAGATCCAGAGTCAGGGAAACGCGTGGAATCGCCAGCGGATGATTGCTGCCATAACTGGCGCGGCGATATCGGGCAGCGCCGACAAAGCGGGCCGGACGCGTGGCCGCAAGTCGTGGCTGCAATAATTCTTTTTCATTCATCAGCCATGCCCCCGCAGGCGCAGGTACACTTCGGGCAGACGCGCCGGCAGGCTATCCAGATGCGGCAGCACCAGATAATGTCCCTGCCCGAAAACCTGCGGCAAATATTCTCCACCTTGGGGATCAAGACTGATACAGAAGGCGTGAATACCCAGTTCCAGCGCTTCCCGCACCGCCATGCGGGTATCTTCCTGCAAATAGCGGGCATCTCCCCCGTCATCATAATCTGCCGGACGACCATCGGAAAGAATCAGTAACAGGCGGCGCTGGGCAGGGCTGCGCAGCATCAGTTTGCTGCTGTGGCGGATAGCCGCGCCCATGCGCGTCGCCAGACGCCCCGACAAGCCTCCCAGCAGGGCCCTGGCTCTTGCGTCAAATCTGTCGGTGAAGCGCTTGATGGGATACATCAGCACCTCATCATGATATTTGCTCGCAAAACCATAGACCGCAAAAGGATCCCCCACTTCCAGCAATGCCTCGCCAAAAAGCAGCATGGCTGCACGCAGCCGGTCCACTACCCGCACCCCGGAATCTCCGGCTTCGGCCATGATCGAGGTGGAAAGATCGGCCAGCAGCAACACCGCCGTATCCCTTTGCTGGGGACGACGCTGCAAATACACGCTGGCTTTGGGCGAACGTCCGGCACGTTTTTCAATCAGAAACTGCACAGCGGCTTCAAGATCCGGTTCCTCCCCTTCATACTGACGACGACGGGGAGACATCCGGGTCGGCTTCTGGGCCTGCAAGGCGCGCTTCAGACGCCGCAAAGTCCCATCATATTCAGCCGCTATTTCAATGGCCTTGGCTTCATCTTTTTCGCGCAGCTTACGCTCGTGCACCCGTGCCCAGTCCATTTTGTACTGCTGATGACGGTAGTCCCACTCGCGGTAGGGCCAGCCGCCCTTGGGGCCTTTCACCCCCCGACCACTGCCCGCCACCTTGGCCGGCAAAGGAATACCCACACCCACGCGCCCGCCCGTACCCTGAATGTCTTCGGGCGGGATTTCCATGTCCGGGTCATTCCCCTCGGCGGCCTGTGGAGTTTCCTTGGGTTTTTCCTGATGACCCGCCGCACCCAGGGCACTGTCGCCCTCCACTTCCGGTCCATCACTGCCGTGTTTTTGCCGGGGATAGACGGGCCTTGCGGCATTGGGAGAATGGCCGGGCAAATAAGCGCGGGCACGCTCCGTGAGGGTCAAAGGCGGCAGGGTGGTTGTGGCATACAAGGCCATAGCCACCCGGAAGGCATCCACAATACCGGCTTCGCTACGGGTCAGATCCGCCAGATCAGGACTCAACCGGCCTTGCTGGTAATCTTCCAGATAACGCTGGGCCTGTTCATAGTAGGCAGCAGCCACACCCTCAGGGAGTCCGTGCTTGCGGGCCGCCCGGACAACCCGGGAGATGTACCCTGGCATTTCCCGATCCAGCGCTACATCTACGCGCAGGTCTTCACACAAATCAAAAATCATCTGGAAACGAATCAGGTCTTCGCCAAACTGGGCAAACAGCGGTCGCCAGGTAATGCGCTGATCGGGGTCCAGGGGTGGATGCTCCATGCCGATTTCCGCAAACAGGGCGTGGATGGCGTCCTGCTCATAACTGTCATAAGCCAGATGCGCACCCGTATGGTAAAAAGCCAGCAGGGCTTCTTCCCGATCCGGCATGACCGCCGGTACAAACAGACTGCGGCCATCGGTTTCCAGAAAACTGCGGCCTCCTTCCAGACTCCAGTCGCCCTCTTCCAAAGGCAAATGTAATCCGGTCCAGGCCTGCAGCAATAAACCAAACAAGCGCTTGTGGGTTCCCATCCGAAAACCGGGCAGCACCTCCAGCAGAAAGCTACGGGCTTCATCACTTTCCAGACGAAACCAGGCCTCACCGCGAATCCGACCGGCAGCCAGCACATCTGCCCCGCGTCGCGCCCATTCCGCTACACCGTCCAGACCACAGATGCCGCGCACCTTGATGGCGCCATCCAGATAAGTCCCCAGGCCCAGTCGGCCCTTGGCCAGACTGTCAGCAGGCTGCAGCAGGGCAGTCAGGCCAGTGGTACCGTTATCCCCAAAAAGCGTCGCTACCGGCATCCGAAAATAAGCCGCAGCACTATCTACATGACGATCAATCCAGGCCGCCCCCAGCTTGAACCACAGCGCTTCACCTTCGGCCCCCCAGCTTTTACGCACCGTGGCCGCCTGTGCAAAAAAACCGACTACGGCGCGAAAGGTTCCGCGCTGAGTCAGAAACTGCCGCGATTGCTCCAGCCAGGGATCCAGGCCAGCAAAAGCCGCTACCATGTTGGCCGTGGCATGGAAAAAGGCCTTGCCAGCTTCCCGGTCATAAAAGAACAGGTCTCTGCCTGTTTCCAGAAAGCGCAGGGAGGCTTCTTCTCCTAAAGGTGCTACTGCAGGCAGCGCTTCGCGGGCATCCCGTCCGGCCACAAAACTGATGGCCGCCAGATGCTCGAGGATTTCTTCGGTCGCTTCCGACATGAAAGCTCCTTAACGTTCCGGAAAAAAAGTCCGGAAAATTTCCAGCAAAGCCTCACTTAATTCCGGATCATCCGTTTGCGGGTTGATGATCGCCATGGTGCAGGCTTCCAGGGATTCCAGTCCCGCCACCATCAACGCTCCAGCGTAAATCAGCGCGCGCGTCGAAGTCACTTCCTGCAGACCCTGATCCTTGAGATTCCGGGCTTTATCTGCTGCCGCCACCAGGGCCTTGGAGCGGGATTCATCCAGCCCCGCCTCTTTCATGACAATCCGGGTTTCCACCTCGGCCGGGGGATAGGTAAAATTCATACCCACAAAACGCTGTTTGGTCGAGGGTTTAAGATCTTTCAAAACCGTCTGATAACCGGGATTGTAGGAAATGACCAGCATGAAATCGGGATGCGCACTGATTTCCGTGCCCAGCTTTTCAATGGGCAGATGGCGGCGATGGTCCGTCAGCGGATGGATCACGACCGTCGTGTCGGTCCGCGCTTCGACAATTTCATCCAGATAGCAGATCGCCCCCTCACGCACCGCTTTGGTCAAGGGTCCGTCCTGCCAGACCGTGGCATCTCCTTCAATGAGAAAGCGTCCGACCAGGTCTGAACTGGTCAGATCTTCGTGGCAGGCTACGGTAATCAGGGGCCGCTTGAGGCGCCAGGCCATATGTTCCAGAAAGCGGGTTTTGCCGCAGCCCGTCGGGCCTTTGAGCATGACCGGCAAACGGCGGCTCCAGGCCGCCATAAACACCCCGACTTCATTGGCTACGGGTTGGTAAAAAGGTTCCTGGATAATCATTTCACTCATTACTCAACCCTCTTGATTTTGTTCGGCATGACTACGTAAATACAGAAATATGTGACGCAGGGTATGAATCACCATCCGCTCAGGCTGGGCGGGCAGTGCATCCTGACGCTCCGCTTTCAGACAATTCTGGTAGTAAATCAGTTCACGACAATTATCGCGAATGGTATTCCAGTGGGGCTTGCCCTTCACCAGGGTTTTCCACAATTCCAGCAAATCCGCATCACTGGCATAAGGCTTATGCTCGTTTTCCAGCATAATGCGCAACATGGCCTGCGCTTCGGCAATGCCCGCTGCCAGCAATTCGGGCAAGGGCATTCCTGCGCTTTGTTGTTTGGCTAGTGCTTCAATACGTTCATGGGCGGCATCCAGTGCCGTAATTAACTGTGTTGACTCGGTCATCATCACTCCTGATCGGTTTTTCGGCGAAACCCGCTACCACTCCGGGAGATTTTCGTCTAGGATAAAAGAGTTTTAGCTAAATGCGTGTATAATTCATTTTATAGTGTGATTAATAAGGGGCAACCATGAGCAACAAACTCGTCAAGATGGTCAAACTGAACAACCTGCAATACAACGCCAATCGCGATCCTCAGGTCTACCGTCGCGTCGCCGGACATCCTTTCCGGATTCAGGCCATGCTGGAAGGTCAGGGCAGCGCCAAAGTCAGTGTAACCTGTGAAGGCAAGACTCTGAAAGAAAGCACCCTGGAACTGCCGGGTATTTTCTCCTACGAAGTCACCTTCAAGGATGCCGGCATTCGCATTGCCACCCTGACCGTCAGCGCCGAAGGCCAGAGCGAAAGCCATGATCTGCTGCTGGACACCGAGGCCCACGCCAAGGTCGGCTGAACCACCGAGCCAATCGGCCTATCACGCGCCGTCCGGCTGAGCAAAGCCAGCGGCGCTATTTTTTGGTGCTTTTTATTACCAGGCAAACTGCTGGAAAAATTCCGGCAAGCGTTGCAAACCTTCTTCCCGATCAAAAAAACGGTCAGCCCGCGCTGAACGCGCCTGATCACGCAGTTCGCGGCTCCCACCCAAACAGAAAATAGGGATATTCAGCTGGTGCTCGCGGCGGATCATGTCTATCAACTCCACCGGGTCACTGATTTGCGGGTCTTCCAGATTCAGCAGCATAAAGCGGTGCAAGAGAATTTCCTGCCATTCATCAAAAGCATCCAGATCAGTGGCTTCCGTCATTTCCCACTTTTCCGGAATAGAAGACTCCACCGCCTGACGCAATGCCGCATCACTATTCATCAATATAAAACGCTTGCGCATCCGGTCATCAATACTGGGCATTCGTTACCTCCTGTCATTCTGGATTCGGATTTTAATCTTTCCAGACAGCCGTTTCGGCAAATCGTGCCGCCCAAAGGTCGTATTCGTCACCTGCCAATTGTTGCAAGGCGGCGTTGAAAGCGGGGGAATCCATCTGCAAGCCGCTGAATATCTGCATCTCGCTCTCGGCCCACAGCGAGGCTTCCACCCTACGAAAGCAGCCATTTTCTGTCCAGATACGTAAATATTGCCCTTTCGGCCAATGGCGTTCTGTCAAAAAAGCGCCTGCTTTAATCTTGATACCCGCAGCTACGCGGCGGCTTCTGCGGTCTTCCCATTCCGGCTCTTCCCTTTCCGCTTCTGCCACGGCGCGCTGCTCATCACGACTCAGCACCGTCTCGATGACCGCTTGCACTCCCAACTTTTCCAGCACCATAGGAAAAGCCGCGCGTAGAGCCTCGGGCGTGGGTGGAGAGGAGGACAGTTGCGACCAACTCCAGACACTGTCCTCCAGGGCCTCTGCGAGCCAGGCACGAAACGCTTCCGAAGGGGCTGCCACACAAGCGACAAAACCCTGCCAGTCCACATGGAGCATGATGCTGCCGCCCAGCACCAGACTACGCCCGATACTTGCCGCTCCGGTCCCACCGATTTTACGCCCGGCGCACCAGAAGTCGTGCCCATCGCGCGCCTCTACGAGCACCCCAAAATGGGCATAAAGAGCCACTATCCAGGGCGCGATATAGACAAAAAGCTCAGTAGCACGGCGCATACCCCACGCCGTCGGAAAAATAAAAAAGTAGCTGAGCTGTCCGCCATCCACCCAGACCAGCCCGCCCCCCAGGGATCTTTGCAGCACCGGGACCTCCAGCTTTTTACAGGCCAGCAGGTCCAGTTCCGCTCCGGCAGATTGCGCCGCACCCAGACTCAGATGCGCCGCGCTTTGTACCAGCAGCAAAATGGGCAGATCACTGTCACCTTGCGCCTCTGCCAGCCCCACATAGGTTTTGTGGAGTAACTCCGGGGACAACACCCCCAGGGAGATGATGCGTAACCGCACCCCTCAGAGCTGCCCTGACTGGAGCGGAAAATGGCCGAAAGTCATCAATTCAGGCGTTTTCTTCCCGGGTTTCCCTGTCCTTGGGGCGGTAAAAGGCCGAAAAATAGAAATCCCGCTCATTCAGGGCTTCATGCCAGCGCACGCGTTCTTCCACACCCGCCTGCATGATACCCGCCATGGCCATGGACTGCTCACTATCCAGAATCAGGATGGTATCCTGCAAATCTTCATCCAGCTCGATAAAGTGCGCGGCCATGCCCAGAGGTTCCTGCACATGCACCAGAAATGATTTGCAGGCAGGATCTTCGGGATCCAGTGGCGTCATGACCAAACGACCCATATAGGCCATTCTCGCCAATTGGTTGAAACGGGGAATTTCCAGCTTTTTCCCCATCTTGTATTTGTTGAGGTCATTTTTGAGGCTACTGACATCAGTAATCGGTATGGACTTCATGAGTTTCCTTGGATTCCTTGCTGATCGGATTCAGGCCAGTTTCGCGCAAAAACCCCCTGCGGTGCAAGGTAAGGGATTTTGCGCCGCCAACGCGGCCCCGTAACCTGAACACAAAAAAAGGAGACGGTCGCCCGTCTCCCACGTACCCTGAGGAGGGATAAGGTTTTAGAAGTCGTAACCGAGTTGCAGACCGAAGGAGTTTTCCGTCAGTGTTGCACTCGTATTCTGCACATATCCTGCCTGAACATAAGGCTCCAATCCCGGCAATAACGGCGTACCGTTATTGGTATTACTAAATCCGTGCATATAAGCTTCTGTTAGCTTCCAACCTTTACCGAGCTTCTGCGTCGCACCAACCGTAATTGAGTTTTGGGTAAGTGCAGGGAACAAAAGATTAGCTGTCGTATCAGCACCTTGACCTATTGGATTGGTTCCATAACAGTAGCCTGCACGAACCTGTAACCAGTTTGTCAGATCATACTGAGTACCGATATTGAATACCCATTCATTTTTCCATTTAGTGGGGAGGCTTACAACATTAGTACCATTCCACGGTCCATAAATATTAAATGATCCAAGAGTAGCGCTCCAATTAATCCACTGACCCTCAACACTCACCAACCATTGCTTTGTTGGCTTGATAGCCATACCGAATGCAACTTGCTGGGGGTAATTGAGATGTGCACTATATTCACCTGAATTACCTGAAACACCTTTTACCTTCCCTGTACTGGCATCATAGCTTGTCGGAACAAACTGACCAGTTGCCTGCCAATTGAGCGGAGTATAAATTTGCGGCGTTTTGTATGAAAGGCCTAAGGTAACCATAGGGTTTACTTTGTAAATCATACCTAAGGTTAAGCCGATACCGTATGCAGAAGTTGGACTTGCCAGGTTAAAACCGGATTGTCCCTGGGGACCACCGAAAACTTCCTGAAAAGACGCAGATTCATAACCAATATTCAGTGCTGCACCAAGGCTCATGTGATTATTAACTTTCCAGGAAATAGCAGGAGACATCTGGAATAATTGAATGTTACTGGTCGCCAGTACTGAATCTCCCAATACCTGATTGAATGGCGCAGGGATAGACTGAATATAATTCGTTCCAAGCCCTGAAGTACCATACATTCCGCCACCAAAAACCAGATTATGACCTACAGGGGCGACCCAACCTAACGAAGGTACGGCGTAAATGTTGGTGTGACTTCCAATATTTCCAAAGCCGAAATTGGTTGAACGCGTAGGATTAAACACCTCTGCCGAAAATGCGACCTGAGGAGCTATCCAGGAAAGGCCCGCAGGATTGCTCAGAGCGGCCATAGGGTCACCAGGAGCCGCTACAACCGCGCCACCCATACCCATGGCATACTGACCAATCCCAATCAGCTGATATCCATTCGTTGCAAAAGCACTGCTGGAAATTCCCATTGCCAGAGTTGCTGCTACTGTTACTCCTAAAATCCGTGATTTTTTCATTTGTATCCTCCGCCCACAGTTGTGTCGCTAATGACACGGTGATTGTGTCTTATCGGGAACAGTGTTGCAAGAACGTTGATCTATCAATTTTTTAATCCAATTATCAGCGCTTAAAATATGGGTATATTAGCAACAATAAATATTACTGGATTTTGGGGAATCCCCATTAAAAAAGGGACCGAAGCCCCTTTTTCATTCAGCCAATTTATCATGAATCGGCTGGATGTTCATCCCAAAAGCCTGTCAGCCCGGGAATTGCAGGTCCTGCAAACGCATCTGCCGACGCACGATTTCCACATCTTCCTTGTTGAGGGCGAAGGGGAAAGAACGAATGTCCGAGGGCGAAGAATCCCCATAGGGACGGTTGCAGGCGCTGACTTCTTCATCGTCTTTGCCGGGGCAGCCGGAAGTCTGGAAAGGCTTACCGGAGTTGATAATGTCTTCCAGCTCTGCTTCGGGGTAGCCGAAGTCCACGACCCGGCCATATTCGTCGAATTTCATGTCATCGTAGCGGCCACCGGCATAGTCAATGAGGAAGCGGCCCAACTGAACGCGACGCCAATGATCCTGAGGAACCGGATCCCAGTCTTCCATCATGGAACCCTTCTCCGGGAAAAAGGCAAACATGTGATTATGACCGCCCATATCCTTCATTTTCTGACAGACTTCAAGAATTTCCTGTTCGGTTTCACCCATGCCACAAATCAGATGGGCGCCAAATTTTTCCGGCCCATAAATTTCGGCGGCCCATTCAATGGTCTGCCAGTATTTATCCCAGGAATGCGGGCTTTGTACGGTTTTACCACGGGTCCGCTCAAAAATTTCGGGGGTTACCGCATCCAGAGCTACCGTAAAAATGTCCGCACCGGCTTCCTTGAGGTTGATGAGATCCTGCTTTTCCATGGTGGTCGGATTGGAAAGAATGGAAACCGGAATATGGGGGGCAACTTCCATCCAGCGTTTGAGCATGGTCATGGTGTCATTGTCTGAATCGGGGTGGGTGATCATGCTGATACACATGCGCTGAAAATCACCCTTGTCGCTGTTCTGGGCAATGCGTTCGAGCATTTCGTCCACCCGTACCGTCGGCCAGTCCACCCGAATGAAATTGCGGTCGGCATAATCGCGGCTTTCTTCGCGATGGCGGGCCAGACCACAGTAGGTGCAGTTGGCGCGGCAACCTTCCGGGTAGGTCATCAGCAGATTCAGGCAGTTGGTACAGGAGGTGCGATGCATCACGCCGGGCACCAGACCCAGGGTAATGGCTGCCGCCGTACTTAACTGCACATAGTCCGGGGAACGCATCGTCGGTGTTTTGACGAAATAATCCGGGCGATAAAAATTTAGGGTCTGAGAATTTTCTTCGACTACCGCACTCATGGACGTTCCTCCTGTCAATCTGCCTTAAGCGGCAAAGTATTCATCAAAAGCGATCCAGGCGGATCGCATTACCTGGTCTTCCCGGGCTGCAGGCTTGCGCCATACAGCTTCCAAAGATGTTCTGCGCTGCACAGCCCGGCGCAAAGCGGGTCCGAACTGATCCTGCATATCTTCTTCATAACTTTCCAGCGCGTCTTCATCGCCGGACAGAAAAGCGGCAGCGGCCAAACCGACGGCTTCCCCACTGATGACCGCCGCAGGGATGCCAGCACCCGTAATGGGATGCGTCAATCCGGCGGCATCCCCACAAAGCAAAACATTACCGTGGATCATGGGGCGCAAACCGCCAACGGGTATGGCGCCACCGGTTCTACCGAGCACTTCTGGGCCAATAATGCCGCGCTCCACCATCTGCTGATGGAGATGTTCGAGAGGTAATTTGAGATTATCCTCAAAGCGTTTATCCGCCCCCAAACCCAAATTGGCAACGGGTCCACGCGGAAACAGCCAGCCGTAACCACCTGGAAAAGCATCAGACAGAAAAATATCCGTATCCGCATAGGGATGACTCAAGGGTACCGTGTATTGCCGGGTATAAACCACCTGCTGATGGGGCAACCCAATCGCCTCAGCAACCGGGCTATGCGGACCATCTGCGGCAACCATCAGCAAGGGTTCAACCGCTTGAAGCTCACCTGAACACAACTTGATTTGGGCGTGGCGACCATCCCAGGCAAGAAAGGTGCTGCGTGTTTTCACCTCAGCCCCGGCGGCCTGAGCGAGCTCTGCCAGTCCCTGATCAAAACGTCCCCGGTCAATCATGATACCGGGGAAGACACTATGGTGTTCCAAGCCGGAGGGAAGAACGGTCATCATGCCTGCCACATCCTGCACCCGCGCCCGGGTCTCATGAACAGTGCGCAATAAGGGCATGGGGACAAATTCTGCACATTGTACCGGAATACCAATTTGTGCCCGACGATCCACACACAGTACCCGCAGTCCCTTATCGGCGGCAGCACGGGCAGCGGCAGTTCCGGCCGGGCCGGCACCGACAATCAGCAGATCCAGCTTGATGTTATTCATGGCTGCTCCGCTGCCATACGCAGCACACTGGCGAAGTGTTCAGCCTGCAAACCAAAGCCATCAATATGTTGCTGCACAAACAGCTCAGTCAGAATGCTGTCCACGTCATTCAGATGCACATTACGCAGGGCGGCTTCCATATCGACGATGGCGCGGCGGGGCTGGATGAAGTAATCGCCGCTGAAATGCACCTGACGCACCCGATTACCAAAGCTATCCCAGAGGATTTCTGCCTGCAGGGTTCCTCCCGGCGCACGCAGACTGGCTTTGCGCAGTGGCATACCGTCGCGGGCACGGTTATTCACACCCAACCATTCCGGATCGCGGACTTCAGTCAACATCTCGGGCAGCAAGGCCATGACCGGTTCCGGCATTTTTCCTGTTTCAAAACACAGCCCCAAGTGTAAGCGGAAACCTTCCAGCAGGGCCTCTTGAACCATGCTTAGCTCAGGCGCTGCGCCCAGCAGAGCTCTTAAACTGGTGACCCGATCGGCTACTGATGCAATGGCATGGGCATCCAGCTTTTCCACGGGAACCCGGAGGACCCGCAGCATTCTGGGTATGTCCAGATCCACCAGCACGGTACCCTGGAAAAGCAAAACATCGCCGTCCATGATACCGCCCGTACCGGAGATTTTTTTGCCTTCCACTTCAATATCATTACGCGGACGGAAACGGGCATTGACCCCCAGCTTCGACAAACCTGCCGCAGCCGCCAGACATATTTGTCGGGAGACTGCCGCCATGTCACCTTTGGGCAGAGCATCCCGATGACAGACCAGTTCCCAGCCAATTTGGGTCGGATCAAAAATCAACGCACCGCCACCAGTAAGCCGGCGCTGCACAGCAATGCTCTCTTCCCGGCAAAAATCCAGATTCAATTCCTGATCCGGAGACTGGTGGTAACCCACCAGCGCCGATTCTTCAAAGCGCAAAAAGCGGAAAATATTGGGAATGGCCTGATCGGCCATGGCCTGCAGCAAGGCTTTGTCCAGCGCCATGTTTTCATCGGCTGGACGCAAACCCGTATCCACGACCAGCCAGGGAGCCTGAACAACAGGGTTCATTGCGGGTGAACCCGATGCTGCGGCAAGCTGTTCACAAGTACCACGTACATTGCTCAGGCCGTGAAGACGATGGGAATATCGCGCAATTGGGTGCGACGCTTTGGAGCAGCAGGTACGTAATCCAGAGGCATGGTCGTGGACTCGTCGCCCATACTGAGCACTTCTTCGCCGACAATCATGGAGCAGCAGGACGGGGTCACGAACACATCCCGTTCCAGATGTTTGGCCAATGCCAACATACCATCGGAGGGGAATGCCACACCATTGAGACCTGCCATGACCGCGTAGGTATCGGTAATGGAACGATGAACGCCCGATGGGCGCGCACAACCGAGCAACACGGGAGTCTCTGGAAGTGCAGCACGGGCATCCATAAAGAATTTACCGACTTCATCGGTGGGCGGGGTCACAAAAGGACGACTGGAAGAGGCATACTGGGGCATAATCACGACCAGCACCAAGGCACTGGGCAGATGCCGTTGAATGATTTCCAGCGAATTCCACTCACCCAGCAGTTCTCCATAATGCAAACCGATGACAATGTGGGGAACAACCTTCATTGATGTGGCAACCAAAGCCTCCAGGGCCGCCTCAAAGTCATCCACAGTGCGACGCAGATGATAGACCTGATTGATGGTGTCCTGGGCGCCGATCACATCCATCATCGCTACATCAACGCCCGCATCTTCCATGCCTCTGGCAAACTCAGGGGTGGCAATACCCGTATGCATGGCAATTTGCAGGTTGGGGTAACGATCCTTGATTTTACGCACCATGGGGAAATACGGTTCATAATGGACCACATTCTGGTGGTCCGACCCCCCGGACAGGAGCAGACCACGACCACCGTCCAGAACAATCTGATCGACCAGGCGATCCAGTTCTTCAGGACTGCGTACCGGAATCATGGGTTCCAGAATTTTGGCCTTACAGTGGTCACACTGGAGTTTGCAGTCACCACCGGTAATGGAGATGGCCGGGAACGCATTTTTACCACAAGCAGAAACTTCCGAAGTCTCGTGGTGTTTGAATGAAGGGGTATAGAAATTGATACGACCCACCTGACTGCCAGCCAGGCCAGACCACCGCTCCCGCATGGATTCGACCAGATCAGCGTTGAGCGTCAGATCTTCTAATGCTTCCACTTGCGAAACAGCGTTTAACCATGGGTTCATATTAATTTCCATCCTTGTCAACCATTAAGAAAGCTAGACGGCCGCAAAATGCGGCCGTCTGACTGGATAGGGCTATCTGAATAACTCAGCAGCCGCCAAAACCATCAGCCGTCATCTTTTCTTCAAAAGCGGCCAGAGCGTCAGCACCGGTTTTCAGCTCGCCAGAATCACCCGCAAAGTCGGCTGGAGTCAACTTGGCAATCCAGCCACTACCATAAGGGTCCTTGTTGATCAGGCCCGGGTCCTTGGCTACGTCATCATTGCTGGAAACCACAGTGCCACTCACCGGGCTCTTCAGCGGACCTACCCACTTACCGGATTCAACCGTTGCGGCAGACTTGTCTTTCTTGATGTCTTTTCCAGCACCTTTGGGGGTGTAGGAAACAATCTGGCCGGCCAGAGCACAGGCATAAGAAGTCATACCAATGGTGACACTGCCGTCATCTTCCTTGCGCAACCAAACGTTGTTATCAACGTTGTACATCAAATCTTCGGGGATTTCACAGCCACGTACAGTTCCCATCATTTTCTCCTTCGGGTTTTAAATTAAAAAAACAATAGCCGGTCAACAGACAAAATCAAATCAGCAAGGTCACCTGCTGAAGCTACTTCATCCACTTCATCAATCAGGTTGTCCGCTTCAATCTCATATCCAGGCAGTGCCGGTCTGCATACATACAGTTGCGCCCCGGCGTTTTTGGCATCACGGATAAAATCAATAATCCGTTTTCCACCTTCCATCGCTGCCAAATTTTCTGCAACACCTGTTTTCATGAGTTTTACTGCTTCCATGGTGCAAAAAATCTTAACCTCTGCGTCCATGGAAGACAACAACGACCCCAGATAAAAAGGCGTAGCACAACGATGGGCGGTACTTGGTCCACTGGTCATCACAATAACCACCGACTTTTCACCGTCATCGTTTAAATAATGATCACTCATCGCATACCCCGTTCACAATGGATGTCGTCGCGCAGACAGCGCTGCCGATACAATTCAAATGCCGCATCCCCAGTAGACAGTTTTTTTAACGCTACGTCCACGGATGCCACCGGGCGAACCCGGGCAATCCATGCTTCGTAAGGCTCAATATTCAGCAGATTGGGATCTTCCAGCACATCTTCGTTGGCCAGATCGATCACGCAATCAAATACATTAGGAACAGGTCCCGCCCACTTGCCACTTTCAATGGTTGCCACGGGCTTGCCTACGGGCCTGCGTGTGCCCGGACGGCGCACCCGCACGTGCAAAATTTTACCTGCAATAGACTGAGAAATATCCGTCATGCCCACCGTCAGCGTTCCGTCACCTTCGCGACGCACCCAGATCTGACACTCCTGATCATAATATAATTCGGCGCGAAATTCGCATCCGTTACATTCCATAGCCTCCCCCTGTCGACAGCGGCAGGTAAAAAAAAGCGCCCCTTTACGGGGCGCTTCCCAACCTTGTTATACGATACCTTTGGCCGCAAGCAGGTCCATGGAATCGCTGACATTATCGGGGATACCGACCTTGCGTGCAGACAGGCCCATAGCCAAACCTAACAACTGGGTGAAGTAGATGACCTTGACGTTGGATTTGATACCGAATTCCGTCTCCGCACGTACCTGGTGCATTTCCAGACCGGAGTGACAGGTCGGACATTCCGTCGCAATAACTTCAGCACCGGCGTCTTCGGCTGCCTGGAGGATATTCAACACCAACTGCGTGGAGGTATCCGAGTCAGAAAGGGTATGCGCACCACCACAACATGCGGTTTTCAAGGGAAAATCGACGGCTACGGCACCCGCTGCATTGAGCAGGTCGTCCATAAAATGCGGTGCATAGCTGGATTCAGAGCCGGGACCCTGGTCTTTTTCCGGGAAGATCTGCCGGGGACGGGTGTACATACAGCCATAATAATTGGCAATTTTCAGACCGTTCAGACTTTTTTTGACCTTGCTCTTGATGCCATCAGGACCGACTTCTTCCATGAACCACTCAAGCGCATGCAAGGTCCGCACATCCCCGTCATAAACCGGATCACCGGATTTATCCGCCAGATCCTGTACCGTCTTCATGGTTTCTTCGGAAGTGGCACATTCATATTCCGTCTGCTTCAGATTGCGGTAACAACCGTTGCAAGGGGCCATCACCGTATCACAACCCTGCAATTTGCTGGCAATGGCCAGATTGCGTGCGGACATGTAAGTCTGCAGCATGGGGTGAATATTCTTCACTTCCATGGCACCACAGCAGTTGTAGTCTTCGAGGTTTTCCATCTGCAGGCCAAGTTCCTTGACCAGAACGCGCGTGGACTTGTCGTAGGGGCCGCCGGAACCTTCCAGCGCGCAACCCGGATAATATGCAACCTTAGCCATGATGAGCAGCCTCCTTCTGTGCTTTCACATATTCTGCGAGTACTTCTCCGGTCTTGCCCCAGGACTTGGTTTTCGGTCGGAAAACAACATTCATACCCATTTTCGCCAACTGCCCCAAAGGTAACCCCTTGGACAGCCGCTTTCCGAACTCAACAATCCAGGCCTGCACCAGAGGTTGGTTGGAACGCTTGTAAAAACCCATCATGACTTCGGTATCTTCAATACGACCAAACTCAATACACTGATGGGTGAATTCTTCGTCAAAGTGGGTGGAAAGGGTCTTGGGGGTCAGCCCATTATCTTCCATCCAGTGTGCGGTGGCTTTCATGACGCCTTCAGGACGCACGTCCTTGGGGCAGATGTTGGTGCACTTGTTACAGGACACGCACTGCCAGATGATGTCCTTATCTTTCATCAACTCGGCCTTCAGGCCCAGACGAATCAGATAAATCCAGTAACGGGGATTGAAGTCCACGTTCTGGGCATACATGGTGCAGGAGTTGGTGCAGGAACCGCACTGCCAACAACGATGCACATTCTCGCCACCGCTGTAGCTCTGAATGATTTTTTCGAAATTTTCTTCATAGTCGGTGAGCGTACGGGGAGTGATCATCGTGTTCCAGGACCCTGAAACATCCACTCCGTCCACTACCAGATGGTCGTGCTGTAAAATCCGATCTGGATCGATCAGTGTTTTTTCATGAATAGCCATAGCTGCTCCTAAACCCTAATTCATCAATGAATGTCGTCTCTTTTGATGCGAGACCCGCCCATCCGCCGCTGCACTTCAACACCCAGCAACTTACGAATCTGCTCCGTAAAGTCGGTCTGACCGCCAAAGTCCGAACGCAAAAAACCTTCCGCCATTGCCCGCACATACTGTGAATACTGATGAGCGAGAATGATGTCCACCATGTAGGGAACATCACGATATACGCCCAACTCCAGCAGTGTTTCACGCATCCACTGACGCAGCCCCTCAAACATTTCGGGACTCTCGCCAAAAGGGAAATCCGTGAGGTAATCACCACCACGTATAAACTCACGAATGGCTCCGGAAGTAGTTCCTTGATCCCAGACCCAGCGGGTCATCAGAGGATACCGCTCGGGGTCACTGAAGTGCAGGACTTCAGCAGCCACATCCCTGATGACACGTTTGACTTTTCCGGTAGCTGGCAAGGCTTCTTCGAATCTTGCCATGCGCTGCGTCAGATCACCGTGTCCGGTAAGCAGATCGCGCATCAACTCCCCAACCTTGGCCGCACCTTGTTCCTCAATGAGCGGCCATATTTTCCTCCGTGCCGTAAACATCTGTGCGACGAGATGTTCCATTTGTGTTTCGGTCAGAGGTTGCTGTTCTTCCAGTAGCAGACGGCGAAAACTTGCCGTCTTTTCTGCCATGCTGCTCACCAGATCGGCAAGTCCCTGTTGTCCCTCAAAAGCTTCTTCCAGTTCATAGAAAGAACGATTGAGCAGGCCCTTGTCGAGCTCAATGGGCAGCGTGGCTGGAACGATATGTTCTTCGTTCCTGTCCTGGTAGATATCAGCTGGCAACTTTCTGCTGTCCAAAGAGATCGGCTACTGCTCGTGAACCAGCTGACTGCCCTTGAGCAATCGAAGTATCAATATCTTCCGGGCCGGTAGCCGCGCCACACACGTAAATACCCTTGCGCGTCGTTCCCTGGCTATTGGTGTACTGCTCGGCACGATCAATAAAGCCGTGTTTTTCGAGACCAATACCAAAAGTCTTGGCAATTTCAGAATTTAGAGCATTGGGATCCATACCGATAGCATGAACCACGATATCCATGGGAATCACGATAGGACGCTTGACTAGGGTATCTTCGCCCTTCACCAGCAAACGGCCGTCCGGTGATTTGGTGACTTCGGCAATACGCGCCTTGACGAACTTGGTCTTGTACTCTTCTTGACTCTTCCAGTAGAACTTGTCTTCGTAAAGACCGAAGGTACGAATGTCCATGTAGTAAATGAACACGTCGGTGCTCGGTGAAATCTCCTTGATTTCCATCGCCAGATTCGTGGAAACGGTGCAGCAGATTTTGGAGCACCATTCACGACCAATCTGACGGTCACGGGAACCTACGCAGAGTAGAATGGCTACGCGCTCGGGCACCCGTCCATCCGAAGGACAGGTAATTTGACCCGTACCAACCATCTGTTCCATCTGCGTGGTGGTCAGTACGTCTTCATAGGTACCAAAACCCCATTCCGGCTTGTTGATGGAGTCAAAGTGGGTGAAACCGGTACCCAACACTATAGAACCGGCCTCGACTTTGTTACCGTTGCTCAGAGTCGCCGTAAAATTACCGGCTTCCCCTTCAACCGTGGTCACTTTGGTAGATTTGTGAATGGCCACATTGCCGTCCCCTTCTACCCGACTGACCATACGACCAATTGCGTCCTTGGCCCACTCACCCGAGGGAACCAGTTTGGCATATCCGGAGATGATCGGGGCACCGCCGAGAATATCTTCCTTCTCGACAATGACCGCTTTCTTGCCCATCGAAGCGATGGTTGCAGCTGCTGACAGACCGGCTGGGCCGGCACCTACGACTAATACTGTATCCTGTGCACTCACTGATTTTTCTCCTTAAGCGCCCGCTTTCATGTTGATATGTTGGTTGGTGGCGAGTTCGGGGTTGTAGAGGTATTCCACATTCCCCTGCTCGACCTGTTTGAGATATTCCTGGAAGTCGGCTTTGGCCTTGTCCCAGCTGATGCCCATTTTTTCCACCAGATCTTCACAGGGTGAAGCATGCCACTGGAGCTGGACGATCTTGAAGGGATCAGCGCCACAGGCCAGGGCGGCCAGCTGCACGTCCGCAATGATCGGGATGCTGTAGTTCATGTCATGGGCCTTGCCGATCCACTGGTTCTTGTCCATGGTGGTGATACAGCCGGTGTCGATGCCAATCATGACGTCGGCGTTGGCTTCTTCCCGGGCGACCTTGATCTTGCGGTTCATGGTGAAGCTGCGGGTGAATTCGCGCTCGGAGATGATGTGCCGGAAGCCAAAGCCACAGCAGTCATACCAGGTGGAGTAGTCGATGACCTGGGCTCCCAGCGCCTGGGCGACCGAGGTGCCGACGGCCGTGCGGTTGCCACCGAGAATGCTGTTGTCGTAAATCGCGTCTTCCGCCACCATCTTGTAGTAGTGACAGGCCGCATGGGTGGTCACCCGGATGTTGCTCATGTCGATGGTCTGCAGTTCGCTGGCAATGCGGTTGCGCATGACATGCAACCATTCACTGTAGTGCACGACTTCTTCGGGAATGACAATTTTGCCATCGACCAGACGGCCGAGCTTGCCGAGGATTTTCTTGACCTTTTCGCGCAGTTCGGCAGATTCAATCAAATACTTGCGAATTTCCTTGTAGTTGCCGAAGGAGGTGCCGCAGTGGACCAGTGGGAAAAAGTGACCGTTTTCATAGCCGTGCTGCTTGCCGGAGACATAGGCCTGATGGAAGTTGCGCAGGAAGACGGCGGCGAGGGATTCAACATTGCCGATGCCGGAGCCGTGGTAGTTCCAGGCGGTGCAGGAGGTCTGGTCGGTTTCGTCCAGATAATCCGTGCCAAAGTGGTTCATGAACCAGAGCAGGCTGGTGGGATAGCCGGGAATGTTACCACACTGACCGCAGCTCTTGTGATGCCAGAGCTGATTGGTGGGTACCCGCTTTTTCCAGCCATAGAGGGTGTCTACTTCAATGGGCTTGTGGTCATCGGTGATGCGGTGAACAATAATTTCACCTTCTTTTTCCAGTGCCCACATGTGCTCGCGAATGTCGTCCATACGCTCGCCCAGGTCCATGGTGCGACGGTCTACGTGACTGCGTACCCACGCCGTGGCCGCTTCCGCTTCGTTGGCCGATAAGTTCGTGTCCTGGAAAAAAGCCCCGTGCCCCGCTAATCCTTGCTGCGTGCTGTTGTCGCTCATAACGATCTCCTTAGAATCCGTCAGTCTTCCTGGCTCTCGAGCCAGTCTTCATAATCTTCCC
The DNA here is from genome assembly GCF_015100155.1 of Acidithiobacillus sp. HP-2. Taxonomy (GTDB): domain Bacteria; phylum Pseudomonadota; class Gammaproteobacteria; order Acidithiobacillales; family Acidithiobacillaceae; genus Acidithiobacillus. The sequence goes on along the minus strand of NZ_JACKZA010000009.1, from coordinate 87,678 downwards.
GCTTTTCATCAATGAAATCCTCGATTACGTCGAAGAGGTTTTCATCCATGGTTTCCAGAGACTTCAGCACACCTGTCATTTCCCAGATGGTGTACATCTCTACGGAAGTTTTCAGGGATACTTCCCATGCCGTTTCTACCGTTTGCAAGGTGCGAACTGGGATTGCCTTGCGCAGAATCCGCAAATCTCCTTCAACTTTCTGAATATTAGGGCCCCAGTCCGGGAAATGATCAGGCTGGATCATGTCAGGAGAAAGCTGGTTACCCGTGGTAATCAGTTTGAGCATTACGCGACCAAAGGGGCGCAACACATCTTTGGCCGATTGCATACCGTGGCGAATGGATACTTCGCGCATGATCATGACCAGTCCACCGGGAGAATTCTTGAAAGGGCAACGTGCCGCACAGGTCATGCACTGGGCACAGGCCCATATTTTTTCCTGCATTGCGTCATAAATCTGTTCCACGTTTTCGGTCCAGAGCAACTGGACAATTTCACGGGGACTATAATCGTAGAACTGCGCCGACGGGCAGGTAGCCGTACAAATGCCACAATTCAGACATCCATTGAGTTCGTGGTCATAACGAAAATCCGCACGGATTTCGTCAAACATCTCTTTCATTTCAGCGTAAGTCGCCATCTACTCGCTCCTCGCTCGTAATTAATACGTCGTACCTGTTCGACCCGCAGCGCAGATCATTGGTTCAAATAAACAACGTGATATCGGACTCACCGGCGAATTCAAAAAAGGCCGCTGCACCGCCCAATTCAATCCCGTCAATAAAGTCAGCTGTATCAAACTCGAAAAGATCGACTGTCATCTGACAAGCGATCATTCTTACTTCAGCTTCAACACAAAGTTCGCGCAATTCATCCAGACTGGCTACGCCCTTGGCTTTCATTTTGCTTTTCATCATGGATGTAGCCATTCCTTCCATACCCGGCAACACCATCATCAGGGTAGGCATGGGAACAGGCATCGGCATGGCCGGGTTACCCAGGGGGCTGACGCGCAGATGACTCAGATCTTTCTTGAGCAATTGCAGGCCGTAAAAGGTGAAGAAGATTTCCACACTGTAACCCAGGGCTGCAGCAGTGGACGCCAGGATAAAGGGAGGATATCCCCAATCGAGCGTTCCTTTTGTGGCAACAATTGCCAGTTTTTTCTCGTCCATTTTCTACTCCTGGTCAGGCCGTCAGCCCAACCTCATTCAATTATGCTTTCTGGATGAAGAAGATAAATTCGCCGGCTGCTTCAGCATGCTCCAAAAGAGGATTCTTGGTCTGCTTGGCAAATGCTTCAAAATCTTTTACCGCGCCAGGATCAGTGGCCACGATCTTCAAAACCTGACCGGAAGTCAGCTCACCGAGAGCCTTTTTGGTGCGCAGGATGGGCAAGGGGCAATTCAGGCCACGTGCGTCGAGTACTTGATCTTCTTGTACCATGGTTTAACCTCCTAAGGTTATTGATGTCTGAAAACTACCTGCAAGACTGTATCAGGAAAAGGGGGAACAGCAAGGCAAATATTTTGATTTGATGATTAAGCACCCCTATTTTAGAAAATGCTAATCAACCGGGTAACTGACCAATAGGCAGCCCACGATTCGCCCAGGCTGAAATTCCACCACGCAAATTAAGCACTTGCCCAAAACCCTGAGCAGCGGCAAAAGCTGCGGCCTGGGCTGAACGTCCACCGCTGAGACAATAAAATACCACCGTTTTGGATTTATCCAACTGCTGTAGAGACATCGGCAGCATGTGCAAGGGTACGTGCCGGGCTCCTTCGATGATACCACGTGCCACCTCTGCGGGAGAACGCACATCCACCAGAATGAACTCATCACCTTGATCGCTCAAGGCCTTGAGTTGATCTGCCGTGATTTCCTGAAAACCGTACATAAGCTATTCACCAATTAATAAAATAATGTCATCTGCTAGCTTACACCATGTATTCGTTCACGTGTAGCACCATTATCCACCCAAACGCATCATAAAAATCCGCGAAGAACGTTCCGGATCTGTGACAAATTCGTGGCGTTCAGGTTTATCCTGCCAAATCCTTTCGCGGATTTCATCGGCAATTTCTTCGTTACGGCTGCTCCCTCTCAGCGAAGGTAGCAGGTCCATACCATTTTCCTGGCCCAAACAAAATACCAGTCGGCCACTTGCAGTCAGGCGGACCCGATTACAGGTGGCACAAAAATTATCGCTGATGGGCGTGATAAATCCGATTTGCGAACGTGGGTGTTCTGCAAACTGAAAAAGCTGGGCGGGACCATTATCCGTAGGCCGAAAGGCCGGATACAAGGTACCCAGTTCCTCTTCGATGAGCGTCCTGGCTTCGCTGGCGCTGAAATACTCTGCATTCTGCGCTTCACTTCCGGCCTGACCCAAGGGCATAGTTTCAATAAAACGGATATCAACATGCTGAGATAAAGCGTAGCGCACCAGATCAGCGAGATTATGGCCGTTTTCGCTACGCATGAGCACCACATTCAGCTTAATACGGGGAATACCAGCACTGATTGCGGCAGAAATACCTTGCAGAACCTCTTGTAGATTTCCACCCCGGGTGACCCGGGCAAATACTTCCGGTTCCAAACTATCCAGACTGACATTAAGATTATTGACCCCGGATTGTTGCAGCAATTCGGCTTTGCGAGCCAGTAACAGACCATTGGTACTGATACTGATTTTACCAATCCCATGATGATGGGCAGCAGCAATCAGAGCAGGCAAGTGCGGGTGTATGAGGGGCTCACCACCAGTAAAGCGCATGTGGCGCACACCCAAGCCTGCAAAAATCCCGATCAGGCGATCATACTCATCGACCTGAAGGTGATCTTTTCTGGCAAAAAAAGGAGTACCTTCTGCCGGTGAGCAGTAGGAGCAACGGAAATTACAGTGCTCCGTAACGGAAATACGCAGGTAAGTAATCCGCCTCCCGAAACGATCCACCAAAGCGGATTCCCGTGCCGGTAGAGCAAACACTTCCTGCGCCATATCCAATCACCTCAGTAAAACTGCAAAGAAACTATACTAGTCCTCTTTTCAGACTCAGTTCAACACTGCTGCCGGCCATGGTACAGATTGATGACGTGTTGCGCCTCGACAAAAAACAGCCAGCGCTCCACCCCGATGCCAAAAACCACGGACACAATGGCAAGCCATGCGAAAAATAATTGCCCGGTCAGGAAGCCGATGACCAGAGCGGCCACCGGGATAATGAAGGCAAATATATACATCATGAATTTAATACTGCGCGCCTTGGCACTGGGCAAGGTATGCCCGAACTCTTCTGTCAAAAAGGTACCAAAAGTGTGGCCCTGCTCGAGGATACGCACGGTTGAGCGGTTGAAACCTGTTGCCGTACGAATGGTCGGACCGTTTGGACGACCAATCCAGAAATAATAAATGCCTTTCATGACCGCTGCCGCGACCAGCAGACCCAGGGCAATACCCACCAGGGTAAGCGCCGGTGCTCCCATGATCATTCGCTCGGCAGCCAGAATCGTGGCGCCAATAGCCAAACCCATAACGTAAAAATTAGCAGGTACAAGTGCCGTATTCCATTGGCGAATGGTTCTGAGCACGGCATAAATCATGCCTTGACAGAAAATAGTGATCAAGCCAATCAGACCGGCCAGATTCACCAGAATCAAACCTACCGCATCCTGTGTACCTGCCGTGAAAAACACCCAGACCAGATAGGCTAAAGCAAAAGGATAATATAACACCGCAAAAACACCTTCGCGGGCTAACCAGGAGGTGCGCCAACGGGTAAAAGCCCGCCACGCGTTCTTGGGGTTTGCCAGATGCGCGGTAGACGAAAGCATGCCGATGCTGACAAAAACCAGCGAGAGAATGACTGCCACCATGGTCTGCAAGGGATTTAACCCACCATCAATCTGAAAATCATTGATGATGGCCGTCAAGGCCATAATGCCAAAACCACCGCCAGAAAAAAGCGTCAGAAAAATAACTGCGAGTGCCGGATGCATGGTATCTCCTTAACGCTCAACAACGCGGTTGACCCATTCTTTCACTTTACGAACTGCTTTTTTCTTCAGCTCTTCAGTGGGGATCGGGGCATGAACACGGGGCGGCAAATAATGGTTGGTAGGGTTGTAATTCAGTTCGGGCATCAGCTGATAGCCGCCGCGATCACGCACCGCACGACTAACCGGACTTTCCGGATCGTCCAGATCGCCGTACATACGGGCATGAGCCGGACAAGTCAGCACGCAGGCAGGCTGTCTTTCTTCTTCCGGAATTTCCATATCATAAATACGGTCAATACACAGGGTGCATTTTTTCATGGTTCCGGAGACGCGATCCAGCTCGCGGGCGCCATAAGGACAAGCCCAGGAACAATAATTACAACCCATGCATTTGTTCTGATCGACCAGAACAATGCCGTCTTCGGCGCGCTTGTAGGAAGCTCCGGTGGGACAAACCGTCACACATTCGGCGTTTTCACAATGCATACAGGACATGGGAAAATTGACGGTTTTGTTGTAGGGATAGTCCCCTATTTCAAAATGCCGGATACGGTTGAACCAGACCCCGGATGGCTTGGCGCCGTAGGGATCATAATCGGTCAGCGGCGCTGTGGTGCCACTGGTATTCCATTCTTTGCAAGCCACCGCGCAGGCATGGCAGCCCACGCAGGTGTCCAGATCAATGACTAAACCGAGTCTCATAATAGTCTCCTTGGCACGTCAGGATTTCAGATTGACGGGCTTGTGGGTATGGTAACGCAGCACGTCAGGTGCTGGGGTATCACCAGGTAAAGGCTTCATGGTTGGGAATACGGGCCAGGTGCCTTCTTCTCCTGGTGCCGCCGGATATATTTTGACCATCAGATCGTACCAGGCCGCCTGGCCAGTAATGGGATCTGAATTGGTCAAACGTCTTTCCCCCTGCTTGGCTGGCAGCAGTTCGGAAATCAGATGATTCATCAAGAAACCGCGTGTTGCTTCAGCGGCTTCCGGCTTCAGGCCCCAGGCTCCAGATTGTTTACCAATGGCATTCCAGGTCCAGACGGTATCTTCCTGACAACCTTCAATCAGCTTGACCTGCACCCGGATTTTACCATTGTGACTTTCCACCCACACCCAGCTTTTATCGACAATCCCCATCTGCTCACCGCGCTTGCGGTTCATATACATATAGTTCTGGGCGATAATCTGACGCAGCCAGGCGTTCTGGCTGTCCCAGGAGTGGTACATCATCATGGGGCGCTGATTGACGGCAAAGAAAGGGTATTCTTTTTTGTCCACGCGCTGCTGTTCCAGCGGCTCATAAAAAGCTGGCAGCGGATCAAAATAGGTTGCCAAACGCTCACGATCCACCGGATCCTTGGGCTGAGGACCATCGTATAAACCCATGCCCGCCAGACGGAAACGCTGGAAGGTCTCGGAATACAGTTCAATGATGATGGGATCAGCCGTCGGATTGAAACCAATACGCTGGGACAGCTCCAGGTATTCCTTGTTGGCAAAGCGATAAAAAGCCATGGACTCCGGCAAGTGATACTTGAAAAATCCTTGGTTTTCGATGTAACGATCCCATTGATTGGGGTTTGGTGCCCCACGCAAGTGGGTTTCACCATCTTCACCACGCCAGCCCGCCAGGAAACCTATACCAGGAGCACGTTCGTAGTTGATGATGAAATCTTTGTAACCCGAAAAACGGGGTTCTCCATTTTCCTTGGTAAAGGCCGGAAATTTGAGACGACCAGCAATGTCCACCATGACTTCCTGCCAGGGACGCACATTACGGTCGGGCTGGAGAATTGGGTGACGGATGGAATCACAAATGGCATCCGGCTCGGAAATCGGGCGATCCAGCAGCGAGATGGCATCATAACGTTCCAGATACGTGGTATCTGGCAGAATCAGATCGCCGAAATTGACCATTTCCGAATGGAAGGCGTCTACCACCACGAGGAAGGGAATATTATATTCGCCATTCTCGTCCTTGGATTTCAGCATATCCTGAACATTGCCCGTGTTCATGGTGGAGTTCCAGCTCATGTTGGCCATGAAGAAAATCAGGGTATCAATAGCATAGGGGTCCTTATTGACCGCATTGGTGACCACCATGTGCATCAAGCCGTGGTTGGCAATAGGTGCTTCCCAGGAATAGGCCTTATCAATGCGCTTGGGCTGACCATTTTCATCAATAACCAGATCTTCCGGTGCGGTGGGGAAACCCAACGGCGAAGACTTGAGTGGCGTATTGGGCGCACTGTGCTGAGCGGGTTTGACTGCTGGCGGCACGGGCTTGGGGTAAGGTGCCTTGGACCTGAAGCCTCCGGGACAATCAATCGTACCCAGCAGTACCTGCAGCAAGTGAATGGCCCGAGCTGACTGCATGCCATTGGAATGCGCCGAAATACCGCGCATGGCGTGCATGGAAACCGGACGGCCAATGAACTTGTCATGCTTGCGTCCAGCCCAGTCCGTCCACTCTACATTGATTTCAATACTTTCCTTGAAAGCCACATGCGCCATTTCCAGCGCCAGCCGTTCAATGGTCTCGGCGGGAATGCCCGTAATTTTACTGGCATTTTCCGGAGAAAATTCGTCGCTGAGATAACGTTCCGCCAGAATCGACATGACCGTACGCACCGGCCTGCCGTCGGGGGCCGTATATTCTCCAAACATGGCTCCGGCTGAGCCCGCTTCCATGCCATTGGCGAAGCATTCTTTCTGGATATCCCAAATTATGGGATATCCTTCGGCATCACGCAGAATCAGACCGTCACCCACTTTGCCCGGTGTGTTGACGACCAGGAAAGGGGCATTGGTATAGCGTAGCAGGAAATCCCAGTCGAACTGTTCGTTCTGAAGCAGAACATGCACCATGGACAAAGCGAGCATGCCATCGGTACCAGGCTTGATGGGCACCCACTCGTCAGCGATAGCCTGATACCCCGTACGCGCAGGATTGATTCCGACAAACTTGCCACCATGACGCTTGAGTTTTTCCAGGCCGATTTTCAGGGGGTTAGAGGAGTGATCTTCGGCCACACCCCAGAGCATGAAATACTTGGTGCGATCCCAATCCGGATCACCAAATTCCCAGAACGCGTGACCCAGCATATACAATCCGGCCGTAGCCATGTTCACCGAACAGAAGCCGCCATGAGCCGACCAGTTCAGGGTTCCAAACTGCTGCGCCCACAATCCGGTGAGCGCCTGCATCTGGTCTCGTCCCGTAAAATAGGCGAGTTTATTTGGATCAGTGGCGCGAATATGGGCCAATCTTTCGGTCAGGGTGTTAATAGCTTCGTCCCAGGAAATTTCCTCGAACTCTCCAGCCCCACGCTCGGTGCCGGGCTTACGCCGCAGTGGATTACGCAATTTACCCGGCGAATACTGCTTCATGATGCCTGCAGAGCCTTTGGCGCAAAGCACACCCTGATTGATGGGGTGGTTGCGGTTACCCTGGATAAATCGTACCTTATTGTCTTCTACAGTGACTTTGATGCCACAACGGCAAGCACACATGTAGCAAGTGGTGTACTTGATTTCCTGCTTGCTGTGGTCTTCAAATTCCATAACCGTAGCCATATTTGTACCTCGCGCCTGGCTGCAACAAATCGGGGACATCCCGTTATCGCCGAAATCTTGGCGGAGCGTGCCTGATAAAGCAAGTCAGCGTTTTTGATTTTGTAATAAGTAGTCCTTATTTGCTTTGTGGTAGGGACGATGATTAGTTTAGTGGCGCTTAGTCCAAGGAGATGCATTCATGATTCGCAACGATTTCAAAGAACATTCCCGCATTACCGTGACCTGGAAGGATAAGGAAGGTAAATTGCGCCCCGGTAATTTCTACGTATATGCCCTGCTCAAGGATGCCATGATCGTTCGGGCCACCGACAAAGATGGCCTGCTGCGCAAGCTACCCTATGGAGATGTGCTGCGCGTGGTGAAATTCCAGGATGTAGCTCCGCAGGATCGTTACATGATTCCAGATGAAATTCTTAAGGAAGCCAGCTGGAAAGATACGGATGTCATGATGCGGTATAGCTCCAGCCCGCATCGCGGCAAGTAGTTGAAGTTTACGAGCGGGCCTCTCTTGCCCAGAGGCCCGTCTTGCCGCCTTCCTTTTTAAGCAGGCGGATGTCACTGATGACCATGCCCCTGTCTATTGCCTTGCACATATCGTATATGGTCAGCAATGCAACAGATACGGCAGTTAATGCTTCCATTTCCACGCCGGTTTGCCCTGCACAGTGTACTTCTGCACGACAAACAATGCGGGTGGGGTCAGTTTCAGGAATAAGGTCCACCTGAACAGCCGTCAAGAACAATGGGTGCGCCAAAGGGATCAGCTCCCAGGTTCTTTTTGTGGCCTGGATGGCGGCTATTCTGGCAATTCCGAGCACATCACCTTTGCGAATCTGCCCTTCGGTAATGTGGTCGAAGGTGCTTTCTGACATGTTGATTTCGCCTTCTGCAATGGCGATCCGCGTACTCACTGCTTTGGCGCCAACATCGACCATGTGGGCTTCGCCCTGCGCATTAAAATGATTCATACTTTCAGGAACCGACATGAATCTGGCACTCCTTTTGCTTACAATTTGAACCTATCCGAACGGCTCTGGAATTTCTTATGAATACCAAAAGACAGCTCTGGCTGTGGATGATTCTCTGTTGTTTCACCTTGCCAGCGCAAGCCGATTTACGCTTTCTGCTGCCCCCAGTCAGCAGCCCGGCAGTCATGTATGCCGCATTCACACCGCTGGCCAACTATTTAAGTCACGCCATTAATCAAAAAATCACACTGAGCTTCAGTGCCAATCTACAAAGCTTTTACAATCAGGCCGACCAAAAGACTCCGCAAATGGTGTTTTTTTGTCCTATTGCTTACATCCGCAGTGCCCATCAACAGGCTTACTACCCTCTCGCCGGGGTGATTCCCACTCCCGGCGGAAACCATAGTGTTATTGTCGTGCGCCGTAACAGCCCCATCCACAACGTGTTACAACTCAGGAACCGCAGCTTTGTCATGGGGGATCCTGCCTGTGCGGCATCCTCGCTGGTACCCTTGTCCATGTTTCGTGAGCTGGGGATGACTCCCAAAAGTTTTAGTATTTTTCGGCAAAGTGGATCGGACCAGAGTGCGCTCATGGATGTGGCTGCGCGTTTTTACGATGCTACGGCGGTTGCCAAAAACGTGGCAGCACCCTATATCCATTCCGGAACCCTGCGCGCCATTGCCGATGCCGAGGTAGGCCCCGGCGACCTGCTGGCGGCCTCCGCCGGTGTGCCCGCCAGCGTCCGCACGAAACTCACCGCCGCTTTGCTGACAGCAAAAATGCAGGATCCCGCCAGCATTCAGGCTCTTGGCGGTCTGGCAGCAGGATTTAAAGCCGTTAATGATGGAGATTACAATGCGCTTCGCACGCTTTATCAAGAAATACACGGTGTCAAACTGCTTCCCAAAGTGCCTCAAGAAGCCATGACCTTGGGAATCCCGCCCACTTTCACACCAATAGCGGCATACCGCATTTTTGCCCCGCTGCAAAAGGCGTTGAATGAAGCCACGGGACTTCCTGTGCAGCTGGTCATTCCCCATAACGAACAGAGTTTTGTCGCCGATGGGCGCGCTGGCAAATTTGACTTCGCCCTGCTAACCCCCAGAATGGTCGCCATGGAAAAAACGCAGATGCTGCCTATTGCCCGGTCAGTTCCACGCAGTGACATGCATGGCCTGGCGGTTATTCGTAGGGATATGCCGTCATCCGGCGCTGCGCCATCCACGGGTCCCCTGCGCATTGCTTTTGCCAGCCCTTACTGCAGTGCCCGCTCACTGGCTAAAGCCAAACTGCTCCGCCTGGCCGGTAACAGACCGGTGATATGGGTTCCAGAAGGTTCAGAGCACGCTGTTTTTACAGCACTGGCAGAACACCGTGCAACACTCGGCATAGTCCGTACAGCTACGGTCATGGCCCTGGAAAAAGAATTACCCGGTATCTGGTCGACTGTCCAAAGCGCTGGCCGGGCACCAGTATGGACCCTGGTCGGCAAACGCCAGCTACCGCTCAGAATACACAGCGCGGTCAAACAACAGGTTGCCAAAATGCCCCTCAACGTGCTGGACACGGCCGGTTTCATGCGTTTCAGCATTCTGCCTTATGCCTAGTTCGAGCAAGGCTTCAGGACCAGACATTCCCGCTTCCTCAAAAAACCAGGAGGTTTGGAAAACTCGGGCAGCCGTTGTACATATTTTCCAGCCAGTGATGCACTTTTGGCAAAATATGTCCTGGCGAGCCAAAAGCATGACTTTTGTGCTGCTTCTGGTGGCTCTGATTTATTTATCAATCTCCATATTTTTATACACCTCCGTACGCAACGATCTCACCAATCAGGTACAGACCGAATTGCTGCGGCTGACGGAAACGCTGGCCAGCTCGGCAGCAGACCCTCTCCTGCTGAAAGATGGTGGAAAACTGGGCAAGCTGGCAGAACTGCACAATCCTTTGGTGCAAACAGTAGTCATCACCAATAGCCGAAATGTCGTGGTAGCCAGCCCCGATATCCGCCAGTTGGGACAAACCCTCCCTTCATATTTGTCCAGAGCCAACGCCCATCAGGCAGATCACTTCGCTGCGCCCATTCTGGCCGGAGGTAATCAGCTGGGCTCTGTATATCTCCAGGGCAATCAGAAACATATTAGCAGACTGGTGAACCGGCGCCTGGATAGAACCACCAGTCGGTTGATTGTACTTGGCTTGATTACCACATTACTGGGTCTGTTGGGGGCCTATCTGGTCAGTCTGGCGATGACGCGCCCAGTATTAAGACTACTGGATGAAATTGAAAGCATGGAAGACCGTCTTGGCCTCGACAAAAAGTTCACCCTGGTTCGCCCTCCCCAGTCGGGCGACGAACTGTACCGTCTGGAATGGGCTTTTCGCTTCACCGAACAGCGCCTCAGGGAACACTTACTGGAGCTTCGTCAGCTGCACCAGCGCCAACAGGCAATGCAATGTATGGTCACCATTGGTGAAATGTCTGCGCAGGTGGCCCATGAAATCCGTAACGCCCTGTCCTCCCTGCGCGGCGCCGCTCGTTACCTGGTGCGCTATGGTCAGGGGGCAGACAATCAGGGCGATTTTATCCGCATCATTGAGGAAGAAGTACAGCGCCTGTATGACATGACTCAAGGCTTTCTGGACTTTGGCCGGCCCTACGCGGCGATCCCTGTCGACACGCAAATCCGGCATCTGCTGGAACGATGCCTCACCAGACATCGCGCAGACCTGGAGACCAAAACCATTATGGCCACTCTGGATTGTCCGGCATCCCTGCATGCCATACTGGACCCTTCCCTGATCGAACAGGCATTGAGCAATCTGATTCTCAATGCCATTGATGCCCTGCCTGTGCAAGATGGGGAGCTGCATCTTGCTGCAGAAAAATCCGGGCTTGCGCAGCTGGACATTATGGTTTCTGATAATGGACCGGGCATTCCCCCAGAAAAACGGGCGACCATTTTCAAACCCTATGTCACCACCAAAACCAAGGGTAGTGGCCTGGGATTGGCAGTGGTCACCAAAATCATGATGGTGCATGATGGCAGCGTAGAGTTGTGCGAAACCCATTCTGGTACCAGGTTCATTCTCCATTTGCCCGGCAAGCTTCCCCTGTCATCCTGATGATGACCATGACCAAAAAATTTCTGAGACCGACCCTATAAACATGCAGAATCTGATTTTAATTGTAGAAGATGAAAAAAACCTTCGTTGTGTTTTGGCAGCGGTACTGACTGCAGAGGGGTTCCAGGTACTGGAAGCTGAAAATGGCGAACAGGCACTGGCGACCATTGAAAACACTGAACCTGCATTAATCCTGACTGATCAGCGTCTGCCCGGGCTTTCCGGCACCGAACTATTGCGCAATATCAAGGCGACGCACCCTGAAATACCGGTCATTATTACGACGGCCTATGGAGAAATTGAGCAGGCAGTCGAAGCCATCAAGGCGGGTGCCGAACATTATCTGACTAAACCGGTCGATGAGGGCGAACTGATTGCCTTGATTCGCCAAACCCTGGGGCGTCGTGGCAAATCCCTACCCCCCATGCGTCAGGAGCCACGCCGGCACGGCTTGATCGGGGTCAGCCGGGCCATCGAAACCCTGCTGGAAACCATTGATCTGGTAGCGCCAGCACCCTCCAATGTGCTGATTACCGGAGAATCCGGGACCGGTAAGGAGCTGGTTGCTCGCGCCTTGCATCAAGCTTCCAATCGTGCGGACCAACCTTTTGTCGCTTTTAACTGTGGCGCCATTCCACTGGAGTTGGTGGAAAGTGAAATTTTTGGCTATGAAAAAGGCGCCTTTACTGGAGCGACACGTACGCAGGCCGGCAAACTGGAAATGGCTGGTGCCGGAACCCTTTTTCTGGATGAAGTAGGAGATATGCCCCTCGCCATGCAGGTCAAATTGCTCCGCGCCCTGCAGGAAAGGGAGTTCACCCGTCTGGGCACCCATCAACCCTTGCGCATGTTGGCCCGGATTGTGGCAGCTACCCACATGGATCTGGCCAAGGCGGTGGCCGAAGGCCAGTTCCGGGAAGATCTCTATTATCGGCTGAATGTCATTCCGCTCCATATTCCTCCGCTGCGCGAGCGACGGGCCGACATCGCGCCGCTGGTACATCATTTTCTGGAACAAATCTGCAGCGTCATTGGCCGCAGCCCGACCGTAACCATCAGCAGTGAGGCTCTGGCTGCCCTGGAAGCCTATGAGTGGCCAGGCAATATCAGACAACTTGAAAATCTTCTGGAACGGATGGTGGTGCTCAATCGTCATGGACACATACAGCGGCAAAACCTCCCTCCCGACATCTGCCAGCAAAATGCTGGAGCTGGTGGATCAGGTACGGCAAGCCCCTTTGATTTACCTGCCCTGGAACGGCAAACCGTGCTCAGCGCCCTTGAAAAAACCCGATTCAATCAAAGCCAGGCGGCTGTTCTTCTGGGCATCAGCCGCAAACAATTGCGGACCAAAATGAAAAATATTGGCCTGCTTGGCGACCAGGATTCTGAAGAAGACAACCTCGATAACTGATCCATTGCAGGGACCGGTACGAAACATCTGGTCCTTTTGGCACACTGTTTTTTCGCCCGACTGCCCCTTCTCTTGCGCACGGCAACACCCTCACCCGCACAGCGCCTTTGCACCTGGCTTTCTATATCATTGAAAAACACCTATTGACCCAGATTTATGGCTGAAAATGCCATAAAAATGGCTTAAAAAAACAATACCAGCAATTATACTTTACAGACTATTTTATTGTTTATTGTAAGAGGCCATTCTTTCTAAAAGAATGGCACAAAAGCTGCTAGTTAATTTTGCCGCGCCAGTAGGTAGCGCTGCAATAAAGGAGCATTTTATGAAGCACAGAAATAAACAGCTGGCTCAGATCGCTTTGCTGTTGACAGGGATTTCTTGTCTGGGACTTGGCGTGAATGCAGCAGCAGCGCCGGGCAACGTCAGCAGTATTCAGGCCGGCAAAGCTATTGCCTTCAATCGCGCACAGGGAAACTGTCTTGCCTGCCACGCTCTACCGGGCGGAACAATGGCGGGCAATGTGGGTCCGGCCCTGCCCATGCAGGGCGTAACATTCCAGCAGATGTTTCAGACCAAGGAAAAACTCGTCGCTTTTTTGGGTGATCCTGAAAAACTATTTCCATACGCAAACATGCCTGAATTTGGAAAAAACAAAGTGCTGACGCAGACACAGTTAGAGCAGGTTGCCGACTATTTGTGGTCTTTGAAGTAAATAATCCATCTGTAATTCCTAAGGAGACAATAATGATGAGTAAACCCATTGAGCGACGCCAGTTTTTAGGTGCCAGCCTGGCTACAGGGGCGGTGGCTACGGCTGCTGGTCTTGGCTTGATCAAACCGCAGCTGGCCTTTGCAGATAATGTTGCCGGATGGCCTGAAAAAGCTTTTGATGCCAAGTTGCTGAAAGAGGCCATGTCCGACTCCGTTGGTAAAACCGACATTCCGGTATCCGCCAAAGTCAAACTGACAGCGCCTACCATTGCTGAAAACGGCGGAGCGGTTCCCGTCACCATTGAAGTGGATTCGCCCATGACGGCAGACGATTACATTGCAGCGGTTTATCTGTTTGTCGATCACAACCCCACCCCTCTGGCCAGTCAGTTCACGTTTACACCTGCAGCGGGTAAAGCATACATCCAGCAACGCATCAAAATGGCAAAAACTGACAATGTCCGGGTCGTTGCCAAAACCAATAAGGGCGTTCTGATGGCCTCTGCCCCCCGGGAAGTCAAAGTCACCATTGGTGGTTGCGGCGGTTAAATCAATATACACCCATTGAAAAAAGGAATTATCCATGGCTGGAAATGTAGGTAACCCAATGATTCGCATGGCGAGCAGCGCCAAAAAAGGGGAAATTGTCGAAATCCGTTCACTGATCATGAATCCCATGACTACGGGTCTGACCAAAGATAAGGCTGGAAAGGTCATTCCGGCCCATTTTATCCAAACCGTCACCGTGACATTTGATAACAAGCCGTTACTGGACATTGACTGGAGTACGGCCGTCAGTGCCAATCCCTACCTCGCATTCAAATTGCGGGCCGAAAGTAGCGGAACCCTGAAAATAGTCTGGAAAGACAATACCGGCGGTAACTGGAGTGCCGATTCCAAACTGACAGTAGCCTGATACTTATATCGGGGCGAATGAAATCGCCCCTGCAACAAAAGGAGGAACCCATGAAGCGGTTGCTGATTGCGTTTTTAATCATAGGCCTAGCTGGTGTCAGTGAGGCTGCGCAGGCAGTCAACTGGTGGGACCTGGGAAATACCAAGGTCGGACCGGCCGAAACGCTCAAACAATTTCATACCTATTTCGAGGAACAAAATCCTAAAATGCCTTTGGAGAAGTACGCGCTGGGTTCTTATGCATTCAGCCCGGAAATGTACAGTCAGTATCAGGAGGCCATTCAGTTTAATCCCGGAGATTTGACTTTATCCCAAGGCAAGGCTTTATGGAGCAAGCCTTTTGCTGATGGCAAGTCTTATGCCAGTTGTTATCCTGATGGTGGCAAGGGTGTGGCGGCACATTACCCCATGTATGATCCCAAAACCCATGACATCGTAACCATCGGTACCAGTCTGAATGCTTGCCGCAAGGCTAATGGTGAGGCACCGCTTAAATATGGCAGCAGTGATATGGTGGCTTTGCAAACTTATCTGACCTCGCTCTCTAATGGGATGCCCGTGGATGTTCAGGTACAGGGTCCGGGGGCCACGAAAGCCTTTGAAGAAGGTAAAGCCTACTTTTTCATGAAACGCGGACAACTTAATTTTTCCTGTGCTACTTGTCATGTTGCTTATGCCGGGAAATATTTACGCGCACAAATCATCTCTCCAGTACAGGGCCAAAGCGCCCATTTCCCGACTTATCGCGCTGCCTGGTCGGCAGTCAATACTTTGCAAAAGCGGATGCAGGGTTGTGACAAAAAAGTAGGTGCGGTGCCACAACCGCTCGAAAGTGCAGATTACCAGCGGCTGGAATATTTTATGAGTTATCTCAGCAACGGCATCAAGATCAATGTGCCGGGATATCGTCCATGAACTCAACCCCGGATAATAAATCCTGAATTTTTACCCGCTACTATTTTTACCAGAAACAATGGGGAATACCATGAATATGAAAAAATCAGTACTTGTGCTCGGATTATGTTGCACGGGATTGAGTCTTGGCGGCTGGGCACAGGGTGCCGAGATTTCTTCGACAGTATCCGGAATGCCAGCAATTAATACCGCCAGCCCGCTGTACATTGTCAATGTGCAGAAAGGTGTCACTCCGGCCCAGATCAAAATGGGTATTCAGAGCGGTGCCGAGGCTGAAAATATGAATGTGGTAGGCACGCTGGATGTTCAGCAGGGACTCAAGGAAAGAGGTATTAAAAGCAATCAGCCCTATGTCATTTATGAGGTCTGTAATTTGGTTCTGGGTGCAAAAATCCTCAAAAGCACACCGGAATTTGGGGCTTTTGCACCCTGTAAAATTGTCATGTATGAACAAAATGGCCAACTAAAATTGATGACCTATTTACCCACCTACGCCCTGAAATATTTCCCGAAAAATCCAGAATCCGCCAAGGTGGCTCAGGAGCTGGATCACCAGATTATTACCGTGATGAAGCAAGCCGCTGCTGGCGGGCTTTAATCCGTATCGGAGGATTCAATGAACTTAAGTAGACGTGATTTCATGCAATTAATGGGAATAGCCGGTGCTGGCAGCTTCCTGACACCGGGTGCCGTGCAGTCGGCCTGGGGGGCAGATGCCGACCCTTATGAAATTCCTGATTATGGGAATGTCACCTTATTGCACATGACTGACTCTCATGCGCAATTGCTGCCGGTATGGTGGCGTGAACCGGATACCAACATCGGCGTAGGGCAGGTACTGAATCAGGTTCCCCATCTCTGCGGACAGTGGATGCTGGATTATTATGGAGTAGCTACCCCCTCTTCCAGCAAATATGCCTATTCTTGCCTGGACTTCGACACTCTCGCGCACAAATACGGCAAAATCGGTGGATATGCACATATCGCCAGCCTGGTCAAACGCTATCGGCAACAACGGGGAGACAAGGTGTTGCTGCTGGATGGTGGAGATACCTGGCAGGGTTCAGCAACCAGTCTCTGGACCAAGGGTGCGGATATGGTCGGGGCCCAGAATCTCCTGGGGATAGATGATTTTGTTGGCCATTGGGAATTTACTTACGGGCAGGATCAGGTGGAGCATCTGGTCAAAACTGAACTCAAGGCCAATTTTCTGGCCCAGAATATCTTCAACAATACCTGGCAGGAACTGGTTTTTAAACCCTACCATATTCATGAGGTCAGTGGCCGTAAAATTGCCGTTATTGGTCAGGCTTTTCCTTTTACCCCCATCGCCAATCCCGGTTACATGATACCTGACTGGGGGTTTGGTATTCATACCGGGCATATGCAGAAAATGGTGACAGAATGCCGCGAGAAACAGCACGCTGATCTGGTGGTCGTGCTCTCGCATAACGGTGCTGACGTTGACAAGAAAATGGCCTCAATGGTCAAGGGCATTGATATCATTCTGGGTGGTCATACCCATGACATTATGGGACCCAAGCCTTTCATGGTCGGCAATACCTTAATAATCAATACCAGCACCAATGGCAAGGTATTAGCCCGTTTCGATCTGGATGTCGGCAAAGGCAAGCTTAATGGCTGGCGTTTCCATTATCTGCCGGTGTTCTCCAACCTGATCAAGGAAGATCCGGAGATGGCTGACTACATCCATAAGGTCCGCAGCCCTTATCAGCAGAAATTGGCGCAGCCCCTGGCTACTACCGAAAGCCTGCTTTACCGGCGTGACAACTTTAATGGCAGCTTTGACCAGTTACTCTGCGACGCCTTGCGGGAAGAAATGGATTGCGAAGTCTCTTTCTCCCCAGGCTTCCGCTGGGGCTACTGCAAGCTCCCCGGTGAAACCATTACCATGGAAGACGTCATGGGCCAGACGGCCATCACCTATCCCCAGGTTACCGTCAACACCTACACTGGGGAACAGATCAAGAACATCATGGAGCAGGTGGCAGATAACATCTTCAATCCGAACCCATATTATCAGCAGGGCGGGGATATGATCCGGGTCGGGAATATTCAGTATGACTTTAATCCGGATGAAAAAATCTATCATCGTTGCAGCAATATGCGGGTTGGTGGTCAAACGATGTCTGCCAGCAAAAAATACAAAGTGGCAGGCTGGGCAGCCATGCAACCTGTTGAAGGGAAAGCAGTCTGGGATATTTTTTCAAAGTGGCTGCAATCCAAAAAGAATGTGCGGGTAGACAAGGTGGATTTACCGGTACTCAACAAGGACATGGCAAACAACCACGGCATTGCCTTTCCCAAAACCTACAAGCTTTAGGCATCTTCAGGTGGCGAGCAGCATTAGCCAGCGGTTTTGACCGCTGGTTTTTTTGTGAGCAAAACAAGGTCCTGTAGCCAAATCACCCCAATCTCACCAGATTTTATCTCGACCATACCTCATGCTAGACTGCGCACTGAATTTTGCAGCCCGGAAGTGATGTTTAACTTTGTTCAAATCCCGGCCGTGTCCCCACTTGCATAACAAAGGCTTGTAACCAGATGATCATGAAACGCATTCTTGGACTTTTTTCCACGGACCTCGCTGTTGACCTGGGTACGGCCAACACCCTGATTTATGTGCGAGGAAAGGGCATTGTCCTCTCAGAACCTTCTGTCGTGGCCATTCATACCGGCCGCCGTGGTGGTGGCAGTCGGCGTTTACATGTCGGTGAAGAGGCCAAACGCATGCTCGGACGCACCCCCGCCAACATCACCGCCATTCGGCCTTTAAAAGACGGCGTCATTGCCGATTTTGAAATTACGGAGGCGATGCTCAAGCACTTCATTCGTCGCGTCCATCATCAGCGTTTTCTCAGCCCCAGCCCCCGTATTATTGTTTGTGTGCCCTATGGAGCCACGCAGGTGGAACGCCGTGCCATCCGCGAATCAGCCATGAGCGCGGGAGCTCGCGAAGTGCATCTGATTGAAGAACCCATGGCGGCAGCCATTGGCGCCGGCATGCCAGTCGCAGAACCCACCGGCTCCATGGTGGTGGACATTGGTGGTGGGACCACTGAAGTCGGGGTAATTGCTCTGGGCGGTGTGGTTTATTCCCAAAGCGTCCGGGTAGGGGGTGACAAAATGGATGAAGCCATCGTTAATTACATCCGCCGCAATTACGGCATGTTGATTGGTGAAAGTACCGCCGAAGAAATCAAGAAAAAGGTGGGCTGTGCTTATCCCGGTCAGGAAGTGCTGACGCTTGAAGTTCGCGGGCGCAATCTCGCCGAAGGCGTCCCCCGCACTTTCAGCATCAATAGTAATGAAATCATGGAAGCTCTTCAGGAACCGCTGGGTGCCATTGTCGGCGCCATCAAGCTGGCCCTGGAACAAACCCCTCCGGAGCTCGCTGGCGATATTGCCGAGCGCGGCATGGTTCTGACGGGGGGTGGTGCCCTGTTGCGCGATCTGGACCGTCTCATCATGGAGGAAACTTCCTTGCCGGTGATTGTTGCCGAAGATCCTTTGACCTGTGTAGCGCGAGGCAGTGGCCGCGCCCTGGAAGAACTGGAACTTCTGGGTGAGGTATTCGCCGACGATTAACCCGGCGAAACTGTAAACATTCAGCATGCCAGCGTTGTTTTTCCCTCGCCGCTACCCGCCGCTCCTTCGTGTAGCGGCGTTTGTGTTGTTGAGCATTGTCATTGCGGCGCTCAGCGAAAAGCATCCCAATATGCTGAACTGGTCCGGGAATCTGACTTATCCCATTCATTGGCTGGATCTTCAGGCCACAAAAAACTGGCGTACAGTGGGTGAATACCTGCAAGATCGCCGCAGTCTGCTTGCTGAAAACGCGCAACTGCGGGAAAAACTCAAATCGCTGGAACCAAAACTGCTGGAAAACGAGATATTACACAATGAAAACCGGCAACTGTTGGCATTACTCGACAGTTTCCCCCAGCCACCCGGAAGGATGGCTGTTGCCCAGGTCATCGCCGAAAACTTTTCTCCCGGTAGCCAGCTCATTACCGTCAATCTGGGCAGTCACAATGGCGTTCACGTAGGTCAGCCGGTGCTGGCCGCCGGTGGTGTGGCCGGTCAAGTCATTCACGTAGCCGATCTCAGCGCCCAGATCGCCCTGATTTCCGACCTCGACAGCAGCATCCCTGCGCAACTGGCGGGCACAAACCTTCCGCTGCTGGTTAATGGCAAGGGCAATATTCATTGGTTGAGTGTTCCCTTTCAGCCGCGCAACACCACCCTGAAAGCAGGTGATCAATTGGTCACTTCTGGACTCGGGGGGCGTTTTCCCTCTGGCCTGCATATTGGTACCATTTCCAGGGTCATTCACAATGGTGACGAGCCCTTTGCGCAAATTTCAGTGCGGCCCGCAGTACCCTTGGGTCAACTCACCACGGTACTCATACTTCTAAAGAACAAGCCGACATCACGGCCTGATAAAGCATGAATGCTATCGCCATAGTGATCGCCTTTTCCCTGGCCATGGCCCTGGAAACACTCCCCTCTGGCCCTGTTTATGGCATGATCCATCCGGATTTTGTAGCCATGCTTCTGCTTTACTGGTCGATCCGTAGTGGCTCCGAACTCAGCTATACGGTGGTATGGCTCATAGGATTACTTCAGGATATGATGATGGGTGATGTGCCCGGTGGCCAGGCCGTTGCCAGTGTTCTCATGGTTTATGCGCTGGTCAATGGCCTGGGCAGGGTGCGCCATCTATCTGTTTGGGAACAATTGGTTTTCATTTTCATGCTGCTGTTCGCTCATCGACTGATCGTCTGGTCCTGGCAACTATGGTCCGCGCCAGTGAGCTGGCATTTCAGCCTGCTCCTCAGCCCGTTGATGGGGGCCTTACTATGGCCCCTGTTTACCTATTTGCTGGATTATCTGCGCCATCATTTGAAGGCATCATCATGAACCGGTCACAACGCCTGTTCCGTCCATTGCAAAAACTGGATCCAGCACTGTTGACCGGTGTTGTCATTTTAATGGGCATCAGTTTGGCCGTACTTTACAGCGGCAGCCAGGAAAGTCTTCGCGTGGTTTTCGCCCAGTTATTCCACTTTGCTATCGGCTTTATTGTGCTGATCACCATTGCCAATACCCCGCCAGAACGCATTCGCGCCTGGGCCCCGGCACTTTATGGCATCGGCGTTATACTCCTGGCACTCACCCTGGTCGCTGGCAAAACCAGCCTCGGAGCCAGACGCTGGTTAGGTGCCGGACCCATCACCTTTCAGCCCTCGGAACTCATGAAACTGGCTTTACCGCTACTGATGGCCTACTACTACTCCCAGCAGGAAAACGTGCGCCATTGGCGTGCCGCAATTACCGGATTGATACTGATCGCCATCCCCTTTCTGTTGATTGCCAAGGAGCCAGATCTGGGTACCGCCGCCCAAATTGGTGCCGCTGGCATTTTCATGATGTGGCTGGCTGGCGTGCGACGGCGCTGGTTTATTGGACTACTCATCATTGTCGCAGTCAGTGGACCCGTCATGTGGCATTTTCTGCACGGTTATCAAAAGGAGCGCATTCTGACTTTCCTTGACCCTCAACGCGACCCTTTGGGAGCGGGATATCACATCATTCAGAGCATGATTGCTGTTGGCTCCGGGGGGTTTTGGGGAAAGGGCTGGTTTAACGGTACCCAGGTGAATCTCGACTTTTTGCCCGAAGCACAAACAGATTTTGTTTTTGCCGGTTTTGCCGAAGAATTCGGTCTTTTTGGCGTGCTCATTCTAATCGCCACTTACCTCCTGATTGTCCTGCGCGGACTGGTCATCGCCTTTGAAAGTCGGGATGCCTTTGGCCGCTTGATTGCCGGCACCCTGAGTCTGACATTTTTTCTGTATATTTTTATCAACATGGGGATGACCACTGGGATTTTACCTGTAGTCGGAGTGCCACTGCCCCTCATCAGCTATGGCGGTACGGCCATGCTGACATTTATGATCGGATTGGGGATTCTGATGTCAGTCCACGCACATCCACGAACCCATGAATAGCACTGCAAACGGTGGTGGGCCGGGAAGCTTTTTGCTCCAACGTCCCTTGCCTGTTGTTCCAAGGCTCATCCTCCTCGCCCTGTGGGCTCAGACAGCTCTCCTGACGGGCGCGGGCTTTCGCCAAGAACAACAACGGCGCGGGACAAAGTCGCGGTAAAGCTTCCCGGCCCAGCACCGGTTGCAGGACAATGAGCAAACAGACATAGCTTTCTTGGCGGACATCATTATAATTCTTCGGATATCTCCAAGATTACACTCCAATTAAAGACTACGTATTGAGGCCCTGATGATTTTCCGCCCATCGCTGATGAGTAAAGTTTTTCTTGTTTTTTTCGGGCTGCTTTTTGCCAGCACCGCCTTTGCCGTCGTGCCGACCCCAAGGCTCCCCACGCCTCCAGCACCTGCCCTGCCGTCCATCGTCAGCTATGTGCTGATGGACTATGACACGGGCCAGATTATTGCGGCAAAAAGTGAAAACCTGCGCCGCGCACCGGCCAGTCTCACCAAGCTGATGACGGCCTATCTGACCTATCAGGCCATCCACAATGGCACCCTCAATCTCAATGAAAACATTCAAATATCCAACACAGCCTGGAAAACTGGTGGTTCCAGCATGTTCATCCAGCCCGGTCTGGCGGTCAATATTGACCAACTCCTACATGGGCTACTGATTGATTCGGGCAACGATGCCGCCGTGGCATTGGCCGAAACCGTGGCAGGAAGCCAGTCCGGATTTGTAACCCTGATGAATGAAACGGCAGCACAACTGGGACTGCATGATACCCATTACAATAATGTTGATGGCTTACCGGATGACAACCTGTATACCACTGCTCTGGATGTAGCGCAGCTATCCCGGACGCTGATTCAACAATACCCTCAAGTCATTCAAATTACGAAACAAAAATCCTATACCTACAACAAAATCACCCAACGGAGCTGGAATCCCGTGCTGTTTCGGGATCCCAGCGTGGATGGCCTGAAAACCGGACTGACAGATGCCTCCGGCTATTGCATTGACGCTACGGCTCAACGCAGTGGTCGGCGCCTGATCGCCGTAGTGATGGGTGGACCCAACTGGGCTGGCAGTACCAATGCCGTAGAAGCACTGTTGGACTACGGTTACCGTTTTTTTGTGAACCATCCGGTTTATCAGTCAGGCCAGCAGGTTGGTAAAATCACGCGGAACGACTTCTCTCCCATGCATGTTCCCGTAGGTGTCACCCAAAAAGTCACCGTCACCGTACCCAAGGGACATTTTTCGGATTTGCAGCGCGTTGTCGAAATCAATCCGAATTTGCAGCTCCCCCTGAAAAAAGGTACGGTCGTGGGAGCATTGGTTTTCCAGCTTGACGGTAAAACACTTAAAACAGTCCCGGTGGTCAGCATGGTTTCTGCTGAGAAAGCCGGCTGGTTATCGCGGATGTTCCATAAAATCGGTGACGCGCTCTGAAGCGGAATGAGGGGCTTGCATGAAGACAGAAACCCGGCAAGCAGATGACTTTCCCCATCTGCATCATGTCAAGGTCATTGGGCAGCATGCTGATCTGCTGGGTGCAGTACGCGAAGCCGTAGAGCCCCATGCCCCCGATTTACCGGAAAGCGCTTTTGCCCTGCGCGCCAGCAGTCAGGGACAGTACCTTTCGGTAACCATCTCTTTGGAAATACAAAATGAAGCCCAGCTTCTGAATATTTATACGGCGGTAAAAGCCGTGGACGGAGTCATCCTCTGCTTATGAATACTTCCCCCATACTGGTGCGCTGCTGGCCCGGAATCCTGCCCTACTTCACCGTGCTCGATGCCATGCGCGAATTCACTACCCAGCGCGATGCGGAAACGCCTGATCAGATGTGGCTGCTCCAGCATCCGCCGGTATTTACGCTCGGCCGCAATGCCGATGCCGCCGATGTTCTGGATCCTGGCTCCATACCGGTCATCCGCAGTGATCGGGGGGGCAAGGTGACCTACCATGGTCCGGGGCAATGGATTGTTTACCTGCTGATTGATTTACCCAGAATGGGTATTAATGTACGGCAACTCACCAGCATGATGGAACAGTCCGTTATTCAACTCCTGGCAGATCATGGAGTAAATGCCCATGCTCGTCGGGATGCTCCCGGCGTTTATGTGGGCGAGGCGAAAATCGCCTCTTTAGGTCTGCGCGTCCAGCGCGGACGTAGCTACCATGGTTTAAGCCTGAATACTGATATGGATTTATCTCCTTTTCAGCGCATTCATCCTTGCGGAATGCCCCAACTCGCCGTCACCCAGGTCCATGATCTCTGTCCCGACTGGTCCAGTCGAGACGTTGCCGAAGCGTTGATGAACGCGCTTTCCGATCAGCTGCAACGGCCTCTGAAAAAAGGAGGCGCCTGATCATGGAAATCCGCTCAGACAAAAAAGCCGGAAGGGGTGCTGAAAAAACAGCCCGCAATCCTATTCCGATCCCCATCGTTCCCGTAGAAACGCCGAGAGTGCCTAAACCGCAATGGTTGAGAGTACGCTCCCCTTTGTCTCCGGAAGTCGACCGGCTCAAAAAAATTCTGCGCGCAGCGGATCTGCATACCGTCTGTGAGGAAGCTTCGTGCCCCAATCTGGGTGAATGCTTCGGCGGCGGAACGGCCACCTTCATGATTCTGGGCGATGTATGCACACGTCGCTGCCCGTTTTGTGATGTGGCCCACGGCCGCCCCAATCCTCCTGATTCGGCAGAACCGCTGCACCTTGCCCAGACAGTCGCGACGATGGGACTGCGTTTTGTGGTCATCACCTCCGTGGATCGGGATGATCTAAGAGATGGCGGTGCCCAGCATTTCGCAAAAGTAATCCGTGCATTACGCGATCATTGTCCGAGTCTCCACATAGAAATTCTGGTGCCCGACTTTCGTGGACGCGTCGATAAAGCCCTGACGGCGCTTCGCAATACACCCCCAGATGTATTCAATCACAACCTCGAAACGGTGCCTCGCCTTTATTTACAGGCCCGACCCGGTGCCGATTATCGACATTCCCTCAATTTACTTGCGGCCTTCAAGGCAGAACATCCAGATATTCCCAGCAAATCAGGGCTGATGCTTGGGCTTGGAGAAGAGCTGGATGAAATTCGTGAGGTCATGCAGGACCTTCGAGAAGCTGGTTGCGAGTTGCTGACCTTGGGACAGTATTTGTCTCCTTCCCGTCACCACCTGCCCGTAGCCCGCTTCGTGCCCCCGGATGAATTTGAAATCCTGCGCCTGGATGGATTGGCCATGGGCTTCCGTCATGTCGCCAGTGGCCCGCTGGTACGCTCTTCCTACCATGCCGAACGCAGTTTTCACGAAATGACCGAAGACTGACCGGAAGCTTCCATGCTACTGCGTTACACCACGGTACTGACGCTGGCATCGGCGCTACTCCAACCCCCAGGAGTATTGTTCCTGTTGGTCATGTTTGGCTGGCTGAGTGAGGTGCTGGGCTGGCGATACTGTGGACGGACGCTGATTATTCTGGCGCTGGGCATTCTATACTTTTTTTCAACCGCGATCGGTGCCCGATTGCTGCTCATGCCTCTGGAAAACCGCTACCCAACCCTAAACCAGCCATTAACGGGAGCAGAGCGCCCAGAGGCCATTGTCGTACTGGGTGGGGGTGAAGTCATGGATATGGATTCTCCCCATTCCCGCCTGGAAACCGCCAATGCCCGCACTTTGGTACGGCTCATGGCAGCAGCGCGACTCGCCAACCGCACACAGCTACCTGTGGTCCCCAGTGGCGGAGCGCCGCGTTTCGGAGTCGCTGCGGAAGCCACGACCATGGCACACATTCTCCGCCAGGATTTTCACGTTACCAGTCCAATATGGCCGGAAACCCACTCTTACAATACGGCGGCCAACGCCGCCGACTCCAGCGCATTGCTGGCCGCGCATCATATCCAAAAAATATATCTGGTGACTTCAGCCCTGCACATGCCTCGGGCTGTCGCCTGGTTTCGCTTGTCTCACCTGGAAGTGATCCCTGTACCCACCGACTATCGGCTGAATCGGGTCCGGGAACTGAAGCTGGATAGCTGGCTACCTCGAGCCATTTTCATGGAAATCAGCAGTGAGGCCTGCCATGAATACCTTGGCCTGCTCTGGCTTTGGCTGCAAGAACAGGGCCTCGGTAACGGCAATTAATATTCACGGAAGTTACTGGCCTTTACTATCCGGGAGACTCACTTGCACATGCAAATGTTCGCGATCACTGGGTTTGGCCAGCTGCAACGGCGCCGGTACTGCTGCACCATTGGCTGAAGGCCCATAAGGCGCATAAGCATAAGGCTTGGCTGGTACGGCGGCAGCCAGGGTCTGGTAACTGGGCGAATTCACACCGATGGGCAAAGCCACTGTGTTGTGCTCACCGACAATGCGCCGCACCTTGCTCCAGTCAATTGCCTGCTGAATATGATTTTCCGCCATGAAATTCTTGATGCGCATGGCTGCCCGCTGCAACTCGGGAACCCCCTTGTGGTAGGTGTCCATGGGCTTGTAGGACTGCAAATAGACTTCGCCATTGTGCACGCCTACCAGATTAGGCATATCTATAATTCGCACCGGGGTTCCGACCGGAACCATGGGGAATAATTGTGCGACATTTTCAGGGAACATCTGAAAACAGCCCTGGCTGGCGCGCATACCCACACCCCAGGGATGATAGGTGCCATGAATAAATATCCCTGAAAGGCCCGTTTCCATGGCCAGCTCACCCATCGGGTTTTCCGGTCCAGGCGGCCAATACCAGGGAATATCCATGTGGAATTTTGTCTTGAACCAGGAATGAATATTTTTGGGAACATTCCAGGCCGGCATTTTGAACTTGGCAATAATCTGGGTTGTAGTCAGATTCTCTTTCCAACCAGGCAGAAACACACCTACCGGATAGGTGTACACCACATGATCATCATTCGGGAAAAAGTAAATCCGCCGTGCGGGTATATCCACCACGATTCCGGTCCAGGGCTTGGGCGGCAATATATACTGAGCCGGTATGACCACCTTACTAGCCTGCCCCGGTAACCAGGGATTCACTCCGGGATTGGCTTTGGTAACCTGATTGTAGCCCAGATCGTAAAACCGGCCGATATCCAGAAGTGTGTCGTCTCGATGCGTAGTGACTGCATGCAATGTACCCACCACATTGCCGTGCTCTGGCAAGGGAAACACGCTCGCCTGAGCGAAGCCAACACCCAAAGCACTTAGTGCAGCAGTTAACAGCCAGATACCCCATTGTTTTTGCTTCATTAGCCTTCCTGTTTACGACAAATACCATTAAGATGCCCAGCCAATCCAAAGGATCGTTGGCAGCATTTTGTTTAACGGTCATAATCATAAGGGAAAAGGAGGCCTTTATGGAATCACCTCATCTGATATTTCTAAAAAATGTAGCGCAGGGAGCACCGGCAAACTCACCAGAAATCCGTGATGCCCTCCACCGCCTCGACCATATGCTTAGCGATCTGGCCAGCGACCTGCAGATCCCTTTCGTGGGGCCGTGCGTGGGTTTGCGCCACGCACCGGAACAGCATTTGCTCAGCGTCGCGGATCATCGCTGGTCCCAAGCCGATTCCTATTGGGGTGCAGCCATCTGCAGCCATCATCCTGTTTACGGCTTGCGAGCAGAATGGACGCTGGCCACGGTCAGTCGCGAAAGATTGCCCATTGTCGTCCGGGCCTTGCCCGGCTTTTTTTCTGGCTACGCGGCCATTGCCGCACAATCTGCTGATCCCTCGCGCCCGAGCGTGTCCCGGTTAAAATCCCTCGCTGAACTGTTTGCACATTGACAGAACATTTAAAACGCCTATTTACGGGGCTATGAGTCAATTGCCGCAAAAATGCGTTTAACCGGAAGTGAGCTTCGTGTATGGAACTACCCCTAAGCAGCCTGATTATTATTGTGTTACTGCTCGCCCTGGTGGTTTCAGCGGGGTTGTGGAAGCTGTTCAGCAGAAAACGGCTGCTTAAAAATACCGTAAAACCCCAAAAAATCACGCCTGCCCCTAAAAACTCAGCTTCGGTTCCAACTGTACAAATTGCCGGAACAGACGGTTCTGATGTTACGCATCATGCCACCTCTACTGAAGTGGATGAGACCAGTATCCTGGATGAAATTGAAATATACCTCGCTTACGGCCATCTGGAGCAAGCGGCCACCTCACTCAGCTGGTACGTTATCCACAATCCTGATGATACCCGGCAAAGCCGGAGATTACTGGCTTTATATCAGGAAATTCCAGACCTGGATCGTTTTGCGGAATTGCTGGGTAATTTGTGTGATTCAGGAATCATATCAGGCGTCGAAGCCCAGGATCTGACCCTTGCCGGTCTGCAAGCTGACCCGGAAAACCTCCAACTCCGTGTGCTTGCCGAAAATCTGGGCATCAGCAATGGTCAGTTGGCAGCCATTAACACAATCAAAACCAGCGAAGCCCAGCTGGCACCTTCATCGGCGCTCATCAGGGTACAACAGGAACTCCAGCAGGCCCTTGTCAACCCCGAACCCATGGATATGGATCTCAGCGGCTTTTCCGAAAAGCCTCTGCAATCATTCCAGAGCAACGATCCTTCTGAAATGGTCAGCAATAATGTAGAAGTGCTGCTCCAAGGTGATGTAAAAATTGACGCTATAACTCCCAGGGAGTGGGAAACGGCTACGACTCTGGCAGACCCCTTGGCTACTATTCGCACATTACTGACGGCCCAGCAGATTCAGGAGGCCGAACGGATTTTAAAACGCAATCTCATTTTTGAACCACGTAAGTTGATACTGCATGCAACCTTGCTGGATATTTTTTACCGACAAAAACGCTGTGACAATTACGCAGAATCTTTATTGCAGTTATATATCAGTTTGTGGGGAGCTGGCAGCGCACTCCGTACCCGAATGCTTAAACATGGCCGACAACTGGGCGAACATCCACTCTGGGATCATCTGGTAGCCAGTGAGGCAGACAAGCATATTCTCGCTGAACAGGCAGAAAAATATGGTCTCTATCTTCCCTTGACGGCTATCCCATTTTCCAGCCCGGCACTGGTTCTGGAGGAGATTCATCGTAATCATCAGATCATGGCCCACAACAATGATGACAGTATTCTTGAAGAATTCGACAGCCTGCTGGAGTACGGACAAGTGGAAGAGGCCGTTGATCTTCTTGAAAAAGCCACCCTGGCACGTCCTGATCACGAGTTTTACTATCGCCCGCTTCTGGAAATGTATGAGCGCATGGGCGCTCATGAACGCTTTTCCAGCTTTACCCGATCCATACTCAATATGGATACCCCACCTGATGAAGAAATCATGCGGCAGATGTTCAGCCTTGCTGAACGCATGCAACGCCAACCGCAGCGACAGGTTATTTAGGATTTGATCATGACGAATAATACTCCAGACAATGCCAGCATTCTCGTCCGCAGCTTCGGCATGGACACCCGTAAAGAGGCTGTTTTTCGCATGGCGTTTAAAATGCATACACGGCGTCAGTATCAACTGCTGGAATCGGGAGATGATCGCGTCGCCCACCTGAGCATTGTGGACATTGACGGGCCAGGGGGCACTGAACTCGCGAGAAATTTGCATCAGAGCGAACCTGAGCAGCGGATACTCGTGACCACTATAGCTTCACCGGCAGATTGTATTTTCCCCATACTCCAAAAGCCGGTGCGCATGGAAACCTTGTTCCCGGCATTGGAAGCTCTCCTGCTGGATACACCCGGAACAGCTGAAAAACAGGATACCAATGTCAAGCCCATACGACCGGATATAGCAGTCCCGATCACCAGCTTCCATACTCAGCATGCCAGTCCATCCCCGGCTCTGCAAAATGCACCAGAAGTACCCGTAGCACCCAGCAAGCCCGCTCCCGTTCTTCGCCCCGAGGAAGTGCAGTATTTTAATCCTGATGAAGGATTCTTGGGACTTCTAAAAATTTCCCAGCGCGATCATGGCATTAGCATAATTTCCGATCAAAACCAGCGCGCGATTGTGCGCCTTGATCCCTCCGCAGACCAGGCAGCAGCCCTAATAGATGATGAACAATTGCAGCAACTGTGCCAGGTTTCTGCCAGTAATCTGCAGTTGAGAGCCCCAAGAGATGGCGATTCAGGAGAAAAAGGCAGCCTTCGTCATATGTCCCTGCAATCCTTGCTCTGGCAAGTAGCCGCATGGACAGCCAATGGGCGATTGAATCAAAAATTGCCACTCAACGCCCCGGTTCAGCTGAAACAATGGCCTAATCTGACGCGTCTGCCCATGCTTCCTGATGCATTAAGACTGGCTGCGTTTCTGGCACGTTCCCCGGCCTCGCCCGCGCTCACTGTCAAGATGTTACGCATCGAACCCCGGGATTTGTTCAATTTTCTTGCAGCTGCAGACAGCCTGGAATTACTCCGCTACAACACGCCGGAAAATCCAGGCAATATCGTTCGAATGCCACATGATTCAGCATCCTTAGAGACAGAAATTCCTGCAGCCAAGCGAAGCTTTTTGGGCCGTCTCCTGAAACGCATAGCCGGGATATAAGGCTTGCGCGCGCAGCGATGCAAATAACAATGATTTTCAAGGAGCCAATTTGTGAGAGAAGATAATAAAATCGTTTTTACCGGTCCGGTAGGTGCGGGGAAAACCACGGCCATATCCGTATTATCCGATACACCCATCATATCTACAGATGCTCAGGCTTCGGACATGACCCTGAATCGTAAGGGTCATACAACCGTCGCCATGGACTATGGCATTCTCAAACTGGACACCCAGACCAAGATTCATCTATATGGCACCCCGGGTCAAGAACGCTTTGATTTTATGTGGGACATCCTGACCACAGGCGGACTGGGTCTGGTGCTCATGCTGGACAACACTCGCCCCAATCCCAAGAAGGATCTCCACTTTTTTCTGCACGCCTTCAAGGACTACATCATCAATGTTCCAGTCGTCATTGGCATTTCCAAAACCGATGTCCAGAACCATCCAGGTCCCGCCGATTATGCGAACATGCTTCCTGAAGTCACCGCTGACCTCAAAATGCTCAATCCCATCCCCCCCATTTTTGAAATTGATGGCCGCAAAAAGGAGGACATCAAAAACCTGGTCATGGCCCTGCTTTATTCCATTGACCCGGGAATTGGAGACATCTTATGAGTGTAGAGCTGGTTGCAACGCGTACTGAAGTATACGCTGAGCTTACTCCTGCAGGAGCCTTTTACGCGACTTCCAGTCCTGATCAGGAAGGTAATCGTACCATTCTGTTGCACGTACTACGCGAAGGTCACCGCGCTCCTTTTACGACGGAAATTGCCAGTCAATGGGCGGAAAACAACAATACGGATAAAGCCTTGCGCAGCATTTTCCGGCTACAGCGCCTTGGTCTTCTGCGCGGTACCCATCAGGCCCGTACTGACAGCACACTGCGACTGGAAGACGCGTTACCACCGCTACTGGCCCGCCTGTCTGACCAGCAAAAAACCCTCCTGGCCGATGAAAATGGTTTTTATCTGGCTGCAGCAGGCTTTGCTCATGAAGCTGCGGAGGAGCTGGCGGGACTTTCTGCTGATCTGCTTTCCCTGCAATCACGCCATAATCGCCTGCTCAAAAACAATTTACGGGTCAACACGGAAACCTGGGGGCTGCTGGACCCGTCCGGTCGATCGGAATTGGGCTTTTGGCCGCTGTTCATCGGACAACAGCGTTTCATGCTCGTCGTCAGCGGAACGCCCCGTCTCCAGGATCAATCATTCGTGACCTTGGTTCAGGATCTCGACAAACGTTACCGCTAAGCACAACCCACTTTAATATTGCATTATTGACAGTTTATTCAGGAGAAACACCATGCGCGAAGAAATGCTCAAATCCATCCTCAGTGACCTCAATGGCTCATCCGCCGATATTGAGGCTTCTGCGGTCATCTCCACAGATGGTCTGACCATCGCCTCACTGCTTTCTTCCACCATGGACGAGGACCGCGTCGGCGCGATGGCTGCCGCCATGCTATCCCTGGGCGACCGAACGGCAGCAGAGCTGGCTCGCGGCGAACTCGAACAGGTCATGATCAAGGGCGATAACGGTTATGTGCTGCTCATTCATGCCGGCCCCGATGCGGTACTGACCATTATCGCCCGCAAGGAAGCCAAGCTGGGTCTGGTATTTCTGGATGCCAAACGTGCGTCAAGTGGCATTGCCGAATTGCTGTGAGCCTCCCTTTTCAAGGGATTTGATCCTGATCCCTTCACAGCCTCTGCTCCATTGGTTCATAATGCGCCAAATCACTGTCTGAGACGCATATGACTTTTCAGGAAATCATCCAGCGGCTCCAAAACTTCTGGGCCGCTCAGGGTTGCGTGTTGTTGCAGCCCATGGACATGCCCGTTGGAGCCGGTACCTTTCATCCTGCCACCTTTCTCCGCGCTATTGGTCCAGAACCATGGCGAGCCGCTTATGTGCAGCCTTCCAGACGACCCACAGACGGCCGCTACGGAGACAACCCCAATCGTCTCCAGCATTACTACCAGTTTCAGGCGGTACTCAAACCCAACCCGAATAATCTTCAGGATTTATATCTGGAGTCTCTGGCGGTGCTGGGCATCGATCCAAAATTGCAGGACATCCGCTTTGTCGAAGATGACTGGGAATCACCCACGCTGGGTGCCTGGGGTCTCGGCTGGGAGGTCTGGCTGAATGGCATGGAAGTCACCCAGTTTACCTATTTCCAGCAGGTGGGTGGCCTTGATTGTCACCCGGTCATGGGCGAAGTGACCTATGGTCTGGAACGTCTCGCCATGTATCTGCAGGGGGTAGAGAGTGTGTACGATCTGATCTGGACACCGGGCGTACTGTATGGAGATGTGTTTCACCAAAACGAGGTGGAACAGTCCCGCTACAATTTCGAGCTGGCACCAGTGGAAGACCTTTTCCAGCGCTTTGATCGCGCCGAGGCAGATTGCCGCAATCTGCTTGATAACAAACTCCCTTTACCAGCCTACGAGCGGGTTCTTGACTGTTCCCATACGTTTAATCTCCTGGATGCCCGCCATGCCATCGGCGTCAATGAACGCGCCCGCTTCATTGGTCGGGTACGCGGACTGGCCAAAGGCGTTGCAGAAATTTATGCAGAAGCCCGTGCCGAACTCGGCCACCCTCTGCTACGGAGTGAATGATGTCAGCCCATGAAAATCCTCTCCAGGAAGATTGCCTTCTGGAAATCGGTTGTGAAGAGCTGCCCGCACGTGAGCAGCTCCCCATTCGTGACGCCGCCATTGAACAAATGACGCGCCTGCTCAATGAAGCCGGTCTCAGCTTCGGGCAAATCAAAGCTTATGTCACCCCACGGCGTTTGGCGTTATGGATTCAGAACCTGGCCCTGCACAGTCAGCCCCGGGAAAGCATCCGTCGCGGTCCCCCCGTAGAAAGAGCACGTGATGCGGCGGGTAACATAACCCCGGCTGCCGAAGGCTTTGCCCGCTCCTGTGGGGTTGCTTTTGCCGATCTCAGCACCCTCGACACGGAAAAAGGACCGGTGCTGGCCTGGCGGGAAATCGAAGCAGCACGCAGTAGTCACAACATTCTGCCTGACATTGCCAGCCAGACCATTGCCGCCCTCCCCTTGCGTAAACGCATGCACTGGGGGACCCGTGACGACAGCTTCATTCGTCCGGTACGCTGGTTACTGTTGCGGCAAGGACAACAAGTGCTGGACTGGCAGGCATTCGGACTGCAGGCCGGTGGACAGAGCTTTGGTCACCGTGTGCATCACCCTGAAGCGATCCGGATTCTTCAGCCCGCCGATTACGCAGCGGCTTTGCTGGATGGCCAGGTCATGGCCGACTTCGACGCTCGCCGCGCGCATATTTCCCATAAAATTTCGGCCATTGCTGAAGACCTGCGAGCAACTCCCATCTTGCCGGCAGCATTACTGGATGAGATTACCGGACTCAATGAATGGCCAGTCATCCTGATCGGCAGCTTTGCAGAAGATTACCTGCGAATTCCTGAAGAAGCGCTGATTACGGTCATGATGCAACATCAGCGCTATGTCCCGTTACGTGACGCAAACGGTCGCCTGATTTCCCAATACCTGTTTGCCGCCAATATACACAGTCAGGACGCCCGAATTGTCATTCACGGCAATAATCGGGTGCTGCGGGCACGCCTGGCGGATGCGGCTTTTTTCTGGGATCAGGACCGCCAAAAACCCTTGACTGCAAGGCTTCCTGAATTGCAGAACGTCCTCTTTCAGGAAGGACTGGGCAGCATTTACGACAAAACCCTGCGCCTGCAAAAAGTAGCGCGGTCATTGAGCAGCCCCTGTAACGTCAAAGCCGATGATCTGGAACGCGCAGCGGCACTTTGTAAAAGTGATTTGCTCTCTGGCGTGGTGGGGGAGTTTCCGGAGTTACAAGGCATCATGGGCGGACATTACGCCCGTCATGATGGTGAAAATACCGAGGTCGTTGCGGCCATTGCCCAACATTACCTGCCCAATGGCCGCGATGATGACACGCCGCAAAGTCCTGCAGGCCAGTGCCTGGCCATTGCCGACAAGCTGGATACCCTCTGCGGTTTTTTTGCCATTGGTAAAGTTCCTACCGGTGATCGGGATCCCTTCGCGTTGCGCCGTGCGGCCTTGGGCGTCTTACGCATCATTCTGGATGCAGAGCTTGATCTGCCCCTGGATAAAACCGTGACCCTGACCCTGGAAGCTTTGGGGCATGGCATCGTCAAAGACCCCACCGTCATCCGCACTGGCATACTGGACTTTTTCCAGGACCGGATGCGGGTCTATTTCAGGGAAGAAGGTTTTCGTGCTGACCAGATTAATGCCGTACTCAGTCGTCAACCCCATCAGGTTCTCGATGCCCGTAAACGCCTGGAAGCCCTGGCACGTTTCCTGACCGAACACCAGGCGGCTGAAGCGCTCGCGGCTCTGATCAAACGCGTCAACAATCTGCTTCGCAAGGAAAATGTGGAAGTACAACACGACCCCGATCCACAATTATTTGAAGATCCCGCCGAACATCGGCTCTGGGAACACTGGCAAGTCATGGCCGGGCCCGTTCATGCCCATCTTCAGCACGCACAATATGCCAGCGCACTGGACCTTCTGGCCGGATTACGTCCTTCTGTCGATACCTTTTTCGACAAAGTCATGGTCCTTGCTGAAAATCCCGAAATACGCCAGAACCGCCTTGCTCTCCTCACCAGACTGCAGGATGCGTTTCTGCGTATTGCCGACTTTACCCAACTCCAGGGCTCCTGATGGCGCAGTGGATCATCCTCGATCGGGACGGTGTCATCAATGAAGACAGTAACGCCTTCATTAAATCACCGGCCGAATGGCGACCCATTCCAGGCAGCCTGGAAGCCATCGCCCGCCTCAACCGGGCCGGTTTTCAGGTGGTCGTCGCCACCAATCAATCCGGTGTGGGACGGGGGCTTTTCGATATTCGCACCCTCACAGCCATCCATCAGCGCATGCGCCAGGAACTCGCCGTTTTTGGCGGACGTATTGAAGCCATATTTTTTTGCCCCCACCTGCCCGATGCGGGTTGTCAGTGCCGCAAGCCTTTGCCGGGCATGTTTCATGAAATTGCCGAACGTCTGCAAATTTCTCTTGAGAATGTCCCGGCTATTGGTGACAGCCTGCGGGATCTTCAAGCCGCCCGGGAAGCCGGGGCCAAACCTATTCTCGTGCTCACCGGCAAGGGCCAAAGTACCCGTCGTAATGCCGAAACTGCTGGATTCCCGATTTTCCTGGATCTTGCTGCGGCCGTACAGGCCATCCTGGGTGTCTCTTGATACAAACCCTGCGTAGCGGGATTTTCTACATCGGCTTTACCTTATGGACAATCATCTGGGCATTTTTCACCCTGTTGACCGTCCCCATGCCCCTTTCCGCCCGGGTCTGGTCCAGCCGCCTCTGGGCGCGAACTGCCGTCCTGTGGTTACGCCTGAGTTGCGGATTGAGTTATCAGGTCACCGGCCTGGAAAATATCCCGGATACGCCCTGCGTCATTGTGGCCAACCATCAATCGGCACTGGAAACCCTGTTACTCTGGTGTCTTTTCCCGCGCCTGTCTTATGTCCTCAAACAGGAGTTGTTCCGGATTCCGGTTATCGGCTGGGGCTTGCGTCTGGCCTGGCCGATTGGTATTGATCGCAGTGCCGGTCGTCAGGCACTCGTGCAGGTCATGGAAGAAGGCAAACTACGCCTCGCGGCCGGATTTAATGTGGTCATATTCCCGGAAGGAACCCGTTATCCCTGCGGCGAAGTCGGGCCCTTCAGCAGCACGGCCGCCGGACTGGCCCTGCGCGCAGAAGTCCCGCTTTTACCCATTGCCGTCAACAGCGGCTGCTTTTGGGCCCGTAACGACTGGCGAAAAAAACCCGGAAAAATGGACTTATGGATTGGTCCGGCTTTTGCGCCAAAGGGAAAATCTTCCACTTTGACCGAACAGGCAGAATCCTGGATTCGCAACACCGTCATGCAGATGCCAGGCGAAGCTGCAAAGCCGTAATTACGCGTCCTGCCACGTCCACACCAGTACTTTTTTCAATACCCTCCAGACTGGGTACAGGATTCACTTCCAATACCAGTGCGTTTTGATCCGCGTCCGCCATCAAATCCACACCGGCAAAATCAAGGCCTAATGCAACAGCAGCTTTCCGGGCAATTTCCGCCCAGGATTCAGGCAAATCAGGAAACGCCGAAGCGCGGCCTCCACAGTGCAGATTACTGCGAAAATCTTCCGCCGCAGATTCCCGACGCATGGCCGCAACAACCTCCCCAAACAAGACAATCACCCTGACATCCTGGCGGCCCGGCAAAAAACGCTGAACCATGGCTTCATGCTGCAGACTCAGAAAAGTATCCAGCATCCCCCGCGCGGCTACCGGAGTCTCGGCCAGACTCACCCCGACCCCCTGTGAACCCTGCAATATTTTGTGAACGAGGGGCGTGCCCAGCATCTGCAAGGCCAGCTCTTTTTGCCTGGATTCCGTGAAATAAACGGTTTGTGGAACAGCTATTCCCGCCGCAGCCAGAGCCTGCAGGGAGGCAAATTTGTCTCTTGCCAGTTGCAATGACTCGGCAGAATTCAGACAAAAAGTACCCTCTCCGGCAAAATAGCGCAGCAATCGCGCCCCCAAGGCCGTTATCGGCCCGCCAATGCGGGGAATGACCGCCGCGCAATGGGGAAATTTTTCACCCTGCACATAAAGATCCGCATGGACGCCATTCACAGTCAACAGACACTGCTCAGGGGCCAACAACACGGCTTCCATTCCCGCCGCATCCACCACCTGGAGCAATCGTTGGGTGGAATAAAGCCCGGGAAAGCGGGACAGTACCGCAATTCTTGGAGTTTCCGACATATTCAGGACACATCCGCATGAAAAGTCAGCAACGGGAGCTCACCATGGGCGATGGACCTCTCGATGAAACCTGCCCTTCCCGGCTTGATCTGCTCGAGGCTGCTCCGCGCCTCGGATGTCTGTCCGCAGATTGCCGAAAACAATACCTCCAGTTCCAGAGGATTCACCCGCAAACAGCCAAAAGGATCCTCCGCATTTTTGTTGCGCCAAAATAAATTCGGTAGCCAGCCCTTGCTCTGCACCAGCGGATTCAGGTAAAGCGTCCGGCAACGCTCTGCAATTTGTAATTCAGACTGCTCTTTTTGAATATTTTCCATTGATTTCATTTGATCCTTGGTTTGGTCCCTGCAAATTTGTGCCTGTTCCCGCATGGTGCGGCAAGCTGAACGACAAAACCACTTTCCTTGGCAAAGGAATTATTGTGGAGCATAATAGTCAATTATATAAACAGTTAATAATGTTTATTCGCAATAGCTGGCCATTCGGCCAAGGAGTGCAGCAATGAGCGACAACAGCACGCAGCAAGGATTAGCGGGGCACGGGGCTTTTTTCCAGGACACGAACTTATCGGCCAACGAAGCGGAAGCGGCCACGGCGTGGGTACGCAGTCACGTAGACCGGCGCACCATGGACCTGGGCGAGCGTATGGACGACATTCGCGAGCACATGTGGGCACTGGAAAAAGAAGGTGAAATTATTGTTCACCGCATCACCGATGACCACAAGCCCATTGAAGTAGACACCCTCTATGGCTGGAAAAAGCGGGTACCCACCAACCAGCTCTGGCATCACAAGAGCTGCGGTCAGTGTGGTAACATTCCCGGCTATCCCACCAGCCTGCTCTGGTTCATGAACCACTTTGGCACGGATTATCTGGACGAAACCGACCAGACCTCCTGCACCGCCTGGAACTACCACGGCTCCGGCATCGGCAATGTTGAATCCCTCGCCGCCGTCTTCCTGCGCAACTTCCATCAGGCCTATGTCTCCGGCAAGCAGCACGGCTATGAAAACGGCCACTTCTTCCCGCTGGTCCACTGCGGCACCTCCTTCGGCAACTACAAGGAAATCCGCAAGTATTTGATTGAATCTGCCGAACTGCGCGAAAAGGTCAAGAAGATCCTCGGCAAGCTCGGCCGCCTGGTCGATGGCAAGATTGTCATTCCCGAAGAAGTCGTGCACTACAGTGAATGGTTGCATGTCATGCGCAACCGCATTGCCAGCGAACTGCAGACCATCGACATGAGCAACATCCGGGTGACTACCCATGCGGCCTGTCACTACTACAAGATGGTGGCGGAAGACGCGATTTACGACAACAGCATTCTCGGTGGCAATCGCACGGCAGTTGGCACCTCGGTCGCCCAGGCGCTGGGTGCGCAGGTCATCGACTATTCCACCTGGTATGACTGCTGTGGCTTTGGCTTCCGGCACATCATCTCAGAGCGCGAATTCACCCGCAGCTTCACCATGAACCGCAAGATCAAGGTCGCCCGGGAAGAAGCCAACGCCGACGTCATGATTGGCATCGACACCGGCTGTATCACCACCATGGACAAGAACCAGTGGATCGGCAAGGCCCATGACATGAACTACAGCATCCCGATCATTGCGGACGTGCAGCTGGCCGCCCTGGCCTGTGGCGCTGATCCCTTCAAGATCGTCCAGCTCCAGTGGCATGCTTCACCCTGTGAAGATCTGGTGGAAAAAATGGGCATCAGCTGGGACAAGGCCAAAGCCGACTTCCAGGAATATCTCAAACAGGTCGAGCAGGGGAATGTGGAATACCTCTACAACCCCGAACTCGCCACTAACCAACATATCAACATGAAAGCGGGCGCATCTGCCTGAGTAGTTGAAAGAGCATCACGCTGATAAAACCCCGCCTTGCTGCGGGGTTTTTTATTAACATACGAAATCTATCCGGGCATGGAATACTTCAATCCCCAAAAAACTCCCCTTCAGGTACCTTTTTCGAGTATGCTTAAGCACGCTCGCCCGAACAGGCGATGAAATGATCCGTTTTGACAGGAGGAAGACCGTGGACAGCAAGGCTCTCAATACTCGTTGCGTAGAACTTTTTCAGAATCCCAACGTCCGTCTGCGCATGTGGAATGCGCGGATGTTCTGGCATGTAGGTGATCAGATGAATGTAGCACCTGCCGCCCTGACTGATCCCAAAGTTGACACCTGCGAGCTGGAAGTCATGCTCAGTGCTGCCGCTCTGACCAATTCAGAATGTGCTGCAGAACTGGACAAAAAGGAACCCGGCCGCTCTGCATTCATTCAGCGTCAGGTTCGCGAAGGCATGCGCCCTCTGCTGCGTCCTGCCAACAACGCCTGATACGGGCATCAATGCAGGCTGCTGGAATGAAACATTGTCTCATTCCAGCAGTTGATTCACCTGTGCGGCACAAATAAAATCATTTTCGGTGATCCCCTTTACGGAATGGGTGGAGTATCGTAGCAGGCAGTATCCATAGCCTATTT
This sequence comes from Acidithiobacillus sp. HP-2, assembly GCF_015100155.1. GTDB lineage: Bacteria > Pseudomonadota > Gammaproteobacteria > Acidithiobacillales > Acidithiobacillaceae > Acidithiobacillus. The sequence goes on along the minus strand of NZ_JACKZA010000009.1, from coordinate 48,144 downwards.
CCATGTCTGGATGATGATTTTCACGATCAGCAATCCACGCTACAGCATTCACGAAAGCCATGGTTTCGTAAAAGTTTTTGAATTGAAAATCCCTGCATAAACTGCCCTGCTCCAGGCGCCATCCGGATACACTCCCAATACGCCCGGTAACTTTATCATCCGCAAGTTTCTCGACACCGCCTTCACAAGCCTGACATTTTCCCTGTCGCAAATCGCTGGACATCGCTAAACTCCTTTTTGGCAAACAGACTGATGAGTTGTATGATTGTCATCAGCATAGTGCTTTTTCAGGTATCATTCATGTCCAAAAAAACGCCGCCCTCACCATTGCAGACGCCCGACGGCAGTACGCATATTCTCCTGCACTCCTGCTGTGCACCTTGTGCTGGTCCCATCATGGATGATATTCGCAAAGCTGGCATCGAATTTACGGTGCTGTTTTACAATCCGAACATTCACCCGCAGGCAGAATATGAATTGCGCAAGGAAGAAAATATCCGCTATGCCGGGGCATTGGGCGTGCCTTTCATTGACCTCGATTATGACAAGGACAACTGGTTTGCCCGGGTGAAAGGTCTGGAATGGGAACCGGAGCGCGGCGAGCGCTGCACTGCCTGTTTCGACATGCGCTTTGAGCGCTCGGCGCTGTATGCAGCAGAGCATGGCTTCAGCGTCTTCAGCAGCACCCTGGGGATATCGCGCTGGAAAGACATGGACCAGATCAATGCCTGTGGTGTCCGGGCTGCAGACCGCCATGAAGGACTGCAATATTGGGATTACAATTGGCGCAAGGGCGGTGGCAGTGCCCGCATGATTGAAATAGCCAAGCAGGAACGATTTTACCAGCAGGAATACTGCGGGTGTGTCTACTCCCTGCGTGATACCAACATGCACCGTCTGAGCCAGGGCCGCGAAAAAATTATTCGTGGCATCAAATTCTATGGCAAAGACAGCGTCCGTCAGGAAGAAGCCGGTGATTTATCCAGAGGCATCAATAACACGTAATGATTACCCGGACCCAGCATTTCAAACAAGGGATAGTGTAGAGGGATTCCTCGGGCCTTTCCCCAGTCACTCAGGGCGGAATAGGCTTTCCACGAAGCGATGGCCGCATTTGCGCTCACCTCCACCCTTGCCACCCTCTGTGCGGGCCAGTCTCCCGTTAACCATCCCGGTGGCGTCGCATCGCCGGCATTTATCAGATAGCCGATCCGCGCTTTAACCATCGCATCTCCGCCGCTACCGCTTTCATTTTCCATCATCGTGATTTCAGGATGCCCGCGTAAATTGGCGGGCAACTGCGGCGATAATTTGCCTCTGGCCTTGACCATCTGCCGATAAGTGCCCTGGAAATTATGATAAATATACGCGTGAGCCACTCCGGTTTCTTCAAGCACTTGGGCGGAATGAAATACGCCCAGCCACCACAGGGTTCCCAATACCAGCAGAACAAATACGACCAGGGGTCCAGCCCAGCCACGTCGCCAGTCACGTTTTGGTGCTTCTCTGATCTCCGCCATGCGCTGCATATACCTCTGTAAAATAGTCCCAGGAAAAGCCCGGACCGGGATCCCATTTGCGCCCGGGCGCAATGTCCGCGTGACCGACAATCCGTTCTCGCGTTATCGCCGGAAACAGTTTTTGCAGATCCCGGCTTAAAGCGGCCAGACGTTGATATTGAATGGGCAGAAATTTGCTGGATGCACTACCTTCCAGCTCTACACCGACACTGTAATCATTGCAGGCAGAACGGCCTTGCCATGAAGATACGCCTGCATGCCAGGCGCGATCCCAGACACTCACATGCTGCCAAAGCTTACCATCCCGTTCAATGAAAAAATGTGCAGACACCCGCAAGTTTCTTAACTGTTCATAATAAGGATCACGGTCAAAATCCAGACAGCCCATAAAAAATCGTGGCACTTCGCCACTCCCAAACTGTTCTGGAGGCAAACTGATGGCATGAACAACCAGCAGATCAATATCTACACCCACAGGCCTTTGATCAAAATAGGACGAGGGTGCAGCATGCACCTTGGCGTGCCAGCCCGCCGCGTTCCAGGGATAAGGCAGATCAGGATTCAAGGAAGTTCTTCAGGAGGGAGATCAGCATGCGCGTTCAGCCACTGTTCCAGAGCATGGACCCGCGCCTCAACCTGAATCGGACGCTGATATTGGCCATTACGAAACAGAAACAGGGCGGGCAGGTGATACACTTCAAATTCCCGGGTAATGCCCATATCAATGCCGGCATCGATCTCCCAAACCTGCAGACCACTCCGGCTCTCTTCCAGATTTTTCAGCAGCCGCCGCCAGATCCGACAGGAGTGACAGCCTGCAGAGCTGAAAAATAAAATGACTTCACCCCGGGTTTCCGCCATACGCTGCCAAAAACCCAGTTCAGAAACGGTTTTCATTGCTGAGTTTAAAGTTGCGGATGCTGGCGATGTGACGGACCCTGCAAACGATTCATCGCCGAAAGGTAAGCTTTGGCACTGGCCACGACAATATCGGTATCGGCGCCCTGACCATTGACGGCCCGACCACTGGCGTCCTGCAGACGCACGGTCACATCACCCTGGGCATCCGTACCCGTGGTAATGGCATTGACCGAATAGAGCAGTAAACGGGTTTCACTGTTCAGAATACTTTCCATGGCCTGGAATGCCGCATCTACCGGCCCGCCACCCACTGCCTTGGCCGTTTTGGCCACCCCGTCCACCCAGACTTCCACAGTGGCTTCGGGATGCGTACCCATTTCCGAGCAAACCCGCAAATAACCCAGACGATAATGTTCAGCCTGCTCTTCCTGCAGATCTTCGTTGACCAGCGCCTGCAGGTCTTCATCAAATATTTCTGCCTTGCGGTCGGCAAGATCCTTGAAGCGGGCAAAAACCTGATCCAGCGTATCTTTTTCCAGATGAATACCCAACGCCTCCAGACGCGCACGGACCGCCGCCCGGCCGGAAAGTTTTCCCAGCGTCATGCGATTGGCCGACCAGCCCACATCTTCCGCACGCATGATCTCATAGGTCTCCCGATGCTTGAGCACACCATCCTGGTGAATGCCTGACTCATGGGCAAAAGCATTAGCCCCGACAATGGCCTTGTTGGGCTGGACCGGAAAGCCGGTAATGGTAGACACCAGCTTGCTGGTAGCCACAATCTGGCTGGTATCAATGCGGGTATCACAGACAAAAGCATCTTGCCGCGTACGCACCGCCATCACGATTTCTTCAAGGGCGGCATTACCCGCCCTTTCACCCAGACCGTTGATCGTGCATTCAACCTGTCGGGCACCATGCTGCACGGCAGACAGGGAGTTGGCCACTGCCAGGCCCAGATCATTGTGGCAATGTACCGAAAAAATGGCTTGATCGGCGTTGGGAATCCGGTTGCGCAAATTGGCAATCAACTGACCAAAGCGATCCGGCAGATTATAACCAACGGTGTCAGGAATATTGATGGTACGGGCTCCCGCCTGAATGACCGCTTCAATCACCCGGCACAGAAAATCCTCCTCGGAACGGCCCGCATCTTCCGCTGAAAACTCCACATCATCACAATACTGCCGCGCCAGTTTTACCGCAGCCACCGCACGTTCCAGGACCTGTTCCGGACTCATCCGCAATTTTGCCTGCATATGAATCGGGCTGGTGGCAATGAACGTGTGAATACGTGCAGCATTGGCTTCCTTCAACGCCTCACCGGCACGGCGAATGTCTTCATCCCGCGCGCGCGACAACCCGCATATCCGACTTTCCCGTACGGTCCTGGCGATAGCCTGCACGGCGGCAAAATCTCCGGGGCTGGCGACCGGAAAGCCTGCTTCAATGACATCCACCTGCAAGCGTTCCAAGGCCTGGGCAATGCGCAACTTTTCATCGCGGGTCATGGAAGCGCCCGGAGATTGCTCGCCGTCGCGCAAGGTAGTGTCAAAAATAATCAAATGCTCTTTGGACGTTGTCATAGCCTGTGTCTCCCAATCAATTGGGAAGATTGTACCCCGCTACCAACAATTAACGAAGACAATGCACTTTCTTCGTGAATGATTCAGGCGTCTCGCCGCAACCAACGATAAACAGTGCGCTCACTAACCCCCAGAGTTTCAGCCACCCGTCGCCGGTTGCCTTGATATTGCCGCAACAAAGCCTCCAGATCATCCGGCTGCGCGCCACCGCGCGGCACGGATGCCACAGTTCCAAAATCTCTCACGGCACCCGGCGAAGAGACAGCATGCGCCGCAAACACTGGACTGGCTCCCGTAAAATTCAGATGACTTGCCTGAATAACCGGCCCATCCGCCAGTGCCGCCGCTTTTTGCAGAATATTGCGCAATTCCCGAACATTTCCCGGAAAATCGTAAGTAAACAGGCGCCGTTCTGCCTCTTTCGACAGCGTCCACTGCCCCCCCCAACTTTTACCAATGCGTTCCAGCAACACCGCAGCAATACCCGCAATATCATCACGACGATCCCGCAAGGGCGGTAAATCAATAGTAATAGCTGCGAGACGATAATATAAATCCTCCCGAAATTGTCTCTGCCCCGCCATTTCCAATAAATTACGGTTGGTCGCCGCGATAATACGCACATCGGCATGCAAGGTCTCTGAACCCCCCAAACGCCGGAAGCTCCCGGTTTCCAGAACCCGTAATAATTTAGCCTGCATACTTAAGGGTAATTCCCCCACCTCATCCAGAAACAGGGTTCCCCGGTCGGCCATTTCATACAGTCCACGCTTACGCCCCAGACAACCGGTGAAAGCCCCTCTTTCATGGCCCAGTATTTCACTTTCAAAAAGTGTTTCAGGCAGCGACGCACAATCCACGGTAATAAATGCTTCAGATGCCCGTGCAGAAAATTGATGGAGTGCGCTGGCTGCCAACTCCTTACCAACTCCACTTTCACCATAAAGTAAAATAGTGGCATCTGTACGGCCCGCCATTTCAATGTGATGCAGGCATTTCATGAATGCCGGAGAACGGCCCACCATGCGCATGTCACCACAGGTAATGGCTTCATCCTGATGCGGCAAGCGAATGATTTCCTCGCCAAGATAGGTATTCCCTTCCTGATCTTTGATGGCATGTCCACGAATACGGACATGTTCAGCATGATTCTTATGATCATAATGAATGTGCCGGACATCGTGGGCTTCTCCTGTCGTAAAAACAGCCTGATGGGGACAATCTTCTCCACGCATATGGCAAGGCACCGGCGAATGATGGGAAATTTCATGACAGCAACGCCCAATTATCTCATCTGCTTGCACGCCATAGGCCTCCTGATAGGCCCGGTTCGCTGCAATAATCCGGTACTGGTCATCAATCAAAACCATCGGGTTCTGCTGAATATTCAAAACACTCTGAACATCCAGACCAGTTGCTGACTTGTGCTTTTGCGTGGGCTTATGCACATCAGGAGTAGTACGGTCACGATTCTGCATATCCATAATCTGCCTCGGTGTCTGGTCGGCCACTGCTTTTACAGGCTGAACGCGTTGTTTCGTAAATAATACGCATCTTCTTTCTTTTTGGATGCAAAAAAATTTCTATTACCATAACTTGATTATATTTGTTTATGAACAAGATTTTCTGTTTGTCAGCGCATGTCATGACATGTCATGACACTTTTCCATCTGCCGCGATATAAAAATGAGCAAGCAATACAGTTAATTAGATTATTCTTAATTTTTAATTATCTAGCGTGATAAACGGTTTAGCTTCAATTTATTAACACTTATACAGGCTGGCATATTTACTGCTATTGCTAACGCATTCACATACGATCGGGAGACACAATGTCAGGCATGTACATCATTTGTTTAAGCGGCGAGCGCGAGAAGTTGCAATTTGCCGCCATGGCGGCGTCCGTAGCGGCGGTATCCGGAACCGACGTCCATATTTTTCTGTCGATGAACGCCTTCCCCTACTTTGTGAAGGGCCATAGCAAGGAGGCGCCCGCTGAAGGCAAGCTGGGAGAAGTCATGGCCGAACGTAAGGTGCCTCCCTTCTACCAGATCTTCGAGCAGGCAGTGGAACTGGGCGATGCCAAAATCTGGGCCTGCTCCATGGCTATGGATGTCCTCGACGTCAAAGAAGATGGCATGGAAGAAATCGTGGCCGGGCCTCTGGGCCTGACCAAATTCCTGAGTGACGCCGAAGGCGGTCAGATTCTGACTTTTTAAAAGGAGGAGCACATGAGTGAACGCGTCGTAGATGCCCGTGGCAGTTTTTGTCCGGGGCCGCTGATGGAACTGATTTCCAACATAAAAATGATGCAGGTCGGGGACACCCTGGAATTGCTGTCCACGGATACCGGTTCGGCGGCAGATGTGCCGGAGTGGGTCAAAAAAGTTGGTCACGAAATGGTGGATACTGAGCAGGACGGCGAAGGCACCTGGCACATCCGGGTCCGCAAGGCCAAGTAGAAGCACAAACAACCGCAGGCGCAAAACCCTGGCGTAAAACCCTAAGGAGAGTGACATCATGAGAATTCTGGTCGTAGGTGGCGGTATGGGCGGTACCATTTTTGCCAATCATCTGGCACGGCGTATCCACCATGAAATGAAAACCGGCAAGGCGCGCATTACGATGCTGTCTGCCAGTCATGAGCATGTGTATCAACCCGGCTGGTTGTATGTCGCCATGGGTCGGGCAACGCCCGATGAACTGGTCCGCGAACAGCAAAGCCTGCTGGAGCCGGGGATTGAATTTCATGTGGATCCGGTTGAAGAATTTCATCTGGCCGAAAATCACGTCAAATGCAAAAGCGGCAAGGTGCATGAGTACGACCTGATCGTGATTTCGACCGGTTCGCGTCCCCTGCCCGAGAAAATTCCCGGTCTCAAGGAAAATTCCATTAACTGCTATACCGCAGAAAATGCCGTGGACTTCTTCAAGCAACTGTCGGATTTCAAGGGTGGGCGTATCGTGATCACCGTCGGGCTGCCGCACAAGTGCCCGATGATCCCCCTGGAGATCACCTTCGCGATGCATGACTTCATCAAGGATCGCGGCCTGCTGGACAAGACCGAGTTCTATTACACTTACCCCATTGGCCGGGTGCACAGTCTGGAGAATGTGGCCAAGTGGGCGGCGCCGGAATTTGACCGGATGGGCATCAAATACGAAACCCTGTTCAACATGAAGGAAGTGGATGGCAAGAATGCCCAGGTGCTGAGCGAAGAAGGCGGCGCGGTGAAATACGATCTGCTGGTGGCGGTGCCGCCCCATAAGGGTCAGGAGGTCATCGAGAAAAATGGTCTGGGCGAAAACGGCTGGATTCCCACCAATCGCTCTTCCCTGCACATGGAAGGGGAGCATGGCAAGAATGTTCTGGTGCTGGGGGATACCACCAATTTGCCCATCAGTAAGGCGGGTTCAACGGCCCACTTCGAAGCGGAAACCGCTGCCGAGAATGTGGCGGCGGTCCTCAAGATGGGACGGCCTGTGCGCAGTTATGATGGCAAGGTGTTCTGCTTTATTGAGGCGGGCAAGGATCGGGCAACGTATGCCATGTTCGATTATAAAACCCCGCCCCAGCCGAAAGCGCCTACCGGAGCCGTACATGCCTTCAAGATGTCCTATAACAAACTCTATTGGGCAACTGCCCGTGGTTTACTCTGAGGAGGTGACGTATGGCTGCGGTCCTGGCAGAAACTTCTGAAGATGAGCTGCAACGCGCCCAAGAGGCCCTGGTCCATCTGGTGCAGAACGGGGATCTCGAACGCATTGTGCACCTGGCACGGCTGAGTGGTGCGGCAGCAGACTCCATGAGTGATGAAATGGTGGGTCGTCTGGCGGGGTTGGCCAGCGACGGTCTGGATCTGGTGGATCAGGTCACCCGCAGCCAGGTGGCGCGGGCCCTGCCGGCCATCAGTTCCCTGGTGGAAAACGGCGATCTGGAGCGCATCGTGCAACTGGCGCGGCTGAGTGGGGCCGCTGCCGATTCCATGAGTGATGAAATGGTGGGTCGTCTGGCGGGTCTGGCCAGCGATGGTATGGATTTACTGGATCGGGTGAACCGCAGTCAGGTGGTCCATGCCTTACCGGCCATCAGCTCTCTGGTGGAAAACGGCGATCTGGAGCGTATCGTCCATCTGGCCCGGATGGCGGGGGCCGCCGGTGATTCCATGAGTGATGAGATGGTCTCGCGTCTGGCCACGTTGGCGACCGATGCCATGTGCCTGCTCGACCGGGCAACGCGAACCGGGGTCATGGACCGTTTGCTCGCCGTCGCTGAAAAAATGGATCAGGATCATATCCTCACCGATTTCCTGCACTGCCTCAGTGGTGCCACTGAGGAGGCCGCCAGCGCCCCCGCGCCCAAGGGGGGAATCACCGGACTCTGGGACATGATGAAAAAACCGGAAACCCAGCAAACCATCCAGTTCCTCATGCTTGTCGGCAAACATTTCCGTTCCTGCCGACTCAGACACTGATCATGAGGTAACTTTTTACCGTTTTAAAGTGTTCTACTCGCCCCGCTTGTAGCCCCTGATGTTCAGGGGCTTTTTTACCGGAAGATGTAGTGCGTGTGCTAAATTCGTACCTGTGCCAAACTGATCAGCACCGACATGAACACCGATATTTAACCAGTTCGTCAGGTAATAATAAACGCCCAGTTTTTCACGATATTCAGTCGTCGATAAGTATACGGTCGAGTGCGTATCGTTATTGTTGTTATATTGCGCGTATCCTTGTCGATAATAAGAAATATCAGCGCTTGGCATAACCACCAACCGATTGACAGGAGACCATTGTAATGCCGCTCCTCCACCAAGATCGTACCCGAACTTCAAATCAGCCCGGTTCCCGGGATTTCGCAGACTGGTACCGGAGTATTGCTCCTGTAGCACAGCGGCAAGACGTACGTATGGAATGATGTCTAAATCGCTGTTCAGAGGGATGATCCGTAAGCGTCTAAGCAACCCACCTTCCCAAATTTTCTGTCCTGACTGATCCTGATCTGCATTCAGCGCGGAGGGATGGGGATGAAGAAAGCAGAGAAAGTCGCTTATTGGCGGCAACAAGTGGATGCCTTTCAGGCGAGCGGCCTTACGGTTAAGCATTATTGTGCGCAGACGGGGATCGCCGTTGCCACGCTGCATTACTGGCGCAAACGCTTTGCTGATTCTGAGAGTAGGCCTTTGCTGGCCGCCGTGCCCGAAGGGTTTTTGCCGGTGACTCTGGCTGCACCGGTCAGGACGCCTGTTTCACCGGTAGAAATTCACCTGCTCTCCGGTCGGAGCCTGAAGCTTGCGGCACCGGTAGATACCCACTGGCTCCAGACCCTGGTGCAGATTCTGGAAAGACCATGTGGCTAAGTTCGAGCAGCCGGATTTGGCTCGCGGCAGCGCCCGTGGATATGCGCCTGGGCTTTGATGGCCTGGCGGCCAAGGTGCAGGGGGTATTGGCTGCCGATCCTTTTTGCGGTCATGCTTTTGTCTTTCGCAACCGCCGGGGGGATCGTCTGAAATTATTACTGTGGGATGGACTGGGCTTCTGGCTGGTGTATCGCCGTCTGGATCAGGGGCGACTCCATTGGCCCCGCGCTGATGCCGACGCCCTGGAACTCTCTGCTGCGCAGTGGGCGATGCTGGTAGAGGGGCGCCCGTGGACGCCGTTACCGAGCCTGGAAAAATGCACACCAAAACTACTGTAAGTGACTGGAATTGCTTGTATAAAGACACCATTTCTGGTACTATTTTTCCATGATTTCAACGACTCCCGTACCTCTTCCCACCAGCCCGGACGCTTTGCGCGATCTGGTGTTGAGCCTGCTGCAACAACAGGAGGAACAAGAGGCAGAACGCACCCGGATCATCGCTCAACAGCAAGCGGCCATCGCCCTGCGCGATGAAACCATTGCCCGCCTGGAAAGCACCATCGCCAAACTGCAGCGCTGGCGATTCGGTCGCCGTTCGGAAAAACTCTCTCCCGACCAGATCAGTCTCTGGCAAGAAACGTTGGATACCGAAATCGCGGCGATGGAAAGCCTCCTCGAAACCGTTCTGGAAGACAGCGCAGCCGTGACCGCTGGTCGTGCAGAGGGAGCAGCCGCCGATGCGCAGGCCGTAACGCTCCCTGCCCATCCCGTACGCCGCCACCCCGGCCGCATGGCGATCCCCGCCCACCTGCCCCGGGTGGAAGTGCATCACGATCCCAAGACGTGCACGTGCGCGCAATGTGGGGGGCCACTCGAAACCATCGGAGAAGAGATCAGCGAAAAGCTGGATTATATCCCCGGACGCTTCCAGGTGATTCGCCACATCCGCCCCAAACTGGCCTGCCGCCCCTGCGGTACCCTTGAAAGTCCGGCATTACCGGCCCAGGTGATTGACAAGGGCTTGCCCACGGCGCGCCTGGTGGCTCAGGTGATGACGGCGAAACATGTCGATCATCTGCCTTTGTACCGGCAGGAAACCCAGTACCAGCGAGCGGGCGTACCGATCTCACGCGCTACCCTCTGCAGTTGGCTGGGTCAGGGCGAGTACTGGATCAGCCTGCTCGCCGAAGCCTGCAAAATGGCCTTGCTGGAAGGAAAGATTCTGCACGCCGACGAGACGCCCTTGCCGGTCCTCAACCCCGGCAGCGGCAAGACGGGCAAAGCTTATCTCTGGGTGTATCGCAGTCAGGCGGATGCCCCGCATCCCATCGTGATCTTTGATTACGCCCCGGACCGTAAGGGCATTCACCCGCAGCACTTTCTGGGCGACTGGCAAGGCATCCTCCAGACCGATGACTATGGGGGCTATGATGCCCTCTACCGCAAGGAACAAGTCACAGAAGCCGGATGCTGGGCGCATGTCCGCCGCCACTTCTATGACGTGGAACAGCGCGGCCCCAGTCCGGTAGCCCAGAAGGCGTTGGCCTGGATCGCCAAACTCTACGCCATTGAGACGGAGATCAAGGCATCGCCACCGGATCAGAAAGTGGTCGCCCGGCAGCAGCGTGCTGGCCCCCTGCTGGAAGCCTTCCATATCTGGCTCACGGAAACCCAGATGCAGGTGGCACCGAAAAGTGGCATCGCTAAAGCCATCGGCTATGCGCTGAAGCGTTGGAAGGGGCTGACGCTGTACCTCGAAGAAGGTCAGCTCAGCATCGACAATAATCCGGTAGAGCGGGCGCTGCGGGGTGTGGCCATTGGTCGCAAGAATTTCTTGTTCGTGGGCAATGACGCTGGTGGTGAACGGGCCGCGTCCTTCTACAGCATCATCGAAACGTGCAAGCTTAACGGTATCGAGCCCTTCGCGTACCTCTGTGATGTCCTCGAAAAGCTCCCGACCTGGCCCAACAAAAAACTCCACGAACTCTTGCCGTGGAACTGGAAAAAATCTGCATTAGCCTGATTGGCGCCAATCCGCAAGGGTGGGTTCGCTGAACGCTTACGATGATCCAGCCAGGCATAAAGTTAAATGAGTATCTATCTGCTTTAAGGCCATCGATTTTCCCGAAGGCCAGGCGCGCAGAGTCTCCAAGGTAAAAATCTCCAATACGAGAGCTTCCACCCAAACGTATCTGTGGGATCGTACCACCATCAGAACCTGAGTAGGTCAAACCACCGAAGCTGAGGTTCTCGGTACCATAGTACGTATTTAATGTTTTTCCGAGTCCATCAGAAGCGTAGGCAGCCGATGAGATCGGGAGAATAATGGCAAGTACAGCGGCTACGCCTACTCTGGAAACTGTTTCTGATGGGTTCGACAGTATGCCCGCCCACCAAATTGGTCTTTGCACTCAAAACAAAAATATGCGGCCTTTAATGCCGAGCGGCTGCAGCATTTTCTCAGGTTTTACACTCGGTATGGGTCCTGACACAGAGCGTAGGGATGTTTACCGGATCAGATTTTCCGCGTGCGTTATCGCCATCTCCCGGAAACTTTTCGATAGGCGCGGGTCCTGTGCTGCATTTGACCAAAACAAAGTGGCTAAATCCTGTGCCATAGAAACTAATTCGTGCGCTATCGGATAGGCCTGGATCGATCTGAAATCGGGCAGCAGGGCACCTTGACCACGGCGCTTCTCGATCGACTGACCCACCACTGCGATATTCTGGAGACCGGAAACGATTCTTACCGGTTCAAAAAACGTCGCAGCCACCCTCTCTAAAACTGGTCAAAAATATACGCTGTTACTTGGTCATTTTTAAACGCTGTTTGACAATCAGACGGGACAATGTGGGGCGCAAGATTCGCAGGCGCCCGCACAGGGTCTGTCCGGTTTGTGATCCAGTGTGCAGCAAACGGATAAGTTGCGGGATTCGGGTTGGCATTTCGGCATAATGAAAAGATATTTATTTCTTATAATTAGTTATAATTAATTGATTGTCAATATTTAAAATATATTATCATACACCATGAAGAAACGATAATATTTTCCTTCTAAGTGTATTCCAGATGGCGTATGAGGTTATCATCTGGATGCTTTCCAGACGAAGACCTTGGATCTCCATCTCTGTTCTCAGAGGGAAGGAAATAACTGTACGCATTGCCCGTCAAGGCTCTCGGAAGTTTCCCATGTCGCGTTTGGTGATGAGGCAGTTGGATAACGGTGCATTCTGGCAGCGTCATCCCGAAGATAGCCAATCGGCAGCGGGCATAGGTATTTTTAACCAGATGGGCTCGGTGGCGCCCAACGGTGCCGTTCAGGGCTAGCCAGTTGCTGAATCATTTCCGCCTTCTTGCAGAGATACAGCTGCTCGGCTTTGCGATGCTGGGCTTCTGTGAGCTTGAAATGAACACCGATCAGGTAAGCATGGCTGGAATGGACCAGGTTCTCGATACGGGCAATAGTGGCAGTCGTCTCACAAGTCCCGCAATCCGCAATATCAAATTCCACCAACAGCATCTCGCCGACACGGAATCCCGTTGCACTGGTGTAAAATCCTGCCCCTGTCGGAGTGAAATCATAGAGCTGGGCAAACAGCGATGTGCCATCCCGACGACGGATAGTAATCTTTCCTTCGAGTCTTATCCGCTGCGTTTTGCGAGTCCGCCTGCGCAATACACGCTGCGGTCGCCGAAAATGATGTGCCTCTTTTTGAAAGTACTTCCAGTCCGCAAAAAAACCCAGCAAATACGGTTTAGCCAAAATGAAGATGAGCGATTTGCGGTAGCTGGGCATATTGTCGAGGGTGGATAAGGAAGGTTTCAAAACCAGATCTCCCAGGTCCCAATCCTGGGTATGGCACAGGGTGCCACTGTCATCCTCTTCTTCGTCATAAATAATCGCGCTCTGGCCAACCCTGATTCCCAAGTCTTCTGGTTCGGGTAACAGAAGGTCTTCTGCACCGCTGAGGAAAACCAGTGGCAGATACTCCAGAAGCGGGAGATCCGCACGATGCGGCAGCAGCAGAGCCAGTTCGGTATCACTCTGAGTTAAGTTGATTGGGAGCCCCTTCCATTGAATGTTAATCGGCATCATTCGATAGCTATCCGTCAGTATTCGGTTTTACCAGCCCATATCGCGGAATATGAACCATTAGCGCATTGAAAATTTTGTATTTTGGCAGAATACTGATCTTTTCAGGAGTGAACAATCCAAACGCTGATTTCTGCTGAAAGCTGGTCAATCAGCAGCGCTGTTTGACAGCCAGGGAACTGGGGCTGAGCGTACCAAACCGCTTGCCGGGCGATCGGTAAGCCGGGCGACGGAAAATTCGGCGGTTTGTGGTTCAACCCCCTTATTGCGCGCCTTTCCAGACAGGGTTGGGGCACCGTGCATAGAAAATCTCGTAGTAGATTTCGTTGAAATAGAGCCAATCATCGGCATCGTGTTGGTCGAGGAGGCCCGCCAGGGTGGTGAACGCACCCAGTTCCGGGTATGGATCCCGTTCAACGGGGAGGTCTATTTCGTGGTGATGGAGTCTGGCCATGATTTCCCGCATCTGCGTCAGGGCAGACCGTGCTGCGGGGGATCGTCCCTGGACGGGTACATATCTGTCGACACGTTTCAAATAGTGATTGATCTGGTTGACGACGGTGGGGTAATCCGACTTTTCGAGCATGCGTCCACGCATGATCTGGTTGAGTTCAGCCATGGCCTGAGGAACGGTGCTGGTCCTGGCCACCAGCCAATCCCGCACGGGACTGAGATCGGCTGCACGCTGGGTGAGCCTGGGATGGGGTGCGGGTAAGGGCGGTTTTTTTGCAGGGTATGGAGTGTAGCCACTAAACACGGAAAGAGTGATTTGTTTTCTCATTGCCCATCCATTTGGTAACCCTCTATCATTGAAATGTACAAGGGCTGTTGGATCTTTCCATGCCGGATAATCATTTTTTGACACTGGAAGATCAATTTTATGGTCTGTGAGTTGCTCTTTTATTTCATTGAGCTGTGCCAATGCCTCTTTCTCTATGGGCAATATATCCGACGTTTTAACATTCTGTGCTACTAGCGCTGCGAAGTCATTTATTTGTGCGATGAGCACGGGATAGTGGCGCTTTTTTATCAGACCATCGCCATCCAAAACCATGAGCAACTCTCCCAAGGCAATATCGACATCCTCGGTGTTGCCCTGTTCAGGGCCGCCAAGATCGCCACTTGTATACATATAAGCAATAGTATGACGATGAGATTTGTCGACAGGAATAGACAGATGTTGACCGATGATTTCTCTTTTAAACCACCCTATGCTGAGCAGGAGGCGGCCCTGTGGAGTATCGTTGGATTCAGGATATGATTTGAACTGGTTGTACAGGAAGTCGATGCGTTCCATGGCATCGGCATATTCTTCTTCGATGCCAGGTCCGATGATGTCTGGGGTGATAGGGATCATGAGCGGGTTACCGGGATGCCCAAATTCACGGCTGCATCTTTCGATGGTACCCGTCTGCCAACAATCGTTTGCCTGATGACAAATTGGAAACTGTCGTTGAGCACTTGCGACCTCCACCAGTCCACGTTTACGGGTTAATATGCGCTTACTGGTACTTTAAATAAAAACCCGGTTTACACAAATTACAGGACCATCTCTCAGATTGTCACGGCCAATGGACCTCTGGGCTGATCTGCACCCACCCACCCCCAAAAAAAAAGCCCGGCAACAAGCCGGGCGTAAGCATTTCATCCATAACAGCAGTACTCATCTACCACTACTACTAACAACAACCACAGAACTACATACAACGTGAAACCAGAAAGACTTAGAGACTACCCAGCAGGCCGCCCAAAAGACCGGTGCTGCCGCCAACCAGACCCGTTACCGTGCCGGTCACAGGAGCCAAGGCACCCACTGTACCGGAAAGAAGGGTGGGCACATCGGTGGTCACCGCTGCCAGAGCATTACCCACATTGTCCACCACATTGTTCAGCAATCCTTCGACACCGCCCAGCGTTGCTCCAGCAACAAGGGTGGTTTCACCCAAAACCGTACCAACGTCTCCGGTTACGCTTCCCAGCAAACCTTCCACCCCGGTCAAGGTACCGCCCAGCGTGCTATCCAAAGTACCCACCAAACCAGTGACTGTACTTCCCAATCCGGAAATCAGGTCTCCGGTGCTGGAGGATGCAGAACTGCTACCACCCAGAAGCCCACCAAGCAAACCACTCAGAAGACCACCAATATTCAATAGTGACATAGTCAAATTTCTCCTTTGAATGTAATGTTTAGAACTCACTTCATGGTTACAAGCATGCATTAACTGGCAGCACACTACTCGAAACATAAAAGCAATCTGCATGCCACATTTTGATTATCCCGGTAACATTTTATAATACTTTGTTTTAAATTTAATAAATCAAATTACGGAACTCTTTAAATCCCTGACCCGCAAACATGCGTAACACTTTGGGCGCCCATGCCTACCCGTCACGTTACCTTGTGTTACCCATTACCGGGCACCCCAAATTTCCCATTTTGGGTGGATAGACAGACAAGTAAGCAAACCCGTTACATTTTGTCACTTCATCATCCCCGACATACAAGATCAGCGAAAATGACGCGCAATGACTTTCATGAAGATAAATCAAGAATGCAACATCAGGCACAAAATTTGCTTGAATTTTTACCAAAATCTAGATTTTTTTCCTTGTTCACTGTTCGGGAAATCACAGAGGTACATCAGATATGGCTGTTCACATCGCCTGGCTTTCCTCCCTGATGCCGGGACACGGTAGCAACCAGATGCTTGACTGGGATTTTTTTTTACTGGGTCTGGCCCTTGCCCTTCTTTTATATTTTCTGCCGAGCTTCAAGGCATGGCACCGCTGCCATGGTAAATACCGATGGTGCCTGAAACTGTTTTTCATCAACCTGTTCCTGGGCTGGACCATCATCGGATGGTGGTACGTATGGAATCGCGCCAACTGGTCAGGTCCAATTATTTTTGCGGGACGCTGCAAGCACCGGCCACAGCCCGCCCCACACAAAGCGTTGCGGCGCTTCCATCACTGAGGAATAGAATGACCCCCAAAAATTATACGCTCTCCCTGTTTGTTTTGATGGGAACCCTTGGCCTGGTATCTCCTGCAGCCTGGGCGATGACCAGCGCGCAGGCCCATGCCCTGTGTCTTCAGGCCCATGCCGGAAACACCGCCGCATTGTCCGATCTGACTTTGGCGGCCCAAAAAGGCAACCGCTCAGCAGAAAACTGGCTGGGCGTTTATTATGGACTCGGACATCAATACGCCAAAGCCGTGCCCTGGTCCCGCAAAGCCGCCCTGCAGGGCGATCCGCTTGCCGAATTTGTCATGGGCAGCGTCTATTATTACGGCAACGGCGTCGCCAAAAGCCCCCGTAAAGCCGTTTATTGGTACCAACTCGCCGTTGACCAGGGTTTTCAGCAAGCCGAAGGCATGCTGAAACAGGCTCAGGAAAAGCTGAAAGCAACAGCGGCCCATAGCACTTCCTCTGCACCGGCCAGTTCCGCTCCGGCCAGTCCCGCTGCGACGGATTCCGCCCCGGCCAACCCGCCGGTTCCTGCAGTTATCCGGCACCCAAACACCCAAACAGATCAAACACCAGTCCGGGAACCCTCATCTGCCCTCACTGTAGCCCAACGCATCCCGGTCCCGAAAACCCAGCCGCTCAGCCCCTCAGCAGAAAACCAGCGGGGTTACGCCTATTACAGTGGGCAAGGGAAGCCTCAAAACTACGCCAAAGCCGTCTACTGGTTCAGAAAAGCCGCCCTTCAAGGCAACGCCAGCGCCGAAAATAATCTGGGGGTTGCCTACAATCATGGCCAGGGCGTCCCCAAAAACCTCGCGAAGGCCTTTTACTGGTATCAGAAAGCGGCACAGCAGGGTAATCCCAGTGGCGAAACCAATCTGGGCGTCGCCTACTACGAAGGTGACGGCACCCCAAGCGACACCCCAAACGCCCTGCACTGGTGGCAACTGGCTGCCGACCAGGGAGATCATCGGGCGCAGAGCTATCTCAGCGTGGTGCATTTAACCTCCCATCCGGCCACGCCTTAAAAACGATCCAGCATCCGGGGGTATAGCTCCGGGTTGAGCCTGTCTGCCAAAAGAGGTGAAACTATGACCAGTTTTGTTTATTCTCGGTTACTAAAATTACCCATGACAAGCCCCATTCGGAGAAAAAATGTCTTTTGCCCCGCCGCAGAAAACCCGAAGTCCCGGTCAGATATTCCTGGGCGGCGAGCCCATGGTCATCCACTGCAATCACTACAACCGGTTTTTGCAGATGGTGGTGGAAGGCTGCCAGTCGGTGGACGGTGTAGGACTGCAACTCGAAGCCGCGCAGGAAGTCGTCTACCGACAGCTTTCCGGGCAGTTTGCCGCACAGCCGTTCAATACCGTCCAGGAGCGCCTGCGCTGGGCGGCAGAACAATATGCCTATTGTGGTTTCGGGCATCTGAACATGGGCAACCTGCCAGATAGTCCGCCCGCAGAATGGATCGTGCGTGAGGATTATTCGCATTATGCCAATGCCCTGCTGCTGAATCGGGGTAGCAGAAACTTTCCCGGCGAACTTTTTGATTTGGGCTATTGCGCCGCCAGTCTGACCGCCAGCTACAATTTTCCCTATCAGGGAGATATTGCATTACCCAACACCGCACTATCTGCCGGAGGTACGCAAACCCTGTTTCACCTCCACCAGGCCCCTGAACATCGGGAAATCTTTCGCGGATTCACCCGGCAGTTGCACGACGCCCATGCCGTGCAGACGGATATTCCTCCCAAAAGTTGCGCCCGGCACATGGATGAACAGCAAATTCTGGAAGAGATGAGCAACCTGAGCATTCAGGGAAATCCGGAAAGTGGCCTTATTGATGCCTTTGGCGTACAACTGACTGTGCATTATGCAGACTATTACAATCTCCTGTCCTTTCGCTTTGAAAAGGCACTGAAACACGCCTTGCAGGCTTCACCTTTTCTGATCAGAACCCTTGCCGCAGAGTATCCCGTCCTTGAGGAATACAAGGATTTTGGACACCTGCAAGGGGATTTTCTGGCGCGTACCCTGCTGACCGAAGCGGGCCATATCTGTGGCTTCCGCACCATGGGCGGCATTATGATGTCCACCCTCTGGAAGGAAAAGATCATGCCCATGATCCGTGACCAATCCGACTGGATTCATGGCATTGTTGCCGTCATCAACAGCCTCGGCTGGGGTGTCTGGCGGGTGACTGAATTGATTCCTGACCAACGCCTGATCCTGCGCGCCTGGAAACCCTACGAATCCCTGGGCTATTTACGGGCTTTCGGAATTTCCGACACCCCGGTGGACTACCTGTTTGCGGGAGTGGCCAGTGCCCTGATGAATCTCATTTTTCATGTCAACATCACCGACAGGCCGACACTGGATGATAGCCTCTATCCACAAGCCATGCATGAAGGCGACCATTTCTGGGCAAAACAGAACACCTGTGTCGCCCAGGGCCACCCCTACTCTGAGGTAATCGTGGAGCGGGGAATTCTGCGCGACTGGTAGCACGATTCATCATCCGTGCCCATTTGTTTCTCTTTCCGGACGACCGTGTCACCCATTTTGACTCAGCAAAACCCATTCTGGCGCTCAATGCATCAAATAATCAGCGCACTAGAAAAACGGGGTAGACCGGTACGATAATTGCTTATCCGTACTTGCTGTTTTTGTCAGGGTATCAGGTCAGGAGAAACTTATGTACAAAACCCGCGTGGACGCGACAGAGCAAGCCCTCTTTCATCCTGAAACCGGGTCCGTGTTGCACGCGCTTGGCGAGATCACCGCCACGCTGCGTTATTATCAGGCGTTTGGCGACCCTCAGGATCTGGACGAAGGCATCTGCTCCCTGATTGCCCTGGAAGCGCGCTTGCAGCAATTTATGCAAAAAGCGCACAAACTCCAACAGAAACACTAAAACAGGCCATTAACTGGCCTCAAAATGGATTCACCCATCACTCACTGGCGAGGGAACGTGTAATGAGCATTCTAGATCTCGGTTCTGTAGTAGACAGCCTCCTGGGCGCAAACGGTCACGGCAGCGGCCTGCTCGGCGGTAATGCCCTGCTGGGCAGCCTGGTTGGCAACGGCAACACCAGCGGTGCCGGTTTACTGGGCGATTACAACGGTGGATTATTGGGCGGCCTCGGCTTGGGTTCCCTGCTCGGCTCCATTGTTGACCCCAACAGTGGCAACATGGCGAGCAGCAGCAGCTCGGCTTCTGTCGGCGGCAGCAGCACTACTTCCAGCACCACCGTAGCCGGTGGCGGACTGCTGGGTGGATTACTCGGTGGCGACCTTCTCGGCGGTAACAATCTCCTGGGCGGCTCCAACGGCCTGCTGGGCGGTTTGCTGGGCATCCTCTAAAAATTCATTGCCCATGCGGGCAATGTCCGCAACCCCGACCTGAAGGCTTCTACATTACCAAGCTTAAGGTCGGCGGTTGCACCAATCCCGCGCAGACCGGGGATACTCCCGCTTTGGTAACCCCCAATGCACACCTTTAGGTGTCATTATGGGAATTTTTAACTTTGTAACACTGCGTTACAACATGTATCAACATTGTGAACAAAATCCCCGATGTTACAAAATACCAAACGGTATGCAACTTTTGAAGTAGCATAAACTTTGTGATCTCTCCCCTTGCAATAATCTGATTATAGGCTAGTTAATAAACCAGCCACAGATGTCAGGCAACGTGTCCGGATTCTCCTGAAGGCGGGGAGAACGTTGGCACGTAATCTGCTAATGTGACTGCGGTGTGTTGGTTGTAACTGGTCGTAACTGGTTGTAACGGTGGACTGCCCTGAATAGGTGCAGGTTTTGGTTTTGCTTGGTGTAATGAAACAGGGAGAATATCCATGGAAACGTTGAAAAATGCAGTTGTGCGGTTTGTGCAGGATGAAGAAGGGGCTGGCGTCATTGAATATTCGCTGATTGCCGGGATTATGGCAGCGATTATTTTTGGTGCGATGTATGGTCCATTGCGTACGGCAATAACCACTGTTTTCACCAACATTACCAATCAACTCACTGCTGTGGGTGGCTAGGTAGCAAAATTCCAACTATCAATCCAAGCCTCTTCCGGCTTGGAATTTTGGCAGCATTGGTGATGCTTAACAAAGCAGCTTAATTAAGTCGTAAACAATGGCACCCAAGGAGACCTATTGGAATGGCACACCGGAATAACCGCCCTCTGGGCACTGATTCTGGCCGGCAGCGATCTGCGCCGCCGGCGCCTGCCCAATGTGCTCACCCTGGGAGCTCTGGCGTTCGGCCTGCTCTGGATGTTGTGGAGCGGTATCACCTGGCTTGGTGGCCCATGGTGGACCGGTCTGATGGGGCTGGCCGCCGCCTTTTTCGCTTTACTGCCCTCCTACGCCGTCAAAAAACTCGCGGCAGGAGATGTCAAATTCATGATGGCCGTCGGGGTACTGGCTGGCGCTTCGCCCCTGTTGGGGATTTATCTGCTCGCCGCCCTGTTTACCCTGCCGGTCATCCTCCTCGAATACCTGCTGCGCGGTCAGGTGCAGCGCAAAACCCCCTTCGGTTTTGGCATTGGTGTCGCCAGCGCTCTTGTACTGCTCAGTCACTGGCCGCCGCTAGTGTTTCCACTGGGCGGCTAAGGCACCCGGCAAGGCCTCAGCCCTGCTCCGCAGCGCCGGTCCGGCCCTGCGGAGCAGTAAAAGATCAGAATCGGGAACGGGGTTCTTCGGTCATTGATTTTCCGTTTATTTTCGTGTTCTTTTTTCTGCTGCTCTGGGGCGTGTTCAATTTTGGCTTCATATTTGTCATCCAGAGCATGATGACCACCGCCGCCGAAGATGGCGCCCGCGCCGCGCTGATCTATGAGCCTGCCACTAGCAGCAATGCGGCCATCGCAGCACGCGCCAGTGTGGCAAAGAAGACTGCCCAGCATGTCGTAGAAGTACTGAACGGCCTGGCGGGGGGCGGGATCAGCACCAACGTGACCCCCACTGGCTGTCACTACAATCAAGCTGATATGACCTGCTTCAGCGTGACGGTCACTTTTCCTTATGGTAAACATCCCATCATTCCGGCACTGATGAATTTTCCTTTCATCGGCTCGGTGGGCATACCCAATCAACTCACCGGCACGGCGGTCATGCAGGTGGACAATGCCAACCTGTTACAAAACTGATGTAACAGCCATAAATCACCAAGGAGACAGGGAAACATGGGAAACAAGGCAAAAATCGCCATTGCGATACTGGTGCTGCTGGCGGTGATACTGGGCGTTGCCGCTTATGTGATCAGCCTGCCTCCCCCCAGTGTGCAGCGCCCCGCAGAAAGCAGCCCAAACAGCACATCAACGGCTCCCGCTGGTGTCGCCGTGGTGGTCGCCAGCAAGCCGCTGATGGCCGGCAAACCCATTTCGGCCGATGCCCTGAAGGTCCTCCATTACCCGGAATTTCCCAGCGGCGCTTACCATCAGACCAGTTCGGTCATCGGTCAGGTACCGGCGACGAACATTGGCGCGGGGGTGCCCGTTTTGCACGCGAACATGGTGTCCGGTCTGGCGACTCAGGTACCTGAGGGTGACCTGGCCATGGCCATTCATGTCAATGAAGAAATTGCCGTTGGCGATCATCTGCATCCCGGCGATTTTGTCGATGTGTTTACCACCCTGCCCGGTAACGAAGGACAGATGCATGGTGGCTGGCCCACCCAAAGCCGTCTGCTGCTGGCGGGGCTGCGGGTGCTGGCCGTGGGTCCGCAAACCGTTGCGCACAGTCTGAGCCACACGCAACCCGGACAGGACAATGCGGTGGTCAACGGTCAGGCCAATGGCCAGCAGGCGCAACCCCCCAGCACCGTCGTCCTGCAGGTACCGGTCGCTTCTTCGGCGACCCTGGCTCTCGCCAGTGCCCAGGGCCATCTGCTGCTGGCCTTGCGCAATCCCAAGAGCAGCGGCATGCCGGATGTGCAGGATTTTCCCGTGCCCACTCCAGCACTGATCCCCACCAAAATTCCGGTGAATCAACGCAAGGACGCCCTGCAAAAGCCTGAAAATCGCGCATATGCCGGTCTGACCCTGCCAGGACTGGCAGGCAAGAGCAAGGCCGAAGCACAGGCCATGCGTCCTTTGCCTCCGCCACCACCCATGATGCAACTCTATGACGGTGCGCAAAAAACCGCTGTTCCTTATTGATTGGCACCTGCCCTGACAAAAAGCGAGACTCCTGCATGAATACACACAAAAATCCGGGATACCTGCAGCCGCGACTGCGCAGCGCCCTGAAACTGGCCTTGTTCGGCATGCTGGGGGCCTTACCGCTGGCATGCGTGACGGGCACCGCCCGGGCGGCAGACTGGTCCGCGCATAGCACGGGCGCCTACCGGGCACTGGCCATTGCCGTGGGTACCCAACAGGTATTAACCCTGGATGAGTCTGCCTACCGCGTTGCCATTGGCAACCCCAAAACGGCTTCCATCCGCCCCCTGTCCAACAGTCACGGCAAGTCTTTTCTGATTACCGGCATCAGCACCGGCGAGACCAGCCTGCTGGTCTGGAAACTCGGCCACAAATCTCCAGAGGTCTGGCAACTGAATATCAATGCCCAGACGCCCCATGCACCGCTGGCTGCACCCGCACCGGGCATGCCCAAAATTACGGCCCAGGGGAACGTCGTGACCTTGTCCGGGGCAGTTTCCAGCCAGATGAAGCAGGAAGCGGCCCTTGAAGCCGCTGCTGCCATGGCCGGAAAGGACGGCAAAGTCATCGACGAAAGCACCATTCCGGTGGATGACGAAGTGCAGGTTGGCGTCAAGGTCGTGGAGTTCAGTAAAACCGAACTGAAAAATGTTGGGATCAATATCTTTTCAGTAAATAACGGTTTTACTCTGGGCACTTTTGGTCCTTCGACCCTGACCGGACCCAGTTCTCTGGGTAGCAGTCTGAGTGGAGCCTCATCCGTACTGCCCTTTGCCCAGGCATTCAATCTGGTGGCACAGGTCAACAATGGCAGCGGTTTGAGCAGTTATCTCAGCCTGCTGGAAGGCAATGACATACTGCAAGTCCTCGCCGAGCCCACCTTGGTGGCCATGAATGGTCAAAAAGCCAGCTTTCTGGCCGGTGGAGAAATTCCCATTCCCGTTCCCCAAAGCAGTGGTACAGGGTCACCGACCATCACTATCCAGTACAAGAAATATGGCGTTGCCCTCGATTTGACGCCCACCATTCTCAGCAGCCATAAAATTGCCCTGCACGTAGCCCCGTCCGTCAGCTCTCTGGATTACACCAATGCCATCACCCTCAATGGATATAGTGTTCCCGCATTGCTGGTCCGTCAGGCCAACACCACGGTAACTCTGGGCAATGGTGAAAGTCTGATTATAGGTGGCCTGGTGGATCGGCAGATGCAGCAGAACATCAGCAAAGTTCCGATTCTGGGTGACCTGCCCATACTCGGTGCCTTTTTTCGGTCTATCAACTACTCAAAACAGGATATGGAACTGGCGATTATTGTCACACCCCGTCTGGTGCGTCCCATTGCGGCAGGGGTGAAGCTTCCCGCCCTGCCGGGCGAAAAATTTGCCCACAGTCATTTAAATCTGGGTAAAGCTGTTTTCCTTCCCGGCAGCAACTATGACGAATCGTCTGCGGGGCCCGGATACACGCAATGATGACCCGCCCCAACGCGTCCTTCAGCCCCGGCAACAACACCCAGGTGGTGGTTCTGGCGCTTTGCCAACGCGCAGAGTGCCTGGCCTGGATGCGCCTCGCGCTGGATGGCATGGCCATCGTCCTGCCGGTAGGCAAGCGTGCCGATGATATTGTCCAGGCTGTTGGCAAAAGTGGTGCCTCATTATTGATTGCCGATTTTGGCGATGATCATCCCGAAACAGCACTTTTCGAGCAGCTTCGCCTGTCTTTTCCCGACCTGAAAATTATTGGAGTGGGTTCGTTGTCCGATCAGCAGGCGTTGCTGGCGGCCATGCGTGCCCAGGTAGTGGATTATGTGGAACAGGAATCCCCCATTGCCACTTTGCGCAACGCGGCGGAACGCATCCTTGCAGAAATCCGCCAGCGCCGCCAACGTACGGGCCGCTTGATTACGCTGTGTGGTGGAATCGGGGCGGGCTGCACCACCATTGCCTGCAATATGGCAACACTGCTCAAGATTCAGCGACCCGATGCCAGCGTCCTGTTGCTGGATTTTGCTACACCCGTGGGTGATGCCGCCATTCATCTGGGCGTCGCCCCGCACATCTGCTTTGCCGAGGCGGTGCGCAATCTGGACCGTTGTGACCGTACCTATCTGAATACGGCTATTGCCCGCACGCCCGGTGGAATTGGTGTCCTTCCCCTGTTCCATGAAGTCAACAACCTGCGTGGCCTGAAGCTGGCCGATGCGTTTCAGCTTTTGGTCCTGATTTTATCCACTTATGATCTGGTCATTGCTGACCTGGGCGGGGCGGCCTTTTCCGATTTGGGTCAGTACCTGCAACAAACGGCCGATGAAATCCTGCTGGTAACCGATCAGTCCGTGGGAAACATTCTGGAAAGCAAAAAAATTGCGGCCAATCTCCGTGAAAAACTCGGTAATCGGCTCCATGTGCACCTGGTCGTGAATCATTATGAACCCATATTGGGCGTGGAATCCGCTGATATTGCCGATGAATTGGGGCTGCCCCTTCTGGAAAATGCGGTTTTGCCCGAACGGCGGGTTCCACTGATGCAGTCCATGAATCAGGGCAAAACTCTGGTGGAGGCCCTGCCCAAAGATGCCCTGGTCCATATTTTCGGGTTAATGACCGGGCAGTTATTGGCGAAGCTCTGGCCAGATCAGGCTGCGCTGACCTCTCGACCAACACATAGCCGAATCAGCCAATGGTGGCATGCCTGGAGAAAAACCCGATGAATGGCGACAACGAAAGAGCATTCGGCGTACAGCCTTTTTCCGGTGAAGAGTCCACCCAGATTCATCATCAGGAGGGTTATCTGCAGTTCAAGGGATACCTGCATCAACGCCTGATTGATCGGGTTGAGGAAATTGGCGCTGATTTTGCGTCTCTACGCAAAGAAGCGGTCATGCGTTTTGTGACCCTGGAGCTGGATCGCCTGCACAACGAACGGCCCTTCCCTCTGAGCGAAAAGGAAACCGAAACACTCATTGAAGATCTGGCCAATGAACTCACCGGGTTCGGTCCGCTTGAAGCCGCCATGCAGGATAGCACTGTGGAAGATATTCTGGTCAACGGCCCCCGGGAAATTTATCTGGGTCGGGCCGGAACCCTGCAGATCAGCAAGCTGGCTTTTCAGGATGATGCCCACCTGATGCGCATCATCCATCGCCTGCTGGCCATGACCGGACGCCGCATTGATGAATCATCCCCGACCGTAGATGCACGCCTGACCAACATTGGTCGTCTGAATGTCGTGATTCCACCGCTGGCACTGAATGGCCCGGTCATGTCCATCCGGCGTTTTCCGGCGCACCCTTTAGGTGCCGGTGACCTGGTTGAAAAGGGCACTTTGACCCAGCCCATGCTCGAATTTCTGCAGCTCGCCGTCACCAACCGCTGCAACATTCTCATTTCCGGCGGGACCAGTAGCGGCAAGACCACCTTTCTGAATGTCATTGCCAGCTTCATCCCCGACGGTGAGCGCGTCATCACCATTGAAGACACTGCCGAATTGCAGTTGCAAAGCAAGCATGTAGTGCGCCTAGAAAGCCGTCCCGGAGGACATGACGGGGCGGGTGCGGTAGATGTCCGCGACCTGTTGCGCAATACCTTACGAATGCGCCCCGACCGCATTGTCATCGGCGAGGTGCGCGGTGGTGAAGCGCTGGAAATGATGCAGGCCATGACCACCGGTCACGATGGCTCGCTGGGAACCATCCATGCCAATTCCGCCCGTGAGGCTCTGCAGCGTCTTGAAATTCTCCTCAGTTTCGGCGGATTTCCGGGTAATGACCTGTCCATGCGCCGACAGATTGCCTCGGCCATTGAAATTATCGTCCAGATTGCACGCCTTCCCGACGGCCGCCGCAGAGTCATCGCCATCAGCGAAGTCACCGGCGTTGGGGATAACATTATTTCCATGCAGGAGCATTTCCGCTACGAAGCCCAGGAAGACCGGGACGGGAAATTGCAGGATCACTGGACGGCAACAGGTATCACCCCGCGCACCCCCAAACTCGCCAAATACCAACCCACCGTCACTGACGATGATTTCGGGTGGCGATGATGCTGGTATTCATACTGATTGTTCTCGCCGTCATCCTGATTGGAGCCGCTGTGGGCATTGCCCTGATCCAGCAGAAACCTTCGGAATTGCCGGGGCCCCTGCGGGAAAGACTACGGGCTTTCGACCAGAAAGACGCCGGCACGAAAAACGAAGACACCCCTGAAGAAAAAAACCTTCTGGAAAAGTCTGCCGCCGGAAAAAAAGACAGCTGGCAGGTGCAGTTGCAGGAAAAATTGCGGCAGGCCGGGATGACTCCCCGAACATGGCTGATCAAGTCATTGCTTATCGGGCTGTTTCTGAGTCTGCTGATCGCCCTTTTTCTGCGCCCCTGGATGGCCCCCATTTTCTTTCTGTTCATCTATCCAATGGGGCTCTGGGCCTACATTCAGCAGCGTATCCGCAAACGCGCAGCACTCGCCCTGATGGACCTGCCCAACTTTCTGGACACCGTCGTGCGTACCTCACGGGTGGGTGCCAGCTTGCCGGCGGCCATGCTGGCGGCTACCAAGGATGCCCAGGGGCCGATTCGTGAAGTGTTCAATCAGGTCATGCGCCGCCAGCAATCGGGCATGCCCCTGGACCGCGCCCTGCTGGTGGTGGCCAAGCATTATCAGATGCAGGAACTGGCCATTGTCGCCACAGTCCTGCGCCTGAACATCCGCTATGGAGGCCGGGTAGATATTGTGCTTGAACGTATTGCCGACTGGTTGCGGGGTCGGGTCAGCGCCCAGGCTGAACTCAATGCGCTTTCCGCAGAAACCCGTTTCGGAGCTTTGATCATGAGCCTGCTGATCCCTGGTCTGGCCATCTATATCATGATTATGAACAGTAAATATCTGCTGGGTATGTGGGATGATGGTACCGGCCGCATCATCCTGATTTTCGGGGCCATTCTCCTGCTGACCGGGGTGGTGCTGGTCAATCGCATGGCGAAGCTGAGGTGAAGCGCTAATGTTCAATCTTCACGCCCTTCTTGTTGCTCTTGCCGTGATCGCCATCAGCCTCGCCGTGGGCTTGTTGCTGTTTTTTCGCATCTATCGTCTGTTTATGGTTTCCCAGACCCAGGCTTCGCTGCTGCGGGTAGAAACGCGTCCTGAGGGAGACCAGACAGAAGAAATCACCGGGAATAACATTAACCAGGCATCAACATCGCGTGCCCGAAGTATGGTTCCTGACAGCCTCGCCCGTTGGGGAACCGCCGAAGACCGTCGTCAGCTGCTGCAGGCGGGTTATCGCCACCGCCGTGCGCCCGCCCTGTTCATCGCCCTGCGCATTGGGCTTGGATTGATTCTTGGTCTGGCGACGCTCCTGATCATTACTCTGGCACACATCAAGATGTCCGGTCTGGTGGTGCTTATCGCGGCATTCATCGCTCTGGCCATAGGCTACCTGATTCCCAAATTCATTCTGGAGGCCCAGGCGCGCAGCCGACGCGATCAGATCAATGCCGAACTGCCCTTTTTTGTGGATATGCTGGCGTTACTGCAGGGCGTGGGGCTGAGTCTGGAACAGAGTCTGATGTCGGTAGCCAGCGCCGGAGACGCAGGGATCCCCCTGTTGGCCTCGGAAATGCAGGAACTGAACAAACAGATCGCCATTGGTCGTCCACGGGTTGAGGCCATGCAGAAACTGGCGGAAATGTTGCAGGATCCGGATTTTCAGGAACTGGTGAATATGCTTCGACAAATTGACCGCTTCGGTGGCGAGGTGGCACAGCCCTTGCGGGAATACGCCGAACGTCTGCAGGAAAAGCGCCACATGTCCTTGCGCGAAAGAGCAGGACGCATGAACGTCAAAATGACTTTGGTCATGGTCCTGACGATGCTGCCGGGACTGGTCATCATCACGGTTGGACCCGCCATGCTGCTGCTGGTCAAATTCATGGGGCGGTTCTGATGATGCACACGCTACTCCGCCGCCCTGCTTCCCGCCTGTGCTGGACATTGCTCGTGGGAGTTGTTGCCGGTTGCGCATCCACTCCGGAACGACCGGTAGTGGTCAAGGCACCCACTCCACATATTGCCCCGAAACATCTCGCCGGATTGAGTCTGCAACTCATTGCGCGCATGGAGTCTGAAAAAAAATGGTACGCCGCGCTTTCCTGGCTCGATCGTTATCGCCAGCAATATCCGGCATCGGACACCAGCAACCTGTTGCGGGCAAGGGCGCTTGCCGCTACGGGATCAAGCGTAGAGGCCGAAAAATACTTCAACAGGCTGCTTTCCAGTCCTCTGGCCGCCGATGGGTACCAGGGACTGGGTCTGCTGGCTGCCGCCCAAGGCCAACAAGACCGGGCCATCCGCTATTTTACCAGAGCCTCCCGGCATAACCCCACAAATCCTGGCATATTGAATGATCTGGGCTATGCGTATCTCCAGAATCACGAACCCGAACAGGCTCGATCCGCCCTGTTTCGTGCCGGAGAACTGGCTCCGGACGACTCCCGAATCTGGAGTAACATTGCGCTGTACTACCTGCTGCGTAACCAGACATTGCAGGCTCAGGAGGTCATCAGTAGCCATCAGCTAGACTGGGATACCCAGCAAATGATTCATGCGGAAGCCGCACGCATGATGGGCCTGAATCACCCGCAGCAAGGCTTGCATGCGCCTGGTCAGACAGATGCGGCAACCCAGTCTGCCCAATTTCCCAATCAGCCGCTGACGCAGCTTTTTACTGCCAATCCGGCTCAATCGACGAATCCATCGAGGACTGCACCATGAGCAAAACATGGAATCATGCAATGTTGTGTTTATTCACCATTACCGGAACGGCTTTAATGAGTGGCGGCGCTGTAGCTGCAGATGATGCAGCCAATTATCTGCAGCCACCCATTCTGGGCTGGCATACGCCGCCCCACGCTGCGGCCGTACCGGTGGAAGCACCTGCACCTGCACCAGCTCCTGCTCCCACCCCGACGCCAGCACCCGCTCCGAAACCTGTAGTGGCTCCAGTGGCACAGCCTGCTCCTGCTCCTGTCAGGGTGCAACAGACCGTCCCCCTGACTCCAGTCAAAACGCCCATGACGGTGACCATCACCCATAATGCCGTAGCACCCATGCCCCTGCCCAAACACCCCGATGCCGTGCAAAATCTTTTGGCATTCCAGGCCGATGGGCAGCACGCCGGTCATTTTCAACCCATCAGCGGCGCCGAAGCCCAGCAGAGCTACAAAGCTTATCTGAAAACCTCTGACAGCCCATCGTCACATACCGCTTCTGCTTCAGGCTCTAACCCCATGGCTTCTGCCAGCGGCATTTCAGGGTCCCAGTATCCCGGTATGCAACCATGAAAAACTGGCACCTGAGACATAAAGAGTCGCGTAACGACGAAAAGGGCAGTCTGGTCATCATGACTGCCCTGGTGTTGCCGATTGTGATGCTCATTGTCTTTGGTGCCATTGATATTTCCCACGCCATTTATGTTCAGCGTCATCTGCAGAAAATTGCCGACATGGCCGCCATTGCCGGCGCTGAAAATATTACTGACGCTGCGAACACTGCCAATCAGAATGCTCTTACCAATGGCTTCCAGAGCACCGCTCCGGGGCGAGTAATCACCGTCAACACCGGCAACTGGAATCCCGATACCCAAGCGGCTCCAAGCTATTTTTCTACCACCGTGCCCAGCGGTAGCCAGACCAATGCAGTTCAGGTTCAGGTCAGTCAGCAGGTACCCTATTTTCTGTTTTTGGGACCGCCCTTGACCCTGCACGCCCAAGCCATCGCCTGGGCACCCAGCGCGGCGGGCATTTCCATTTCCAGCCAGGTGCTGGATCTGGACTCCACACAGTCCCCTTTACTCAACAGCATTCTCGGCGGGCTGCTCGGCAGTTCGTTGAATCTGAAGCTGTTGGGTTACCAGGGTCTGGCCACCACCACTATTTCCTTGGGAAATCTCGCGCAGTCCGTTGGTGTCGGCAGCGTCAACAGCCTGCTTTCCGCCAACCTGACGCTTCCGCAACTGTATGAGGGCGCGTTGACCGTTCTGGGTAACCAGGCCAGTGGTGGCATCCTGAACAACCAGCAAGCCAGCGGTGCCCTGTCATCAATTATTGGGGCGACCCGAAACACGGCAACCATCCAGTTAAGTAAGATCCTCAATCTGGGACTCGCCAAACAGGCTGCCGTCGATGCGCGGGTCAATCTTCTGGATCTGATCACGGCATCAGCCATGTTAGCGAACCAACAGCATGCCGTGGATGTCCCCGGCGTCAACTTACTAGGCTTGGCCAGCCTGAGGCTGTACATCATTTCCCCGCCGCAACTGGCCTATGGCGAAGGGGGGAAAAATGCCCAAGGACAGTGGATCACCCAGGCCAAAACGGCCCAGGTTGCCTTAGAACTTCGTCTACTGGGATCTCTGCTCCATGTAGTACTGGAGGCAAGTCCCGCCGTTGCTGATCTCAAGCAGGTTGTCTGCGCCAGTCCACAAAGCCAAAGTTCGGTGGCAGTTCGAGCTGGCACCAGTCTGCTGAGTGCCTCCGTCAACCTGCTCAGCAACTCTTCATTCCAGGCTATTCCTCCAGGAAATTATGAGGATCATACCTTCACTGGTCTGCCGATTCCCCGTGCTGCAGAAAGTCACGGGAATAAGCCCTGGACGGTGAACTCTACAGGACAAAACCAGCAATCGGTGACTCTGGACCTGAATCTGCTCGGTTTGAAAGTGAAGCTTGGCGACGTTCTCAGCCCTGTGATCAGTCTTCTGGCTCCCGTACTCCAGATACTCGGGATCTCGCTCGGCACCGCTGAGGTAAAATATACAGCACTCAGTTGCGGCAATGCCGTATTGGTTTACTAGCATGCTGTTGATTCTGACGATGTTGATAAGGTTGTTTATATGAATCCTACCCAAATACTGGTTTGGGAAGGTCAGCATGACTTTGCCAAGCGCCTGGAAAGATGCCTGAATCGGGAAAATAGTCCCGAAATATTACGCTATGACGAAGAAGCGGAACATCCTTCCAGTGACGCGCCGATGGAAGCCGAAATTGCCTTCATCAGTACCAGCGCATTGCGTCGCTACGACCGGAATCATCTGGCCTGGGAACGCATTCAGGGTATCCCGGTCATCTGGGTGGGCAGTGGCGACCAAAGTGTCTATACCGCAACATCAGTCAGTGACCGGGTGGTGCTCCCGGCTTATTTCAACTGTGCCAGCCTCGAAGCCGTATTGCGCCACACTTTGCGTAGCTCATCACGCTTCGGAGAAAATACCCAGTCGGGAATCGGGGCTGAGCCCGAAAAACCCCATGTTGAACTCCCCTTGCACAAGGAAGGCTCTTTTCTCTATCAGGCTGCCTGCATGCAACAACTGGTGGCCAACAGCCGGCTTTATGGCGCGCTTTCGGTAAGCGTGCTCATTCGCGGAGGCAGTGGAACCGGCAAGGAACACATTGCCCGGATGGTGGCCGACGCTCATCCAGAATATCGAAATGGTCCATTTGTTGCCGTAAACTGCGCAGCCATACCCGACACTTTGTTTGAATCCATGTTTTTCGGGCACATCAAAGGTTCGTTTACCGGTGCGGTGCGCGACCATACCGGTTATTTCCGCGATGCGCACAAAGGGACCCTGTATCTGGACGAAATTGGCGACCTGCCCTTTTCCCAGCAGGTCAAATTACTCCGTGCCCTCGATGACGGGATGATTCACCCCGTAGGTTCCAGTGAAGCCATCAAGACGGATTTCCGTCTGGTGACCGCTACCAACCGCCCCCTCAACCGCATGATTCAGGAAGGCACCTTTCGCCTCGACTTTTATCACCGTATTGCCGTCGTCGAGCTTTACGTCCCGACCCTGCAGGAACGTGGGCCAGAAGAAAAGCTTTTGCTGTTCAATGCCGCCATGCGCCAGTCTCTGAATCTTTATGCCCAGGAGGTTTGTGAGCTTCCGGATTTGCCTTTATGGTTGAAGGAATGGGTTTTCAGTTATTCCTTTCCAGGCAACGTCCGCGAACTGTACAACAAGGCAGCGCGCATGGCGGCTTATTACCTGGGACATCATCGCTTTGAACAGGCAGAATGTCTGCATCTGCTCTGTACCGAGGCGCTGGAATGCGAAGCGCAGGAACAGGAAGAACTACCCGATTTTTCATCCCGGACGGAAGAACGCAGTCAGGTACTTCAGGCCCTGGAAAAAAATCAGTGGCGCAGATCGGAAACTGCCGATGCTCTGGGTTGGAGCCGCAAGACTTTGTGGCTGAAGATGAAAAAATACGGATTATCTGATTGATGGCAAAAAGGAAGCAACACCGTAAAATCAGCTTTCTGTTTTGACCACACCGCTTTGAAAGACATTAACAAGGAGATAGCACATGCGTATACGAACAAAACAACCGGCCATTCGTATTCTGTCCATGACCATTGGGATACTGGTCGGAATGGGATTAAGCACCGGGGCTTATGCAGATAGCGCCGCCACCACCCCGCAGTCTGACAACCCGGCAGCACTTCCCAGTAGCGCCCCCGCGCAGGCACCCGCATTGACTCAACATGTGCTGAGTCTCATCAAAACGCACCAGCTTGTGGAACTGCGCACCATTTACAACGGTCCTTTTGCAGCCGCCATGTTTTTTAATCCGCAAACCCTCGATTACTCGGTAGTTCTGCTCAAACATCATGATTTCTGGTGGGTGGGCGAAACTGCAGATGGTCACAAAGCCGAACAGCTCTACACCAAACTGGCCACTCAGACCATTCGTCTGGCTGCGCCTGATCTTGCCAAAATCCAGTTGGATGCCCGCATTGCAGTCGCCAAGCGCAGCCTTGCCGCCCAGCAGAAGCGGGAAGAAGAATTGGCCCAACAAATTTCTGCGCAACAGAAAATTGTTCAGGCTGGAACTGCTGCCCAGAGTCAATTACTGCAGGAAGCCGAGGCCCTGGATGCCCAGCGCAAGTCGCTGGAAGAACAGCTCAGCACGACCAACAGTGCGATTGCCGGACTGCAAAGCAAAGCCCAGGCTGGGCCTTCCATGGAAAGCTTTAACAATCAGGTCATACCGCATCAGACGCCCACCCAGCCCTACACGCCTCAGAAGAGCCGAATCCAGATTCGTGCCACCGCGCATCCATGACCGGACAGGATTCAGAACAGGACAATGGGGTACCGGGCAGCCCCGCTGAGTCACCCCGCCCTGCCCAACCCGTTTCCAGTGGCTTGCAATGCCTGGCCATGATTGCAGGTTATTACCAGCGCCCCTGCAATGCGGAGCAGTTGGCCCGGGCATTGGGCATGACAGCACCCATACTGCCTCCAGGCAAAATCATCCTGGCTGCACGGGAAGTCAAACTGGTAGCCAAAGTCGTCCAGTTGCAATGGACAGATCTGGCCCGCCAGCACTATCCGGTCATGGCAGAGCTGAAAGACGGTAATTACATTGTGCTGGGGCGCTTCGAAAACCAGCGCCTGGTTGCCGTCGATCCTACCCGTGGTCAGCTCATTCTCGATCAGGCGACTCTGGAAAAGGCATGGACAGGACGGGTCATTTTTCTGAAGCCGCGTTTTTCATGGGGTGCTGAAAACCAGCGTTTTGGGTTGCGCTGGTTCATACCCATCATTCTGAAATACCGCAAGCCCGTTATCGAAGTCCTGATGGCGGCATTTGTGGTGCAGATGTTCGGGCTGGCCATGCCCTTGTTCGTGCAGTTGGTGATTGATCGGGTGCTGGTCTATCACAGCCTGCCCACCCTGGACATCCTGGCCATCGGCATGTTGCTGGTGATTGCTTTTGAAACCACCCTCAACGTCCTCAAGACGCTGATGATGACCCATACCACCAACCGCATTGATGTCACTCTGGGCGCGCGTCTTTTTGCCCATGTGCTGCGCATTCCCATGCGCTACTTTGAAACCCGTACGGTGGGCTCTACGGTAGCGCGTGTCCGGGAACTGGAAGTTGTGCGGCAATTTCTTACCGGCCCTACCCTCATGTCTTTCATTGACATTTGGTTTATTGGCATTTTCATTATTGTCCTGCTCTTTTACAGCGGATTGCTGACTTTGGTGGTGCTTGCCACCATTCCCTTCATGGTGGGATTATCCCTGGCCATATTCCCCGTCCTGCGCCGGCTGCTCCAGGAAAAGTTTGATCGCAGTGCCGAAAACCAGTCCTTCCTGGTGGAAACCATCACCGGTATCCAGACGGTCAAAGCACTCGCCGTGGAGTCCAAAATCTATCAGCGCTGGGAAGAAAGCCTCTCACGCTACGTCATGGCCTCCTATCGGGTAGATCGTCTGGCTGGTGTAACCAGTGCCTTCACCCAGATGATCCAACGGCTGGGGACCCTGGCAATCCTATGGGTAGGGGTCAAACTGGTGTTGGATGGCGAACTGAGTGTGGGTGAACTGATCGCCTTCCAGATGATCTCCGGTCAGGTCACGGGTCCCATTTTACGTCTCGCCCAGCTCTGGCAACATTTTCAGCAGGTGGGGGTATCCGTGAGTCGCATGGGTGATCTCATGAACACGCCGGCAGAACCGGTAGTGGATATTGGCAAGGCTTCGCCACCCGCACTGCATGGCCGGGTAACTCTCGACAAACTGCGTTTTCGCTATACGGCAGATTCGGAAGAAGTGCTCAAGGGCATCAGTTTTGATATTCCTGCAGGCTCTTTCGTCGGCATCGTCGGCCGCAGCGGTTCGGGCAAAAGTACCCTCGCAAAAATGCTGCAGCGGCTGTATCTGCCGGATTCAGGAACCGTGCTGATTGATGGCATCGACCTTCGCCATGTCGAGCCCAACTGGTTACGGCGACAGATCGGCGTCGTACTCCAGGAAAACTTCCTGTTTTCTGGAACCATTCGAGAAAACATTACCATGGTCTATCCTGAGGCCACTCTGGATCGCGTCATCGCCGCCGCGCAGCTGGCAGGCGCTCATGAATTCATCAGCAAAATGCCGGATGCCTATGACACCAAAGTGGGTGAGCGGGGGGACAGCCTCTCTGGCGGACAGCGGCAGCGCATTGCCATAGCCAGAGCCCTTCTGGGCGATCCGCGCATTCTTATTTTTGATGAGGCAACCAGCGCCCTCGACTATGAGTCGGAACGTATCATCTGGAAAAATCTTCATAAAATCTGCGAAGGGCGCACCGTCTTTATGGCCGCACACCGTCTGGCCTCCATCCGTAGCGCAGACATTATTCTGGTAATGGACGATGGCGAAATTGTCGAACAGGGTGCGCATCAGACCCTGATCGCCCAAAATGGGATCTACGCCTTGCTGGCTCATGACGAAGAAGGAGCAAACTGAAATGGCACGTGCTTTGGGTGGGTTGCGCGGTAGCGTGGCAGAAGCCCGAGAAAAAAACCGTCAGGCTGCCCTGAAAAAACTGGAAAATGAGTTTTTGCCACCCCTGCTGGAAATTCAGGAGCGACCTCCGGCGCCGTGGCAGCACCGCATCCTGTGGACACTGGTTTTTCTTCTGGTGGCTGCCATTCTCTGGTCTTATTTTGGAAAATTGAATATCGTCGCCACAGCCAGTGGTCAATTTGTTCCTGACGGTAGGGTCAAAATGGTTCAGCCTATCACCACTGCCACTGTCGAACATATTTATGTGCACAATGGCGAGCAGGTGCGCAAAGGCCAATTACTGGTCTCTCTCAACCCGACGGTGACTCAGGCCACCCTCCATGCAACCAGACAGGAACTGGCACTACGCGATATTGAAAGGGCGCGCATCCAGGCGCAACTCAGTGGTCATAACAGTCTCACCACTACAGCCAAGATAAACCCCGAATACCTGCAAATGGAAAATGCCCTGCAGGCCGCTCAGGAGGCCGAGTATCGGAGTCACCAGAGTGCAGAACAATCCCGTCTGGCCCAAAATCAGACCGCTCTGGAAGCCGCCAAAAGTCAGGGGGCTTCCCTGCAACAACAAGAAGATTTATTGCATCCGCAAGTCGTGGCAGATGCAGCCCTCGCCAAAATCGGGGCCATACCGGAAATCCAGTATATGGAAGCCCAACAAAAGGAAATCAGTCTGCGTGGGCAAATTACCCAAAACAAGGGCGACATTGCCCGCTATACCCAACGTCAGACCGAACTGGAGCAGGATATTTCCGAAACCCGTGCCAACTATCATGCCACCTTACTGCACAGCCTCGGTGAAAACACCCAATCGGTGATTTCTCTGGAAGCTCAGCAAACCCACGCCAACCGCGAACTGGCCTTGCATGCCTTACGCTCTCCGGTAAACGGCGTGGTGCAAAGTGTGGAGGTACGCAATATTGGTGAGGTGGTGACACCCGCGCAATCCGTGGTCAGCATCGTGCCGAGTGGGACCCCGCTGGTCGTTGAATGCGCCCTGCCTGATAGTCACATGGCCTTCGTTCATGTCGGTCAAAAGGCACGGGTCAAGGTAGCCGCTTATCCTTTTGAACAATATGGAGCCCTGCAGGGAGTAGTTGACAAAATCAGCCCTGATGCCATTTCCCAGCATGGTAGCGACGGCTCCAGCGGGGCATTGTTCTACCGTATCCGTGTTACCGTGGCGCATCCCTCTCTGATGGTGCACGGAAAGGCTGTCAAAATGCGACCTGGCATGTCCGTATCCGTCAACATCAATACCGGGGAACGACGCATCCTGCAATTTTTCCTCAGCCCCCTGTTCCGCGACTGGGACGAAGGGTTGTCAGTGCGATGAAAAATTCTGGTACGGTTTTGCAAGTGGCGGTACAGCTTGCCGTGGTCATGCTCGGTCTGGCGGTAGCCTTACCTGCCAGGGCGCAGTCAGGCGCAGTTGATGACATCAGCAACACCGGGCTGGCTGCAGCCCTCAGTGATGCGCTCCCCGCTTCTCCACAATATTATGGTCATCCGTCCAGGGAACAGGAGCAGGTATTGGCCAGACAACGGCCCGATATCTCCCCTCAGCGGCCATTAAAGGCTAAAAAGCCTCAGACATCGCCTGTAGCGACTCCCAGGTCCACAACAGTGCCGGCTTCAGAGACCCAACCCGTCTCCCCGAAAGCGCCTCACCTGAGCAAAATCCCGACACTCTCACTGAATAGTCCGAAAGCGTCTCAGCGGCCGGCAGTCAGCGAAACTGTGCAGAAAAACAACCAGGTACCAACACCAGCACCGGCACCAGCACCGGCACCGGCACCAGCAAAAATTCCTGCAACGCCGGTGAACGGGCCCAACAAACCGGAGCATAATTCTGTCGTCATTTTTGGGCCACCCTCTGCAATTTCCCAATCAACACCGGTAATGTCGCCGGGAATCACGCCACTACCGAGCCTGGCATCCAGTAGCCTGTCGCAGCCCGACAGACATTCCGGCAGTTCCCTTTATGATCTTGTCCAGACAGCCATCGACCATAATGCCCATATCCGTCTTGCCGCCCAAAACTTGCGTAGCGCGAATGCCGGTTCTTTGCAGGCCATTGGTGATTTTCTCCCGCATCTGAGTTTTCAGGAACAAAGCCAGATGTATGTCAACACCAGCGGCTTACCTTCTGCTTCTTTGGTGGGTTCCAATATCATTGCAACCCAAGGCAGCATTTATTCAAACTATATGAGCATCATGGCTTCCCTCAATCTTTTCGAGGGCGGAAGCGGCATTGAAAATCTCTCTGCCGCACACCAGGGCGTAGTTGTCGCACGCGAACAGATTCTCTATCAGCAAAATAAGGCTGTGCTTGATCTGCTTGTCAACTTTCAGCAAGTTCAGAGCCTGCTGCAACAGGAAGTCATTCTCCGCAAAGCGATCTCCCTGGCAGAAGAAGATCTGTCCCTGAACGAACAAAAATTTCGGCGGGGTAATGAAAGTGTGCTGGATCTCAATAAAGCGCGAGTTCTCTTGCTTCAGTATCAATCCCAAAATGATGACTTACGCAGGCACCTTCTGAAGTCCCAAACCGAACTGGCTGCCCTGCTGGGTCAGCGGGGTGCCTTTGCGCTGGTCCGCGAGGCGGGTCACGAAACCATCCCAATGCCACCTGAGCCGGGGCAAAATGCCAATAACGAGACAGAAGACACAGATATCGTTAATCAGCTGCCTGCTGTTCAAGCCGATCTGGCCAACATGCGCGAGGCACGCCACCATGTAGCATCCGTCCGGGGGAGTTTTTTACCGGATGTGAATCTCCAGGCTGGTTACAACTGGCTGGGTACCTCAAGCGACGGTTTCGGACCCGCTTTCAACAATGTCAATCGCAACAATTACACGGTAGGACTGAGCATCACCCAAAGCCTCGGGCCCTTCACAGGTCATTTGGCCAAATTACATGATGCCGAAGCCAAACTGGAATCTGCCCACATCCAGTACCAGCAAGCCATACTGGAAGGTCATCAACAATTACGCGTGGATCGTGAAGAAATCCAGGAAGGAAACCGGCGGGTACAAGCCCTGCACGAGGAGTATATTTCCACCCAAAAAGATCAACAACTCTTGTCTGCGCTTTATGAACATGGCCGGGTCAGCAAAATGGATGTCCATACCGCCGAATTGCGGACTATGAATGCACAGGCTGCATGGCGGGCTGCGCAGGGCGAATGGGTAGTCGCACAGTGGCTGTTCTATGCCATGTTACATCCTCATAAATTGGTACACATGCTCCTCGAAAAAACCCGGAACGTCGTTCAGGAGTCGGAGAACACTCCTGGAGATCATCCATTATGATGACCATGAAACATCGTCAGTTTTTTTCTGGAGAAGCCTTGACCTGGTGGCTGTTAGGCGCCACGTTTATCGTGTTGGCCGTTGTCGCTATGGTCTTTGAAATCATGAACCACGAACGCACCCGGACTGCGGCCGCGCCCTACACTTTTCATATGGTTCCCCTCCCCAAGGCAAGCCGGTCAGCGACTCCTCCTCATCCCCATCAGGACAGGCAATTAGCCGCTCCACGGCCTCATGCAAAAGAAGCCAAAGCACCAGTCAATGCATCCCTGCATCAAAGGGAATCTTCATTTCCCCTTTCCGCAAAGAGAGAGAAAAACCCTGTATCACCACCGCATACGCAATTCAGCATACTGACATCCCGCCAGCGAGCACGCCTGATAAGCCACTACGTAACCTACTGGATAGAACATGTTGAGCAAAGGGCTTCGGGTCAACTACTGAATCAGAATTCAGGAAAAATCAAGCTACGAGTAACCGTGGTATCCAGCGGCAACCTGGCAGGTCTGGCCCTGCTACACTCCACTTTGCCTGGCACAGAGTCGTCCCGCGCCGTCGAATTAATCCGCGCTGCTTCACCTTATGCACCATTTCCGGGAAGTCTGGCGCGGGAAGCCAACAAACTGATCATCAATTGCACGATGCAATTCATGGATGGCACACAGACCACTCCGGCCAGTCAAGCGAAGCCGGACCATTTAATAACGCACAATGCGGGATTAGGAGAGAATCTCTCCCAGGCTTTACTGGGAGGAGGTTCTTGAGAAATGCCTAATAAAACAAATATCCACCAATATCTGTAACCAATGGACTGGAAGACAGACTTTTCACACCATCGGCAATGCCCGTGGCGACATTGGCAGGCATGGTACTCGCAAAATTTGAAAGCGCCATTCCAGCCTGATTACCATCAGAAATCAAAGTGTTTTCAAGATTGGAAATGCTTATAGAGCTGCTACCATCCAGCAGTCCCGGAAAGGCATTTTCCGCTCCCAGAATTCCTCCAGTAAGCAGAGAAGTGGTTTTCGTGATGGTGCTTGTCAATTCTCCGCTGGCATAACCCAGGCCTTCGCTGGCAAGGGTGGCGGCATCCGTAACTGACTGACTGACCGCCTGATTCATTTCGGCACCAACAGTGCCGACTGTTTGCAAAGAAGGGGTTGAACTGGCAGAACCGCCTAGACCCAGCGCCGATAGCAATCCGGACAACAAACTTCCTAGTGTACCCATATGGAACTCCTGCTGTTTTTGACTACATACAATAACGGCGCGGATAAACCGCGCCGTTGTAGTTCTGAACGGAGTGACAGGCTCTAAATTAGAGCAGTCCGCCCAAAAGACCGGAGGAGGACGATCCGACCACCGTGGCATTGCTCAGAACGTTGCTCAGACCCGTAGCGGTAAGCGTAGAAGCGCCCAAAGAGCCGACAATGGAAGCTGTGGCAGCAGGGATGCTGGTAGCCATGTTAGCCATCGCATTACCCACGCCAGTACCCACGCCCGTCAGCATACCGCTGATTCCGCCACCAACCCCGGCAGCCAGAGGGCCGGCAACATATTGGGTATAATCAGCGGTAATAGTAGAACCAACCGCCTTGTCCAGTGAAGCCACTGTGGATGCACTGTCTGACAGAAAGGATTTGCTCA
Organism: Acidithiobacillus sp. HP-2; assembly: GCF_015100155.1. GTDB lineage: Bacteria > Pseudomonadota > Gammaproteobacteria > Acidithiobacillales > Acidithiobacillaceae > Acidithiobacillus. Next base: position 7,260 of record NZ_JACKZA010000009.1, on the reverse strand, counting down.
GGGCGCTTGCACCGTTAACTGCCAAACTCAAAGTGCCTTGTGCAGCCGTCGTGATGTCATTTGTCATGTCTGCTGCAAGCGTTGCAGCATCAGTAGTAACTGCCTTGTCGAGGGTGGTGGTCGCGGTAACCCCATCATTCATCAGGGTGCTGACATCACTGGCAGTGATGCCACTCGAGCCGCCCAGAAGGCCACCAAGTAATCCAGTCACGCTGTTGAGAAGTCCACCTACATTTAAACCTGCCATAACTTTACTCCTTAAAATAGATGAGTACATAAAGGATGAAATGCTTTATTTTTTATGCCGCAAAAATACATATCATTCCGGCGATATGATGCTAGCAAATCATGTGCCACGTTTAAAACACTGTAACTCATTGTTTACCAAATTTACCGAATCTTTTATGTTACTTTTTATATCTCACAGGTAATCATCTTGGTGCCACATACAACACAATCCAGACAGTTTTACCCGTCTAATTTTTCTGACATCATAGAGCGTAATGCAATCCACCCTGCTCGCTCACCTTATAATTGTAATATAATCATTTAATTATAAAGGAATACTCCATGCATACGCTCTATTCCAGCCCAACCAGGAAAATTTATCGACAGCACCATATAGCCCTGCTTGGGCTGTTAATCGCCTACCCTGCATTATCCTGCGCTGCTGCAGTTTTGCCTCCGCCCGACCTGAATTCAGTCAATCCCCCCGACAAACAAAACCCGCATGCCATGAATGCAAAAGCACGTGCCGAATATTGGCAAGGGGTTTACTGGACACACATGCACCATCCTCGTCGTGCTGCACAGGCCTGGTTAGCATCCGCAAACCTGGGAGACCCAGAAGCCCAATTTAATCTTGGAGATGCCTATTATTTTGCTACTGGTGTTCCTAAAGACCTTAAATTAGCCGCCTATTGGTGGCACCATTCTGCTCAGGCCGGAAATGCCCAGGCGCAGAACAACCTGGGTTACGCCTACGCACATGGGGAAGGAGTTACCGAAAATCCTCAGAAGGCGGTTTATTGGTGGACAAAATCAGCCGGGCAGGGAGATGCCTACGCCGAGCTGTTATTGGGTCTGGCCAATTATTATGGCCGGGGAGTTTCTGAAAATCATGAAAATGCCAACACCTGGTTTATTCGCAGCGCCCACCAGAACAATCCCATTGCCGAATTGGCTTTGGCCCGGGATTACGCTCAGGGTTATGGCACAGCAAAAAACTACTCACAAGCATTTCACTGGTTTTTAAAAGCGGCAGAACAAGGCAACACAACCGCACAGCTCAGCGTGGGTGCCAGCTATTATGAAGGTCAAGGAATCGAAAAGGACATCCTGAAAGCGATTTCCTGGTGGAAGAAAGCGGCAGCCAATGGTAGCCCCAAAGCTGAACTGCTTTTAGGCGTCGCTTACCAGGATAACCCGGACATCAAAAACAGAACGCAATCGTTACAGTGGCTGAATAAAGCGAAATCCGGCGGTGGCAAGATCGCGGTGGTCGCCGAACAATTGATTAAAAAATATCAGTGAGTTGTAGGCTGCCCATTGCCGGTTATGGCAACGGGCAATGCGAATCAGGGCTGCTGCTTCACTATTTTTTTAACCTGAATAGTGGAGTCGATGACTACACGCTGATTCAGGAACCGGCCCTGGCGAGTTGCATTACTGGCAACAGGATCCATCCAGGAATAACCCTTGGTAATAATTCTGTAGTCTGGAACACCCTGCAAAGTCAGATAACCAGCGACCGAGTTAGCGCGCTTTTTAGACAATTTGAGATTGTAGGCAAATGAACCTGTCTTGCTGGCATACCCTTTGACCAGCAATACGGCGCTAGGATGAAGTCTGGCAAAGCGTGCAGCACGATCAAGCACATAAACATCACTTCCAATCAGTTTTGATGAGTTGGTATTGAAATTCACGCCACGTATCGTAATGGGTTTACTCTGCAAAATAGTCTGCTCGATCGGCGCAATGACTTTTGCTGGCGGTGGTGGCGGAGGCGGTGCAGGTTGCACCTTTACCGGTTTTGGTTTGGCAAAACAAGACAAATTGCAGCTATGATAATGAACAGGTGCGCAGGCGGTCAGGGTTAAACTGCCAGCCGCCAAGGCAATAAACGAAAATCTTAATTTTTCCATAGTAACTCATCCTGGTCTAAATGATGCTTGATGGAGCGAGAAATTCCTTTCAGGAACCCAAGCCGAGCGCGGGTTCCTGCCTAAGATTTAGGAATGTTTTACGCTACCCAATTACCAAGAATAGGAACCACCGGCACCAACTGCGGTATTATTTCCAGACCCGTTACTACCGACCGTAATCTGACCAGTCCAATTGCAGTTGAACCTGTGCTGGTAGGTGAATGCAAAAGCACTTTGACCGTTGTAGTTACCGTATCCACCGGCCACCGTATTGGGACCCTGACCAGCAGCAGCAGCAGCAGCAGCATTAAGAGAAGCCGCATTGACCGAACCGACCTGATCGGCATAGTGCTGAGCTTGCCCTACCGCAGATGCCATGGCGCCCTGAACCTGCCCATAGGTTGCCGCATCATTGGGTGCGGTTCCCGGGGCCACATTTGTGATTTGCCGTTGTAACCCAGTTGCCGCATCACCCACCGAAACCGTGTTTGCTCGGTTGGCCACTGAACCTTGCCCCAAGGCGACCGAATTGGTGCCGTTAGCGGTAGAATTGGCACCAATTGCTGTGGAATTGGTGCCCATGGCACCTGCATCGTTACCAATAGCCGTTGCCGGATCCGCATTCGCTACAGCTCCCGCACCAATTGCCACCGCACCGGAATAATTGGCTTCTGCTCCAGTACCTATCGCAATGCTGTTATCACCAGATGTAGCCGCATCTTTTCCTGCTGCAAAATCATTAACACCTGTTGACGGCTTAGCATTATTACTGGTTAGGTTACCACTGGAGTCAATGGTAAATACACCAATTCCCTTTTGGTTAAGGATGTTGCTGATATGGCTAATGTTGGTGGTGTTACTAGCAATGTTGGTGGTGTTGGCATTATTCAGATTGCTCAGATTGCTGATGTTACTGACATCCGTGGTCTGCTGATTTTTGATGTTGCTGATATTGCTGGTGTTACTGGCAATATTGGTGGTGTTGGCATGATTCAGATTGCTGAGGTTGCTTATATTGCTGGTGTTGCTGGCAATATTGGTGGTGTTGGTATGATTCAGATTGCTCAGATTGCTGATGTTACTGACATCCGTGGTCTGCTGCTTGTTCAGATTGCTTATATTGCTGGTGTTACTGGCAATGTTGGTGGTATTGCTATGATTCAGATTGCTCAGATTGCTGATGTTACTGACATCCGTGGTCTGCTGATTTTTGATGTTGCTGATATTGCTGGTGTTACTGGCAATATTGGTGGTGTTGGCATGATTCAGATTGCTGAGGTTGCTTATATTGCTGGTGTTGCTGGCAATGTTGGTGGTGTTGGTATGATTCAGATTGCTCAGATTGCTGATGTTACTGACATCCGTGGTCTGCTGCGCCTGGATTTTGGATATATTAACAGGAGAAAGTTGAGATAGTTGGCTACTCAGATTACTGATGTTGCTAACATCGGTAGTCTGCTGATTTTTGATGTTGCTTATATCGCTGGTGTTGCTGGCAATATTGGTGGTGTTGGTCTGATGCAGGTTACTCAGATTGCTGATGTTACTAACATCGGTCGCCTGCTGCGCCTTGATTGCAGATAGGTTGGCAGACACAGAGGTAATATTTGAAATTGTATTACTCAAGTGACTGATGTTGCTAGTATTTGAACTCACCTGCTGATTAGTAGCATAGAGCTGGCTACCGTTGACAGCATCGGTGCTAGTTGAACTCAAGGTTCCCGGAGCAACATTAATAATTTGGCGTTGTTGAGAAGTAGACCCGACGGAAACGACATTGTTTTGACCACCATCGCTACTGCCGTTACCTAAAGCTACGGAATTTGTTCCTGTCGAAGTTGCATTATCCCCAATGGCAGTATCGTTTGTCCCTGCGGAGGAACCCAGCCCACTGGCTATGTTGCCATCGCTTCCCTGCGCGGTTACGGCAGATCCCAAGCCCAGTGTCTGAGTCAAAGAGGCTACCAATCCTCCACCGCCATAGACGGTTCCAGCGTATGCCGGGGCATTTACGCCGCCCATGACAGCAAACGTGCTCACAACGGCCACGGTTAGAATTTTCTGATTGAATGAAATGCGTTGCATAACTATCCGTCCTTGAGACAATTTATTAGTGGATTCTCGACGCTATCAGCAAGATACATGCCAGAAGAGAAGCCTATTCAGGCAAACATGTTCAAATGATTTCTAATCGATTGAACGAATGGCTATAACCCATAAATACAACAACAAGTTAAACCCATTGACTCAAGACGCCCACCAGATGCATGATTACTTTAAAATTAACCAAATGTCACACGATGTTATAAAAAAATACATTTTTCCACCCAATAAGAATGATGAAGAGAGAATTTCTTAGCGAACCCGACACGCAGCCATTTTATAGATGGTTATTTATAGGTAACACATATTTTCCACGGCGTAACACATAAATAAACATTATCTAAGCTGTTATAAAATATCAAACGAGACAAAAACGGGTTTCAGATCAATTTTAAACTGCCGGGCGAACTGGCATACATGTATAGTATTTACTCAAAAATCCTCAAAATCGAGCGTACCGGCTTGACATTACAGGAAGGTCAGGTGATATTGCTTGGTAGATTGTATTTCCTTGCAGGTTCTGACAAATAAACTCATATTTTGTCCATGTCCATACTACCCAATAATTGGCTTCTGCTTTTCCATTATCGACAAACTCTGCGCGAATTGCTTTCTCTGCTTTTGCGTTTTGGGACTTGTGGCGACAAATCACAACGCGCCGAATTGGCAAGATCCATCCGCTTAAATCGACGAAAACTGCAAGACCTCCGGGCCGTTGACACCACAATTGTCCAATCCGTTGATATGCTTGAATTGTGGCAAGACACTCTCTTTGATCTGGGCCTGGAGGGGTGGAAATCTTACCAATACCAGAATCTGGAAAAGTTTCCCTGGACGCTGGAGCAAGTACAGTCAGAATGGTTACCACAGTGGGATCTCGTCCAGGAAGTCGTCGGTGAGGCAATATTGCTCCCAGACCTAGCAGTTGTCTCTGAAAACGAGGCCTTCTTGCGTACTTTTATTCAAGACAACCCTGAACATGCCCAGGCTTATGGCAATCTCGGGGTGAGTCTAATGGAACGTGATGATGAAGTTGCCTCAGAAAGAATTTTCCGACACGCCCTTGAAATTGATCCAGATCACTCTGACACGCTTCTTAATTTCGCCGTATTACTGACCAGACAAAAACACCTGAATGAAGCGGAGCAATTGCTAAAACATGCTTTAGTGGTGCGCCCCGATTATTTGCATGCCTACTGTAATCTGGGTTTTGTCCTCTCAGAACAGAAACGTTACGCAGAAGCCGAAGAAGTTTTAAACAAAGCCCTTGATTTACAACCAGAGTCTCTGATGGCGCTGGTGAATATTACCGTTCCATTGTTTGCACGTAAGGCCTATGACAAAGCAGAAAAAATACTGCGGGAGATACTGCGGCAGGATCCTGATCACCGGGGTGCTGCGCTCAATCTGGTTGCCTGCCTGTATGCTTTGGGCCAAAAAGACGCCGGTGAAATAAAGTTACGTGAAACTATCGAAAGATTTCCTGATTTCAGCGACGCGATGGTGAAATTGGCTCTGGTCCTTGCTGAGCGCGATATCGTGGAGGAAGCCTATTCCTTGTTTCAGCGCGCTTACGAGGTTTCTGCAGGCGATCCGACCACCGGCTTTGATTTTGGTCTTTTTGCCCTATCACTTGGGCGCTATGAAGAGGGATTCCAACTTTATGAGCTCCGATTTGCAGCAAAGGAAAACTGTAACCCCATCCGTTTTCCTGAGCACGAGCGTTGGGATGGGAATGCGCTCCAGGGTAAACGCATTCTGATCCATGCGGAACAAGGCATAGGTGATTTGATTCAAACGGTGCGCTACGTTACAGAATTAAAAAGACGGGGCGGACGGGTGCTTCTGGAAACCCGGGAACCTCTGCTCCGCCTATTTTCGCGCCTGGAGGATGTGGAGGAAGTGTTTCTGGAAAATACCGACATCCCAACATTTGATGTCTTTGCACCCATCATGAGTCTGCCACATCTCTGTGGTACTACCGTCGCCACCATTCCCAATCAGTTTCCATACCTGACCGTAGATCCTCAGTGGATTGCCAAATGGGCTCCCAGCTTGCCCCAGAAAGGACTGCGCGTCGGGGTAGTCTGGGCCTGTAATCCACTCGCTCGCAATGGTCAGGACCGCTCCCTAGCACTCAGCAAACTGGCCCCCCTGGCAGAAATTGATGGTTTGCACTTGATTTCTTTACAGAAAGGTGAGGCAGCGGAAGCACAAATCGGGGAGGTGGATTTTCCCCTTCTGCCACTCGGTACTGAAATAGGGGATTTTGCCGATACCGCCGCAATCATCAGCCAGCTTGATCTCGTGCTCACCGTCGATACTGCCGTTGCACATCTGTCGGGGGCTCTGAACGTACCTACCTGGGTAATGCTATCACATGATGGCGATTGGCGTTGGTTACGAAAGCGCAGCGATAGCCCCTGGTATCCAAGTGTGCGCCTGTTTCGCCAGCCAGCCCCTGGAGACTGGAATGGGCTGATAAGCGAAGTGTTAAGCGCATTTCGAGTTCTTATTATGGCACAATTAGTGAACACCTAATTTTCACTATTGCAGCAATATTTTTCTTGATTCAACAGTACCACTTAAACATCGCGCCAATTAAGTAACTCAATGTAAATTTATAAGTAACGTTATTTTCAGTATGCGTTACCTTTTAAGAAACGTTATTTATTTTGGTTCCTCGTCATTTCAAGTGGGTAGCCTGAGATCCAGCTTGCCCAGGATCAGGTAGGCCATGTTGATAAAGTTCTTGTGCGTGCGGTAACCCCGAGCCTTGGCCTTGGCGGATTGAATGAGGCTGTTGAAACCTTCCAGAATTCCATTGGTGATCTGGCTCTCGAACCATCGGAGCACGCCATCCCAGTGATTCATGATGGTGTAGGCGACCCTGACGATAGGCGGCAGATCGCTGGTTCTGGCGTTTTCCAACCAGGCTTTCAAGAGGGTAGCCCCCTGGTGGCGATTCTTGATCGTGAAGATGTCCTGAAAGGTCAGGCGGAACTGGTAGGCC
>NZ_JACKZA010000011.1 GCF_015100155.1 Acidithiobacillus sp. HP-2 | reverse complement strand
ACGTTGGCCAMGGTCGATCTACTCATACTGGACGATTGGGGGCTTGCTCCTATGAATGCCGAGGATGTTCGGGACCTGCTGGAAATCATTGATGACCGGGTAAACCAAAGGGCCACGCTGATTACCAGCCAGCTCCCGGTGAATCATTGGCACGAATATCTGGGCGAGCCTACCGTGGCCGATGCGGTACTGGACCGACTGCTGCAGAGTGCTCACCGACTGGAGCTGAAGGGGGACTCCCTGCGTCGTCACCGTGATGGACGCGACACCCCTAAAGTTGACGCATCGTGACCACCTGGGGATAAAATGGCGGTGACCAGAATGTACGCTTTTCGGGGGTGCCCACGATCAGCGGAATCACTGCCCACGATCGCCGGAATGCGCACTCAGGTGCGGGATGCAGTGCACTGCCATTTTGAGGACGCGCTCTATTCATTGGATAATATCGCCCTGCTAATAAGTCGGGCGTGGATTGAAACATGTGGTTCTGGGCGCCCGACACCAGATTGGATGGCTCTAGTTTGTCGTAAATGATCCAGGGTATCCTGCACGGAGGTAACCCGATCGGTATCACTCCGAGATTGTATGTCTATCAACTTGATTTTTATATTATTTTCATGCAACTTAAGCATATTAAGGCTTCGCGTAAGCTTTCGTTCCATTGGACTTCAGACATCATTCATGTTGCGTCGTATCTTATGTATGCTTAGTCATACATTGAGCACGGAGGTGCATCATGTCGTCTGTATTGACTATCAGAGCGCCAGAAGCTGTTCAGCATGATTTGGAATCGTTGGCGGAAATGACCGGACGTAGCCGGTCCTGGTTGGCTATGGAGGCCATCAAAGAGTACCTGGAAGGGGAGCAATGGCAGGCACCCCAGATTCATGTTGGGCTTGCAGAAGCAGATGCCGAAGATTTTTCCAGCACAGAGGAGGTTGCGGCTGTGTTCGATAAATGGGCTTCGCGTGCAGATTAAGTTTTTTCGTAACGCTTTGCGTGACCTTGGTGATGAAGCGGCATTAGTCAGCTATTTCCAGGCGACGTTCAATACGGTCCAATCTTTCCCGAATTCTGTCAATACTGTGTCGGTCATGGATAACTTCAGCATAATTACCCGCTTCGTCACGGGCAATGCGGGTAAGCCCTGTCTCTATGCCGCCTAATCTCGCCAAGATTTCGTGGTCACGCTCACGGGCGGCATCCAGCTCAGCCCGGATTTTTCTGAGTTGTTCCAGTACCAAATTGTCTTCCATTTCGCGCACCCTATGTCTGATTCACTCTAAATTATGGAATCTACAAAGAGAAAAGACAATGCGATGCCTCGCAGTAGTTCCTGTTTACTGTTCCCCGTCATCCTTCTTCCGGAAACTCTCCTCTGCCGCATCCATTTCGTCGGCAGCACTGCGATCAGGGGTTTCATCTTCTTCTGTATTTTCCTCGGCAGGCTGACGTGTCCGGATGCGTCCTGCAAAGAACAGGCCCAGCTCGAAGAGCATATACATGGGGATGAGGAGCAGTACCATGGACATGACATCGGGGGGGCTGAGGACGGCTGAGGCGATGGCGCAGACTAAAAACGCATAGCGCCGACTCCGCCGCAAGGTCGCAACCTGAAGAATACCTACGCGTACCAGAACAACAATCAAAATAGGAATTTGAAAAGCCAGACCAAAGGCCAGGGAAAACTTGACGATCAGGGACAAATAGCTGTCCACTTTCGGCATGGCGGTGATATCTGAACCGGAAAAACTGGTAAAAAAACGAAACGCATTGGGAAACACCACAAAATAGGCAAAGAGCATTCCGCCAATAAACAGAAATATCGAGGCGAAAATGAGGGGGAAAAATGCTTTGCGCTCGTGTTCATATAAGCCCGGAGCCAGAAAAGCCCAGAATTGATAAAGTACCACAGGTAGTGCCAGCACAAACCCCGAAATCAGGGACAGCTGCACATAGGTGAGAAATACTTCAGGAAGGCTGGTGTAGATCAGGTGACTGCCTTTGGGCAGAACTGCAATCAGGGGGGCAGCAAGAATATTATAAATGGTTTTGGAAAAGGGATAGGAAACGAGAAAACCAACAAAAATGGCGATGACGGATACCAGTACCCGGCGACGCAGTTCCAGCAAATGACCAATAAAAGTGTTCTCCGCCAATTTCTCCATGTTTAAGCAATTTCCTCAGGCGGAATACATAAAAAAATGTGTGTGCAAGCATCCAGGCAGTATGGAGGGATAGAAGGCATACAGGGAAAAGTGAAAATAACTACTCCATCAGCAGTAGGGAACCGTCATCAATGCAGGCGATCTTCTGGTCCAGGCAGGTCATCTGAATGTATGGCCGAAGGAACGACATCAATGTCGAGTTCCGTTTGTCTTGGCCCGCTTTCTTGTGGAGGGGATGCTTCGGAAGCAAGCTCATTGGCACGGGTTTCCCGAAGCGACGCGGAAGCGGTTATGTCACCCGGTAAAATTTCCTCACTGGCATAATCCCTTAACTTGTCTGCTTCCTTGCGCAAATCGTCCAGCAAAAGCTGCTGCTCTACTTCAGAACGCAGACCATTCATGGTACGGCGCATGGCACCGTACCACTTGCCTGCAGCTCGAGCCATTTCAGGCATTTTTTCCGGGCCGACAACCAGCAGAACAATAATACCCAGAAGTGCCAGTTCGCCAAAGCTGAAATCAAACATGCAGGATCAACGATTAACGGTTTCGTGCTCTTTACTGGGCTGAACGCTGGCATCAATGGTATGACCGATGCTCGCATCCTTTTTCTCTTCTTCCTCTTCCTTGACGGCAGAACGGAAGCTTTTGATTGCAGAACCCAGATCCGAGCCGACATTTCTTAGCTTTGCGGTGCCGAACAGGGCTACAACAATCAATAAAATAATAACCAGATGCCAGATACTAAAAGCGCCCATCACTGCTCTCCTTGCCCCGAAGGGGCTATGCGCTACAACCTAACTCTTTGACCATAGAAAAAAAATTCTGTTGCGTCAAGCCAGCGGACGGCGTGCAGCTTTTTCATCCAGGCCGGAAATTCCTTCGCGTTTCGCCAGTTCAGCGAGGACATCATCGATATGCAAATCCTGTTCCTCCAGAGCCACCATCAGGTGAAACAGCAGGTCGGCTGCCTCGGCAATAATCGGTTTTTTCTCATGATTTTTGCAGGCCAGCACAAATTCGGTGGCTTCTTCGCCCACTTTTTTCAGGATCCGGTCCTGGCCGCCATGGAGCAGTTGCGCGACGTAGGACTGGCTGGGATCAGCCTGCCGACGTTGATGCAAGGTACTCTGCAGGCTGTCGAGAATGCTGCCTGGAGGCGGTGTTAGGTGCTGCCAGCCCTCGGCACCGGGTGCTCCCTGAAAAAAGCAGGTGGCTTCGCCGGTATGGCAGGCTGGCCCTTCCTGGATAACCCGCATCAGCAGCGTGTCGCCGTCACAATCCAGGCGCAGATCGACCAGATGCTGAAAATGGCCGGAGCTTTCGCCCTTGCGCCAGAGGGCTTGCCGGGAACGTGACCAGTAGGTGCCCATCCCGTCCTGCAAAGTGGCTGTTAAGGCTTCGGCATTCATCCAGGCGAGCATCAGGACCCTGCCGCTGCGGGCATCCTGGGCAATGGCCGGAACCAGGCCATCGGCATTCCAGCGTACGGCTGCCAGAAGAGCGTTGTACTGGTTATCACCCATTGCCGCTATAACCCCCCGAAGTATGTGTCGTTATTGATTACGCAATATGCCTGATGCTGGATGCACATCCGGCGTTTTCAGATGCTTTCCCGAATGGGAATACCCACTTTGACCATTTCGGCTTTGACTTCGGCAATGCGAAACTGCCCAAAATGAAAGACGCTGGCGGCCAGCACGGCGTCGGCATGACCCTGCACAATGCCTTCGGCAAAATGTTCAATGGCACCGACGCCACCTGAAGCGATGACCGGAACCGGAACCGCATCACTGACAGCGCGGGTCAGCTCCAGATCAAATCCCAGGCCGGTTCCGTCCCGATCCATACTGGTCAGCAGGATTTCTCCGGCTCCATAGTCCGCCATCTGCTGCGCCCAGGTGATGGCGTTGAGACCCGTGGAATGGCGGCCTCCATGGGTGAATACCTCCCAGTGGTCATCGACGCGTTTGGCATCAATAGCGACCACGATGCAGGAGTTGCCAAAACGCCGGGCCGCCGCACGCACCAGTTCTGGTTCCTTGACGGCCGCACTATTGATGCTGACTTTGTCCGCACCTGCCAGCAGCAGGGTGCGGATGTCTTCGACGCTGCGCACCCCGCCACCGACGGTCAGAGGGATGAATACCTGGGCAGCAACTGCCGAAACCACCTCTGCCAGGGTGCCCCTTTGTTCATAACTGGCCGAAATATCGAGAAAAGTCAGCTCGTCAGCGCCTTCGTCGTTGTAGCGTTTGGCCACTTCTACCGGGTCGCCGGCATCGCGCAGGGCGACGAACTGGACCCCTTTGACGACGCGGCCATGGTCAATATCCAGACAGGGTATGATGCGCCTGGAAAGCATGGCCCTAAGCCTCGGCCCGGGCGCGGGCACTGGCAAAGTCCAGTGTTCCTTCATAAATCGCCCGTCCAGTGATGGCACCCATTACTCCGTCGCCTTCGTGAGTTTTGAGCGCCAGGACCTGGTCGAGGTCGGCAATGCCTCCCGAGGCGATGACCGGGACCGGGACGGCCTGCGCCAGTGCTACCGTGGCGGGTATATTGGGTCCACTCAACATGCCGTCGCGGCTGATATCAGTGTAAATAATGGCTTCAATGCCATCAGCAGCAAAATGTTGGGCAAGATCCACGGGATCGTGGCGGGAAAGCTTGGACCAGCCTTCGGTGGCTACCTTGCCATCCCGGGCGTCAATGCCGACCATGATGTGGCCGGGGAAGCTGACGGCTGCATCACGGACGAAGCCCGGCGCCTTGACGGCCTGGGTGCCGATAATGACATAGCGCACCCCCGCCTGGATGTAGGTTTCAATTTGTTCTTCGCTGCGGATGCCACCGCCAACCTGAATTTCCAGGTCTGGAAAACGTTCACAAATGGCCGCGATGGCTTTGGCATTGACCGGCTCACCCTGTACGGCTCCATCCAGATCAACAATATGCAGACGTTTTGCGCCACCATCTACCCAGCGCTGGGCTGTGGCCACGGGATCATCAGAAAAAATGGTATGGTCTTCCATCCGTCCTTGGCGCAAGCGCACACAACTGCCGCCTTTGAGGTCGATGGCCGGAATCAACAGCATGACAACATCCTCCGTAAAAAAATTTTCAGCAAGATCAGCTCAGATGGCACATTGGGAGCCGCAATCTCCATCCCAGGCAAGAAAATTGCCGAGCAGGCGCAGGCCGGCGCTGCCACTTTTTTCCGGGTGGCATTGCATGGCAAAAAGGTTGTCCGCCGCGACTGCTGCACAGAAGGGAAAAGCGTAATCGCTGAAAGCCGCGAGGATTTCCGGGGCAGAAGGCTCCACGTAATACGAATGCACAAAATAAAATTGGGCATTTTGCGGAACACCGGCGAACAGCGGGTGATCCACCAGTTGATGCAACTCATTCCAGCCCATATGCGGGATTTTCAGGCGATGACCATCGGTGCTGTGCAGGGCTTCTTCGGGAAAGGGGATGACGCGGCCTGGCAGGAGGCCAAGACCCGCATGTTCGCCATGTTCTTCACTGCTGTCCATCAGCATCTGCATGCCCAGACAGATGCCCAGAAAGGGGCGGGTCTGGGCAGCCACCCGGACAAAATCGCTGAGTTCGCGCGCTTCCAATGCCGCCATACAATCCCCAAAGGCACCAACACCGGGGAAAATAATGCGATCCGTAGTAGCCAGTTCACTCACCTGATCACTGACAACGGCTTTACCGCCCAGGTATTCCACGGCCTTGGCTACGGAATAGAGGTTCCCCATCCCGTAATCAATAATGCCCACCCTGGTACCGTTCATAGGCTCAAGGTTCCTTTGGTACTGGGGATATTACCGGCCATGCGTGGGTCGGGGCTGACTGCCATGCGCAGGGCGCGACCACAGGCCTTGAACAGGGTTTCAGCAATGTGGTGGGTATTACGGCCGCGCAAGGCATCCAGATGCAGGGTGAGCATGGCGTGGTTGACGAATCCCTGAAAAAACTCATGGAAAAGGTCCACGTCAAAGCCGCCAACCTGAGCACGCGGGAATTCTACGGCAAACACCAGACCCGGACGGCCGGACAGATCCACAACCACCCGCGACAGGGCTTCGTCCAGAGGCACATAAGCATGTCCATAGCGCTGGATGCCGGATTTGTCTCCCACTGCCCGGGCAAAAGCCTGACCCAGCGTGATGCCGATGTCCTCGACCGTATGATGGGCATCAATGTCGAGATCACCCTGAGCCTGAATGCTCAGATCAAAAAGCCCGTGACGCACAATCTGATGAATCATGTGGTCGAGAAAAGGAAGGCCGGTATGCAGATCCGCCTGTCCCGAGCCATCCAGATTGATCTGGACGCGAATCTGGGTTTCAAGAGTGTTTCTTTCGACTTCAGCTTGGCGCGGCTTCACAGTAATGACTCCAGTACGGAGAGAAAACGGCTGTTTTCGGCAGGTTTGCCGACACTTACCCGCAGATAGTCGCCGAGACGGGGGTGGCCTGTAAAGGCTTTGATCAATATCCCCCCGTTTTTCAGACCTGCGTAAATTTCTGCCGCTTTTCCGGGCGTATGAAAAAGCAGGAAATTGGCGGCACTGGGCCAGACTGCCAGACCCATGGCGGAGATGGCCTTGAACATTTTGTCTCGTTCGGCGCGCAGAATATCCGCCTGTTCATCAAGTACGGTACTGTGCTGGAGATAAAAGGCCGCGCTGCGCTGGGTCAATATGTTGATATTGTAGGGCAGACGTAATTTGTCCAGTTCCTGAATCCAGGGGGACGGCCCCGCCAGCATGCCGAGGCGGAGTCCTGCCAGACCTTCTTTGGAAAGCGTCCGCAACAGCAGCAGGTTGGGATATTGTCCGAGTCGCCCGGCAAATGTGGTTTGACTGAAGGCATGATAGGCTTCATCCACCACCACCAGACCGGGAGCCGCCTGGATGATGGCCAGCAGGTCGGCTTCCGGGAACAGGCTGCCGCTGGGGTTGTTGGGCCAGTCAAGAAACACGATGGCGGGCTGGTGTTCGGCGATGGCCCAGAGCATGGCGGGCAAATCCAGCTGAAATTCCGCATCCAGGGGCACGCCAGCGAAGGGTAGTCCCAGTTGCTCGGCGAGCAGGCGATACATGACGAAACTGGGATCAACCGCCATGATCGGCCGTCCTGTTCCGGCCACAGCGGTCACCAGAATCTGAATAAGTTCATCGGAGCCGTTGCCCAGCATGAGTTCAATACCCGCAGGCAGGCCGATATGCTTTTTGAGGGCAGTAATCAGGCTGTCAGGATGGGGATCAGGATATCGGTTAATGGGGGCATCGCTCAGACTTTCCAGCCAGGCTTGGCGCAGCAGATCGGGGAGCCCATAGGGATTTTCCATGGCATCCAGCTTGATCAGGCCGATGCTGGGCGCGACTGCATAAGCTTTGCTGGCCAGCAGTTCCGGGCGCAGCAGAACTTCCATCAGCGTCCGGCTATTCATTTTTGCCGGTCCGTGACGCGACAGGCTGCAGAACGGGCATGGGCGGTCAGCCCTTCACCCAGAGCCAGACGCTCGGCCAGCTGGCCCAGAGTGTTGGCGCCAGCCGCACTGGCCTGAATGAGACTGCTGCGTTTGACGAAATCATAAACACCCAGCGACGAGGAAAACCGGGCACTGCCCCCGGTGGGCAGAACATGATTGGGTCCCGCTACATAATCACCCAGTGCCTCACAGCTGTGAATACCCATGAATATGGCGCCCGCATTATGAATGTCGGGCAGCCAGCTTTCCGGATCAGCTACTGCCAGCTCCAGATGCTCTGCGGCAATCCTGTTGGCGACCTCGCAGGCTTCGGCACGATCACGCACGCGGATGACCGCCCCACGATCCGCCCAGCTTTTACTGGCGATGGGGGCGCGGTCGAGCACGCTCAGAGCCTGATCCACGGCGGTGACTACAGCGTCAATGTGAGCGTCATCCCAACTGATGAAAATACTCTGGGCAATTTCATCGTGTTCTGCCTGAGACAGAAGATCCCAGGCCAGCCATTCTGCAGGCGCAGACCCATCACTAATTACCAGGATTTCGCTGGGGCCGGCAATCATGTCGATGCCTACCCGACCAAAAACCATACGCTTGGCCGTGGCGACATAAATATTGCCGGGACCGACGATTTTGTCGACGGCAGGAACGGTTTCGGTTCCATAAGCCAGTGCCGCAACGGCTTGGGCCCCACCCACGCAAAACACCCGATGCACCCCGGCAATGGCGGCAGCGGCCAATACCCAGGAGTTCACCTGACCTTTGGGGGTAGGGACAACCATGATGATCTCCTCAACTCCGGCCACGTGGGCAGGAATGGCGTTCATCAACACCGAACTGGGGTAGGCGGCCTTACCTCCGGGCACATAAATACCTACCCGGGACAAGGGCAAAATGCGTTGGCCGAGCCGGGTGCCATTGGCTTCGCTGAAACTCCAGCTCTCACTACGCTGATATTCGTGATAGGCGCGAATACGTTGGGCGGCTTCTTCCAGAGCTGCACGCTGCAACGGTTCGAGACTGTTTAAAGCCTTTTCCAGAGCCGTCCGGGGTATTTCCAGGTCAGCTGCAGAAGTTGTGCTCAAACCATCGAAGCGTTCGGTAAATTCCCGTAAGGCGGCATCACCCCGATCGCGCACAGCATGGACAATCTCCCTGACCCGGCCTTCCATCTGATCATCCAGATTGGCATCCCAATCATGCAGGGCATGAAACTGTCGGGTGAAATCGGGGTCGCGGGTGTCGAGACGATTCATGAGCGGACCTGTGCCTCCAGTTGGGTAATCAGCTGTTCAATGGCGCGGCGCTTGAGTTTCATGGCGGCACGATTGACTACCAGGCGGCTGGAAATCGGCATGATTTCCTCGACTTCGACGAGGCCGTTTTCCAGAAGTGTCCGACCACTGGAAACCAGGTCGACAATGCGATCCGCCAGTCCGACCAGCGGCGCCAGCTCCATGCTGCCGTATAATTTGATGATTTCGGTCTGTACCCCGCGACCATGAAAATACTCCCGGGTAATGTGCGGGTATTTGGTGGCAATACGCACCCGCTCCCAGCGTTGCGGGGCATCGGTGGCGGCCAGCGCCGCAGGCTCTGCCACGGACATGCGACATAGACCAATGCGCAAATCCAGCGGTTCATATAAATCCAGTCCTTCCTGTTCCAGCAGCACATCTTTTCCGGCAATACCAACATCGGCAGCACCCCAGGTCACATAGGTGGGGACATCGCTGGCACGAATCACCAGAAAACGCACTTGCGGATCGGTGCTGGGAATGATGAGTTTGCGCGATTCATCGGGATCTTCGGCCAGTTCGATGCCCGCACCGGCAAATAACGGAATGGCTTCCTGAAGAATACGGCCCTTGGACAGGGCGATGGTGATGCCGGTATTCATGATGTGCTCCTGAGACCACTATTGCTGATACGTCGAATATCCGCGCCAAGAGCGCCCAGTTTTTCTTCAATGACTTCGTAGCCACGATCAAGATGATAAATCCGGTCGATCAGGGTTTCCCCTTCAGCGACCAGACCAGCCAGAACCAGGCAGGCAGAGGCACGCAGATCGGTGGCCATGACCGGTGCGCCGCGCAACTTCGGAACGCCCCGGACTACCGCAGTTTTGCCATCGGCAGTGATTTCCGCCCCGAGGCGCTGCAATTCGGAAACATGCATGAAGCGATTTTCAAAAATCGTTTCCGTAATCACGCCGCTGCCTTCGGCAATACAGTTTAGGGCCATAAACTGCGCCTGCATGTCCGTTGGGAAGGCAGGAAAAGGGGCGGTACGAATATCCACGGCCTTGGGTCGCTGCTTCATGCGCAGGCGAATTAGATCAGCGCCGGTTGTCACCTCTGCCCCGGCTTCGCGTAATTTGAGGATGACGCTTTCCAAAAGACTGGCATCGGTGCGTTTGAGACAGACATCGCCCCCGGCCATGGCTGCGGCGACCAGATAGGTGCCGGTTTCAATGCGATCAGCCACCACGCTGTGTTCGGCACCATGTAATTCTTTGACGCCTTCTATCTCAATGACCGAAGTTCCCGCCCCGGAAATGTGCGCGCCCATGGCATTCAGGCAGCGGGCAAGATCCACAATTTCGGGCTCGCGGGCCGCGTTTTCGAGCGTGGTGTGCCCCTCGGCCAGTGTCGCGGCCATGAGCAGGTTTTCGGTGCCGGTGACAGAAACAATTTCCATGACAATCCGGGTACCGATGAGTTTTGCCGCCCTGGCTTTGACAAAGCCGTTTTCCACCGTGATTTCCGCGCCCAGGGCCTGCAAACCGCTCAGATGGACACTGACGGGACGACTGCCAATAGCGCAGCCGCCCGGCAGGCTGACTTCAGCAGAACCATGGCGGGCGAGGAGTGGGCCGAGCACCAGAATGGATGCCCGCATGGTTTTTACCAGTTCGTAGGGAGCCACCAGCGAGTGTACCGGCCGGGGATCCACTTCGA
The DNA here is from genome assembly GCF_015100155.1 of Acidithiobacillus sp. HP-2. Taxonomy (GTDB): domain Bacteria; phylum Pseudomonadota; class Gammaproteobacteria; order Acidithiobacillales; family Acidithiobacillaceae; genus Acidithiobacillus. The sequence continues at coordinate 123,129 of NZ_JACKZA010000011.1, read as the reverse complement.
TACCGAGTTGACCGTCCACCAGGACTCTGGCTCCGAGGGTGCTGAGGAGTTCCAGGGTAGTGGTAATGTCCCGGAGATGAGGGATATTACGGAGCTGTACGGGTTCTTTTGCCAGCAAGGTGGCAGCGAGGCAGGGCAGCGCCGCATTTTTGGCCCCGGAAATCCGTAGTTCGCCACGCAGGGGGCCATTACCACGCAGCAGCAGTTTATCCATAAGGGTCGATGCTAACCTTTCAGGCGTTTTGGGCTTTTTCCACCAGCTTCTGGAGTTCGCCCTGCTGGTAGAGGTCAGACATGATGTCGGAACCACCGACAAATTCGCCTTGAATGTACAGCTGGGGAATGGTCGGCCAGCTGGAAAACTGCTTGATACCGTCGCGAATCTGGGGATCGGCGAGAACATCCACAGTGAACAATTCCTTCACTCCCGACTGCTGCAGCAATTGTATGGCGCGCGCCGAGAATCCGCACTGAGGCGCGCGGGGGTTGCCCTTCATGTAAAGCACGACAGGGTGTTTTTCAACTTGTTCCTGAATGAGTTCTTGAATCGTAGCCATGGTAATCCTCGTGACGTGTCAGGCGTGGATGGTTTCAGTGCTGGGCAGGATGACGGATCTGCTCGGCCTGTTCAGGGGTGAGGGTTCGCAGGGAAAGCGCATGAATTTCTTCACGCATGCGTTCACCCAGAGCGGCATAAACCCGCTGGTGTTGTTTGACAGGGGACAAACCGGTAAAAGTAGCCGAGATGACCAGTGCTTCAAAATGGGCACCGTCGTCTCCCTGTACTTCTACCAGGGCATCCGGGAGTTCTTGCTGAATAAGTGATTTGATCATGTTGGCGTTCATGTGGAACATTGTATCCCATAACAGGAGATTTGTGATCCCCTTTTCAAAGTGGCTATTTTCGCATGGCGTGCTGTATTACTGGCGCAGCTTGTAACCCCGATCAAGCAGGCGCCAGGCAAAAAAGCCGGTGATGATTGCAAAAGCCAGGCTGACCCCCAGGCTGGCCCAGACGCTGACATCCGAATCGGCAAAAAAACCGTAGCGAAAACCATCAATGATGTAGAAAAAGGGGTTAATCAGGGAAATCTGCCGCCAGATACCCGGCAGGGATTGCACCGAGTAAAATACACCGGCCAGAAAAGTCAGGGGCATGATGACAAAATTCTGGAAACCGGCGATCTGATCGAATTTTTCGGCCCAGAGGCCCGCTATCAAACCCAGACTACCCATGCCGCTGGCACCAAGGATGGCGAAAACCAGAATCCAGAAGGGATGCAGCACGGGAATGTGCAGATACAGTAACGCCAGGGCAAAAATGGCCAGTCCCACTAAAATACCCCGGAACACCGAAGCGGCGACCATGGCCGTAAAAATTTCCGTGGGCGTGAGCGGGCTGAGCAGCACAAACACAATATTTCCGGTCACCTTGGATTGAATCAGGCTGGAAGAGCTGTTCGCGAAGGCATTTTGGAGCACAGACATCATCATCAACCCGGGCACAATGAAAGCCGTATAACTGACGCCCGGATACACAGTGATATGACTGCCCAGAGCATGCCCGAAAACCACCAGATAGAGAATGGTGGTAATCAGCGGGGCGGCAATGGTTTGCAACCAGACTTTACCGAAACGCAGGGTTTCCTTGTAAAACAGGGTCCAGGCTGGGGCCAGACTGCCTTGAATCCGGTTGACGCTCGCGACAGTTGCCGGGGTACTATGCAGAATTTCAGGCATCGTTGCCGCGTAGATTGGGTTCCAGAATTTCTACATAGGCACTGTCGCGAATCCGATGTTGCCATTCGTCCATGCGCTCGCGGACAATCCGGTTAAAGAGCTGCATGCGTGCTGCTGCCATGATCTGTTTTTCTTCCACGGGCTGCTGGCGCTGGCCCTGGGACTGCAGGATGTAAATCGCATCGCCTTCACGAATGGGACTGCTGACGGCACCGGGCTGCAAGGTGAGCAAAGTCCGTTCGAGGGTGTCTGGCAGCTGTCCCGGGGTAATCCAGCCCATTTCTCCACCTTTTGCAGCGGTGTTGGGATCCTGACTGTAGTTCCGCGCCAGTTCCGAGAAGCGGCTGCCATTCTGAAGGGCGGTCTGAATATCCTGGGCGCGATCTTCTGCTTCCTGAAGTTGCAGGCTACTGCCAGCGCGGAGCACGATGGCTGCTGCCTTGACTTCAGTGATGGTGGGTTGTTCGTCTTTTTTGTCGAGGATCTTGAAAATGTGGAAACCGGTGGGTCCGGCGATGACCTGGCTGATATCCCCGGTTTTCAGAGACATGAGGGCCTGAGACACCGAGGGGGGGAGCTCTCCGGCTTTCACCCAGCCTATCCGGCCGCCCTGCAGGGCATCGCGACCACTGCTGACCTGCGCTGCGAGACGTGAAAAGTCTTCCCCGGCAATCAGGTGATTCCGGACCTCGGTGGCCTGTTGGCGGGCTGCGCTGATGGCGTTGGGGGTCGGGTTGTTGGGCATGGGGATGAATATCTGCTGCAGGTTGAAGCTGACTCCGCCCATGTCCTTGAGTTGATGAGCGAAGGTTTTGACTTCGTCAGGACCCACATGGACGCGGCTTTCCACTTCCTGCTGCATGAGTCGGTCAACAATAATGCGATCCTTGAGATCGTTGGTGAAGGTTTCCCAGGATTGTCCCTGACTGCTCAATGCCTGACGTAACTGGTCAGCGGTCATGTGGTTGGCCTGGGCCAGGTTGTTGACGGCCTGATCCAGCATGCCTTTGTCCACTTTGATGTTGGCGCGTTGCGCCATTTGTAATTCGATATCCTGCAAAATCATCTGTTGCAGCACCTGACGGCGCAAAATGTCATCCGCAGGCATGGCATTGGGATCACTCTGCTGGAGATGGGCGCGCACCGCGCTGACGCGTTGCTCCAGTTGCATGGAGGTGATGATATTGTCGTTGACGATGGCTACGATTTTATCCAGGTTCACCGCGTTGCTGGGCATTGGCGCATTCATGGGTGCCAGTGCGGAGTCTTCCGAATAAGTATGCGTTGCTGGTGCAGAATCAACAGCAGGCGCTGGTGCCTGGGCCAGGAGGGTATCCCGGTTCAGGAAAGGCGTGCTGGCCCAGCCCGCAACGGGCAGGATTCCAAGCAGTAGGCTCAGGGCAATAACAAGTGGACGACGTTTGCAGGACATCAAAACTCCATACTGGCGCCCGGCACATACTGGCTGAGCAAACCGGTTGAGGCATTGCCCAGGCTGGTTAGGCCGCGCAACACGATCTCGAAATAAACAGCATTATTGGACTGCCCGCCAAGCAGAATCTGATGATATACCATCATGTGCGCTGCCCAGCAGCCACCATCATAGCCGATCCCCACCAGCTCCTCCAGAGGCTTGCTGTCGGTAACATCATACTGATAGCTCCCCAGTAACTGCCAGTTCCGGAACACCGGCCAGGCACCGGAAACACCGGTTTGGTCGACGAAATCCCGGGTAAAGCGGTAATCGAGGTTGATCACCCGCTGGGGTCCCGGCAGCCATTGGGCGCGCAGATTGAGGCGGTCGAGCTGACCATGCTGCGGGTTGACCTGGGTGCTGGCGAGCAGGTTCATGTCGGCAATTGGGGCGTATTGTCCCTCGAAAAAATAATTGGACTGTGTGGCCTGCGGAACAATATCACCAGCCAGATTGATCTGTTCGTGATTGAAATAGCGAATTTGTCCGGCGGCTGCTTCCCAGAGCTGACGGCCCATGGGGGTCAGCCAGGTACCACGTAGCCCATAGGCAATTTGATTGGCAGCATTTATCCGGTCGCTGCCGGTATACAGTACGTTGTCGCTAAAAATGCCGGGAAAATCCAGGTAAGGCGTGCTGGCGTCAAAATTGGGAATTTCATTCTGGGCCTGTAAGGGAATGTAGGTATATTTGAAAATCGGTTGCAGGAGCGCCGTGCTGCCATTGCTGCCATAGCGGACAAAATTCAGTCCACCCTTCAGGCTCAGGGCGGGGAGGGTGCGGTTTATGGCGCGCGCATAAGGCGTATTGCGTTGAATTTGATAATGGCTGTAGTAGAGGCGAGCCTGGGGTTCGAGGAAGCCCCAACCCCGGCTGAAGCGCCATCCCAGAGTGGGGGTCAGATCCAGGCGCTGACCAATGGGTCCGGTGGAAGCAGAAAAATAATTGAAGCTGCTATGCCAATTGAAGTAGCCGCTGCGTCCCACCCGCCAGTAGCCATCCGCATAAATGCGCGGCAACTGGGCATAAGGCGCGCTGCTGTCCGGCGCGAGTTCCTGGTAACCCTGTAATTCGGCACCGGCACTGATGTGGGCATTGTTGTAATAAATGCCGCCAGTCGAAGTAATGTAAGGGGCGTTACCAATACCGCCAATAAAACTGCTGCCGAAACCTGCGGTGCCGCCAAAATCGGAAAGAAAGTTTTTGTAACTGACACGATTGTAATTGACGTTGAAACTGAAGCCATCGCCGAGATTCTGGTTGTGCTGCCAGGATAATGCCCAGACATTTTTATGGGTCAGTTGGTCCGAAGGTAACAAATCCAGAAAAAGCTTGCCGCTGTAGTTCGGTTCGAGATAACGAAATTCATTTTGCAGCATGACACCACGCCGAGAGAAGTAATTCAGGGTAAAGGTGTCGTCCAGGTTGCGGGAAATGTCGAAATAGTAGGGTATGCCCAGATAAAAGCCGTTGACGGTGGAACTACCTACGCCCGGGGCCAGAAAACCGGAGTGGCGCTTGAGCGGAAAACTGAAATAGGGCATCCAGAATACCGGAAGGCCGGATACATTCAGCGTAGTATTTTTGGTCGTCACATAGTTGTCGTTCTGATTGAGGTCGATCTGACTGCTCCACAGTTGCCAGGCGGGTACCTTGCCGTGGCAGGTTGTGTAGCAAGCCTCATTGAGCTGATAGTGACCCTTGCTCAACTCGCGACCACTTTCTGCATGACCATGTCCCTGCTCGGCTTCGAGCAGATAACGGGGGTGTACGACTATCCCCTCGTTGGCCTTGAGATGAATGGTTGCCTGGGGGGCTGCTGTGACCATGCCGGGGCTCACCATCCGCACGTGGCCATCAGCCAGAATTTCATCTTTGGCCTGGTCGTAATGCACCGTATCGGCGTAAACCCGCCGATCTCCATAAAGTACTTCGACATTACCCTTGGCCGTCCAGTGCCCACTGCCCATTCCGTTGACTTGATCGGCATACAGGGTCACCGGCTTTTCCACAGTCGTAGCCCAGGCGAGGCCGGGGTATAGCAATGCTGCCAGCAGGGCCAGGCAAATGCGGCGACGTGGAGAAGCAACGTGCCCGGACGGAAGAGATTTTCCGTGTCGAAATTTGCGAACCTGCTGAAGAGGGCTTTTCATAGGCGCCTAAAATCGCACAAAATGCTTTTATGTCGCAATCTCTAAACACCAGAAAAATTTTGACGCCCGCTGTTTCGGCCGGACAAATATCGCCAGATGCAGCAGCCTGGCTGCAGGCCAGGGGCGTGGATGCTGGACAATCCCAGGCCATTCCCGGTGATGCCAGTGGCCGGCATTACTGGCGTTTGCCGGACCAGCGGCTGTTCATGGATGCGCCACCACCTGAGGATATTTTGCCCTTTCTACGGGTTCAGCAGCGCTGGCAAAGTGCGGGGCTGCCCGTGCCAAAAATTCTGGCAGCGCAGTTGCAGCCGGGATTTGTGCTCCTTGAAGATCTGGGAACTATGGATCTCAAGGCCATTCTGGATACAGGCACGGAAACGGAGTTCTGGATGCAGCAGTCGCTGGATCTCATTGTTGCCCTGCAAAGCGCGGGCAGAAAGGATGATGCGCGACCTCGGCTACCGTTTTTTTCAAGGCAACGTCTGGGCGAAGAGCTGGCTTTATTTCATGACTGGTATTTGCTCAGGCATCTGGGGGTGACGCCGGATGAAGAAGCGCAGCAGAACTTGCAAAGGCTTTTTGCACTGTTGCAGGATAATGCCCTCAATCAGCCTCAGGTATGGGTCCATCGGGATTTCCACGCCCGCAATCTCATGCTGCAGCCTGATCCCCGGCGCTTGGTGATGATTGATTTTCAGGACGCTGTGACCGGCCCCTGGACCTATGATCTGGCCTCCTTGCTTTGGGATCGTTACTGGGATTGGGGCTCTGCCCGCCGGCACCAATGGATTCTGGATTTTCAGGGCAGACTCAGCAAAACTGGCAGGGCGGCATTGCCGCAGGCGTCCTTTGTGCGCAGTGTCGAATGGATGGCATTGCAACGCAACATCAAGATTCTGGGTATTTTTTGCCGCTTGGCCTATCGTGATGGCAAGTCGGGTTATCTGGATTTGCTGCCGCAATTTCGCAAATATGTACTGGATGCCTTAGCCAGCGATGCGCATCTGCAAATATTTTTCCCGCAGTTCTCGGCCTGGCTGGCGCGATGACCCGGGCGATGATTCTCGCAGCCGGGCGGGGTGAGCGCTTACGTCCCTACACGGACCATCTTCCCAAGCCTTTACTGGAGGTCGGGGGTAAACCGCTCATCGTGCGGCATCTGGAATCCCTGGCCGCTGCTGGCGTCCGCGAGGTTATCATCAATATTGGTCATCTGGGCGACCTGATTGTGGAAAGGTTGGGTCATCAATGGCAGGGGCTACGCATTTTCTATAGTGACGAAAGGTCGGGTCGCCTGGAGACGGGCGGCGCTTTGATTCGGGCCTTGCCACAACTGGGAGATGCCCCATTTTTGCTGGTCAACGGAGATATTTGTACGGACTTCCCCTGGGATTCTCTGCTGCAGGCGGCTTTGGCTTCTGTATGTTTGGTCCTGGTTCCCAATCCACCCCATCATCCCGCAGGAGACTTTGCCCTGAATGCGGGGATGGTGGCGTTGCAGGGCGAAGAACGTCATACTTATGCAGGAATTGCCCGCATTGATCCGGCGCTGTTGCGGGGCTACCCGGAACAGTCGGCACCCTTGGCACCCTGGTTGCGACACTGGATTGCAGCGGGTGAGGTGGAGGGGACCCTGTATCAGGGAATATGGACCGATGTAGGTACGCCGGAGCGATGGCTAGTGGCGCAGGAAATATGCAGGGTACGGCAAGATGGAATTTGACCTGGTAGCTGTTCAGGACGCGATATCGGTGTCTGTCGAACTCCGAAAACGCTGGCGGAAAGACTGGGTTGATTTGATGGAACTCGCTGTCTGGGGGGATTTACGCAGTCAGCAAATCGGGCTTGGCGGCAAGTTGCGCAAACGGGTTCTGGAATATGGTGAGCGTTTGCGCTCTTACGTCAGTGACCGGAGCTGGATACCTCATCCTCGCGAACAAATTAAAAATGCCCTGAGTACCAGTTTGCAACTTCGTGAAGTCATTGAAAAGGTCGGAGAATTGATGGGTCAGTTTGCTGAAGGAGAAGATCTCGCCCGTCTGCAATCATTCTGGCAGGATTTCAGCGACCGCCTGATGGTGGATATTACTGAGCGCGAAGGGAAACTGGTACAATTGTTGAATCAGCAATATCACGAAGAAGTTTAACTTGACCCAGGTCATCCAGCAGAATTTATGAAAATTGTATATACGTTGGTCATTATTGGTGCGCTAGCACTTTTTGCCCTGCTGTTGTGGTGGGCGCGGGGGCAAGAACTTGTCGGTAATACGCCCAAGGACAGCAGCAACTGGTATGCGCATCATCCAAAAAGTCTGGCTGCAGAAAATATGCGTTGCTGGACCTTGCTGCGCCAGACTTCATTTGCGGATATTGACAAGGTCATGGCGGCACATCCCCAATGTCATGCAGTCTATGAAGCCATTCAGGAACAGGACGGTGATCGTGCAGATTAAGTGTTTGTCAGAATGGCAGTAAGCATGGATGTCGATAATCTGTTGGCTACCGGGCGTGATGTTTTGCGTCTGGAGGCTGAAGCGGTGAGTGCATTGGAAGCACGTCTTGACGACAGTTTTGTCCAGGCTTGCGGGTTACTTCTCCAATGTTCGGGCCGGGTGGTAGTGAGTGGTATGGGCAAATCCGGCATCATCGGCAAAAAAATTGCCGCGACCCTGGCCAGTACGGGCAGTCCGGCTTTATTTCTGCACCCTGCTGAGGGCAGTCATGGCGATCTGGGCATGCTGACCCGCTCTGATTGTCTTCTGGCGCTCTCCAACTCGGGTGAAACGGCTGAATTGCTGGCCATTCTTCCGGTGGTCAAGCGTCTGGCCGTACCACTGCTCGCCATGACCGGCAATCCCCAGTCGACCCTGGCGCGCAGTGCCGCTGTGCATCTCAATTGCAGTGTGCTGCGCGAAGCCTGTCCTCTGAATCTTGCGCCTACGGCGTCCACCACGGCAACTCTGGCCATGGGCGATGCCCTGGCCATGGCCTTGCTGCAGGCGCGCGGGTTTTCGGCGGATGATTTTGCGCTTTCCCATCCTGGTGGAAGCCTTGGCAAGCGTCTGTTGCTTCGGGTTCAGGATGTGATGCACCAGGGCCAGGCTTTGCCAAAGGTACTCCTGAAAACCATGCTGCGTGATGCGGTTCTGGAGATGAGCAGCAAAGGCTTGGGGATGACCGCCGTGGTGGATGGCGAGGATCGGGTACTGGGTATTTTCACCGATGGAGATTTGCGGCGGGCTTTTGCCGAGCGTCAGGATCTCTGGGAGCAACCCATGTCTGCCCTGGCTCATGCCCAACCCTGCAGCATCCGCGCTGAAGCACTGGCGGCCGAGGCTTTAGCCCTGATGGAGGCCAAACGGGTGGGGGCGCTGCTGGTTGTGGACGACAATCAGCGCTTGGTCGGCGCCTTGAATATGCATGATTTACTTCGGGCCGGAATTGTATGAAGCGTTTGGCAGCGGAAACCCTGATGGAAAGTGCTGCGCAAATCCGGCTGCTGATCCTGGACGTGGATGGAGTGATGACCGACGGACGGCTGTATTTTGATGATGCCGGCACCGAAAGCAAAGCCTTTCATGTGCGCGATGGTTACGGGATCAAGCTGCTGCAGGCGCATGCCGTGGAATTGGCCATTATTACCGCACGGTTTTCCCCGGCAGTGGCGCATCGTGCCCGGGACCTGGGTATCAAACATCTTTTTCAGGGCTGCAAGGACAAACATCTGGCTTACAGTGAGCTGAAGCTGGAGCTGAATATTGAAGATGCCATGGTTGCTTATATGGGTGACGATCTGATTGATTTGCCCATTTTACAGCGCGTCGGGCTGGCCACTGCGCCGGCTGATGCCCATCCGGAACTGACCCGGCGGGTTCACTGGCAAAGCCAGTATGAGGGTGGCCGAGGGGCCGTCCGGGAATTATGTGAGCTGATTTTGCAGGCCAAAGGCTGCTGGTCCGCCGTTTTGACCCAGGCTGGGCAACAGGGGCATTGTTGATGCTGCGTTTGCGGCTTCCCAGCCTGGGTTTTACCGTGCTGGTTATGTGTCTTGCCGGAATGGTCTGGTGGTCATGGCCGCAGCGCCCCCTGTCGCTCCCGCAAATTGACTGGCACGGTCAAATTCATAAGGGCGATCAGGCCGCTGAAGATGTTGTCATGCGTCAGTATGATGCCACCGGGAAGCTGGACTTGCTGGCCACGGCGCATACGGCCTATCACGAACCGCGTCGCGATCAGACCATACTCAAAGACGTCGCAGTCAAACGTTTTCGACCCGGCCAGGAACTGAATCTGCGCGCCAATCAGGGCAAGGTCGATGGATCCAGCCACCTGATTACCCTGTGGGGGAATGTCATCGGGACAATGAAACCAGATACCCGTTTTCTGACCGGGAGGGTGCACTATAACCCGCAAACGGGCATTATTAGCACCCAGGATCCGGTTCGCCTGGAACATGGTCAGGACTGGATGACCGGAACAGGGCTCTGGGCGTCGGTCAAAACCGAGGAGGTCAATATTTTGCGGAATGTACGTGGTGTTTATGCGCCTTAAGCCTGGCTCGATGGGGCGCTACTGGCCGGTCGGGCTGGTGATGGTTTCCCTGGCGGCCCTGGCGGCCCCTGCTGCCCAACAGACGTTGGCCAAAGGACCCATTCATATCAGTGCAGATACGCTGCATGCCGAAAACAAGCCCTCCCAGCAGGCCACTTATCTCGGCAATGTCGTTATGACCCAGGGCGACGTGGTCATTCATGCCAGCAAACTCGTCATAGCTGCCCTGCAGGGCAAGGTACAGACGGCCACGGCAACTGGTAGTCCCGTCAGCTTTACCATGTCCAGCGCGCAGCGCCACGGCTACGGAGATACCCTGATTTACAAACCGGGTTCGGGGGAGATTGTGCTGCAAGGGGATGCCCATCTCTGGCAGGAAAAAAATGAAATCAGTGGCCAGCAGGTGACGTACTTTTTGAATAACCAGCAAACGGCAGTGACGGCATCCCCCGGACAGCGCGTCCACTCCGTGTTTTATCCCGCAGCAGCAAACCGCTCTGCCAGCGGTGGGAGGCCATGAGCGACCTGCTCCAGGCCCAGTCTCTGTTCAAGTCTTATCGTCGTCGTACGGTCGTCCGGGATGTTTCTGTTCAGGTTGCCGCCGGGGAAGTCGTGGGCTTGCTGGGCCCCAATGGCGCTGGCAAAACCACCACTTTTTACATGATGGTCGGACTGGTACGCCCGAATCGTGGTCATATTTTTTTGCAGCAGCGTGATATCACTGCATTTCCCATGCATGAACGGGCGCGCATGGGATTGGGTTACCTGCCCCAGGAACCATCTGTATTTCGGCAAATGAGCGCGGCAGATAATATTCTCGCGGTTCTGGAGACCCTGCCACTCAGTAAAGCCGAACGCCAGGATCGCCTGGATCAGCTCCTGGCTGAATTGCATTTGGGTCTGTTGCGCGACACCAAGGGGCACAGTCTTTCTGGTGGCGAGCGGCGCCGGGTGGAAATTGCGCGCGCCTTGGCCATGAGTCCGCGCTTCATCTTGCTGGATGAACCTTTTGCGGGGATCGACCCGATTTCTGTTTTGGAAATCCAACGTCTTATTCAGGACTTGCGTGAACGCGGCATTGGTATCCTGATTACCGATCATAATGTGCGCGAAACATTAGGCATTTGCGAACGTGCCTATATATTGCATGATGGGAAGGTGCTGACGGCCGGGAGCCCACAGGAAATCGTGGATGATCCCATGGTCCGTCAGGTATATCTGGGAGATCAGTTTCGAATCTGAATCTGGAAAGCAATGAAACAAGGTCTAGAACTCAAACTCGGTCAGCATTTGGCCATGACCCCGCAACTGCAACAAGCCATTCGCCTGCTGCAGTTATCGACGGTTGATCTGCAACAGGAAGTTCAGGGGATGCTGGAAAGCAATCCCCTTCTGGATGAGGATGCATCCGTTGAAGAATCCGGCGCTTCGGGTAGTGCTCCTGAACCCGGTGAAAGCTCCGGTGAAGATCGCCAGCTGGATCTGGCTGCGGAAGATACTTTGCCTGATGATTTGCCGGTCGACAGTCAATGGGATGACGTGTTTGATTTGGGCACCAGTGCATCAGGCGGGGGTTCTGATGATGAGCTTCCCGACTTTGAAGCACGGAACAGTCACAGTCAAAGCCTTCAGGACTATCTGCGCTGGCAGGCGGATATGACGCACTTCAGTCCTGAGGAGCGCAACATGGCGGAGATGATTATTGACGCCATTGATGATCGCGGTTACCTGATCGAAAATCCAGACGATCTGGCTGCTGCCATGGGCGTTGATGCTGCCGTCTTCCAGGGGGTATTGCTGCGCGTTCAGGACTTCGACCCTCCTGGTGTGGCGGCGCGTGATCTGAGTGAATGTCTTTTGTTGCAACTCAGGCAGTTGACGGATGTGGATGCCAGCGTGCAAAAGTTGGCGATGGATGTTGTCAAAGACCATTTGCAGGCCCTGGGTCGCCATGATTATCCAAGGCTGTGCGCAAGCCTGGGGGTTGATGAAGCCGCGCTGGGATCAGCCATGGCGCTTATTTCCGCTCTCAACCCCAAACCGGGTGAAGAAGTTGGAAGCGAAAATACCGAGTATGTCATTCCCGATGTGATTGTGCGCTGGTCCGGTAAACGCCTGCGGGTGGACCTGAATCCCGAGGCCATGCCCAAGCTGCGCATTAATCGCCGTTATGCGGGAATGGCCGGGGGCAAGGATGCCGCCCATAAATATATTCAGGATCAGCTCAATGAGGCACGCTGGTTTATCAAGAGCCTGCAAAGTCGCCAGGAAACCATTTTGAAAGTGGCCCGGGCGATTGTGGACAAGCAAAAGGATTTTTTTATCAACGGACCGGAATCCATGCGCCCCATGGTGTTGCGTCATATTGCCGAAACCGTGGAAATGCATGAATCCACGGTATCCCGGGTGACCAACCAGAAATACATGGTTACCCCCCGAGGTCTTTTCGAGTTCAAGTACTTTTTTTCCAGTCATGTGGGAACAGACAGTGGCGGCTCGGCATCGGCGACGGCCATTCGCGCCTTGCTCATCAAATTGACTCAGGCGGAAAATCCCAAACATCCTCTGAGTGATGCAGAAATTGCCAAGGTTCTCGCCGATCAGGGCATTCAGATTGCCCGCCGGACGGTAGCCAAATATCGGGAAGCGGCCAATATCCCGCCGGCAAGCCAGCGTCGGCGGCTTTAGTTTTCGACATCCATAAGACAGGGTTTTTTGTGGCGGCGGTTGGCGCTACACTGAAGCCGGACCCCGATCAGGGGCAATTATCATAAACAATCCTCGCAAGAGGACAGGAGAGCGCCATGCAAATTACCATTACCGGTCAGCACCTGGACCTGACAGAAGCCCTGAAAAACCATGCAGAAGATAAAATTGGCAAACTTGATCGACATTTTGATCAGGTGATTGATGCCCGGGTTGTTCTGAAACATGCGCCCCATGAAAATCCCGAAAATACCGCTGATGTGACTATGTATGCAGCTGGTCATGTGTTTCACGCCGTATCCCAGCATGCCGACATGTATCGCGCCCTGGACCTGGTCACCGAAAAACTGGAAGGCCAGGTTGACAGTTACAAGGAAAAACGCCAGGACCGGCGTAATGACAATCCTTCCGGTCTGGCAGCCATTGCCGAGATAGAATGACCTTCAATCATGACGACTCTGCCCTTAACTCCCCAACAAGTTCTTATTGATCCTCCGGTTACGGATGCCGGAGCCGTGCTGGACGCCTTGGCGGCACTTCTCGCAGAGTCGACCGGACAAACAGCCTCCGTCATTGCTCAGGCCCTGAAAAGTCGTGAAGAGCAGGGTTCCACCGGAATCGGCCATGGTGTCGCCTTTCCCCATGCCCGTATTGACGGTGTAACTGAGGTAGCCTTGGCGGCCCTGCGCAGTGCTCAGGGAATCTCTTTTGCCGCACCGGATGGTCTGGATGTGCAGGTATTTATTGCGGTGGCCGTACCCAGAACGGCGGCTACGGCTCACCTCGAAATTCTTTCGACCCTGGCGGTACGTTTGGCCTCTGAGACAGTACGTGCAGACTTGCTCAAGGTGCGCAATGCTGAAGGATTTTTTACCGCAATGACCCATTCTGATTAGCTTTCAGGGAAGACGCGGACATGGAAAGACAAATCAGTCTGCGTCGGCTTTGCGAAGATCTCCACAAGGAGATGTTCTGGGATTGTCTGCATCGACCGGATAAGGATTGTCAGCTGCGTGGCGACCCCTGGGCGGAAGACGATGTTGGTGGCGCGGCTCTGGTCGGTTTTCTGAATTTTATTCGTCCTCACGTCGTACAGATCGCCGGAACCTGTGAACTCCAGTTTTTGCGGGATAACCCCCTGAGTTTCGAGCAATTTCTGACGGGAAAGCTGAGCCTGTTGGTACTGTGCGAAAGTGAAACGCTGAGTCCGGAACTTCTGGAAGCACTTCAGTCCCGGCAAGTGGCGGTCATGACGACTGCCTTGGAGGCCCCGAAGGTGCTCGCCCGTCTGCAACTTTACCTGCATCGCGAGCTGGCTCCCCGGCAGCAAGTGCATGGGGTGTTGGTGGATGTACTGGGCGTTGGGTTGTTGCTGCAGGGCGAGGCCGGTATCGGCAAAAGCGAGCTGGCGCTGGAGCTGGTTAGCCGTGGTCACCGTCTGGTAGCCGATGACAGCGTATTATGTGTGCGTGAGGCGCCTCAGGTGATCACCGGGCATTGTCCGGCTCCTTTGCGGAATTTTCTGGAAGTGCGGGGCCTGGGTATTATCAACATCCGGGAATTTTTTGGTGCGGCGGCTATCGTCCGTTCCAAACGCATTCGTCTGGTGGTCGAAATTCAGGATATGCAGGATATGGAGCTGGCCGACATCGACCGACTGCAGGGTAAGGTCGACAACCTGGATATTCTGGGGGTTCCGCTGACGCGCTTGCGCATTCCGGTTTCGGCAGCGCGCAATCTTGCCGTGCTGGTGGAAGCGGCAGCCCGCAGCCAGTATGTGAAAGAGTCCGGAGGCGACATGCTCGCTGACTTTGAAGAACAGGTACGTCTGAGTGCCGGGGAGGAATGATGGCGGAGCGGGACTTCATTATTGTCAGCGGACTGTCAGGATCGGGAAAATCCACGGTGCTCCAGGCGCTCGAAGATCAGGGTTATTATTGCGCGGATAATTTACCCGCTACCCTGCTGGTGGCTTTTGGCGCGCAGCTGGCGCATCGCGAGGGGCAGTCGTTTTTGGCGGCCGTCAGCATAGATGTGCGTAATCGCGATTTTTTTGCGGCCTTGCCACAGGCCCTCAAAGATTTACGGGATGCGTATGGTCTGCATCCACGTATTTTGTTTCTGGAAGCGGGCGAAGACACCCTGTTGCAGCGCTACAGTGAAACCCGCCGCCGCCATCCCCTGACTGATGACAATGCGGCTACTCCTGGTGAATCCCTGCTGAAAGCGCTGCAAAGAGAGCGGGAAATGGTGCAACCTCTCGCTGATATGGCAGACAAAAGGCTGGATACTTCCCGAATCAATACCCACCAGTTGCGCCTGCGGGTGCAGGCCTGGAGTCTGGCGTCGCAGCACTATGGCGGTTTGGTATTGCTGCTGCAGTCTTTTGCCTTCAAGCGGGGGCTGCCACTGGATTCTGATTTTGTGTTTGATCTGCGCGCCTTGCCCAATCCGCACTATGATCTGGAGTTGCGGGCTTTAACGGGGCGTGATGCTGCCGTACAGGCTTTTTTGGCAGGGCGTCCAGAGCTACAGACAGCGCTGGGATCCTTGCGGAGTTTTTTGCAGGTGTGGTTACCCCCCTTTGCCCGGGAACATCGTAATTATGTGACGGTATCCCTGGGTTGTACGGGGGGGCAGCACCGCAGTGTGTACATGGTGGAAGTTCTGGCACGCGAATTATTGGGTAAAGGCCAACGCATTCTGATTCAGCATCGTGAACTGAATGTCACCGAGACTTTGACATGATTCACCTTGTTCTGCTGACCCATGCAGGTATGGGCGTGGCATTTGCCAATACCCTGGAACATATTTTCGGGACCATGCCAGCAGCCGTCGAAGTTGTGGAGATTTTGCCCGACGCTAATCCCGAAACCGGGCGCAGGCGCCTGTGGGAATTCATTGAAAAACTGCCGGAAGGCGATGCCATGCTGATTCTCAACGATCTTTACGGAGCAACCCCGGCAAACCTGATTCCGGCAATTCTTCCCGAAGACCGCGTGGCAGCCATCAGCGGTTTGAATCTGGCGATGCTGCTGCGGGCTTTATCGCGGCGCGAAGAAGGTCTGACCGCAGCCCGTCAGGGGGCCTTGGATGGGGCTGTGCAGGGCGTTGTGGATATTCTTGCTCTGCGTGCTGCGCCGCGTACCTGAACATAAGCCTGGAACGGGTAGCGGTCATTCGCCACAATACCCGGTGTTGTCGGCGCTATGGTCGCACCTTCGCGGTCGGGTTATGCTGAAAACATTTGAGTCTGACCTTGTTGTCAGGGGGTGAGTGTTGTGACGGTCCGTGTTGACTATCCTATTATTAATTCGTTGGGCTTGCATGCCCGGCCTTCGGCGAAGTTTGTCAGTCTTTCGGCACGTTACCCCTGTGCTGTCTGGCTGGAGCGCGATGCTCAGCGGGTCAATGGTAAAAGTATCATGGGCTTGATGACCCTGGCGGCAGCCCAGGGAACCATTCTGACATTGGAAACCGAAGGAGAGGGAGAGCAGGCTTGTGCCGATGCCTTGCTGGCGCTGGCTAAGGACCGATTCGGGGAAGAGGCATGAGTTTTGAACTGGCAGGTATAGGGGCTTCTGGTGGCATTGCGATTGGCACAGCGCTGGTGCTGGAGCCGACGACGCTGGATATTCCCGAACATCTTCTGGCTCCAGAAGCTGTGGAGGCAGAAGTGCTGCGCTTACGTGCAGCTCTCAGCAGTGCCCGTGATGAACTTTTTGCGGTACGGGACGTGATTCCTGCCGACGCACCCCAGGATACCCGCCTGTTTATTGATGCGCATCTCCTGATGCTGGATGACCCAGCCTTGCGGGAAAGGCCGTTACGCTCCATTCGTGAAGATCACCGCAATGCGGCCTGGGCCATTCAGCTGGAACGGGAGCGTCTGCTGGAAATTTTTGACCGCATGGAAGACGCCTACCTGCGTGCCAAGCGGGAAGACATTATTCAGGTGACCGATAGGGTGTTAAGGCAGCTCGTCGGCTGGGAGCCGCCGACGCTGCAGAGTGCGGAAGGACAGATCATCATTGCTGAAGAGTTGAGCCCTGCTGATACCGTGCTCATGAAAAAGGACAAGGTCCTGGCCTGGGTGACCGACTTTGGTGCTGCGAACTCGCACGCCGCCATTCTCGCACGGAGTCTTGGACTGCCAGCAGTCGTTGGCGCCCATTCTGCCAGTCGTCTGCTACGCAGCGGCGACATGGTCATTGTCGATGGTGATCAGGGCATTATTCTGGTGGCACCGGACGCGCTGTTACTGCGCCAATATCAAGGCTTACAGGAGCAACGGCAGCGCCGCCGCCGTCTTCTGGAAGAACAACGGGATCTGCCCGCCATTACTGCCGATGGTGTGGAAATTCATTTGCGGGCCAACATCGAATTACCGGACGACTCCAGTCTGGTGAGGCGCATGAATGCCGATGGTGTGGGTTTGTATCGCAGTGAGTTTCTGTTTATGAATCGTCCCGATATTCCTGATGAAGAAGAGCAGTATCAGGCCTTTTCCCGGGTTGTGACCGAAATGGCGGGAGCCCCCGTGACCATCCGCTCGTTGGATATTGGTGCCGACAAGGGGTTAAGTGACGACGAAACGACCACACATAATGCCCTGAATCCGGCTTTGGGTTTGCGCGGACTACGCCTTTGTCTGCGTCGTCCCGAGTGGTTTCGCCCGCATTTGCGGGCCATATTGCGGGCTTCGGCCCTGGGGCCGGTGCGTTTGATGCTGCCGATGCTCAGCAGTATGAGCCAATTGCTGCAAAGCCGGGCGCTGGTAAGTGAATTGCAGGCAGAATTGCGTGGCGAGGGACTGCCCTGTGATCCGGATATGCCTCTCGGGATTATGGTAGAAGTGCCCGCCGTGGCCATGGCTGCGCACTATTTTGCCGGTTGTGCCGATTTTTTCTCCATCGGGACCAACGATCTTATTCAATATGCCCTAGCGGTTGATCGTGGCGATGATGATGTCAATGATCTTTTTGATCCGTTGCACGTCGGCGTCCTGGCTTTGATTCAGCACACCATTGCTGCCGGGCGCGCCAAAGGTATTCCGGTAGCCATGTGTGGCGAAATGGCGGCCAATCCGGCTTTTACGCCATTACTGCTGGGCTTGGGTTTGCGGGAATTCAGTATGTACCCGGGCGCAATCCCCGAGGTGAAGGAAATTATCCGCCAGACATCCATTGCCGAAGCCGAACAGTTGGCAATGGGTGCTCTGGCAGGAGATTTTTCTGTGGCCCTGGAGACCGGACATAGCTAGATCACCAATGCGCCGTATAGGGGTAGGTCTGATGCTGCTCCTGATGCTGCTGGTGATCGGAATGTTTGTTTTCTGGTTCATCGGTGGCCCCCGAATTGTTCTGGAAGAAATTCTCGCTACCCGCCTGCAGGCCCCCGTAAACCTGCAGGCTAATCCCCGCTTTTATTGGGGCAAGCAGCAATTGCAGGTGACCCTGCAAGGCTTGCGGATCGGAACACAAGCGCAGCCCCGCTTGCAGTTACGGCGACTGATGTTGAGCTTGCTTTGGCGACCCCTGCTTACCGGGCATGTAAAAATCCAGCAGATTTTTCTGGATCAGCCTTCTGTGTATGGTCCCTGGCCAGCCAGCCCGGGCTCGGCAGCTTCTTCCGCCAATATGCATGTCAGTCTGCCGGGAGACATCCAGATCCGCGATGGCAGTTTGCGCTGGTCTGGTCTGGCGGGACATGTATTGCAACTGTCCGATGTGCAGGCCAGTTTCCCTCGTTCTGGTGCCGGAACCGCTACAGGACGCTGGTTCTGGAATCAACATGCGGGTCAAGGCCGTTTGCAAATGGATATTCACTCCACGAGCGAAATTTCTTTGCGCAATTTGCAATTGCTGATTGGCACTCGTCAGGTTCCAGATGCCTTCAAACTGCTGATGCCGCGCCTGGAAATTCAGGATAACGCATTGCAGATTCCCGCGCTGCAAGTCCATTGGCGAGGTAATCATGAGCAGCGGATGGAGTGTTCGCTGGAGGATTTACAGGCTCAGCCAGGGCTGCAAAAAATTGCGATGCACAGCGCAACGGTGCAAGCGGGGTCAGATTTCCACATTCGCGTTGATAATGCCCGTTTTTCCTGGGCGCAATGGACCGGTCAGACAAGTTATGTCGTAAGCGCAGAGCACCTGCCGGAGTTGGCTAAAAAATGGGGATTATCCTGGCCGAAATTGACGAACCCCAAGGTCCCGCGATATTTCAAGATGAGCGGTAAACTGATCTGGAAAAATCCCCGTTTCGACTGGACCATCCGCCATGGTCTGCTGGATAGCAGTCCCTGGTCTGGAAATATTACGGGAACCTGGCAACCCCTGGAAATTCATCTGGACTTAAAGATGCAGCGCCTGGACCTTGGTGCCTATCTCCCCGCGCCCAAACCGGGTCCAGGGGCCGTACTACCCAGGCTTCCCGCAACCTGGCCGATCACCGGCTCGCTGCAGATCGGGCAGCTGATCTGGGGAAAAATCCGGGCGGAGGACGTGCTTATCCGTAGTCGGAAACCATGATGCAGATTGCCGACATATTGCTGGACTGGTACGGCGAAAATGGCCGCCATGGTCTGCCCTGGCGACAAACCCGGGACAGTTATCGCTTGTGGCTTGCGGAAATCATGTTGCAGCAAACCCAGGTGGAAAGTGTCAAGCCCTATTACCAGCGGTTTCTGGACGCCCTGCCCAATTGGGAGGCTTTGGCTGTTGCGCCCCAGGATCAGGTGCTGGCCTTGTGGAGCGGTTTGGGCTACTACGCCCGGGCCCGCAACGCCCAACGTGCTGCGCAAAAAATCATGACGGATTTTGCGGGTGAATTTCCCGATACGCCGGAAAGTGCAGAAAGTCTCCCGGGAGTGGGGCGTAGTACGGCTGCTGCAGTACTGGCCAGTGCTTTTGCCCAGCAACGCCCTATTCTCGATGCCAATGCCCGTCGTGTCCTGATCCGGACCCAGGCCATTCGTAGCGATCCCAAGGCCAGCAAAACCCTGCAGCATTTGTGGAAGCTGGCTGAGGCACTGACGCCCGCTGATGCCCACACATACAATCAGGCCATTCAGGACTTCGGCGCAATGATTTGCGTTCCACGGCATCCTCACTGCGACGCATGCCCCTTACAACGGCGTTGCCTGGCTTATGCGGGTGGGTTGAGTGAACAACTGCCGCTGCCCACCCGCAAGCCGGAAAAACCCGTTCGCTGCGTTTTTTTTCTGCAGTTAGAAGATCGTAGTGGACAGATATTTCTCGAAAAAAGACCGGATTCTGGCATATGGGGCGGGCTTTGGTGTCTGCCTCAATTAAATCCGGAAGGTTCAGCGCTCCCCTTCCTTTGTGATGATCAGCAAAAGGCTCTTGCCGATGGGATCCTGCTGCGCGAACGGGTACGACAGTTCTGTGCCCTCCGCCATGGCCTTACCGTAGAAGTAAAGGCGCTGAAAATACTTCAGAAGCATGTATTTACCCATTTTCAATTACACTTCCGCTGCATTCTCGCGACTGTGCAAGACGATCAAATTGTGCCGGGTGTCGCAGATCAGATTTTGACAGGACGTTGGTTTACTCGGGAAAATGCCCTGGCAGAAGGATTGCCAACCCCTGTTCGCAAGATTCTCAGTCAGACTTCGTAACTTGCCCGAGAGACAGGTTCAGGTAAGATGGGCGGCGTCTCCTTAATATCCTGATGTTCTAGTGAGGAAGTTTCTTATGTCTCGAATGGTGCAATGCGTAAAACTGGGTCACGAAGCTGAAGGTCTGGATCGTCCCCCTTATCCTGGCCCACTGGGCGCGCGTATTTATCAGGAAGTTTCCAAGGAAGCCTGGCAGGGTTGGCTGAAGCATCAGACGATGTTGATTAATGAATATCGTCTTTCGCCGATAGATCCCAAGTCCAGAACTTTTCTGGAAAAACAGATGGAAGCCTACTTTTTTGGTGACGGCGCGCAGCAACCTGAAGGCTTTGTTCCGCCTTCTGCCTGAGCAGTTCAAAAAGAACCCGGAGGAAGTCGTTTCGACGGCCTCCCATATTTCCCATCATCTCCATAAGCTGTTTCTCCGGCGTCGTCGTTGAATGACGACAGGCGCGCATGGCGTCAGATCATCCATTTATTACAAAATCCTTTCCACCTGTCGCTAACAAGTGACGTATTACCATGCGTTCCTGGGTGGCGGCGATCGCTGCCAGGCTATGGAATAAACCAGAAACTTATTTTTATCTGACTGATAGTTAAGCATAAATAATTTTGCACTGGGAGTTTTCGTGCCCGGATTTTTATTGACTGGAGATGGGACGTTAAGGTTGATTCTGCCTGTTTCAGCGCCATGAATGTTTTTATATTTTATTTTCTTATTATAATCATTAAATTAAAAAGTTGGCACGCGTTATGCTAAGAGATTATCGCTGCTGAAACAGCGCCGCTACAAGCGGAAATCTGGAACCACCTTTTGAGGAGAGCTTATTTATGAAGAAAATTGTTGCCCTGACTGCTGCATTGTCTTTCTTGACTGCTACTGCTGCTTTTGCGACCACCGAAGTGCCTGCCAAGGCTCCTGAAAAGATGGTTGAGCACAAAGCGCCTGAGCACAAAATGGTGAAGAAGGCCGAGCACAAGAAAATTGAGCACAAGAAAATGGTGAAGAAGGCTGAAATGAAGAAGCCTGAAATGGCCAAGAAAGTGGAAGAAAAGAAGGCTGAACCGGCTGCGTAAGTAGCCTCAATCCGCGACCTGATGGCGCGGATCCCAGTCGTGTTGATAAACCCGGGGAATCTTCTCCGGGTTTTTTACGTTCGGTAAATCAAAAAATGGCAACTGCCGTTTGGATGAAATATCAAAATTGATATTGCAGGCTCATGTTCACGGAACGTCCTGGACCAGGCAGTGCTGTGCCATAAGTCATGGGGCGCTGGCCCAGATAAAGCCCTCCCAGTGGTTGTTCATAAAACTGGTTCAGGAGATTCGCGAGTTCCAGGCTGGCCTGCCAGTGGCCCTGCCGATATGCGGTGCGCAGATTCAATAAGCCATAGCCAGCTGTTTGCGGTTCATTACGCAGGGTGTCTACCTGGTTTTTTGCGGCAACCAGCTGTTCTTCGATGGTGTTGCGCCATGCTCCCCAGTTTTGATGCAGGGCAAGTCGCAAGTTTAAGGGCATCATGTGGTAGAGGGGCGTATGGCTGCTCAAGTTATCCCCGCGCACATAGGCGGCATTTGCCAACAGCGTAAATGTTCCATAACGCCGGGTTTTTGCCAGACGGGCAGAGCTATCCATATTGATACCCCATATTTCGGCGTTTTGATTGGCGAATTGCAAATAGACAAAACCGCTCTCCGCGTGCAGATTCGCCGCTGTACAGGCTCCTCCAAGGCTGGTCGGACAGCGGACCGCACCAATATAATTATGAATGTAGGTAAAGTAAGGCTGAATTTGCACGTGCCAGATTTGTGGGTCTGAGCCATGGAAATTGGCAGCCAGACTGACCGTGTTGGCTGTTTCGGGTTTCAGGTTGATATTACCAATATAACCATTACCATCGTTGAACCAGCCGATCATATTCATGGCCATGGCATTGCTGGACCAGGGGTAGAGTTCGTAAAGGCTGGGGGCTTGGGCTTTACGCGCCAGTCCCAGGGTATAGCTACTGTGTTTATCGGGCTGGTAGTGCACGATGGCCGAAAAATTCCAGTTGGTGTACTGGCGCTGGCGATCACTCCGGTTGAATGTCCCCGGCAGGCTTTGCGGGTTGTCCGGGTTTCCATACATCATGGCATTGTAACCTTGGACTGGGCCGGAGTTCATGCGCACATCTTCCAGCCGCAGGCCAAGATCACTGTTCCATTGTGGATCCCATTGCGTTTTCAGGTCGGCGAAAGCGGCATAGCGATCCCTTCTGCCATTGTCGATATTTATATAAGTATTGGGGCCCATCATGCTCATTTTACTGGTTGCTGGGGGCCACCAGTCGTTCAGATGTTCATGGTTGTAACTGGCACCGAATTCCAGGCGATTGCGTGTGTCCAGAGGCACAGCAATTTTACCCTTTACGCCGTTATTCACGCCCTGGGTGTTCATTGGCATGCCCATCATGGCGCCCAGGTTTTTGTCTGCAAGGAAGTTCATGCTGTGCTGAACTACCTGATTGTAAGCCTGTAATTCCAATTTACCCCATTGAAATTGGCTCTGATAATGGAGGTTAAGGCGGGTACTGTGATTTCCGGTCATATCCATGCGGGCACTGGGAAATCCCTGGTAGGGGATGCTCTGATATTGCACGCCCAGTTCCAACACCTGCTGTTTCCAGCGGTAGGCAGCATTGAGATTCTGGTATATTGCCTCATACAGGGATGAAGCCACCATATCGCCGGGAATGCCGTAGGTTTCAGGCTTGAAAGCTTTTGCTGCCGTGTAGTTGCCGCCATGTACATAGGAGCCGCTATAGTTAATGCTGAAGTGCCTGGTAGCCGCCGCAGCATTCAGATGCGTTCCGTAAATATTGCCATTACTTTGATAAAATCCGCCTACGCTGCCGCCACTCACAAAATGGCTGCCGGGCTTTGCGAAAATTGGTTGCGGCGATTTGACGATGACGGCTCCACCAATAGCGTTGCCCCCCACACTTACCGGGACCACCGTGGGATAGATGGTTATCTGACCAATGGCGGCTGGCGGGAGATACGAAAGCGGTGGGTTCATATGATTGGCACAGGCATTGGGGGTGCTGAATCCGTTAACCTGCAAGAGCAGTTGATTGTCACTCAAGCCGTTTAAAACTGGCAATCCGGATACTCCACCTGCGGCGGAAACAGAACCTCCGGGGATGTTCTGCAAAATTTTCGCGGTATTGCTTGCCAGATGGGCATTATCACGCGCATTGGCCGAGGCGTTCAGAGCGCCATCTGCAGAGTCCGTCATGAATCCTGGTAGATTAATGTTAATGGTCATCGGGGTTGTTGCCTCGGAGCTGTTGGCCAGTGCCAGCAAGACCGCACCGATAAGCGGGTGGATAGGTGCTCGTCGCATGAAATTCTCCTGATAATTAAAGTTATTTTTGGAATTTTGCGGCGGTTGAGGATAACGCGTGTGAACGCTTCCTCACTTTTATCATGGTAAAATCGTATTCGATCTCCACAGTAGTTTGTAATTCTAATGTTTTGCTGGGCAATAGAGGGATATTATTAAAGTATATTAAGGTTATCTGATATTATTGCGATTTGTTTCCGGCGAATTTACGCTGGATCCTGGGTATTTTTTGGAGTGCAAACCTTCATGGTTCTTCGTCCGAGTTCCATTTCCAAGCTGGTCGTGTTTGGTTTCGGCCTGGCCATCGTGCCGCTGGTATTGGTCATTGTCAGTGTGACACTTTCCATCGCGCATTTTGCCGAACAGGGGCAGGTCAGTATTCTCCGGGCAGTGGCCATGAGTGATGCGGCCAATCGCATGAATAACGCCGTGCGTTCCATGGAGCGTTATGGCCTGCAGTACACCGTACTGCAGGATCAGGCATTACTCGTTTTGTATGATCAGAGCTTTAGCGAGTACAAAAAAGCCAGTACCCAGTTTGCGGCGGCAGGTCCCTCGCCGGTGGACCGGGAGCGGCTGCATCATCTGGCCGAAAATCTTTCCCGTGCCCGTCAGCTATTACCCCTGGTTTCCCTGGAGGGCAACCGGAGTGCTCTGGCAGGTGATTTCAGCCGGGCCAGCGGGGAGGCCCAAAGTCTGCAAAGTGATGTGAATGAAGGAATCAGTACAGAGGTCGGTAAACTGGGCACGCGTGCGTTGGCTATAAAACGGCTGACCATTTTTGAGGTGCTTCTGGTTTTACCCCTGTCAGTCGCGGTAGCTGTTGTGTTCATTATTCTCATTACCCGACCGGTGCGGCGTCTGGATCAAGCGGTGTCCGGGCTGGGTGCAGGTGATCTGGAAACACCCATAACGGTCAAAGGGCCCCGCGACATAGCCAGTTTGGGAGATCGCCTGGAATGGTTGCGGAACCGTCTGAACGCTCTGGAAGCGGCCAAGCTGCATTTTCTGCGTCAGCTTTCCCACGAGCTGAAAACGCCTCTTACAGCCATTCGCGAAGGGTCGGAGTTGTTGCAGGACGATCTCGGACAAAATCTTAGTGCCGAGCAGCAGGAAATCGTACAGATTGTGGGGGATAACAGCTTACGCTTGCAGCGCCTCATTGAAGATCTGTTGCGGTTTAGCCTGGCGGAGGGGCCTGTGGGTGCCGGCATGGTGCAGGAGTTATCTCTGACTCATGTTGTAGAGGATCTGCTGCTGAGCTACAAGCCCAGTCTAAGAAGTAATGCATTACATCTGGAAACCCGGCTTGAGGAGGTGCGTATTCGGGGGCATGCAGATCGACTCCGCACTATTTGTGATAATTTGTTGTCAAATGCCGTGAAATTCTCTCCTCAAAACGGTACCATACGGGTGGATTTGCAAGTACAGGACGAACAGGCGGTGTTGGACGTTCAGGATGAGGGTCCTGGAGTGGATCTCGATGAGCGGGAAAAGATTTTTGATATTTTGTATCGCGGCGAAGCTTCGGATTCCGGAAAAATAGAAGGTAGTGGTCTCGGGTTG
The DNA here is from genome assembly GCF_015100155.1 of Acidithiobacillus sp. HP-2. Classification (GTDB taxonomy): domain Bacteria; phylum Pseudomonadota; class Gammaproteobacteria; order Acidithiobacillales; family Acidithiobacillaceae; genus Acidithiobacillus. Next base: position 97,909 of record NZ_JACKZA010000011.1, on the reverse strand, counting down.
GCCATTGCCAGGGAATATGTGTTGAGTTATGGGGGAAGTCTTGAATTGCAGGATAAAAAAACACCAGGTGCCTGGTTTAGAGTGCGTTTACCCCTTGCTGGGCAGGATGCTTCCCATGCTCATCATTCCGCTGATGCTGACGGGATGCGCCAGCACCCCAGTCCCAGCGCTTCCGTCTAATGCCGTACTGCTCAAACCGGGAGAACAGATTGTTAAAACCAGTGAGCTGGCAACCCTCAAGGCACAAATAGCCGAACTGGAAAAAGTGACCCCGGTGACTGCATCCTGCATTTCCGAAAAAGCCGAAGCGGCTGTCCTGGTTAAACAGTTGGCCGATGCTCGAGCGGGAGACCCCGGATACCAAAAGCTGGAAAACAAGGTGAACGATTTACAAAACCGTCTCCTTCAGTCGCAGCAGCATGAAGCTGAATTACGTCGTAAACTGAACGAATTGGTACAAATAGAGAAAAACGCCCGCTTCCCGCAGGGACACTGAATCATGACAGATAAAGGTAAAATCCTGCTGGTGGATGATGACGCAGATTTGCTGCGCTTGCTGTCGCTCCGCATGAAAACGGCAGGATATAACATCAGTACGGCGGCTAATGGCAATGAAGCTCTGGCGCTGCTGGCCATGGAGCATCCGGGGCTGGTGATTACCGACCTTAAAATGGACCAGATGGATGGCATGGCCTTGCTGGATGCCATTCGTCGCGAGTATCCCACCTTGCCCGTCATCATTTTGACAGCCCACGGTTCCATACCTGACGCCTTGCTGGCTGCCAACCAGGGGGTTTTTGCCTTTTTGACCAAGCCTTTTGATGGTAAGGATCTGATGACCCAGGTTGAACGGGCTTTCAGTTTGACTGCGGCAGTAGCGCCTTCTGCCGGGAAAAAGGGCAAGGATACCAGTTGGGATAGAATTTTGACCCGTAGCCCTAAAATGCAGGGGGTGCTGGATCAGGCGCGCCTGGTGGCAGCTTCGGATGCCAGTGTTTTTGTGCACGGTGCCAGCGGTACGGGCAAAGAGTTGCTGGCTCAAGCCATTCATCAGGCCAGTCCACGCCGTGCGCAGCCTTTTATTGCCCTGAATTGTGCAGCATTCCCGGAGCAGTTGCTGGAGTCAGAACTTTTTGGCCACAAGAAAGGCGCTTTTACCGGGGCGGCTAATAATCATCAGGGATTATTTCAGGCAGCGGAAAAGGGCACCCTGTTTTTGGACGAAATTGGCGATATGCCGCTTTCCCTGCAGGTCAAATTATTACGTGCTCTGCAGGAACGCATGATTCGCCCGGTGGGGTCGACAGAAAGCATCGCCGTTGATGTCCGCATCATCTCCGCCAGTCACCGTGATCTGGAAAAAGAGATGGCTGAACGGCGTTTCCGGGACGATTTGTATTATCGTCTTTGCGTAGTGACACTGGAGTTGCCCGCGCTGGCCGAACGCCCTGAAGATATTCCCTTGCTGGCGGAGTTTTTTCTGCGCGATACCGCCGCCAAAAACCGCAAGGATGTGCGCGGTATTGCTCCGGAGGCGATGGAGCTCCTGGTGGCGGCACCCTGGCCAGGCAACGTCCGGCAGTTGGCCAATGTCATTGAGCAGGCGGTGGTTTTATCCACCACACCACGTATTGGCGCGCCACTGATTCGCCACGCCCTGCGCGACAAGGAGGGCGAAGTCATGCCCCTGGCCGATGCCAAAGGGCGTTTTGAAATGAATTACCTGATTCAGATCATGCGTATGACGCGGGGAAATGTGAGTCAGGCGGCGCAGTTGGCACAGCGCAACCGCACCGAATTTTATCGTTTGTTAAGACGCTATCATCTGGATCCATCAGCCTTCAAGGAAAATGGAACGGCAGATGAAGAAGAAGGCGAAGAATGATGGTGGGGGAGATTATAATAAACGACTGTCCCCGCCGCGCTGGCAGCCTTTAGCAGCAGGCAGCCGCTCAGTGAAGGTGCCAAAGCACCCATGACGTCAGCGATTGAAACTCGCCCAATCCACTTGCGGCTGAATTGGATTTCAGGCGAGCCTCGCCCTGATGTTTTCAGGGCTTGTGCACCGGATGATCGGCGTCATCCCAGGCGTCCATGCCACCTTGAATGGAATGAACATTGGTGTAACCCATTTTCTTTAATTGCTGGGCGGCCAGTGCGGCACGGCCCCCGGTTTTGCAGTAAACCAGGATTTCCCGATCCTTGTCCTTGAGGGCCGGATGGGAGTCTGCCTTAAATTCGAGCATGCCCCGGGATATATGGTGCGCACCAGGGATATGGCCACCAGAAAATTCATGGGTTTCGCGAACATCTATGATAACCACTTCTTCCGACTGATGTTTGCCATGGGCCTGCTGTAAATCCATTTCCCGAATTTCTGCCTTGGCTTCCTTGACCAGTTCCATTGCTGTCTTGTTCATCATGCGCCCCTTGATCAGATAAATTAGATAAACTGATTAAACCATAACGACCCGCGACCATTCGCGCAAGCCTCTTGTCGGAGCGTCTATAGTTTGAAGGGTATCTGGCAAAAAACAGGAGAGCCATCATGCAAGTTGAATCCATTACCCTGGTACGGCATGGTATGACCGAATGGGCGGATCAGGGTAAGCATACTTCGGACACGGATATTGGTCTGACCTCCGCAGGACGCGCAGATGCCGAGGCGCTCTGGGCTGTGTTTGAAAATCAGGGGCATTTTGACGGGATTTATTCCAGCCCGCTGATTCGCGCCCATCACACGGCCATTCTTGCCGGTTTTGCGCATCCGCAATTGCATGATGATTTGATGGAATGGCGCTATGGCCGTTATGAGGGCAAGACTACTCAGGAAATTCACAAGGAAAATCCAGAGTGGAGCATATTCCGCTGTGGCGGGCCGGAGGGAGAAAGCCCCGCAGAGGTGACGGAACGCTGCGATCGGCTGCTTCACGACTGGGATACAAAAGGGCACAAGCATGTTCTTTGCTTTGCCCACGGGCATATTTTGCGCGCCCTGGCGACGCGCTGGCTGGGTTTGGATCTCCGCTTTGGAGATCATTTGCATCTGGACCCCGGGAGCATTTCCCGTCTGGCCTGGGAACATGATACGCCAGCCTTGCATCTCTGGAATTACTGTCCCCGGTACACCCATATCGGACCGGGGCAGTCTGCCCAATGAAGCGGTTCAGTTCCGAGCAGGTTTAGCCGAGCAGGAAAGCCGGGGCTACCTGAGCGGCCTGCTGCATACCCGCGTGGTAGTAGTGGGTGCCGGTAAAGGCTTTGGCATCTTCAGCGCGAAACGCGTCCATGCTCAGACCCTTGCGCCCCAAAGTGCCGCTCCACCACCCGGAGGGGTAGCAAAACTGGGGAAAATACACGCTGTTCACCGCATCAAAGCCTGCCTCCGTCATGCGGCTGTGGCACTGACGAATGAGATCAGCATGCAGTAGCGGGGATTCAGATTGGGCAACCAGAACGCCCTGCCCGGCCAGAGCGTGGTAACAGGCGGTATAAAAATCGGTGGCAAACAGGCCGGCAGCCGGTCCTACCGGGTCCGTGGAATCCACAATGATGACGTCATAACGTCCGGCAGGGGCCTCCTTGATCCAGGCTATGCCATCTGTAAAGTGAAAGTGGGCGCGGGGATCATGATTTTTTTCGCACAGCTCGGGAAAAAAGCGTTCGGCAACCCGGGTCACTCTTTCATCCAGTTCGACCTGCGTGGCTTCTTCCACTTCCGGGTGACGCAGCACTTCCCGGAGGGTGCCACAATCTCCGCCGCCAATAATCAGCACCCGTTTGGGTGCGGGGTGGGTGAACAGGGCAGGATGGCTCATCATTTCGTGGTACAGATAATTGTCACGATCGGTGACCATCACCAGACCATCCAGAGTCATGAGGGTGCCAAAATGTTCCGTTTCAAAAATTTCTATGGTCTGGTACGGACTTTGTTCGCGATGCAGTACTTCGCGGATTTTCAGGCTCAAGCTCGCGCCATGTTCTTCATAGCGTTCGGTATACCAAAGTTCTGTGCTCATGATTGCCTCTCATTGTGACCGGAATGGTATGTCCCCGCGTGGATTTTGCGGAAGAATGAGATAAAAGAAAAGGCGGGCTCCGGTATTCAGAGCCCGCCCGCTGTGGTGACGGGTACTTTCAGGCGCAGAGAACCGGCTTGACGCGCAGTTCATGGGCAGGAATGCCCATCATGTCTACTTGCCCGCGTTTCATCTCCATGGTGGAGACCTGGCCGGCACCAAAAGCTTCCTTGAGGTAATTCAAGGCATCTTCCGGCTGAATGATATCGCCACAGGTGAATACATCTACCGCTGCATAACCATATTCGGGCCAGGTGTGAATGGCCAGATGGGATTCCGCAACGATAACGGCACCACTGACTCCGTAAGGAGAAAAGTGGTGAAAGGTTTGCGTCACAATGGTGCAGTTGGCACGCCGAGCGGCCTCCAGCATGGCATCCGTGACAAAATCTACATCAGACAAGGTACTGCCGTCACAGTGATAAAAGTCTGCAACGATTTGATGTCCTAACGAGCGCATAGGTGCCCCCCTTACCAAAGTTAAAAAGGTTAAGAAGTAGCTCCCGTGCACCCCCAGACAGTACTTGGTTTTATGCCCTACCTTGCTGGAACGTGGCCATGCCGTGCTCCAAGTCTCTTAAGGACTGACCCCCTTAGTAACTGCTTTCGGTGCCGTGGAAACAGGATGCGAACTATACACTTATCCGCATGGGATGCAAGGGATTTTTCAGCTTTTTTTAGATCTGCCCGCAGGCCGATATTCTGCTGTTCTGGTGCCCTGTTGACCGTTCGGTTTATACTCTGACCCCTGACTGATAATGGAACAGGGATGCTCATGGCTGCTGAGGCTCTTGTAGAGCTGGAAAATGTGCGCTTTGCCCGTGGCTCGCACCCGGTGCTGGCGGGGGTAGACATGCATATTCCCCGGGGTGCCATTGTTGCGCTGATGGGGGCCAGTGGTGGGGGCAAGACGACCATGCTCAATCTGATGGCCGGAACCTTGCGTCCACAGTCCGGCCAGATTCGTATTGCCGGGCAGGATCTGCAAAAGCTCAGTGAGGATGCCATGTATGGTCTGCGTCGGCAGATGGGGATGTTATTTCAGCACAGTGCTTTGTTTACCGATTTGAGTGCCTTTGAAAACGTGGCTTTTCCGCTGCGCCGGCATTTCCGCCTTCCGGAGAACCTGCTGCGCAAGTTGGTCATGATGAAGCTGGAGGCGGTGGGGTTGCGTGGCGCTGCGGGTCTGTTTCCGGCAGAGCTTTCGGGAGGAATGGGGCGCAGAATCGCCCTGGCCCGGGCGGTCGTCATGGATCCGATGTTGATATTTTATGATGAACCTTTTACCGGGCTGGATCCCATCAGCGTGGGAATTATCGCCTCACTCATCAAACGGCTGAATACGGCCCTGGGGGCGACCAGCGTATTGGTGAGCCATGATGTGGAAGAAACTTTTTCTATTGCCGATTACGGTTTTATTCTGGCGGGCGGCAAAATCATTGCTGAGGGCAGCCCGGCAGACTTGCGTGCCAGTGATTCCGCCCTGGCTCGACAATTTTTGGGGGGGCAGCCCGATGGGCCGGTGCCTTTCCATTATCCGGCCCGCCAGGATTATGCCGCAGCGTTGCGGGACAGTCATGCCGCTGGCGAGGTGCTATAGCCCATGGCTATGCTCGAATTTATTCCGCAATTGGGCCGACGCGCCTTGCAAACCGTTCCCGGCCTGGGTGTCGCCAGTCGTTTTCTGTTATCGAGCCTGCTGAGTGTGTTTAATCGGCATTTCAGCTTTCAGCAATTATTCCGGCAGATTTATGGTTTTGGTGTGCGTTCACTGATTCTTATGGTGGTCGCGGCGTTTTTTACAGGAATGGTTCTGGGATTTCAGGGTTATTACGCGCTGGTGCGCTTTGGGGCCACTTCGGCTTTGGGAACGCTGATTGCCCTGTCGTTGCTGCGCGAGCTGGGGCCGGTGCTGACCGCCTTGTTATTTGCCGGGCGTGCGGGCTCTGCATTGACCGCAGAAATCAGCTCCATGAAAGCCACCGAGCAGTTGAGTGCCATGGAAATGATGGCGGTGAATCCCCTGGCCTGGGTGGTGGCTCCCCGTCTCTGGGCGGGGATCATCTCGGTGCCCATACTCTGCGCGATTTTCGATCTGGTCGGAATTTTTGGCGGATATCTGATTTCCGTGCCGGTATTGGGTGTGGATGGTGGGACTTTCTGGGCGCAGATGCAGTCTAACGTGACCTTTTCAGGAGATATACTGACGGGCTTGTTCAAGGCACTGTGTTTTGGTGTGGTGGTGACCTGGATTGCCGCCTGGAAAGGATATACGGCGCGGCCGACGGCGGAAGGGGTAGGTAATGCCACGACGCTGAGTGTGGTGACAGCCTCGCTGACCGTATTGGGTCTTGATTTTATTCTTACAGCTTTGCTATTCAGCTGAGGGCAGGAAGCACATGGAAACTCGGGCAATAGATTGGTGGGTCGGCATATTCGTACTGCTGGGCATTGCAGCGTTGGTGGTGCTGGCATTACGGGTAGGGAATCTTTCCGGCTTTGCCTATGATAGTGGTTATGTGCTGCATGCCGATTTTACCAATGTCGGCAGTCTCAAGACTCGCAGCCCGGTTAAAATTGGTGGCGTCACTATTGGTGAAGTTACCCATATTGGTATGAATCCGAAAACCTATATGGCCAATGTGACCATGCGTATCGAACCGTCCATCAAGCTGCCGATTGATACGGGAGCCTCGATTTATACTCAGGGGCTGCTGGGAGAACAGTATATTGCCATTCAGCCGGGTGGCATGCCGCAGAACCTCAAGCCCGGTGCGACCATTACCATGACCCAGGGTGCAGTCAATATCGATCAGATGATTGGTCAGATGGTGTTCAGCAAGGCTGCAGGAAGTAGCAAGTCTTCAGGAAGTCAATAAGGAGAAATTTTGATGCGTCAGATCACCTGGATTGCGCTGTTATGTTTGATTTTCGCCTGGACTGTGCCGGCCAGTGCTACGGATGCCCCCAACGCCCAGGGCGCCGTCACCGTTGTCCATGAACTCACCAATAATGTGTTGAAGGTGCTGCGTGCCAACAAGGGTAAACCCATCACTCCGGTCGTCAAAAAGCAGGTAGCTGATATTGTGTTGCCGCATATGGACTTCACTACCATGTCCCAATATGTCATGGCGCAATACTGGCGGCAGATGAATCCTGCGCAGCAGAAAGAGTTTGTAGTCCTTTTCAAGGATCTGCTGGTGCGTACCTACAGTAATGCGCTGAATCATTATCAAGGTCAGACGGTAAAAATCACGGGTAGCCAGCAGGTTTCCCAGGACCCGCCCGTAGCCCAGGTCAACATGGTTATTCGCCAAGCCGATGGTGGTCCGGATATTCCGGTCATTTATGCCCTGCTCTACACCGATCATACCTGGCGGATATATAACACCTACATCGATGGTGTGAGTATGGTTCTGAATTATCGACAGAGTTTCGGGCAGATAGCTTCCAGTCGCGGAATCCCCGCCTTGCTCCAGCAAATGACCGAGAAAGATGCGACTGAAAAAAGCTCCGGGAAGCAGCCCGCTTGAGTCTGAGAGCCAGCTGGCAGCGCCGTGAAGTCGATGGGCAGTCCCAGCTTTTCCTGCTGGGCGACTGGCGGGTTGCGTATCTGGATGGCTTGCTCAAAGGCTTTGACTGGAGCAGGGAAAGTCAGGGCTGTACGGTGATTGCCCTGAATGAGCTTGAGGCCGGAGACAGTGCCACCCTGGCCCTGCTCATGGAATGGACCCAGGTCCAGACGTCCAGAGGGATGACCTTGCAAATTCGCGGGATGGCGCAGCCCTTCCGCGAACTGGTGGCGCTTTATCGTTTACAGGACATGCTGCACATTGGACCATGACTGATAGCCCGGCCATTCACATTCAGGGTTTACGTAAAGCCTATCAGAGCGGACATCTTGCGCTGGCGGGTGTGGATCTGGATATTCACGCCGGTGAGTTTTTCGGTTTGCTGGGCCCTAATGGTGCGGGTAAGTCATCTCTCATCAATATTCTTGCGGGCGTGGTCCGCCGCTCCAGTGGTGTGGCGGAAATTTTCGGGTTCGATGTCGAAAGAGATTTTCGTCGAACCCGGCAATTGCTGGGAGTAGTTCCTCAGGAGCTGGCGTATGATCCCTTTTTTACCGTGCGTGAATTTTTGCGCATGCAATCCGGTTATTTTGGCCTGCGCCATAATGATGACTGGATTGATGAACTCATGGCAGAACTGGATCTGGCAGACAAGGCCAATGCCAATCTGCGAAATTTATCTGGAGGCATGAAACGGCGGGTGCTGATTGCCCAGGCACTGGTACATCGGCCACCGGTAGTGGTACTGGACGAACCGACTGCAGGCGTGGATGTGGAGTTGCGCCAGGGACTCTGGCAGTTCATACGGCGCTACAATGCCGAAGGCCGAACGGTCATTTTGACCACCCATTATCTGGAAGAAGCTGAGGAGTTGTGCGAACGGATTGCCATCCTGCAGCATGGAAAAATTGTCGCCCTCGACAGAAAAGAGAACTTGTTGAGTGCGGCAAGCTGGCGAATCCTGAAAGTGACTTTTGATCATGACCCGGGAGAACTGGGTCCAGCGCTGGAGGATTTGCTGACTGGGGCCAGTGAAAATATCCGGGTATTCCGCATTGATGCTCAGCGCAATCCTCTGGGTGCAGTCCTCGCCCAGTTGCAGCAGTTGCCTGCGCAAATTCTCGATCTGCATTTGCAGGAACCACGTCTGGAGGATGCCTTCACCGACATCCTTGGACAGATGCGCTGAAAGGCTCTGCTTCAGTGCGCCTGGATCTGTTCCTGAAAATGTCGCGCCTCATCAAGCGCCGCAGTCTGGCCAAGGAAATCTGTGATGCGGGTTGTGTGCAGATCAATGGTCGGACTGCCAAGGCCGGAGCAGAAGTAAAACCAGGAGATGTGTTGACCGTGGATATTCGTGACCGTTTGCTGCGGGCGCGGATATTGTGCTTGCCTCAGCGTGTGGAAGGACCAGAGGGCATCGTTGAAATGCTGCCAGAGGAATTCGGGTGATGAATACATTGCCGCGTTTGTTGGTGACTGTTGGCGAACCTGCCGGAATTGGTCCGGATATTTGTCTGCAGTTGGCTACTCATCCCCTGCCTGCAGCCGTCATTCTGCTGGGGGATCTGCATTGCCTGCGCAGCCGGGCGACGATATTAGGGTTGCCCGTGCGTCTGGAGTCCTGGCAGGAAGGGGATCCGTGGCCTGAGCCCGAGCTCGGTGTTTTGTGCGTGCTGGATATACCCCTGCTGCACAGTTGCCGGCCGGGACATCTGGATCCTGCCAATGCTCCGGCGGTGTTGCGCAGTCTGGACAAGGCCCTGGATTTGCTGCGCGTGGGGCTGTCGGACGCTATGGTCACTGCTCCTGTGCACAAGGGCGTCATCAATGACGCAGGTATTCCCTTTACGGGACATACCGAATACCTCGCTGGATCCTGCGGGCAAAGCGAGGTGGTGATGCTCCTGGCCGGACGCGGGTTGCGGGTTGCTCTGGCCACCACCCATCTGCCTTTGGCCGCAGTGCCAAGCGCCATTACCCAGGGTGGTCTGGAACGGACCCTGCGGATTCTGCAGGCTTCCCTGATTCAGGATTTTGCTCTGGCTGCGCCCCGTATCATGGTCGCGGGTTTAAACCCGCACGCCGGTGAGGGTGGGCATCTGGGGCACGAAGAAACTGACATCATTATCCCGGTTATTCATGCTCTGCAACAGGAGGGTATGCGGGTTTCTGGCCCCTGGCCGGCAGATACCCTGTTCACGCCCCGCTTGCTGGAGGACGCCGACGCAGTTCTGGCCATGTATCATGATCAGGGGTTGCCGGTGCTGAAATATCATGCGTTTGGTGAGGCCGTGAATATTACCCTGGGTTTACCTATTGTGCGCACCAGTGTGGATCATGGCACGGCCCTGGATGTGGCGGGCACGGGGCGGGCGCAAGGAGAAAGTCTCCTCCATGCACTTGATGTTGCAACAGAAATTGTCCGTAACCGGCATATGAACCTGCTCTGATGGAGAAGTTGGTTCAGGTCGAGAGCGACAGGCGCTCAGCCTATCCGGCTGCGCCCTTCGGGCACTTGAGCCAGCAGGAACTCCATCTGATCGGCGAGAATACGGCGATTGCTGAGCAACAGATATTCCGCCCAGGTCGGCGTAAAAGGTACCGCCAGCAAGGGCATGTGCGCCTCGTCCGGAGTTCGATCGTCCTTACGGCTGTTACAACTGCGGCAGGCGGTCACCACATTCGTCCAGATATCCCGGCCCTTGCGAGAAATGGGAATAATATGGTCACGGGTCAATTCGCGCACCGGATAATGTTTGCCACAGTACATGCAGAGATGATGATCGCGGTGGAACAGGGTTTGATTAGTCAGGGCGGGAGGCCTGATTTTGCCAAGATGCCGACCGCGCACGGCAATGACCGGATGAATATCGAGCTGGGAATGGATGCCACTGCGCCGGCATACTCCACCGTGAGCAGTGAAAAAAGGATTCCCGAGGGTCCAGGCCACATTACCCCGGACATAATGGGCGGCGGCTTCTTCCCAGGTTTCCCAGGCCATGGGACGACCACCGACGTCAAGACGAAGCACGAGGTGCATGGACTTTCCGTTTCGCATCGCCTGCTAGAGGCGTCACCCAAATATAGCATGAAGCGAGGTTGAGAATGCAAGTGGGGGCCTTGCCGGCAGCCAAAAAACGTTTTGGACAGAATTTTCTGGTGCAACCCTATATTGTGGAGCGCATCATGGATGCCATTCGCCCGGATCGGCAGGACGTTCTGCTGGAAATCGGGCCGGGGCCTGGAGCGTTGACCCAAAAGCTGCTCCAGGTTCTGGATCATCTGACCGTGATTGAGCTGGATCGGGACATGATCCCCGGCCTTGAAGCGCTGGCGGCCCCCGGGCAAATGACGATCCTGCAGGCCGATGCCCTGAAGGTGGATTTTGCGCGTCTGGGTGACAGCGACAAGTCGCTGCGGGTGGTGGGTAATCTTCCCTACAACGTCGCGACCCCCATTATTTTTCATATTCTGGAGTCGGTAGAGCGGGTTCAGGACATGCACTTCATGTTGCAAAAGGAGGTCGTCGAACGCATGGTGGCGGCCCCCGGGAGCAAAACCTATGGACGACTATCGGTGATGATTCAGGCCTGGTGTGAAGTGGAGTCCCTCTTCACGGTGGGTCCCGGGAATTTTTTTCCGGCGCCCAAGGTGGATTCAGCCTTCATGCGTTTGCTACCCTGTAAGCCGGTTTTGCTGACCGATGGTCTGCGCCCGGCTTTTGCCCGGATTGTCACCAGCAGTTTTGCGCAGCGCCGCAAGACCATCGCCAATAATTTACGCGGCATTTTCAGCGCGGAGCAGTTGCAGAGCTTGGACATTGATCCGTCCTGTCGTGCAGAAACACTGGATCAGGCTGCCTTTTTTCGCCTCGCCGAGGCTTTTTCTGAACAAGGATCCCAACAATGAATCATGTGGAAGTGGTTGAAAAACTGTTTATGGAACTGGACTGGGAAGCCAAAATGCTTCCGGATTATCCGGTCATGACCTGTGCACTGCAGGTACCCAATGGCACCCTGGATATTTTCTGTCATGTTCATGCAGATCGTGAGCGCATCCTGTTTTATTTGCGTCCACAGAATCTCGATATTACGGCGAACAAGCGGTTGGCGGTGGCCGAATTTGTGACCCGTGCCAACTATGGCCTGTCTCTGGGTAATTTCGAGCTGGATATGGAAGATGGTGAAATCAATTTCAAGACGATTTTGCAGGCACCGGCAGCTGTATTATCCACGGCCTTGTTGCGTCCCTACCTGTTGTTGGGTGTGGAAACCATAAACCATTACCTGCCCGGGTTGGACAAGGTGCTGGCCGGTCAGGAAACTCCCGCTGCAGCCATCAAGGCGCTGGAGACTGGGACAGCGGTGCATTAGTTGCTGCACCGATGATGCCGTTGCCAATCAGCAAAGGGGTGATGCCCATACCACGGATTTTGGCGAGAGTGGGCTGGGCATCGGCCAAAGAATCAAACGTTTGGGTTTGCAGGCGATAAAGCGTGTTACTGCCATTGCCATCCACTTTGGTCATGCCGGTGCTGACGCCCAGTAGCGACAGGCGGTCGCGGAGCACGACGGCGGCAGCCCTATTCGTAAACGCTCCCACCTGAATCGTCACCGGTTGATGTACGGCCACGGCAGCAGCGCTGTTGGTGCTTGCGGAGGGAATGCCCGGACCACTGCCGAGAATGTCTGCCGGTATATCGACATGCATTTTCGGCAGGATCTGATAAAAGTTGAAATCCACGCCGCTGTGTGTGGAAGCGGCAGCGGCTGTTGACGGGGTACTGGCTGCTGTCCCGTTTTTGCTGGTGCTGGGGACAGGGGCAGCGGAGGACGCGATGGCCGTAGCCAATGCCATGGAACTGGCACTTGATGAGTTGCCCCCTGTTGCAGGCTTGGCGGTGCTGCTGGTTGATGCGGTGGCGGCAGTGCTGCCTGAATTTTTCGACAGGAGCCCCAGTTTGCCGGTATTGATGGGTAATTGCGCGATCCACCACCACACCAGGGCGCTGAGCAGCAGGATGATGAAGAGCAATAACCATGGCCAGCGTCTGGGACCTCGATCTTCGTTAGAATGCAGTGCTTCCTGCTCTTCATCCATTTCCTGCTCGGGTTCGGGCTCCCTCGGCCTGCGGGGTGGAGGCGCCGGGCGCTGCTCTCCGGAAGGTGGGCGGCTGGTCTGATTTTTATAATCGCGCATGACGGGTTACATCTGCTCCGGTGCCGAGACCCCAAGCAGTTTCAAGCCATTGGCAATGGTCTGGGCGACTCCTTTGCAAAGCGTCAGGCGGGCGTGGCGCAGGGGTGTTTCTTCCACCAGAATCTTGGTGGAGTTGTAATAAGTGTGAAAAGCGGCGGCCAGATCGCGCAGATAAAAAGCAATCTGATGTGGTTCCCGATCCCGGGCGGCGTTGTGTACGACTTCCGGAAAACGCCATAATGCATCGGCCAGAACCAGCTCGCGGGAATCTTGCAGACAATCCAGTGCGCGCTCATTATCGGCAGGAAGACTCAAGCCTTTTTCTGTAGCCTGGCGGAGCATGGAATAAACCCGGGCATGGGCATACTGGATATAAAACACCGGATTTTCTTCCGAGTGCTTTTTGGCCAGATCCAGATCAAAGTCGAGGTGCTGATCAGCGCGGCGCAGCACATAAAAAAAGCGGGCGGCATCATTACCAACTTCTTCGCGCAGCTCGCGCAGGGTGACAAATTCTCCGGCACGGGTGGACATGGATACCTTTTCCGCACCACGATAAAGAATGGCAAACTGGACCAGTACGACTTCCAGCTTTTCGGCGTCCAGCCCCAGTGCTTGGAGCGCTGCCTTGACGCGAGGAACGTAGCCGTGATGGTCGGCTCCCCACATATCCACAACATGGGTGAAACCACGGGCAAATTTCTCGGCATGGTAAGCCACATCCGATGCAAAGTAGGTGTACGCGCCGTTTTCCCGACGCAGAACCCGGTCCTTGTCATCGCCAAAAGTCGTTGACCGGAACCAGATCGCGCCATCCTGAATATAGCAATGTCCGGCAGATTGCAGTTCAGCCACTGCCCGGTCTACGGCACCGGAATCGACCAGTTGCCGTTCTGAATACCAGCGTTCGTAATGCACGCCGAATTGTTCCAGATCATTGCGGATGTCGTTCAGGATTTCATCAAGCCCGGCACTGTGCAGCACGCGGTAATCATCCCCCAGACTTTGTTTGAGATGGGCGATCAGTGCGTCCACAGCTGCATCGGCGTCTTCCATGGCCGGCAGGTTGGGGATGCCTGCTGCGGCATGCTCCAAGTGGTCGCCACATTGCGCGCGTAGCTGTGCCGCAATTTCGCGCACATAAGCGCCGCGATAACTGTTGTCAGGAAAGGACCAGGGGAGCAGTCCGGCCGCTTCGAGGTAACGCATATAAACACTGGCGGCCAGAATATCCATCTGCCGACCGGCATCATTCACGTAATATTCACAGAAAATATCATACCCATTGAAGCGCAAAATATTGGCCAGGCTCGCACCGTAGGCAGCACCCCGACCGTGCCCCACATGAAGCGGACCGGTGGGATTGGCCGAAACAAATTCCAGCTGCAGCTTTTGCTGTTCACCCCGTTGGCTGGACCCGAACTGGTTTTGTTCGGTCTGTATTTTTTCGATGACCGCATGAAAAGCGGCAGGGCTCAGGAAAAAATTGATAAACCCCGGTCCGGCAATTTCCGTACGCACTATCCACGGGCTGGCGGGCAAGGCCGCAATAATGGCGTCGGCCAGGTCACGGGGTTTACGCCCCGCCTTTTTGGCGAGAAGCAGGGCGATATTGCTGGCCAGATGGCCGTGCTCCACCTGCTTGGGACGATCCAGTTCGAGCTGAGCCGGAACTTCCGGGATGACGCCCTGCTGCAGCAGGGCATTGAGGGCCTCTTGCAGGGGCTGGAGAACAAATGCTTTCACGGGGCTACCTTATCCAGTCAATTTTTGCTTTAGTGTAACTGATGTGGACGCTTTGCGGCAGGGGTTGTTGTATGTTTGTCACGGAGCGCATTCTGATAGACTAGGAATAATCCAGGACAAACACCCTAACCTGGACAAAAAAATCGATGGAGAAACCGAATATGCATGATTATTGGGGGGCTTTCTGGCGATGGTTTACCACGCCATGGCATTTGCCGGGCAATATTCTGATTGAACCCCTGGGGATTATCGAATTTGTGCTGATCCTGTTTTTCCTCTGGTGGGGCGCTATCTGGCTGAGAAGGCTGACGCGGAAAACCCTGACCCGGAGTCTGGGCGCGGCTACTGCTTATGCGATTTCCAGGTTGACCTACTATATCGTCATTGCTCTGGGTATTTTGATTGCCTTGCAAACGGTGGGCGTCAATCTCAGCAGTCTGAGTATTCTCGGTGGCGTAGTCGGTGTTGGTTTGGGCTTTGGTCTGCAGAATATTTTCAGCAATTTTGCCTCTGGTCTGATTCTGCTTTTTGAACACAGTATCAAGGTCGGAGATTATATTCAGATCAAGGAAAATGGCCTGCACGGCGAAGTCAAAAAACTCAGCGTGCGTTATACCCAGATAATGACGAACGACCATGTGGATGTTTTGGTCCCTAATTCCCAGTTTGTGAATGGGGAAGTGATTAACTGGAGTCTGGATGATCCGGTCATGCGTATTCACGTTCCTTTTCGGGTTCCCTATGGGACTGACCGGGAAAAACTCCGTGAGCTGGTGGTGAATACCGCCTTGGCGCATCCCTTATGTACGCCAAACAAGCAGTACCCACCTTCACTCTGGCTCAACGCTTTTGGTGAAGCAGGATATGATTGCGAGATGATTGTTTGGGTAGAGCGTGACGGATTGATGCGCCCTGGCAGTACCCATGCGGCTTTTAACTGGGCGTTGGCGGAAGCTCTCGAAAACGCTGGTATAGAAATTCCCCGGCCACGTCAGGAAGTGGTTCTGGCGCCGTCGGTTGCTTCGGCTTTTGTCGAAGCGGCAAAGCCGGTTTCTTCTTCCTCCTCTTCCACATAGTTTTGCGGGCCGCTGGCTGTTTTCATGCGGCTCGGGGGGAAGATGAAAAAGTAGGCTATCAGGGCGGCGGCCAGGCAAATCCACATGGACAGCCGCAACAGGTTGTCGATACTGAGGGTGTCGGCTTTGACCATGATCATGCTGTGCAACATGGTGGCTGAAAAATCCTGATGGCTCTGGAAGCGGCTGATCTGTCCGCGCAAGTGATCGGCAGCCATGGCGCTGTAACGGGTCCAATAGACACTCAGCAGGCTGACGCCGATATTTGCACTGAATACCCGGATGAAGTTGCTGGTCGTTGCCGCTGAAGGGATTTCTTCGCTATCCAGACCCGAAAGAATGATGAGAGTCAGGGGCACAAAGAGCATGCCGACGCCAATGCCTATCAGGAGGATGGGAATAAAAAGGTCAGACAGACTGCTGATGGGGCTGAGATAAGCATTGCCATAGGCGAAGGCAAAAATGCTGAAACACAAGGTAGCCAGACGACGCAAGCCCAGCAGACCCCGGAGACGATCCATCTGGGTGGACAGCGGGATCGCCCCCAGCCCAATGGGAAAAAGAACGAGGCTGGCCCAGAATCCGTTGAAGCCCAAATCTTCTTCCGCCCAAAGCGGTAAAATGGAAGCCCAGCCCATGAACATGGCCCATCCCAGGCAGAGTAACAAAAGCCCCAACCAGTAATTGCGCCGCTTCAGAAAATGGATTTCCAGCAAGGGGTGGTCTGTTTCGCTTTCGCGCCAGGCAAACAGCAAAAAACAAGCCAGAGCAATCAGGGTCATTTTCAGAATAAATGCGGAGTGCCACCAGCCATATTCCTCGCCCTGATCAAGTACGATTTGCAGGCTCATCAGTCCGGCGTAGAGCAGGCCGAATCCCCAGCCGTCAAAGGGTGGCATGTTTTTTCGACCCTGATCTTTGGGGATACCACTGCTACCGAGCAGTAATGACAGTATCCAGAAAGGCAGGGAAAGCAGAAAAATACTGCGATAACCCAGGTCTGTAGCCAGTAAACCGCCCAGGGCCGGCCCGAAAAAAAAGGGAACCAGCATGGCATTACTCCAGAAAATGGTGACCAGGCCATGCTGTCGTTCGGGGCTATGGCGCAGAAACAGGCTCTGGCTCAGGGGGACCAGCAGTCCGGCGGCAATCCCTTCGAGGGCACGGGAAAGCAGCATGATCCAGAGATTACTGGTGGTGGCGCTGATGATGGTGCCGATGCCGGCGACCATAACGGCCATCTGGAATACGCGCCGCATGCCAAAACGCTGGGTGGTCCAGGGCATGAGGGTAATACCCAGGGACCAGTGTACGATGAAGTAGGTGAGGGTCCACAGGGCGTGATCGTTACTGGTGGAAAGGCCGCCCGCCACATAAGGAAAAATACCCTGTACCGAGGCGCCATCAAAAGAGCCCATACCCAAAGCCAGTGCTACGCCTGCAAAAAGTGGCCAGGATCTGGACAATGGCTGGATGCGCTCCATCGGGTGTCTCCCATCAAATTTGCCCTACTGTAGCGCTGTCACTAATATAGAACTAATAGATTGATTTGCACGCATTCATCGGAAAATCCTATTGAAAATACATGCAGAAGAATTGTTGGCCTTTTTGGCTGTTGCCGAAGCCGAAGGGGTAGGACGTGGGGCCCGGATGTTGCAGCGCAGCCAGCCCGCTGTTTCCGAGCGGCTGCGGGCATTGCAGCTGAATTTGGGAGAACCGCTTTATCAACGCAGTGGTCGCGGTATCAAGCTGACGGCAGCGGGTGAGTCCCTGTTGCCCTATGCCCGCCGCCTGCGCGAAAGCCTGGAGGAGGTCGAAAGCTGGTCAGCGCGGCGTCAGAACCTGCAGGAAGGCAGTTTACGCATTGCGGCTACCAATACGGTCGCCAACTATTTTTTGATGGAACATCTGGCGCGCTTCCGCAGTGCCTACCCGAGTATCCAGTTGCAATTGAAAACGGGTCCTTTGCCGGATGCCCTTTCTTTGGGGAGTTGGGATTTGCTGTTTACCGAAGAACAAATTGTTGCAGATCATTTGCCCCAACACATGGAGCAGGAAGCCTGGCGGGAAGATGAACTGGTGGCCATTCTGCCCCGGGATCATCCCTGGGTGCAGGAAGGACGGCAATCGGCGCGCTGGGAGGAAATTCTGCAACAACCCATTGTCTGGAGAGAAGCCCATTCAGGAATCCGGCGCCGCGTGGAGGCCGCCATTGCCCATGCCGGATTGTGTGCCCGTTACAGCGTGGAGGTGACGGGTGTCGAAGCCCTGCGCGACGCGGTCGCGGCAGGATTGGGTATTGGCTTTGCCTCGGTAGAGGCACTGGACAAGGTCCGCTGGCCCTTGGCTTCCCTGCGTCTGGAGCCGCCGCGTGGTTTATTCTGGACGCTGTTTCTCATTCGCCCGCAGACAGATTTTCAGTCGCGGGCGGTGCGGGTGTTTTTACAGCTGCTGTTCAGCGAGGAAAAACATCCCATTGAAGGCACTCGTACTGACTCATGAATAGGTCATCAGGAAAACACCGGAGCCACCCGCAGGGTGCTCCAGCCAGATCAGCGGCAAATCGGGTCGCTGTTCGCTGAGGGCTACTTCTGCGTCGCCGGTTTCCACAATCAATACTCCGCCTGCTTCCATATACCGGGGAGCCTGTTCCAGCAGGGGCAGGAGACAATCCAGTCCATCCGTACCAGCGGCAAGGGCCAGGCGTGGTTCATGGGTGTATTCCGGGGGTAGCTCGGCCATGGCTGCGGCATCCACGTAGGGGGGGTTGCTGATAATCAGATCGTAACGTTGGCCCTGCAAAGCCGAGAACAAATCGGACTGATATAAATGCACCTGATCTTCCAGCCCGTGTTTCTGGACATTGCTGCGCGCCACGTTCAGGGCCTCTGGAGAAATATCCACGGCATCTATTTCAGCACGGGGAAAACGCAGGGCCAGGGTAATGGCCATGCATCCGGAACCGGTACCGATTTCGAGAATACGCAGGATTCGGGATTCTTCTACCCAGGGCGCAAAACCCTCTTCAATAAAGGGCTCAATGAGGCTGCGGGGGATCAATACCCGCTCATCGACCATAAAGCGCAGACCGGCGAACCAGGTTTCTCCGGTGATGTAGGCGGCCGGCCTGCGGAGAATTTCACGCGCATAAAAGTGTTGCAATACCCGGCGCTTTTCATCCGGCAGCAGCCGGGCACCTGAAAAGTCCGCAAGATCTTCGGGTTCCAGGTGCAGGGCGCGCGCCAGGATCAGATCGGCCTCGGCGCGGGGATTTTGCTGCCCCTGACTGAAGTCCAGATCAGCGGCAGCAAAGCGGCTGCTACCCCAGCGCCGCAAGTCTGCCACGGTGAACAGGTCATTTTCGGCAAGTTGCACATACTGTTCTAGGCGCATCAAATAATCTCCAGCCAGACGGGACAATGGTCAGAACCCATGACTTCCGTAGCGATACCCGCAGCGCGCAGGCGCGGCAGAAGGCTCTGGTGTGCCCAGAAATAATCGAGGCGCCAGCCGATGTCGCGACTGCGGGCATCGGTGCGTTGGCTCCACCAGGAGTAACGGGCCTCATCGGGATGAAGGTGACGAAAACTATCCACCCAACCAGCCTGTTGCCATTGGTCCATGCAGGCTCTCTCCTCGGGAAGAAAGCCGGAAATGCGCTGATTTTCCTTGGGGCGGGCGAGATCGATGGGCTGATGCGCCGTGTTCACATCGCCGCAAAAAATAATCGGGCGGCCTGCCGCCACTTTCTGGTTAATATGCGCCAGAAAGGCGGCATAAAAATCCAGCTTGAAGGCCAGTCGTTCGCCGTCTTTTTTGCCGTTTGGAAAATAGACGTTGTACAAATCAAAATCGCCGCAATCGGTGACAACCACCCGGCCTTCGCGGTCAAAATGCTCTATGCCCAGACCCGCATGAGAAGTTTGCCCGGGAATTTTGCTGAAAGTGGCGACGCCGCTGTAACCGGCCCGTTCGGCCACGGCCCAGCAGCTGCCATATCCCTCCAGGCGGCTTTCCACAGCGGTCAGTTTTGCAGGATCCGCTTTGGTTTCCTGAGTGCAGAGCAGATCGGGACCGGTCTCTTCCACCCAGTCCCGCAGGCCTTTGCGGCAGGCTGCCCGCCAGCCGTTCACATTCCAGCTATAAAGACGCAATGTCCGTTTCCCTCAGCGCATGACCCGTACAGCCAGAAAATCGCTGTCGGCAATCACTTGTTCCAGAATTTTACGACCACTGTCGCCGGCTGTTCCCGCAGTCGCCAGCAGGGCCAGACCTTCACGCGCTGCAGTCGGGCTGATGACGCCATGACGCAGGGCCAGCTGATAAAGGACGGCGACACTGATTTCGGCACCGGACGTTTTGACCAGCTCCTGCTGTAGCTGCGCGGAAGGGCCGCCATAAAGCAGCAGCTTTTGAATATGATCGATATTGGGAAGAGTTTCTTTGTCCATCCGCTTAACCTTTCTCTGCGTGATTGAGATGAATCATTTTTTTTGACCGGCTTTTTCAGGAGCGGCCCAGCCGCTGCAACGCAGAGACCAGAATCCTCCCGATTGTGGGTCGGCCAGTAGCGGGCCAAGTTCCGTAAGACCGGCGCTGAGGGCTTCCTTGACGCCCCAGGGCGCATTGATCAGCAACAATCCGCTACCGGCCAGGGCTTCGCGTCCATCTTCCGGCCGTTGTGTCAGTTCAAACACCTGCGCCGCAATCTTGCCACGTATGGCCTGCCAGAACCGCGTGATCGTACCCCGTATTTTTATGGGATACCAGATAAGATAGGTTCCCTGAGGCCAGCGTTGATAGGCACGCAGTATGGTATCGGCGAGCATTTCCCATTCGTCCCGGCGCTCAAAGGGCGGATCAATGAACACCAGACCGCGTTTTTCCTGCGGAGGAATATGGGCAAAAAGGGCGCGATATCCGTCTTCGTTCAAAATGCTGGTATGCGATCTTTTGCCCAGGTTTGCTCGTAACTGCAAGGCAATTTCCGCCTCTGTTTCACATAAAATCATCCGATCTTGAGGCCTGAGCAGTTCGGCGGCCAGCCGGGCCGAGCCGGGGTAGTGCAGCAGTTGTTTGTCGTGATTGATCTGCTGAATGCATTTGAGCCATTCCCCGGATTGGGGCAGGCTGCGTCGATCTGCCCAGAGGCGCGTAATGCCGCCAAGATGTTCTCCGCTGTTGCCCATTGGGTAACTGCCTGCTCCGGCATGCGTGTCGATGTAGGCCAGTGGGGTGTCCTTGCGGGTCAAGGCCTCCAAAACAAGAAAAAGCGCCAGATGTTTGGTGCAATCTGCCGCATTACCGGCATGAAAATGATGTTGGTAGTTCATGATTCCTGGGCTTGGCTAGGGATGATAATTTAAGTCATGATAACAGAGTCAACGCTGGCCTACCCATAAGGAGAAAAAGATGCGCCTGTTCGCTACCGAAACCAGCCCCTATGCCCGCAAGGTCCGTATGGTGCTATTGGAAAAAAACATCCCCTGCGAAGTCGAGTGGGTCAATTTGCGGACTCAGGACCATGCTGCCCTCACCCACAATCCGCTGGGCAAAATCCCCGTACTGCTGCGTAGTGATGGTTCGGCGGTTTATGATTCTGCTGTGATTGTTCAGTATCTGGAGGTGTTGCGTCCTGATCCGGCGATTGTTCCCAAAGATCCAGAAGCGCGTATTGAAGCCCTGCGTGTGGAAGCACTGGCCAGCGGCATCATGGATACGACCATTGCCTGGGTTCTGGAACAACGTCACGCGGCTGATTGTCAGGATCTGAACATGTTGCAGCGCGCGCGTGGCAAGGTGACTACGGCGCTGGCCATGCTTCAGGAGGAAACCAGGGTGTGGAAAGACGCGGCATCTGCGCCAGTATTGAATCTGTCACAAATTGCGACGGTAGCTGCAGTGGGTTATGTGGATCTGCGGGCTCCGGACTTTCTGGTCCAGTTTCCCGATTTGTTGGCCTGGATGCACAGTATGCGTTTACGGCCCAGTGTTAATGCGACACTACCGCAGTAATGTCCATGAAAGTGGCCAGCTGGAATGTCAATTCACTGAAGGTGCGGCTTCCGCAAGTGCTCGAGTGGTTGCAGGAAAAATCTCCGGATGTGCTGTGTCTGCAGGAAACCAAGCTCACCGATGAAAAATTTCCCGTTGCCGAACTGGCTGAAGCGGGTTATCACGCACTATATCATGGGCAGCCTACCTATAACGGCGTGGCGATACTCAGTCGCAGCGTACCGGAAGATGGGCGCTGCGATTGGCCAGATGGAAGCGACGGTCAGGCGCGGCTTTGCGCGGGCACTTTCGCGGGCACCCGGGTGGTAAATGTGTATGTGCCCAACGGCCAGTCATTGGAAAGTGACAAATATCCCTACAAGCTACAGTGGCTGGAGCGTCTGCGAGCTTTGATTGCAAAGGAATTGCAGCAGTGGCCCCGACTGCTGCTCGTCGGAGATTTTAATATTGCACCCGATGACCGGGATGTTTATGACCCGGTCGCCTGGGGTGAAGATGTCCTGTGCTCTCCCCCCGAACGGGCAGCCCTGACGGCCCTGCTGAATCTTGGGCTGCAGGATAGCTGGCGTCACCAACATGGTGATCTTCAGGAATGGAGTTGGTGGGATTATCGGGCGGCAGGATTCCGCCGTAATCGCGGGTTGCGGATTGATTTGATTCTGGCCTCCAACGCCTTGATGGCGGAGGTTCAGGATGTAGCCATCGATCGGAATGCACGGGCTGCTGAACGACCTTCAGATCACGCGCCGGTTTTGATTCAACTGCAGGAGGAATGATGATTGGTGTTCTGCTGGTCAATCTGGGTACGCCTGAGGCTCCTACAGCGGCAGCCGTACGCCGTTATCTGCGTGAGTTCCTCAGTGATCGGCGGGTGGTGGAATTACCCCGGATTATCTGGTGGCCCATATTAAATGGTCCGATTCTGACTTTCCGTCCGGCGCGTTCGGCGCGCAATTATGCCAGCATCTGGATGCCCGAAGGGTCTCCTTTAATGGTATATAGTCAGCGCCTTGCGGATGGCTTACAGCAGTATTGTGATACCCATTTTCCCGGACAGTTACGCATAGAACTGGCCATGCGCTATGGAAAGCCGTCGTTACAGCAGAAAATGGCAGAACTGCGCCAATCGGGTTGCGAAAAAATACTGGTGGTGCCGCTCTATCCCCAATATGCCGCTGCTACTACGGCCTCCATATTCGACAAGGTCGCCGATGTGTTGCGCGGTATGCGGGATATTCCCGAATTACGCATGCTCCGGGACTGGCATGCCCACCCTGCCTATATTCATGCGCTGGCAGAAAGTGTCCGTCACTGGTGGCAGGAAAACGGTCGCGCTGAAAAGTTGCTCATTTCCTTTCATGGCCTGCCACAGCGGTCCATTCAGTTGGGTGATCCTTATCGTCAGCAGTGCGAAACCACCACGGCACTTTTGGTGCAGGAGTTGGGCCTGAATCAGGGCGAATGGGTTCAGACCTTCCAGAGTCGTTTTGGCGCGGCTAAATGGCTTGAGCCTTATACGGATAAAACCCTGATGGGTCTGGCCCGGCAGGGGATTCGGGAAATGGATGTCCTCTGCCCCGGATTTTCGGCGGATTGTGTGGAGACCCTCCAGGAAATTGCGCTGGAGGGCAAAGAAACTTTTTTGAATGTTGGCGGAAAAACTTTACGATATATTCCGGCACTTAATGAAAATCCTATGTGGATCAAGGCATTCAGTGAGATTCTTGCGCCTTCCTGGCAGTTTTGGGAGGCCCCGGAAAATTTTGCCGTTTCTGCCCAGTCAAGCTAGAATTCTCACTGAAATCAGTCTTTATCCTCCAGCCCTCATCTATAGGACGCCCAATATGATCATCAGCAACGACAAAGTAGTCACCATCGACTATTCCCTCACCGATGAAGAGGGAGAGCTGATTGACAGCTCTGTAGGTGAAGAACCACTTATTTATCTGCACGGACACCACGGAATCATTCCCGGATTGGAGCAGGCTCTGGCCGGGCATCGCGCGGGCGACAAGGTTGAAGTATCCATTCCGCCCGAAGAAGGTTATGGCGACTGGGATGAGGATCTGGTGGAAGTGGTTGCCAAGGAAGATTTTGATGATCCGGAAGATCTCGAAATCGGGACGCAGTTTGAAACCGAGACGGACGAAGGTGCCCGTCTGGCCACGGTGATTGATATTGAAGGCGATGATGTGACCGTAGATTTGAATCATCCACTGGCCGGAATGACGCTGAATTTTGATGTCACGGTACTGGATGTACGTGATGCGACAGCAGAAGAACTGGCTCACGGTCACGTACATGGTGAGCACGGTCACGAACATTGAGGGAGGCTGTTCGCAGCAGGAACAATTTCTGAATCCTGTAGTGAAGCGGTAACGGCTTGCGCGGTTTGGGTTTGATGTCCGGAACCAGTGCCGATGGCGTTGATGCGGCGGTGCTGGATTTCGATGTTGCTCCTGCACAGGGTTATGCCGGTTTAATCAGCCAGCCTTTTGCCGCGCCCTTGCGCAAGATGGTGCTTGCCGCCAATGGCCTCCTCAGTGTCGAGCAAATGGCCGTACTGGATCGGCAACTGGGGGCCTGTTATGCGGAGGTGGCACAGACTGCCATCAGTAAACTGGGGCCGGTGGATTTTATTGCCCTGCATGGCCAGACCATTCGGCATCAGCCGCGTGCTGTTCCCGGTTTTACCCTGCAGATCGGTTCAGCCGCCGATGTAGCTATCGCTACGGGTCTGACGGTGGTCCATGATTTTCGGCGAGCAGATGTTGCCGCTGGTGGTGAGGGCGCACCACTGGTTCCCCCATTTCATCAGCGCCTGTTTCAGGCACAGCAGCCACGTCTGGTCCTGAATCTGGGCGGTATGGCAAATTTAACCTGGATCCCTGGCGGTGATGACTCCCGGGCTTTGCAGGCCTTCGATACCGGGCCCGGGAATGTATTGATTGATGCTGCGGTCCGGATTCTGAGCGGAGGCGAAGCCTGTTGCGATCTGGACGGCAAATTGGCTGCGGCAGGTAAAGTTCAGGCGTTGCCCCTCGCCCAATGGCTGAAACACCCCTATTTCCGGCAATCTCCACCCAAAAGTACCGGTCGGGAAAGTTTTGATGATCGGCTGGTCCATCAATGGTGGAATGACTGGAAATATTCGGGGGCGGATTTTGTTGCTACGTTAACGGCATTGACGGCCATAACGGTGGCAGATGCCCTGCGAAAATGGACACCGGATGCAAAAGAATTGCTGGTGTTTGGCGGCGGCGCTGAAAATCCAACGCTGATGCGGGAATTGCAGTCGGCTTTACCTGAGTTGCAGGTACATCATGGTGCAGAACAAAGCGGGATTCCCAGTCAGGCACTTGAGGCTTTGGCTTTTGCCTGGTTGGGTGAACAATGCTTGCGAGGAAAAGCACTAGCCTATGGTCAGGTGACGGGAGTCCGGGAAGCCGTGGTCTTGGGCAATATTCTGCCGGGCAGGAACTGGGCGGAATTATTATCTCGACTGGCCCACGCTTAATATCTGGTTCTGTCATCTAAAAAACGGCAGAGGGTCGGGAGGCTTTTTGCTCCAACGCCCCTTGCCTGTTGTTCTAAGGCTCATCCTGCTGTCAGGAGAGAACTCGCCCTACGGGCTCAAACAGCTCTCCTGATGGGCGCAGGATTTCGCCAAGAACAACAACGGCGCGGGACAAAGTCGCGGCAAAGCCTCCCGACCCTCTGCCGTTTTTTAGATTTGTGATTAACCAAAAATAGGAAATCCCCCGGCTCTGCCGGGGTGACAGTAGATGTTTGACATATAGGGGAGTCCATCGGAGAACCGACGTTGTGAGCCGCCAAGCACACGATGAAGGAGAAACCGATGGACGAAGGATTGAGCCTAAGGCACAGCAAGTGGGAGTGCAAATATCACATAGTATTTATTCCGAAGTGCCGACGTAGGGTGTTGTACGGTCAGTTACGGAATGATCTTGGGGAGGTATTTCGGGCTTTGGCCCGGCATAAGGAAAGCCGGATAGAAGAAGGGCATCTGATGGTAGACCATGTTCATATGCTGATTTCGATACCGCCGAAGTACGCAGTATCCAGTGTGGTGGGTTACATCAAGGGCAAGAGCGCGATCCATATAGCGCGGACTTACGGTGAACGGAAGCGTAATTTCGTGGGCCAGCATTTTTGGGCGCGTGGGTATTTTGTATCGACGGTGGGTAGAGATGAGGCGATGATTCGAGATTATATTCGCCATCAGGAAAAAGAGGATGAACGAGTAGATCAGTTGAACATATGGAGTTGATCCGGGCCACCCAGTGGTGGCGCCAAAACTGAGGGGCCGCGTTAGCGTCCCCGTTTTAAGCCGCTTTGAGCGGCTCACGAACTAAAGCTCCCGGCTTTGCCGGGAGATATTTACAATACGGATAACTGGCGGCCACACCTTTGCCGCCATCCTTAAAGCAGGACGCATAGGTTTTCCCGTCTGGAAATTTTTTCTCCCAGGCGGCCTTACCCTGACTGAGCGTCAGATCTCCCGGATTAAACTGAATGGCTTCCTGATATTGTTGATACATTTCCGGGCTGAAGGCGTAACTGCCGAGCGCATATTTTTGCAGGGACATTTTCGGAAATTGTTCCTTGAAATACTGGTGAAAATCCTTGAGGGTTTGTTCAGGACCCACTTTAATATTACCCAGATTCCACCAGACGATCGCTTCTGCACTCCCGGCAACGCCTACCAGACTGATCGCGGCAGCAACTATCAATAATTTTTTCATGATTGTACTCCATATCGGGATAACGATCCTAGCCCTTCAATGACCATAAGTAATCGGCCACCAACTCCATCTGATGATGCGTCAGCACTTTGTTTTTACCAAACTGGGGCATATTGATGTGCGGGATCACCTTTTCCAGGTCATACAAAAAATCTACGAGTTTTTCTTTTGTTTTAAATATGGCTTTAAGGGGCAAGACCGACAGATCGGGACCGACGTTACCTGCCATTGTCCCGCCAGGCAACACATGGCAGGCCAAACAATTACCTTGCGTACGGTTAAATGCAATGGACTTTCCGGCTGCAATATTTTGCGCATTAGTCATAGGTGCAGCCACAGCGACAGTTTCAGATCCTATAAAACCAGCAGCGCATGTTATGACGGCTATGACAACTAGTTTTGATGTTTTCATAACGACCTCCTGTTAAAATTCCCAACACGCGTTAAAAAGGTGTCCCTTCATAGTCTCTCCTGCAATTTATCATTCAGTTCCTCCATGTCTCGATGAAAATCTTCTTCATTTCTTGAACTATCCCCAAACAGCTTAAGCCGACGCCCTTTATCATCATCCTCACTCATCTGAATCCAGATACGCCGACGTGGAACATAAAATAAAATGAATATTCCAAAAACCAGGGCGAAACAGGCCACATAAATAACTTTCATGCCGGGATAACGGGTTATTTCCAGGCCTGCGGACCAATGCAAATCATAATCATGAAATACGGTCAGAAATGGCAATGGATAGGCGCGCAACTCCTGCATGGCTTTCAGGCTGGACTGCAAAAAAACATCCATCTCATGAGGCGTTAGGAAAACCTGAGTTTGTGCTTCGGCCTTTTTCAGATTACTGATAAAAACTGTTTTTGAGGCATTCTCACCATTTCTGGCCGCCTGCTCCAGGTCCGAGAGATACCTCATAAACAAGTGGATACCATCTTTTTGCCCCTGTGGAATTGTCAGATAGTGATAAGCACTCGATCCGTTCTCTCTAAACCCAATCAACCGATAGGCTTCACCATGCCGGGAAAAAGCTTTCATGTAGGATTTAAGAATAATCCAGGTATGATCCCGATCATTATTCACCAGATAACTCACGGTCGGCCCCATATTGATCATTCCATGATCCGGTCCTGGAGAAAGTCCTACAGCTTTACGGGGTATGACATTCTGGGTTTTGAAGTCAGTAATGGAAATCGCATATTGTGAACCAAAAGTTTTAAGATGCTCACCCACACTGGTGGAAATAGTGGCTGGTGGCAACGCTGGTGCAGACAACAGGTAATTGTGCAGGTGTAATTTTGAAGCACTGTCGGAATAACTGGACTGATAAATCTGCACACCATCCACCGACATGGGATGATTGACGCGGACAATACCGGTTTTGAACTTTTTCCCATCGTGATGATAAAGAGAAATCGTCGAGACAAAATCCTTGGCAAGACCGTTGGAATAATGCGTGACCCTGAAAGCATCCAGCCGCAACATAAATGGAAGATGCTGAACCAAAAAACCATCACCTACCAGCTCAAACATGGCGTTGACTGTTTGTCCAACCGGAATGGTGATAATTCCACGAAATGCTGAACTTGAAGCGGATAGCCAACTGGACTGCGGAATTTTTGACAGAGGAAGATCAAAATTCTTTTCAGGATGTACGGTACCCGTCCATTCAGCCCATTTCAAGGGAAGATTGGCGTTATATAATGCACCCGCACAAAATAAAATAATTCCCACATGGGTTAACAAATACCCGGTTCGATAAAATCGACCCTTCTGAGCAAAAATGACCGTGTCTCCGGTGGGGGTCTTGAGTACCCGGGCCTGATAACCAAAATCGCCCAGGGTGGCTATTGCCGATTGAATAGATTCTGTATCAGATTTTGATGAAAAATATTCGAACTGAACCGGTCTACTTTCTAAAAAACTATCTGATGGGTTGGATCTCACATGACGCATTTCCCGTAGCATGGGAGGTGCATTACGAAATACGCAGACAGTTGTTGACACAATCAAAAAGGCGACAATCCCCATGTACCATCCACAGCGATAAACATCATACAAATCCAGATTGCCAAATACGTTAAACCAGAAGGTTCCGAATTGATGCAGGTAATCTGTATACACTTCCTGCTGCGGCAGAATAGTGCCAATGATTGAGGCTATGGCGACAAACAGCAGTAAATGGACCGCCAGGCGCATGGAGCCCAGAACCCGGAAAACAATCCGGAAGCTCAAGGGCTCGGTATAAACGCAGGCTTGGGTTTCTGGCATAAATTTCTCTCACAAGGGTGGCACTTCCTCCTGGCGGGGAAACAACCAGATCTGATATAAACTGATGGCCATGCCAACCAATACCAGTGGACAGGACAGTATCCCTCCAATTAATACCAACCAGACCCAATTAGGGTCCTGCTTGGTCAGGAACCAACCTGCAAAATCCAGGAAAAAAGCGAAAAACGGTACACCAATCATCAAATATTTAGGAACACGCGGGAAACGTGCCTTACTGAATATCCAGCCCGCAATCCAGAAAATGACACCCAATGTGGTCAGATGGACCATACCCAACATCAGCATCTCTGAATAAGGCATACCCATATCTACATGAGCCTGGGCCTTGAGTAGTTTATAGGTACCAATATTCGGCATACCCATGGTGTGACATTTCAAACAGGAGCCATTAATTAATGGCTTGACCTCCTGTTCATAATCATTGCGGGTTTCGCCATTGGCAATCCAATGGTTGACGGCCTGGACCATTTTAGGCCGCTCACTGACGGGCACATGCGCCATGGGCATCATGGCTGGTAACATTTCCTGCAGCTTGCTGGACTTGCGATTTCCATAGTAAGACATGGCTACATTCTGAACAGATATACCCGGCTTACCATCCAGTCCTGCATGGGTGACATAGGTGTAGGCCTCCGCAACCAGGAGACCCAAACCCACCAGAAAAATGAAACCCGTATGCATGATTTTTTCAGCCATACTGAGATCTGCCAAGCTACGCATAATCGGCTCGACTCCCAATCAAACCCAAACTCATAAAATCTTTTAGAGATCGTATTCTTTGGGAAATGCAATTCCTGGATTACCGGCCATGTTTTTAGTGAGCACCGGTAAGTCACGCGGGTTGGCCGACACGGTCTTTTTAGACCGCAACCATTTGGCGAAAATATCCCAGACTGGCGTCCCTTCCACCTTTTGCATGGCACCCCAACCAGCCACTTTATAGCGCTTGTTGGCCTGAACCATCTTGCCACCTACCCGCAAATCGGTAATACGCTTGTCGATGGTTTCACCGGGGTTCATGGTGTACTGGATATTGCCCACCCGAATCATATCCCCACCCTGAATATAATAGGGATTGGGATTAAACAAGTTATCGGCCACCTGCTCCATCACATTTTTCAGCTCGGCGCCGGTGTATTCAGTGACAGTCACCTGAGGATAGGTGATGGCCGTCTGCCCCATGACATCTTCCATGGTGATGGTCTCCCCCGGGAGTTTGCAATATCCCCAGCGGAATCCCGGAGAAAACGCCGCTTCACAATCCATTTCTTCACGCAACGCGTCACAGAGAATCTGATCAAAAGTTCCATTGAAATTATCCCGGCGATACAGGAGACTTTCGGTAACGGCCAAAGGCTCAGCCAGTTTCTTGGCATAGGGTGCACGTACTTTGTTAATATAATCAGCCATTTCCTGGTCTTCCGGAATCATGTTGGAAATGATGGGAAGATAATTGAAACGCCAGCCATTAAGTTTACCTTTACCCACATCCAGATCAAAGCGGGCGAGGAACTTACCATTGGTACTGGTATTAATAATCAAGGTATTATTGATTTTCACCGGACGTGGTCCCATGATTTCATGGGTATGCCCACCAAGAATAATATCAATACCATTGACCTGGGATGCCATTTTTTTATCGACATCTGCGCCATTGTGGGAAAGTACTAAAACAATATCGGCTTTATGCTTTTGCCGACATTCATCCACCATTTTCTGCATGTGTCCGGGATGAATGCCAAAAGACCATTTAGGAACAAAATAAGCGGGGTTGGCAATAGGTGTAAAAGGGAATGATTGGCCAATAACAGCCACTTTCCGTCCGCTCACTTCGCGAATGTCGTAGGGGTCGAACACGGGTTCGTCCCATGGAATCGTAAACACATTCTGGGAAAGAAATTTCGCCTTGAGCTTATGCTTGAGCAGATACTCAACCCGGTCAGCACCATAGGTAAACTCCCAATGGCCGACAAAGTAGTCTTCTTTGAGCAGGTTCTGGGCGCCCACCATATCTTCGGCTTTGGTCCAAAGACTGGTTGCAGATCCTTGCCAGGCATCGCCGCCATCCAGCAGAATGGCTTTTTTGCCCACCTGCTCCCGATACCGTTTGACCAGGGTGGCAATGTGCGCATAACCGCCGATTTTTCCATATTTATGCGCCAGAGTATCAAAATCCATGCAGGATAAAGCATAACCTTCCGGCGTCCCGGCTTTGATCCCGTAATATTCGAGCTTTTTATCACCCACCATATGTGGTGTGACGCCCCATTCCTTTTGTTCACGCGTGCCAATATTGGTTCCCGGCTCACGCCACCAAACGGGCAGCAACTGTGCATGGGTATCCGTAATATGGAGTAACGTGACATTACCGTATTCGGGTATTTCATAGGGGTCCTTACCTGAACCCCAGGAAGAAGCAATTGCAGATGGCGATAAAAATCCTGTTGCTCCAGCAATACCCATCATCGCCATGAAATCTCTACGTGACAGATTCATACTCACCTCGCGGGTTATCTTTTGTGAAAAGGTTCGTTCATTCAGGCGACAGTAATAGCTGCCTTACTGGACCAAACACCATTCGTATTGTCTTTCCAGGTCATTTCCAGCGTACCGCTTTCAACAGCGCGCATTTTAAAAGCCATATAGGGATTGGCGCTGATCGCTGTACTCCAATCTACATTACAGAGTGGCTTTTTATTGAAAGTCACGGTGACTGTCTGAATAAAATGCGCAGGAATCAACTTGCCCGCTTTATTTTTGCTCAGTCCCGTAGTCATCGGATTCATGATCAACGAACGTACTTCAACAATTTGTCCTTTTTTGGCGTGTGAAGCCATCCGGATCATTGGATTACCAATTGCTGCCATAATAATTTCTCCTTAATCAATTCAGCTGCTTGGGAATTTTCTGATATTTATCCGCCACAACCGCCGATGGTTACCTTGATTTCCTGGGGCTTGGAAGACATCATCACGCCCTTGTTGGTCCTGGCTACAGCTCTGACCATATCGGTTTTCGCCATCTTGATGCGTTCCTGAAAATAGGCATGACCACTATCCGGCGTAAAATGAAAGGCACTGGCCAATGGCGTAGGATTATGATCTACATATAAATATACTGATTCTATATAATCATCGGCGGTCATGGGATGATCCACATCCACGGTTACCGGAACTGCCGCGCCATTCTCCGCTATGGTTGGTGCGGTCAGGCGGACTTTCGCCGAAGTTTTTACCGAGGTTGTATCAATACTGTCCTTCATCGCCTCATCCAGCTTTTTGGCATCAAATGCCGCTGCAGGCCAACCTGCCACATTGGCGGCATTGGCTATAGCGGGTACCAACACCCCGGAACCGGCTACTGCCGCCATACCCACTGCTGACACTCCCAAAAATTTCCGTCTTTTCATCTGTTCCATTGATCTCTCCTTCTAGCCAAACGTGAACTTACAAATCATTCCCCTGAAAAGTCAGGGATTTTGGTAATCTGCCGAGACATGGGAATACCCTGCAGCACTTTAATAACGGCACTGTCAAAAGATTGTGTGATTTTTTTGGAAGCCGGCGTATTCGCAAAGTCAGCCCGTAATCCGTAAACGATGTAACTGTTTTGTCCTTTTGAAAACACATCCAAAGTCAATGGACAACCTGCGGCAGCAGGCCAATCGGCATTCAGCAACTTACTGAAGTCATACGGATTACAAAATACCAAAGCTTGTACATCGGTAAATTTATGCTGATTAAAATTGGGTATTTTCAGTTGCTTCTGCTGGGATTGAATCAGCTTCAAAATATTGAGATGAAGCACAATTTTATAACCACCATCATGCAAAACGTTTTTGACTTCTGACATGGCCGCTTTCATGGGCATATCGACTTTCTCGATATACACCGGGCTTGCTACCGCAGTGACGAATAAACTTGCACAAACACTCACACTCAGTGCTACCAATCCTCGAAATTTCATTCTGGGCGACCCCTTTCCAATTGTTCACGACAAAAACATCACGTTCTGTTGATTTTTCACATCAGCAATCTGATCAAGCTCATCATGGGAGCCGCCAAATCTAAACTGATTAGTCTTTAGCAAACTGTATGCCAAACCTTGAAATGCGCCCGTTGAGACCCAAAAAAATCCCTGATGGCGCCATTTATTTAATTATTTTATCAAACAGAACAAAACTTTGATTGTATATTTGTGGTAAAGACACACGGCAGTTGCTTCTCTGTAGGACCCCGCAGCACCCCATCCATTCGCCGCTTATTCCTGGTCCAGGACCAGACTGGTCCAGATGGCACAGAACCAGCTAATCTTGGTCCCGATATGTGCACAACCTCCCAATGAACACATGGGGACCTATGCCACATTCCCCGGGCTAGCAAACAGCATCTGTGCCATGGCACCAATGCTTTGTTGACGCAGCACTTCCATTTCCTGCCCGCGCAGTTGCGCCCACTGACAATGAACCGGGCAGGCGGTTTCATCGGCACACACCTTCAAACCCAGCAGGCAATGCGGGGTTAAGCGCCCTTCCACCGCTTCCACAACATCCAGAATGTTCAAACTGTCCGCATTGCGCGTAAGTACAAAACCGCCACCACGTCCTTTCAAAGATTCCAGCAATCCCCGCTTGGCCAGTCCACGCATGATTTTGGTAATGCACTGAATCGGCATTCCCAGATATTCAGCTACGTCGCGACTTAACACCGGCGTACCCGGTTTTTGGGCGGCAATATAAATCATGGCCCGCAACGCGCATTCACTGCTTTTGCTGAACATCATTTGCCAATCCTCTTTATCCTAAAAGCAATTTGCCCAGAATGAGTGCGGTATAAAGCAAAAACAGATAAGAGATGGAATAAGCGAACATGCTGCGGGCGTATTGATCCATTTCCTGGCCTTCGGGCAGGGCTTTCAGGCGTAAGGCCATGCCCACAAACCAGGCCCCCGAAAGCCAGGCAATGCCGCCGTAAATCCAGTCTCCGGTCAGAAACGCCGGGATCATGCTGACCACCCAGGTGAGGATGGCGTAGTTCAGGACTTCCTTGCGGGTCCGGTCGATGCCGTGGGTGCAGGGCAGCATGGGTATGCAGGCTTTGGCGTAGTCGCGCCGGCAGTTGATGGCCAGGGGCCAGAAGTGCGCGGGGGTCCAGACAAACACCAGCAGGACCAGAACCACCGGGAGGGCGGCGATGCTGCCGGTGATGGCGGTCCAGCCAATCAGGGGAGGCAGGGCACCCGCCAGTCCACCCCAGACAATGTTCCAGGGGGTGCTGGGTTTGAGGTAGAGGGTGTAGACCACGCCGTAGCCGACGGTGCCGGCCAGGGTCAGAATCAGGGTCAGGGGGTTGGTGCCCCAGGCGAGAATGGCGATGGCGGCACTCATGAGCAGAGCCGCGTAGACGATGGCGCCCCGGCGGCTGATGCGCCCTTCGGCCAGCGGCCGGTGCAGGGTGCGGCGCATGTGCTGGTCGAGGTCCGGTTCGACGATCTGGTTGAGCACGCCCCCCGCGCCACCGGCCAGGGCAATGCCGAACAGTCCGGCGAGAGCGGACTGCCAGTGGATCAGGGCGTTGGGGGCGAGTATTTCGCCGACGGCGGCGGTGAATACCAGCAGGGAGACGACCCGGGCTTTGGCCAGGACCCAGAGGTCATGGAGAAAGAGGCCGGGGCGGAAGGGGTTTTTCTGTGCCGAGCTGGCGGCGGGCAGAATGCCGTCGGGGTCGGTGGGGGTAGCGGTGATCACGTGACTTTTCATGGGGGTTCCTGTGGCCGTGTCTCAGCGCCAGACCAGGACAATGGCCAGGGCCATGAGCAGTACCATGCTCTGGTGAAAGGCGACCATGATGCCGGGGTCCTTGGGTTTGAGGCTGACGGCGTGAAAAAGTAAAAATCCAACCGCGAACTGCCCGACGGCCAGATAGAAGGCAATCGGGTAGGCGGGCATCATGTAGCCCAGGGTGGCGACCAGAATCAGGCCCGCCGTGATGTGGGCGGCAACGGTCCACTGCGAGGCTTTCCGGGGTTGTACGAAGGCGCCGATCGCGGTGCCGAAGCCGCGTTGTCCGGTGGTCATGCCCCCCAGAAAGACCGCGAGCAGCAGCGCATGGAGCGCGCCCATGGCACCGAGATAGGTCCAGAAATTGAGACCGGGATAGGCCAGCCCGGTGAGGTAAATCAGAAACACGCCATAAGCCAGCAGGCCATGGGTGCCGTGCACAAAAGCCGGGGCCCGGCCGGCGAGCACGTAGAGGGTGCCCATGCCGAACAGGGCGGTCACGATAATCAGAATCAGACCACTGATGGTGGTGACCGTGGGGGCGAGAATGACCAGTGCCAGGGCAACCAGTCCGACCAGGGTGGCGACGACCCGATGGGCGGCTTCCGGGTCACCCCGGACCATCAGCACCACAATATTGCGGGTGTAGGGCCATTTGGTCCCCAGAGACAGGCCATAGCCAAAGCCTTCAACGATGCTGCCGAGCAGGATCAGGACGATGGCAAAGCCGACTTCGCTGGCCTTGAGGCCGTTGACCAGGCCATTCAGCAGTCCGTGACTGCTGAAGCCCTGCCACAGGCCCGCCGCCACCGCCAGCAGCAGGGCTGCGGTGATCATCCGGCCAATCCAACGCACTACCGGCGTCATCTCCCCTTCTATGGCGTGGGGGAGCTGCCCTTCCCCGCCTGCCCCACCTAACTCAGCAGCTTGTCTCATGATTTTCTCACCCATATAGTCACCCTTCAGTGCATGCCTGGCATACCCGGAATCATCGGCATAGTGCGCAGGTATAACTGTGAGAACATCCACCAGGTCAGTCCGATCGTGATGACAAACAAGGGAATGAACATTACCAGAGCCACCGTATTCCAGATGTTGTGTTCAGAAATGTCGATATGCAGCAGGAAATAAATCTGGGCGATGGCCGCCAGACCCGCACAACCCATAATGGTCAGCAACAGGGGGAAAGGTGCCAGGACCTGACCACTGACCAGAATGGTAGCAGCCAGCATCAATAAAGATGCAATAATAAATCCTGTCAAATAACTCCCACGACTCGCCATCTGTACTTCCGGATGTTCAATCGGATTGCTATGACCATGACTCATGACATATACCCCCACAAATAAACAAACACATAAATAAAGACCCACATTACCGCCTGAAACTGCCAGAACATGCGCAAACTGATCAGACGTCCAACCACATCTTCCGTAAAGCCTTTTCTCAAGATTTGATACAACATCACCAGCATCCAGATCAGGCCTACAAAAATGTGGGCGGCGTGGACCTGGGTCAGGGCGTAAAAGGCGGAAAGACCGCCACTGACTTCCGGCGTTACGCCGATGCTGATCATGCGCAACACGTCATGAATATCCAGACCAACAAAGACGATACCCAAAACCATGGAGGCCATTATTCCATTGATAACGCCGGCCTTACTGCCGGTTTTCAGTGAAGCCATGGAAAACCCGTAAGCCAGCACACTCAGAAACAAGGCCATGGTCTGAATAAAGGTGTACCATGGAGCAACAAATTGTGCCGGTGTCGGACCGGTATAATAACTATGAGAATAACTCAGCACGCCATAAGCTGCGAAAAGTGTCGCAAACAACATTCCGTCACTTAAAATATACATCCAGAACCCGAAGGTTCGGGTTGAAATTACATCATGCCCTTCGTAATCATCCGACCACAAAACCACCTGGTTGGGATCTACAGGCTTATCATGAGAAGAACTCATATCAAACTCCTTCATTAAGTGCTGGGCCAATGCGTGGCAGTATTCAACCCGCCACGCTATCCGGTGGAATCAAGACAACGGTCGGGAATTTCCAGGCGGAGTACCCTGAGGTCTTTGATCACTTGCTGCGGCGGAATAAGCCGTTACTGTTCCTCCGGTATAACCACCGCCTTTGGGGAGATGTTGTTGACCATCAGACATGTTCTGCCGGGATTCCCGATCCAGCTTTTCCATTTCTTCTGCAGAAATAACGTAACCCGGATCACCTTTACCGGAACGATAAATCATGATCAGTACCGTTAAAATCAACGCCGCAACGGTCAACCACCAGATCCGCCAGGTCAGTCCAAAACCTATGACAAAGGTTAATGCACCAATATAAACGGCTACGCCTGTGTTATTGGGCATATGTATGGCAGCAAAGTGATCTGGCCGACTTTGTGAAAAACCGTGTTCCCGACGCCAGGCCGCTTCATCCCGAGCATTGATATGAGGAACCATAGCGTAATTATAAAAAGGCACAGGTGAATCGGTCAGCCATTCCAGACTCCGGGAAGTACCCCAGGCATCTGCACCCACACGATGATGCGCCCGATCCCGAATACTGACATAAATCATCCAAAGAAATGCCAGTACTGACAGTACATAAACGACGATGCCGATTTCCTGAACATCAAACCATACTGCCCAATGCGGATCAAAGGGCCAATCCAGGCGCCGTGTTTCGCCCATAAAGCCCAGCATGAACATCGGGAAAAAAACCAGGAAAGTACCGGCACTAAATAACCAGAACATGATTTTTCCCCAGGCTTCATTGAGCTTGAAACCGAAAACCTTGGGAAACCAGAAAATCACTGCACCGAAAACCGCATAGACAATACAAAGCAGCATCATATGGAAATGCGCCACCACAAATACACTGTTGTGCACCATGTAGTTAACCGCTGGAATAGAAAGCATCATTCCGGTCAGACCACCAATCAACAGCAGGAACAAAGCACCAATGGCCCAGAGCATGGCTGCGCTAAAAGTGAGCCTTCCCTTGTACATGGTTGCTGCCCAATTGAACACTTTTACACCCGTAGGAATACCTACCAGCATAGTCGCAATACTAAACTCCGTACTGACATAAGGACCCATACCCATGGTAAAAAAGTGATGCAGCCAGACAATCCAGGACACGCCAGCAATGGCAAAAGTAGCCAATACCATAGCCGTATAACCGAAAATCGGCTTTTCGGAGAAAGCAGGAATAATTTCAGAAATCATGCCAAAAGCCGGAAGAATGACGAAATAAACTTCTGGATGACCCCAGAGCCAGAACAGGTTGGTGTACAACATCAAATTTCCACCAAATCCGGCGGTAAAAAAGTGAGTACCCAGATAGCGATCCGCACCCACCAGTGCCAAGGCCACCTGCAAACAGGGAAAGGAAGTTAAAGCAATAATATTGGCCGAAACAGCAGACCAGGTAAAAATTGGCAGACGACTCCAGGTCATTCCAGGTGCCCGCATTTTGACTACGGTAGCCAGAAAATTAATACTGCCCAGCGTCGTACCCAGGGCCACCAGTTCCAGTGTCCATATCCAGTAATCTACCCCTACACCCGGACTATAGGCCAGTTCAAAAATCGGCGCATAGCCAAACCAGCCATTGTGCGAAAAGTCCCCTACAAAGAGAGAAATCATGATCAAAAACACAGCGGCGGCAGTAATCCATAAACCCAAAGCATTCAGATAGGGATAAGCCATATCCCGAGCACCAATTTGCAGAGGGACAATAATATTCATGATGCCTACCAATAGTGGTGTAGCCGCCAGCAGAATCATGATTAATCCATGCGCACTATATATTTGACCAAAATGAAATGGGGTCAAATAGCCGTGAATTGCACCCATGGCTTTCATACCATTATCACCAGGCCCCACCGCCAGCATTTGTTGGGTACGCATCATCAGACCATCAATAAATCCTCGAAAAAGCATAACCAGACCAAGGATGATATACATGACACCCAACTTCTTGTGATCTACCGTGGTAAACCATTCTTTCCAGAGATAACCCCATTTTCCGTAATAAGTGATAGCTGCCACCAGCGCTATTCCAGCGAGAACGATCACCACAAAGAGCGGCGCAAGAATGGGATTGGTGTAAGGGATCTCGGACAGGGCGAGACGCCCCAGCAAAGGACTCCAGGGTCCAGGTACGTTAACCAGCATAGCGGTTCTCCATTGCGAGTCTGTAGTTATCAGGCGCGATGTTCTGCGGCTTGCAGTTTTAAGTAGTGAAACATGTTTTCAGTCATAAACATCGGTAAAGGCCATTTTTTACCGTCCATTACCTCCAGTAGCAGATGATTAAAAAGACCATGCTCAACATGCCCATAAACCGGGGTTTTATCCTTTACATTGATATAGGGCTCAGCAAAACGGTTGAACTCTGCGTAATCCATGGTATTCGGGTTATTTTCAACACCCTCAGCCCATTGTTTGAAATCGGCCATACTGACCACTTTGGTTTTGAAGAGCATCCACGAAGTCCCTGCCCCGCAATAGTCTGCAGCAATCCCTTGATAGGTCCCGAGATTGTTGCTTTCTAAAGCATCTTTAGTGCGCATGCCCGGCATCACATCAATCATGCCCAGCAACTGGGGTACAAAAAAGTCCGTAGTGACCGCCGTAGAGGTCAACTTGAAAAACACCGGCGTATGGGCTGGCACGACCAGTTCATTGGCGACGGCCATGTTGTTAAACTGAGGATAGATAAACAGCCATTGCCAATCCGTCGCAATAACATCGACCTGTATGGGATCGCCTTTCGGCTTCATGTGCTTGGTAATGATGGTAGGGTTGTAGGGATTGACCGCGAAACTGCCATGTATGGCTACGGCCCAGGAAAGAAAAGCAACGGCAACGATCGGGATCCCCCAGAATGCCACCTCCAGTTTTCTGGAATGCTCCCATTTCCCATCATAGGTGCCACGATTCTTGCCTTTTTGGTACTTCCACATGAACCAGACAATCAAAATGGCCGTAATTCCAACAATCGCCAGCATGACGGCCACATCAATCATCATGTAATCATAACTGGCTTTGGCACCTACTCCCTTGGGATTAAATATCCACCAGATGGAATGTTTTGCACAGCCATTCAATAACAGCAGTAACGGAACAATCGCCAAATAACGCAAATGACTTAGCTTTGCTTTCTTCAACATATTCACCTCTCCTTCAATGAGGTATTTATTAGAAAAAGGTACTAAACCACTATTCCAATGTGAAAATTTATAATTATATTCATCAGGTTAAATAATTAGCTCTACTCTTTATACTCTCAATCCTGATTTATATTGGATAGTGTTATGCGATATATACATTACTACTATCTGTAGAACAACTATAAAAAATCTATGGGATCGCCTTTCTTATTAAAAGTGGATAAAATTAATATTATTAATATTTAATATAATTAAAATGTGATTATTTGATTAGCGAATATCGCTAACCATGATATGCTTACAAAATCCACCAGAGTGTCTGTCATGATTAACAAACCTCTATACGAACACGCGCAGGAGTTGTTCCTTTCCTGGAACACCGCAGATTCCGAAAATATCCCGGAATTGCTGATTGAACTGCGCCTACAAAATAAATATCTGACTCTGTTTCGCGAACAAACTGCCCTCACCCAGCAAATTGCCATTACAAAAATGACGCCCACCTCTATTCAGATAAACACGGACAACCCCTTGAGTCTTCTCGGACAAATCAGGGAAAAAGTACTCTGTGTGTACTACGGTACAGACCAGTCCCTGGGATTCCTCTCTACCATCAGGGCAATCGACGCCTCAGGAATGTATATCGACTATCCAAAACAGTTATGGCTTCGAAATACCAGAAAACATGAACGTTTCAGCCTAACGGTTAATATGACCGCCTACTGGAGTAACCCACAACTGGATGAACCCATGTATGGACAGGTCATGGATGTGAGTTATGGTGGCTTTCTGGGTGGCATGCATATGGCTGCCTATGATGATGGCAAACTGAACTTACACCTGCATGAGCATGGAGAAATCATTCTGCTCAAATCTGATCGCAGCAGTTGGAAAAGCCAGGCTGAACTGCAGCGCTCGGCACTGGTAACACAAAATCCATCCGATTCTGACGGCGTGACCGTCGACCATAACGGCTTTACTCTTTTGGGTTTTGCCTTTATTTTTAAGGACAGGCAGGAGTCAGAAACGCTTGGGAAATTTCTTGAAGGTAGCATTGAACCGCTATAATTAAATGTTAAAAATTGGGTACTAGCATAATTTGAGGAGAACCGCACTGAAATGAGCCCATTCTATAATATGCAGGGCCGCAGCATTACCGGAGAAGCAATAAGTTTTGGCCGCTTTAAGGGGCAGGTTGTCTTGATCGTCAACACTGCCAGCGCGTGCGGATTCACTCCGCAATATGCTGGACTGAATAAATTATACACAACCTATGTTTCTCAAGGATTCACGGTGTTAGGTTTCCCCTGCAATCAGTTCGGGCAACAGGAACCAGGAGACAACCAAAGCATTCAACTATTCTGCTCCCAACATTTTGACATCCATTTTCCGGTGTTTGAGAAAATGGATGTCAATGGACCGGATGCTCATCCCCTCTACCAATGGCTAACCAAAAGTCGCCCAGGCTTTTTCGGCCGCAAAATACGCTGGAATTTTACAAAATTCCTGTTGAACCGAAGTGGACAACCCATTGCCCGCTATGCGCCCAACAAGAAACCCGAGAGATTATGCAAAGCTATTGAAAAAGCTTTGCAGGAGAACTGCTGAACGACTTTTGCTATTGATAGTGGCGGAGGCGGTGAAATACAAACCATTGTCCACCAGCGTTCAGGTGTTTCCATTATAAATAAATTATTCAGCTAGTTATAAACACAACAGTCCAACGAAGTCCAGCGGTATTCGCCATGAGCCATGTCATCGGGTAAGATAAACGGTAAGATAGAAAAGTTTGGCGGAGTATCACTTTTTCGGAGGATCGCACGATGGCGACGACCATTGGAAAACTCACCGTACGGCAGGTAGACACCCTGCCCGAAGGATTTCACAGCGACGGTGGCAATCTTTATCTGCGTGTAAAAGGCGGCAGTCGCGCGTGGGTCTTTCGCTACAAAGACAAAGGGCGAGTACGAGAGATTGGTCTGGGACCTACTTCCATTCGCAAATTAAAAGAGGTTCGTGTCCTGGCAGAAGCTATGCGCAAAACCCAAGCGGACGGCCGTGATCCTGGTGAATTACTGCGTGTTAATGATCCCACTGAGACGGTATCCATGACTTTTGAGCAATGCGCACAAGATTTGCTCGAAGCCAAGCGGTCCGGCTGGAAAAACGTCAAACATGCACAACAATGGATTAACACTCTGCGTGACTATGCCTTCCCTGTTATCGGGACTAAAGCTCCTGCAGATGTGACTCTGGCCGATGTAAAGTCAATCTTGCTCCCTATCTGGACCACCAAAACAGAAACAGCAACCAGAGTACGTCAGAGAATTGAGGCAGTTTTGGATTATGCCGCCGTGCACGATCTATGTGATGGCACCCGTAATCCAGCGCGATGGAAAGGGATACTGAACAAAGTGTTGCCAGAACCGGGCAAGGTGAGTAAGCGCGAACATCACGCCGCTTCAGCCTACACCGACATTCCCCGTATCATGGCAGCATTGCGTGAAAAATCGCATGTATCGGCCTATTGTTTGCAATTTACGATCCTGACGGCCGCCCGTTCTGGGGAGTCACGCGGCGCCACATGGGATGAGGTTGATCTAGATGCAAGAGTTTGGACGATACCCAGTGTTCGCATGAAAGCCGCAAAACCTCACCGAGTTCCCCTTTCTGATGCAGCCATGAAGATTTTAACCAATATGCAAGAATGGAGGATGCGGAATAATCCCAAAGTCTTTCCCGGCGCTCGTGGCGGATTGTTATCGGATGTGGCCGTGAACAAAACACTTCACAGCGTAATCACTGATGTGACGGTACATGGGTTTCGCAGTTCGTTTCGAGACTGGGGTGCCGAGCAGACCAATTTTCCTGCTGCAGTATTGGAACAAGCACTTGCCCACACCAATCCGAATAAGGTCGAGGCTGCATACCAACGTTCAGATCTATTTGAGCTACGACGGAAGTTAATGCAGATGTGGGCAGATTTTGTGGATGTTACCGACCAATAATAGTATTGCATATCGGGCGATTGACAGATGATGAAGCGTGTGTCGGTTGCAGCATGAAAATATTCCATTACTTATAGGTCAGGTTGATTGAAATATGACCCTGCTTGCTCTGTGAATTTGCGTGGCATGGCGAGTTGATATCAGCTAGCCTTACCAGAAATGCATCGATCATTAAGGAGTACGAGCCATGAAAATCACCGCTACCTTGTCGAGCAAGTTCCAGATTTCCATTCCCAAGGCTCTGCGGGATGAACAGCACTGGAAAGCCGGACAAGAGTTTGTCTTCATCCCCAAAGGTAAGGGTGTTCTGGTGCTACCCGTGCCCGAGAAGGAACAGTTAGTCGGCCTTGCTAAAGGGGCTCGCATTGACGATTGGCGTGATCGCCAGGATCGATTCTGATGGATTTAGTGCCTTGCGTGGTCGATACCTCAGCATGGATTGAATGGCTTGCTGACACGCCCACCGGTAGGCGTCTGGGAAAACAGTTTCCAGAAAAATCACATTGTATCGTCCCCACGGTTGTGCAACTGGAGCTATCGAAGTGGTTAGTACGAGAAGTTGGCGAGGAACAAGCCGACCAGGTAATTGCCTATACGCGGACTACCCACATTCCGGATCCCGACGTAAAAGCCATCCGTGAAACCACAGGCCTTTCACAGTCGCAGTTCGCTCTGATGATCAGGGTAAAGCTCAAGACACTGCAGAATTGGGAACAAAAACGGGTACGACCTGCGGGACCAGCCAGGGCACTTTTACAGATTGTGGCCGTCGATCCTCATGCGGCCATTCGTGCTTTTAAGGGGCTTGTGGCTTGAATTTTTTGAGGTTGGCATACTCTGCAGGGTGACTAACGCAGCTACTGATTATAGAACGACCAGCAGTCCATCACAGATTGCACGGCAAGTCTCCTACCCTCCCCCGAAACTGGATTAATTTATTCCTGTTTCCGGCGCGTCATTTTTTTAGGCCAATCCGGACCAGTTCTAAGCAAATACGGCCTGCCACGACGGGGTTCTAGTGTACACAATTCTTCTGGCAACGCCGCAATCTGCTTCAGTAAGCGTGCTCGAACACGCGGGCCGGGATTGTCAATCATCGACCAAAGAGCTGGCCCCAATGCTATTTCATTCAAATCCTTCATTCGCATCATAGCCAATGCCACCAGCAGCACAGGCAAAGCATCCCCAGCAGTGGCTGCTTCTCTCAAAAAACGCAATGGGATCGCCGGGATATAATATTCGCGTTGTCTAATGCTCGGCACCGCCAGTTTTACAGCGGAAGACAACAAGTCCAAATCTGGATCTCCTTGCGGCAACATCTGTCTGCAATCAAATTGAGTTCGATTGAATTTTTTGATGGTCATGGTTCTAATCAAGTCCTAATCATTAATGGTAACAAACGGGTTGGATGAAGCCGAGAACACTCCAATGGGTTATTTTGAGACGACGCCATCATCATTCATTGGCAATTCATTCAGAAGCATTGTGATCCGATGCCATAAGTCATTACCGGCCTCCTCCACATAACGATCGGGGAAGCACACCACATCGACATTGGTACGCACAACTCGCCCCTTTCCTAAAACTAATTCGCTCGCGTGATCCATCGCCGACCGTGTCCGCTTCACGACATCATCTATCTCAGCAATATCTGCTTCGGCCAGAAGTGCATCGTGCACAGGCGCACATACCTGGATATCGTTTTCCGTCAACTCACAACATGCCAACCGCAGCATTTCAGCGCCGTTTGATTGCATGGGCCAGTTCAATAATGATCGGGGATTGGGTTCGGCACCATGACCCGCGCGCCAAGTCCAGCCAAAAGTGGTTTGCAAGGGCAGCCCGAGTAGACCCGCATTCTGATTATTTGTGACCCACTGCCAAAAAGCCTTATAGGTTTCCCGATGCTGACGTAACAGCGTGCGTGCTTCTTCAAAATGCACTCCGGCTTGCAGCGCAATGGATTCAGCGCTCATGCCGTATCCGACCCCAAGCACGATAGCCTTCGCACGTTGTCGTTCAGATTTATGGGTGTAACAAGTGGCATCGGCTGGTGCAAGCCCTACTTTTTTAGCAAATGCAAGATACGGAT
Source organism: Acidithiobacillus sp. HP-2 (assembly GCF_015100155.1). GTDB lineage: Bacteria > Pseudomonadota > Gammaproteobacteria > Acidithiobacillales > Acidithiobacillaceae > Acidithiobacillus. The sequence continues at coordinate 53,098 of NZ_JACKZA010000011.1, read as the reverse complement.
CGCCCGAAATATAGTCTTCCCACATGACATGATCACCGGACAGCGCAGCGGCGATGGCGATCTCTTGCGCCGACCAATCGACATAGGCCAGTGCACGTCCTGGTGCAGGTTTAATCAGGCTGCGCAACCATCGCGCTGACCCGAAAATGAATGTTGAGTTACTGGGTTGATTTCTTCCGGTTTTACTCGCAAACGGGTGCAAGCTAGTACGCATACGACCATCAGAACCAATGGGAAAATCCGCCTGATGCAGTTTTGCCAAAGCCTGACGCAACTCCCGTAATCGAGCGATCATTGGGTGTGCCTTAGCCTGCTTTTTAAATGTGCCATCATCTAAAGCCAGTCGACCACTGGGTAGTCGCGGCCACGGTATTTGAGCGCGTTGGAGAAAATCGGCGAAACGGTCAGCCACAAATGTCGCTCCATTAAAGACGCCAAAGTCCCGATCTATCTCCGCGATGAGCTTAAGTTTTATTTCATTCCACCCCTTTTGCAATCGTCGATAAAACACAACATCAATGGGTACGCCGTTTCGTTCCATTCTGGATACTGCACAAGTATAACGACCACGGAGCAAAGCTTGCCCCAATCGCTGGGGATTCTCTGCAATTTGCGGAAGCATGATTCGCAACAAATCCGTGGTGGCTTGAACATCGCCGGCACAATAGTCCAGAATGTCAGCGCGTTGGGCACTGGTCCAAGGGCCACCGCTTAGGATCAGATCCCGCATAAATTCCTTCCGCGAAGCAACCATACTGGAAATGCCATAATGTCTTGCAGCTGCAAGCAGGCTCGGGTAGAACTGGCCGTTCACACTACCATTGTGCAAACAGACAAATTCCGCATACAAATCCAGACACCTTACCGGCATAGGCCAACCCAGTTGCAAAAAACATGACCATTCAGCCTGGGCCGCAAAGGCCACATACAGGATATTATCGGCACCTAAATCAAAGGGCGGCTCTTTGTTCAGTGCATCCTGCCATAACTTAATCCATTGCCCAGAAACCAGGTCGTGGGCGACCATACAAACGGGCTCTGGGCAATCACCTACACTTGCTGTGTACTCGAAATCGAGTATCCAGATGGCGCGATAATGAAGATTGAATCCCACTGCTCATTCCAGGCCGCGCAGACGGCGAACAACCGGATGGTCGAGATCCCGGATGATGTACCTATCACCGAAGGCTACTTGTAAAATCTCCGCCATCGTTTGGTTTGGCCATATCGGGTTTCCCAGTGCACCCGCTGCGACAAAAACATCGTAAGCGCCCAGTGACATATTGGCGACCATGCGGATCCAATCCGTCCGCGCGCGCTGCGCAGCAATTCGGGTAGAAGTCCACCAGTCGTTTTCCTTTCCATCTAAGCTGGGCTCCGGCACCGGCCACAAAAATATTGCCCCTTGCCGATTAACAGCGAGATGCAAAGTCACGATGCGTGTTTCGTCTGACAGACCTGCAACCACTGATGGCTCAACCAGATAAGTTTCGCGTTCCTCTTTCAGTTCCAGAATAAACACCCTGAGAGAAAATTCTGGGTGAATCCGCACAAACTCCCTGCGATTGGGCTTGCGAACCGGACAAGTTACCAGTTGCTTAACCACATCGAACGCCCCCGTCACCGTGGTCGGTACTGCAAAATGGCTCGGGTCAAAGGGATTTGGGGCGGTACTAGAATGGGAATAAGCTTCAGGTATCGTCCGTTCGGGAGTCTTGACATCAACATTTTCCGGCGTGGGAACCTGTGTCGTTTTGTCCGCATCTTTAGTTACGACTTCACTCATACTTTCCAAAGCAGACAGACCAACAACCGGATTAAGCGCTATGCAGGAGCTTGCGTCAGATTCAGGACTCACCTGAGCTGTAGACATAAAATCAAAAGGTTCTTGATTGGGAGCCTGTTTAGCTTGATCCATTTTCATATTTTTTCCTCGTTTAGCTAAAATTTTCGATTTTTTATTCCAATAGTTAGACATTTACAGATTTCCTCCTTTCTGCGTCTGGGCTATATCTAAAACCCATTGGTCTATTTCGGCCTCTAACCACACGGATATGCGGCCGAGTTTTCTGGGCGATGGAAATTCACCATTCGCGATGCGATTGTAAATACTGGTCCGACAGAGACCGGTTCGGTACTTGACCTCATTAAATCTAAGTAGCCTGTGTGGCTGCTGTTTCGTAACAACTGTGTCCATGTGTACCTCCTTGTGTTCAACCGGATTGCATTATGTCGGGATAACGTAACTCCATCACGCTGCAACTTTTTCATTTTTTTTCATTTCATGTCATACTGAATGGATAGGAGATATAAAGGCAGAAACAATGGCAAAAACTCGTTCCAATAAGAATTTATTGCGTACACAACTTGTAGACCACTGTCGTAGTCTTCGTGGATTCCTGAAATTGACATTGGAACCCCGCATGCACATTCCTACGGACAAACTACATTATTACGAGCGTTGGCAAGTACTGGATAAGGTATTAGCTGATTTTGAGCATAATCCTGGGAATCTTGATTCTAGGTTTTCGGAGGGATTGGCTGAGAAAATTCACAAAGTTGAACCCACTAAAACGTTTCATGGTACTGGGCGTATCTTTTTTATACTTAAACCAACAGATTGCAAAGACGAAGAATTCGGCCCTGTCGAACTGGCCGAAAAACTGGAAGAGGCCTATCGGCGAAAAGGTTTTGGCGATAGTCCCATCGCTGACTTCGATGTTTGGGGAGAAGATTATGGTCAACATGGTCCCGACCTCATTTGTAGCGAGTTAAATAATTTTTTTAACGGTCTTGCCACGTTGTTACGTCGGCACGAGGACGACAAAGCGCTGGCTCTTTCACGGCGGGAAAGCGAGTCACGCGAAAAATTTGAGAATGAGCACATTGAGCGTTCGCACAAGAGAGACCCGAACTTAAAAGAGTTGTTTGCCAGAAAACACTGCCAGTTTTGCTTTAGATTAATACCGGAGCGCTCAGGAGAAACGAAATCATCTACTGGTAAAACCTGCGCTTTGCACGACCCACAGAAAAATATGAGTCGCTATCTGGCAGCCCGCAAGCGGTACATCGCCCAAGAAAAGAAACTGGTCCGGCAAAGAAAGGAAAAGGCAATAAATGTAGCGCGTAATGCAAATGATCCGGAACTGATACCGTGGAAAACAAACCTCCTGATGCGCTTGAATTTGGATAATTTAAATGAGGTTAAAATAATCGGAGATAACTTATTTAGTATTACTAAAACCTTATTTTCGTCTAAAAAAAATCAGCCTGTTGACACGCCCTCCTTGCAACGGCTACTTGATGAGATTCAGCGATCCTACCCACCAATCTCTAGACCAGAAAAGTTCGTAAAAATGGTCCAGTCTCTCATTGATTCATCGCAGCACTCCCCAATGAACCTAATCCAGCTTGTGGGGCAGTTTGTTTTCGATAAAGATATCCCTTTTCATCCCACCATTGTCGCCATATATATGTGCCTTTTCCAAGAAGAGTCCTGGTATGCCCAGAATAACGCTCCGGATTATTACCACTCAGGCAAGGGAAAAGGCCGACCAATCAAAGTTGACAAGGTAGAAATGCTTCAAGTAGCGCAATCACTTCGGAGAAATGACAAAATGACTAAGGCTCAAGCCATAAAACAACTTGCAGAAGAGTTTGACTGCTCCCCAACACGAGTTCGACAAATCCTACGAGAAAATGAGATTTCTTAGTGAAGCAGAATATTCTTATCTGTATTCTATAAAGATAAAATAAAGATAGATACGGATACCCCAGACCGGTTCAGGTCTTGACTAAAAGTTACACCCTTTCGGTTCAAGGCATTGCCCTCCGAATAATACCATGAATGGCAAACGTTCTTTTAGTCTTTTTTTCTTTTTCTTGGCTGGAGTCGTCAAAAGCGCACATCATCTTGTTCTGCGTTCCTGAATCTGTAATAATTCGCTCCCGAATCTGTCACTGTCCAATATTGGGAAAGTACCAATTTTGACCCGCACCATTACACTGAAAATCCGCCCTAATCTAGCAGCCCATACTCGCAGACGCGCGCTATCCGGCATTGGCAGCATGGTTGCCGTCCATGCACCAAATCCGTCGCCCGCCCAGATTGTTGACGCGTTAGGCGGGATCCGAGCCGCATGTCGCGCTTCTGGTATCGGTTTTGATACGGTTTATCGCCTGCTTCAGTATGGTGGCGGGACTATTGCGAGCTACAAAAAGCTTGCTGAAGCGGCTGACTTTCGGGTTGTGCTTACCGAAGGCAAAAGTGCGCGCTGGAAAACCCTGCATGCTTCAAAAGATATGACATGGCAAACGCCACCAGAGGTATGGCAAAACGTATTGTCACGCTTAGGTATTCAGCAATTCGATCTGGATCCCTGTTCTCCTGACGATGGACAGAGGTCTATCCCGTGTGTCAATCGCTATGCACTGGCCGATGATGGTTTATCCCGCTCCTGGGGCGATTCTGGCTCTGTGGTATGGGTGAATCCACCGTACGGTAAAGCACTGTCACTATGGATTGATAAAATGGTCGCAGAAGCCATATTGGGGGTTAAAGTGATCGCCCTCGTGCCGGCCAGGACTGGAACGAACTGGTGGCACAAAGCTCTCGAAGGCGGTGGAAAACCGGAGTTTTTACGTGGAAGGTTGCGTTTTGTCGGTCAAGACGGGAAGGCAGGGAACGCGGCGCCGTTCGATTCTGCACTGATTTGGTGGGTGTAGGCGGATGTGGGTTTACAAAAAACATTTAATTCAGCACATTGAATTGCTGCTTCAAGCCTTCACATAGAATCTTGAGGTCATTTACCGATTCACTACGGGAAAATGCCCCATCACCTCACTCTGTATTGGTTACATGCTCGATCCGGCACAACCTTTGTTCAAGGACTGCCGCATGTTTGAGCAGCTCCTCTGCAATATTCGCCAAAAGAACATCCTCGGCCTTCGCCAAATCCTGCAGGTCTTGTACAAATAAATCAGCCGATTGAGCCGCTTTTTCGAGACGTTCCTTGTCATTTCCGTTCAGCATTTTTCACCCCTTTCCCGAATAGAAACCAGCACCACACTGCCTTTTCACGCATCAATGTCAACATCCATTAGACATACATTATAACAATTATAACGCGGCTACTGCCGTTCTATCCCGAAATTTACCGCACACTCTGGGTGCCATAGGATAACACGCGGCGCAACCCAGTTCTGGGGTTGTGTCGGGTGGCAACCCTTGGCGGTCCGAAACGGTTTTACCGGTTTCTTCCACCCTCGCCTGTCGGTTTTTGGTGAGCGCGCAAAAACCCAGACCGCCCAAGGTGGAGCCCGATTCAAAATGCTGGCAATCCTCACAAAAGACCTTGCCGGATTTGCGTAATTCTTCCTTCGTTAGAAACAAATGCATCGTTCAAATCCTGTAGTGAGATGATTTCGAAAGGCAAGGCACATTGCCGTTTTGCCTAGCCTTCTGGGTATGCTTTGATGAAGTTACCATGCCCATTATAACGCCAGTCCTTGCGAAACAGCGAACGCCACAAGCCAATCCAGTCCTCGTCTTCATGCGTCACATACCCCAGATTCTACCCCTGAGCCCACTTAATCTGACATAGAGCCCTGTGCTCAGCGACAATTATCTTGTCCAGTCGGCAGATACGTCCCCGTTTTCACCCAGGTGTTGATTTGGCGTTCTCCATTTGTTGTCAGTACCTGCAAAGGGCCGTCTGGCACGATAGGAGGTCTGACGTTCAACAGAGATTTGGGGCATGGGGCTATTTCCTCATATCGTTAAAAAATCGCGCTCATAAGTAGCCAAATAAAATATTGAAAAACGCCCATTGAATTTATTAGGTTTTTTTATGCAAATGCATTGCAAATGCATATGCATTTGCATCTAGGGGGTTTGTGGAGCGGCTCTGGCGCAGTGTGAAGCATGAGGATATTTCCCTGCGGGGCTATGCTCATGTACCAGAACTGATGGATGGGCTGACTGCCCACTTTGTATTTTACAATAGTCGCGCCCGCATCAGTCCCTTGGCTATCTGACACCAGATCAGGGATACCTGACAGGGCAAGAGGGCTGTGCCTGCATTGTGGACCGCTATCCGAAGGGTTGCAGCATGACCATCACTCAGGGACGATTTGGGGCAGCACCATTCTGCTGCAAGGTTAGAAACCAGACTAGCTTAAACTCTCGCTCATTTGTCTTGGCTCATGGGTCCACCATAATTCTTCTTTGGTCAGGAACAGTTGCATAATTTAAGTCCTTACAACCGGCAGCGAATAGGTTTTGGAGGATAAGGCATCTTGCCCCATTTCAACATTTTTTTTGCGGTTTTCGCGATCTCGCTAGGGGACACACATCCATGCCGCATCCGCCCCTTTCGAATCGCCAGCTTCCCGATTCACCTGCACTCCATGTAGCGTCAGTCGATACGTCAAATAGGACTGAATTTTGGGATGCGATAACACCTCCGGATTCAGCACAGCAAACACATCCCCGATACATCGTGCGGAGATGGTAACCAGCCCGGGGTGTCCTTCAGTCTTGAATCGGATTCCTATCGGCTGCGTAAAATGGTAACTTTCTGCATCTACCAGCGCGGGATACTCTGCGACATGTGGGCGCAGGTCCACCAAAGCAGCGTCACAACGGACCCCATATAATAAACGATCCACGGTAATGCTTTCCCGACCACCAGAAATCACCATCTGCTCAAAGCCTGCATCGCGCAACAGCCGTGACCTCCAGTGGTGTACCGTTTCGTAAACGGAGGTTTCCACCGTATCCGCACCATACCAAACGCCAAAGGAACCATCGCTGTATCGGCTTACCGTCCAGTTTTTAAATGGAAACCAGATAGCAGCGAACCATTCCGCTTCCTCGAAGGGTCGGTTAATGGCCGGCGCCTGGGAAGTATAGTGGGGCGGCTTGGCAGCGGCTTCGTACTGTTGTGCCACAGTCCAGTCTTCTGGGCTAACCGACAGATCGTTAAACAGGTCTTCCGATACCCGCAAACTGATGATATTGCGAATCAAGGTATGGTGCGTATCCGCCAGGGTAAGACCGTCATAAAATGACTCCGCCACAATCATCCGCCCCTGGCATGATCCAGATAGGCTCGAACCATCAACAATCCGGTAAATCCCCACTCGCGAACCACTTCTACGGGAGTCCGATAATCGAACGCACGGTTACGGGTGGTCATCCACTGATAAGCCAAATCCCGGTCATGCGGAAAAAGCAATCGTAGATTTTTATGGATAGCAAGTAAATGGCCCGCACGTTCAAGCAGATCCCTATTTGCGCCTAAGGGTTCCCCTTTGCGATAGCGACTGAGGGCTGCGCGGTTCTCGGCCGCCAAACCCAGTAAGGCAAGTTGCCCTTCATTGTCCACCATCCAGAGCTCAAAGGCCTTCATGAGCATCTTTGCCAAGACTATGCGATCGTGGATTTTGTTTTCTCTGTCTGAGATGACTGCGGTTTGCGTCATGAGCGATCCCCCACTTCATGAAACAACTATAACAAATAATGCTGCATCTGCAACTACCTTGGTCTTCTTGGAATGGTCCACGCGTCAGCTGCAGTAGTGCAGTAAGCCCGTTATAACGTTAAACCGTGCGTAACAGCGAGTGCCACCAACCAGTCCGGACGTTCTGGAACCGTGTCCCGAACCGGTTCACCGTCATGCCGCTGGCGTTCGGCAATCGCCAATCTCCAGGCACATTCATAGCCATATTTCCACACCGAGTAAGAGCGCACCCGCTGCTTGCCATTCACCATGAATTTGGCCTCCCAGTAGATCCGGGAAATACTGCCGTCCGCAGTGTAATCATGGCATAACCGCACCCCAATTTTTCCTGATCGGTTGCGGCTATACGTCGTAAAATGGCCGTTTCCATCCCGCTGTCTGGGCTGAATGTCCAGTTCTGCCATTTTTTCATCCCGCCATGTTCGAGCAGCGATGCGCGCTGCTTCGTAACCATTATGCGCGGAGTCAGAAAAGAGCTTGCTGGCATCCGGTTTTTTCGATCCTGGGCGATACAGCCTTACCCACCACCCTTTCGATTTCGCATAATCCAGTCGGGTCATTCCATAATCTGCTTCGGAGTTGCTGGCAGTTTCCTGTGGCATTTTTCCCCGTTCTATCGACATGTCCAATTCTTTACACGGAAAATAGATAACCGTTTTTAGTCAGATGTATACCCTTCTGCATCTAGCAGGTTCAGATAATGCGCCTGACTTTGGATGGTCTGCAGTTCATGGCGAATTTGTTCGCCACCGACGCCCTTACTTCTGGACAGAAGAACAAACAGGCTTTCCGGCGCAAAATACTGGATGACAACCTCCTTGACACCCAATGCGTTGAGTGCCTGAAGGTCTCGGCAGAATTGAGCATCATCCAAATTTTTGCCGTCCAATATGATCACGGCGTGATGCAGGGCTGCTTTCACCGTGTTGAGCCATTGTGTTTGGTTCCTGGCAGATGCTTCGGGCGTTTGAATGATCGCTATATCCAGTGTGCTGTACTTTTTCTGCATCTGCTGCGCCCAGGTGCTTTTTCCGGAAGCTGTGGCCCCGATCGTGATAATCACCAAAGGGCTTTGCAACGATGCCTCAGAGGACAGAGGACGTTTTTTTAACGATGTCACGGTCATGCAGGTTGCAACTTTTTCATGAATGGAGGTTTTTCGCATCGTAGCATAAAGTTTCCTCTTTTTTACGAACCATAGAGTTTTCCCAATCATCCCGCAATCGAAGCGGTCAGACCCATGATACGTGCCCGAGAATTCTCAATGGACTGAAGGAATACCGAGTAGTTTATGCGCTTGCCATCCAAGCATGAGATAGCACTGAAACCGCCCTATTACGCCACTTTTCGAGAGGTAAAATGCCACCAGCCTGTCGCAGATCACGCATCATCACCTCTGTTGGGTAAATGCACGCCCTCCGGATTACCCACAGGCTGACCCATTCCATTAGTGCTGCACTCGGGATATTTCACCCGCCTCGTAGTCCTGAAACATGAGGCCCATGACACCCGATTCTCGGAGTAAATCGAATATCCGCTCAATGACATCCGCACGCGTCTGATCCAACTGCTTCCAGGGTATATAGAGTGACCCATACTCTTGGGCGGCATCATACAGTTCCAGCGTGAGCCCTTCCATAATCGGGTGATCCTGCAGACGGGCGAGAATCTGGCCCGACTTTTCCCCAACCACTCGGGTTACGAATTCTTCCAGAACGATATCCTGATATTCCTGTGCCCCTTCGCGAACCGCAAACACCATTCGACCCGGATATCCCAGCGCGTTTTGCTGCCTATTAAGACCCAACACGGCCAGATCCGATTGTTCGGTCCAGTTTTGAATGCGGCGCACAAAGTCATCCGAAGGTAACTCCCAAGCCACACAATGCCCCGGCATCTGCGCGGAGTAGCTGACAATACCGATGAAGCAAATATAGGGATGCGTGCCTTCAGCATAGGTTTGTGTACTGAGCAAGGTAGCGGCTTCCCGATAGTCCTGGCCCAGTGCCGTATGGAGGCGAAACACTTCTACCGGAGACATATTCAGCAGTTGCCCGCCATCTACCGGGGCGGGATAAAAGGTGACTTTAGCATTTGCGCAGACAAGTCCTTGCGTAAAAAAGGAAGCCGCAGCCCGTTCTGCCGAAAATCCCTGAATGAATGCTGGATGGCGTACCGGTACGGCAAACAGGGTGCTGACCTGCCCTTCTTCGGTCAGGAACATTTCTGCACGTTCCCGCGCATAATCCCAGAAATCTTCAGAGGCATCCGGATCTTTTTCATACAGCAGCAGGGAAATGGTTTGCAGGGTTTCTTCGTCCTCTTCGACGAGTAATGCGTCCACAGCTTCCCCCAATTGGGGTTCCACAGAAAATTCATTGTCCAACAGATAGCGCGTTGCCAGTGCGGTGATGGCAAGCGCCTGCGGAGAGGCCACGTTACTGCCGGTAGAGGCTTTCATCGATTCAACCCGCCGCTTTTTTGCAGGCTTGTTGGGCTTCTTCACCCAACGCCTTGAACCAGGCAGGTTTGGGTCCTGCCCCTTTCCAGACCAGATGGGGATCCGTTGGATGCTGATACCAAAAGGCTGGGGACTTGCGCACGCGACGCGTTTTCTGCGGCTCAGAAGGAACCAGTTTCAGGAGGTCCTTGGCCGTCAATCCCAAGTCCTCGACGATCCGGCGTATTTCTGCCAATCCTTCGTCCTTGGCTTGTTTGAGAAGCTCCTCCACCCGTTTATCAGCGGCTTCTTTGGCTTTTTTGGCGGCTTCCAATTCTTGCAAGATGCTCATGGTTTCGTTCTCTCAGGGTGGGCGTTAATGGGCCTGCTTCCGTTCCCATCGGGGATGCAGCAGTTCGGTGACTATTTCAACATAATTGAGGGCCGTGGTCACAAGTAGGGTAACAACGCGATCCTCCTCGCTGGATTGGGTCAGCGGATTAATCAGATGAAATACATAGCTCAGTAACCATTGCTCAGGATGTTGCTCGATGTAGTCCTGGGAAACACGCTGCCTTTCCATGGGAAGTACGCGGAGGTCTGTTTCCTGGGTCATTCGACGGGTTACCCGTTCATAACACTGCTCTACCAGATCCTCATCGGCTGCGGGCAAGGTGATGCCTCCCTGATCCAGTGCCAAGGTCAGCATCAGCAATAAATCCACCAGCATTTCCAGACGGGCCTCTGGAATGCCCATACGGAAAAGGACCACAATACTGCCTATTAGTTGTGGCTGGATTTCTGCGATGCGGTCTATCAGTATGGCTTTCTCTTCCATACTCATCTGATCTCGTTGCACGATGGCATCTGCCAGCATTTTCTCGCTGATTCGGGCTTGCCGCAGGGCCTGTTTTTGTCTCGGCGGAAGGGGCAGTCGATCAATCATATTGCGGGTCATCGGGCAGCCTTCCGGTGAAATTGGGCATCCATAGGGCGCTTTTCTCTCCGTTTAATGCAGGCGTGTCGGCTGTGAAAGCAAAGACGCGCCTGCTTCTACAGAAAACCCGTAATCGGTCAAAACCTGTTCGATCTTGTGCATGAGTGCCAGGCGATGAATGCGGGTGGCGTTGTACTCGACATTACACAGCAGCGCTTTACGGTGATACTTGGGCTGAAGCGTCACGGTTAAGTGATTATCGCTTCTGGCCTCCACACAAACCGTGCAGTCTTCTGCAGAAAGCTGTTCTTCTTCGAGCTGTTTTTTGAGGGCGCCCAAGACCGTAAAGCTGATTTCCAGCAGGTGATCCTCTTCGGTTTCTGGTTCATCCTGACCGATTTCCAAAAAGAAATGTAAGGGCGCGCAAGCGTCCAGTGATCCTTCTGGCCATCCCAGGGCTTCACGTTGATCGCGGGCGAGCTGTTCAGGATCGGGCCATTGGGGCGTATTCTGTTCGGGAAACTCCAATCGGCCTACCAGCAGGTACATGCCTGGAACCGTCATCCGGTTGTAATTCCAAGGATAAGGTGCGTTCGCTCCGGGCGTATTCATTATCCATAACTGCAGGGGACTGTTGGCGCGCAAGTGATAAATCGATTGGGGTTGCAGCAGCCATTGCAGCTTGCCCCGTGGCGGAATCAATTGGTGTTGCTTCAACACCTTGGTCAGTGTTTTGCGGTCAGTCGCGTTGCATTCTCCGGACCAATTTGCCAGGAAAGGCACGGCAATCAGGAGACTCCGAAAACCGTTTTCATAGGACTTGGCACAGGCCATTTCCGTGGCTTGATTCCAGCAGAACTGCCACAGATCGACCAATCCTTCTGCGCGGAAGGTTTCCAGAACGGCCTGAAAAGCTTCTTCGTCACGTTCGCATAAGAGATTATACAGTATGGTCTGAATGCGACTCAGGTCAGTATCCAACGACAGCGGATTTCCCACGGCATGTGCGATGGGCATGATTTCTCCGAGGATGGCATTAATTCTTCCACTACGTTTTTTCATGATCTCTCTGTAGGTTGTTATACGTCTTTCGGGATAAGCCACCCTGCACCATGGGTCTGGTGCCTTTTTCGATAGTTTACCCCATGCTCAATCCCCGATTTGCCAGTTGGTCGGCTAGTTCGTTTTCCGGATGCCCATTGTGTCCACGAACCCACTCCACCTGGACTTTACGGGCGCTATACAAGGCATAGAGCTGCTGCCACAGTGCCTGATTCATGACCGGTTTTCCTGCGGCGGTTTTCCAGCCTTTTTTAATCCAACCGGGGATCCATTCATTCAGGCCTTTCAGGACATACTGGCTGTCCGAGCAAAGGATGACTTCAGCGTCTTCGGGAACCTTGCGCAAAGATTCAATGGCGGCGGTCAGTTCCGCGATGTTGTTGGTCCCCTGTTTCTGGATAAAACCGCAATGCTCTGTGCGCGTTCCATCGGGAGATTGAATAACAGAACCCCAGGCACAGGGGCCAGGATTGGTAGGGCCACAAGAGCCATCGCACCAAATTCGCCATAGACTCAAAATCAAGTTCCTTTTCATCGAAAGTTACTTTCCGGAGTATAACGCAACCGCTCAGCGTTTCCCCAAAAAATGGCCAGACAACTATTGTGGCGCTGGAAGAACGACGCTCCTTGCTTCCCCACTCCGTCCATTCGAAAGCAAGCTACTTGTTTATTCAAACTATTCAAGCTTGATACTCCTCACGCTACCATTGGGTCCCATTCAGGAACTGCGAAACCAATAAGTAGATAACTCCCTTGCCATCCAGTCGTTCTATCCAGTCTTCCGGAATAGTCTGAATCCCCCAAATTGCACCCAACAATTGGCCGCTGATAGCCCCAATGGAATCCGCATCACCCGGATGATTGGCTGCCCAACGGATACCGGTTAAAAAGTCTGGCGCGGTCAATCCCAAATAAATGCTGATGGCCAATATCTCTTCTGCAACCCACCCTTTTCCTAAAAGCATAGAGGCAGCGGACCAGTTTACTCCCTTTTCCGCCAGATCGTTGGCCTGCTGCAATGCAGACAATACGTTCTGACCTGTTTCCTCAAGTTCTGACAATATATCCATCACCACGGCCAAGGCCTCATTAAGTGGTGTGTCCGAGATAATTTCCTGTAATAGAACGGCGAAAGTCCCTGCAGAAAGGTAACCACAGAGATGACCATGGGTGAGTTGCGCAGCGCTGCTTGCCACCTGAAAGGTACGTTGTAATGGCCAATGTTCTGGGTGTATAGCTGCCCAGAAACCAATGGGAGCTACCCGCATTAACCCACCGCATCCCTTACTATTGTTGATGGCAGGTATGCCCCAATCTGCTGCCTGCGCCAACGCAGTCAAACAAGTCCGTCCAGGTCCCATTCGCTGATGTAACACTAGCTCATCCAGCAAAAACCCCTCACTACTGAAATCATCAGCAGGTAAACGACAGGGCACTTCCTGGGTCAATAACCAGCGCATGTAGGCTTTATGCAGGGCAATTTGCAAAGGTTCCCCTGTGCTGGCATGCAGAATCAACGCTTCGGCGGTAAACAAAGTCAGTTGCGTATCATCCGTAAAATGCCCACATTGACCTGGATGCACAAACTCCATTACGCCTTGATGTCCCCAGCGACTTAGCCGATTCTCAACACTCAGAAATTCTACCGGCTCCCCCAAAGCATCACCCAATGCACCTCCCATGAAACCAGCCAGAATACGGTCTTCTGGCGTAGGTGAAATGGTGGGATTCATGCTGTCCTTCTCCTGATAACAAGTGGAAAACATGCGCGCAGTTCTTTCGCTCTTTTTTGTTTCATAGAACCTGAACACGACCCGCTTCTATCGCATGGTTTCTATGCAATTGTATTTCCCACAATAGGGACAGCGGTTAACAGCAGTCTCCTGAGGGTAAGGTCCGCGCCCCTGACGCGAACACCAAGCACACCAAAAACTACCACAAACCTTACAACGTTTCATGTTGATGCCAATCGCTTTGCAATATCGGCATTGAGCCATTATGTCCTCCTTGGGCAATATCGTGGGTAATCGACGGATATGGATGAAGGCACTGCCAGCCCAGCGTGCTGGCAGTGCATCAACTTGAGGTGCAACTACATCATTTCCGTCACATGCGTGATTTGGTAGGTGTACTCATCTTTATCCTCGATCAACGTGAAATACTCACCGACGATGATGCGTTTGGTAAATAAATTGGTCGTGGCAACAATATCGCAACACGCACCAAATTCCATTTTTTGCATGACCTCATGAGTAGAGTCCGGGGCATACAAAATTAACGGGTAAATATCGCCTTCTTCATTTTGGTAACCAAAATGATCCTGGGCAACCAGTTTTTCGTCTTCGACCACCAACTGCAAAATCATTTTGCAGTCCTCCAGTTCTTTGGCTTCGGCAATTAAACGGATCAATTTTTTCATGGAAAACTCCTTCTTAAAAAAACACAATGTAAACAAACTGTATCCGGTGTTGATGAATTCAGCAGGTTAAATGGGCTGTGAATCCTACCTCCTGGAGGGCACCCCTCCGCCGCTGGGTTTCGCTTTGTTCCAGAAACTGCCAAAGGTCTTTGCCTTCCCGAAACGGTTGGAATCGGTGGCGCCGAATGACCCGAGCCAGATCGGCGGGTACCAGATGCGCTAATCCTGCGTTTTTCCGCACGTAATCGGGCGCATCAGGAATTTCCAGCACCTTGAGCAATTGTTGCCAGAGATACTGACGTTTGGCTTTACCCAGCGGCTGGAATCCAATACTCAGGTCCATGCGTCGATACATTGCGCGATCCAGTGTCTCTGGGAGATTAGTAGCCAGTATCAGTATGCCGGCGAAGGATTCCATGCGTTGTAGCAGTTCGTTGACCATGCTGATTTCCCAGTTATGCTGGGCATGCGCGCGCTCCTGCAGAAAGCTATCGACTTCATCCAGAAAAAGGATTTCTCCCAGAGCTTCTCGGAAAGCCGCTGCCAGATTCTGTTCATTGTCTCCGACATACTTACTGAGCAGATCGGAGGGGCTGCGGGTATAGAGAGTTTTCCCCAACTGATCCGCCAGATGACGTGCGAACGCAGTTTTTCCAGTACCAGAAGGGCCATGAAACAAGAGCGTGGCATTCTGGTGCTTTTGTAAGGAAGAAAGCACGCTGTTCAAGTCAGTATCCGATTCAATCAGGGTCGGGTCAAAGGCAGTCCACGCGTCAGGAATTTGGGCTGACTGATGGAGAGACCAGACGTGCTCAATGAGTTCCGCACTCTCAGTAGCCGATTCTGGTCTGCAGAGCGTAGCAATTGTGGATGCCTGCTGGATGCGCCCAGGCGATAAATCGCTACGCTCTGCCCAAAGTGCGGTTTGCCCCTCAGGTAGTTCAACTGATTGCATTTGGGCATCCAGCATTTTCTGACGAACGCGCTTGGGAGGATTGCGAAATTCCAGGGTGTAGAGAAATCGACGGCGATAAGCGGGGTCAATACTCTCGATACGGTTGGTAATCCAGACTGTCGGCACCTTGGCCTGTTCCAACAGATGATTGGTCCAGGCTTTATGTCGGGGTGGCAGCGGAAACCAGGGGTGGGGCTCACCAAATACATCTTCCACTTCATCGAAAAGAACAAGCGTCTGACTTTGTTTGGCCAAAGCCCGCTGGCAGAGAGCAAAGGCCTGAAAACGGGTATCTCCTTCCAGGGGTTCCTGCTTGGCGTCTTCATGTCGAACTTCTACAACACACCATTCCATAGCTGCCGCCAGTGCCCGAGCGTAGGCGGTTTTACCGGTTCCAGGGGCACCGTGCAGGAGAATATGCACACCTTGCGTCTGATCTTGTTGGGCACCAGTCAATATGCGCGTCAAGATACGGCTATGCGCTTGCAGGTGGGGAAAATCCGCCAAATTAAAGGCTGAGGGCGGTAGACTCTGGAATAACCCAGAAAACAATTGCGTTTCATCCGTCTGTTCCTGCAGCAACGCGGTAGCAAGTCCCGGCATCAACCCAAAACCATCGCGTTCCAGATGTTTTAAAAGCCCACTGCTACGCAGCCCTTCACGAGGTCCTAAAGCTTGTAATATCCGGGATGGATCAAGATCCAAAGCAATGGCGATGCGGGTATGGTTCTGGTGCGTATTCCAATCATCCGTATCCTCAAAAAATATTCCCAGGATGGGATATTCATCGACCAAAGCGGCCAGGTGGATGATTTTTTGTTCTACGTTACCGAATCCCAAACGGGAAGCTAGGGCATCGACATTCCGGTCCAGCTCACAGGCGGTTTCTGGTATTTTTTTGCGCCTCAATAGGCTGCGGGCACGACGCAAGCGTCCTTGAATTGAATGTTTTTGATAGCGATGTTCGTCCCACTCCAAGAGTTCGTGAGCAAAATCATCCTTCATAAACCACCAATGACTCCCTAATCGGTGGCCGTCGTGACTGAGTATCCGCAGGGCATAGTGGCATGCCCAAAGATAATGCGGGTCTTCCCAAGAAATGAAGACCGGGACATCTGGTTCACAATCCCAATCGCAAGCGTCGTCAATTGCAGCTGATGGACGAGATTTATGGATAGGCTTGGATTTTTTGGACATGACTGGTTCTCCTGGCGAATGAGAACTATGCTATCAGCACGTTGCGACCATAATCGTCGCATGCAAAATTTTCAGATGGGGGCTTTTATGCGTGATGAAATGCAGTTCTTTCGGAGACTTGCCATCCTTCAACACCTGCCCCAGGCCGGGCATGGAAAGCGCACGGTAATGCAATTGCAGAAACGATTGTCAGAAATGAACCAGCAGACAACCTTACGCACCATTCAGCGCGATCTGATTTGGCTTGAGCGGTACTACCCTATCGCGTGCGATGATGGCAATCCGCATGGCTGGTTCTGGGCACATCAATCACCAGGGATTCAGGCCCCATATCTTGAGCCATCTGCGGCACTGGCGATTCTCTTGGGTTTGGAGGAGATGCAGTATTTGTTGCCCAGGAGCCTGCTGGAAGATTTGGAAATTTATCGCCAACAAGCAGAACGTGCCTTGGCGCGTACGACATTGGCGAACTGGCGCAAACATGTGGTGGTCTTGTCAGACAGCGTACAGAAAGCGCCCCGATTATCACCCAACTTACTGATGCAACTGGCTGAATCCATAGAAACCAGTAAACAGGTAACCATCCAGTATCGGGCCGTGAACCAATCAATCAAAAATCATGTTCTCAGCATCTGGGGATTAGCGCTAAGAGATGGGGTGCTCTATATGGTCGGGAAAAGTCAGAACCACGCAGAACCTGCGTTATTCGCCGCCCATCGCATCGCCCATATTGAAATCATGCAAGAAAGCGCAAGCCAGCCAACAGCCGCTTTTGTACTTCAGGATTTTGTACGGAGTAGCTTGCAGCTATCCAGAGGTTCAGAAAAGATTCTATTGCGTTTACAAATAGACAAATCGCTCCTACGGCTCATTCAGGAACGCCCCCTCTCCAGTGATCAGGTCATAGGGAAGATCGGGAGACGCTGGTGTGAAGTCAGCGCGCAGGTAGAGGACACAGAAGCCCTTCGCTGGTGGATTCTGAGCTTTGGGGAAAACCTGCGGGTGCTTGAACCACCCGCACTTTTTATGGAATTGCGCGAACGCACTGGGGCTATGGCAGCAATGTATAACCGTTTGCCAAAAGCCCAAGCTTGATTTCAATTGTCACAATCAATTTGCGATAGTCAGGATTTGTTTCCACTGATCCTTATTAATATCTCTAAATGGCTGTACAATTGCTTTAGCCAGTTTCTGAAGATCGACAGATTTTTGATCAATATCCATAAAATCTTTAATAATAATATCTTGGTGAACAACATAGCCAGGGGGCCAATCGGACAAAATATACCAGGATTCATTACTAAGAATTCTTAGCATTTCTTGTGACGCAGCCTTCCCTCCTTTTGACCATATCCAAAATTGACACATCACATTATTGTCAATTGCAATAATTTGAAAGTAAAGTGACATCTTATGTTTTTTTTCCTCCATCCTCCGCATTAAATAAACTTTGTGATTTTTTTCATTAACCCTTTTAAAACCATTTTTTTCAACTATTGTTACCATTTTACCATTAACAAGATCCCATAAGGTTTTTAATTCTTTTTTAAGAAGGTCTATATATTCAGTTTTAAGAGATTTATAGTTATTTATTTCATCGTCATTGAAGCTTAATTTTTTTAGAGTGTTATCGAATACTTCATCATCATCATTATTCCAGCAGAAATCTATATCCGATGGATGCTTTACATAAAGTGCTAAATATTCGCCAGCCATGATCAATCCTCCTGTTCTGAATCCAATGGAAATCGTAAATATGGATATGGATCGCATTTAGGTTCTGGGCTTAAATCTAAATCTAAAACATCTTGATAGATGCTTGTTAGATAGAATCTAGCATAATGAAATCCAGGTTTATCTGTATTATCATCAATGACTTTCCAGATTATATTAAACAAGTCTGAGAATAATAAAACCTGCCAATCATTTTCCCTTGCATTCCATGACCTTTTATTATCAGGAATCAATAGAATTTTATGCACTATTTCTGATTTATTTTCTCTTTTCCATTTACTGGCACATTTAGAATATCTTGCTAACTGGTTTCCGCCGAAAGAGGCACCTACTTTTGCTTCTATGATTACAAGAAACTTTTGTTTATTGCTGGACTCATGTCCATATTTTCCAGTCATCCAAAGATCAATCCTTGAATCTTTGTTGCAGTAATACTCACTGTCAACAAATATCTGCTCATACTCAAATTCTGATCCAAAAATTTTATTCAATAATGCATGCGTAATTTTGTCTCCGAAGCCATGAGGTTCATTGGGAGTAAGGAAATAGGCCAGAAGCTTTGTATAAGACAATTCATTGTGCCGGCGACCCATAGGGCGCAACAAGTTGATAGGCCCAAACATCGGGTGATCATTTTTCATTGAATTCTTGATTTTTTGAGCTTTATCTATGGCTTTCTTTTGCATTTTTGTCAAGAAGCTCTCGAATTCATCGATTTTGAACTCATTTTCTTTTCCTGAAGAATCTGGAATGATAGACTTCATTTCATTGAAAACCTTGATAAGAGATTCTTTTTCCATATTATTTCCTTTCGACCAAAAATGTTTCAGCTTAAGGCAAAATCTCTAACCCAAGCTCACGAAGAAACTCATTATGTTTCTCTTTAGATGCATCAATGGCACGACTCAAGGACGCTAGATCAGCGTGAATTTTTTGCAGATCAATTTCCTCTTCGGGGGTTGCTGTACTGATATACCGGCTGATATTGAGGTTGTAATCATTGTCCGCAATCTCGGTCATGGGGACTCTGCGGGCGTAACGATCTTCCTCCCGGCGAAACTGATAGGTATCGATGATCTTGTCGATATCTTCAGGGCGTAAGCGATTCTGGCGTTTGCCTTTCTCAAAGTGTTCGGCGGCGTTGATGAAGAGCACGTCATCGGGTTTCTTGCACTTTTTCAGGACGAGGATGCAGACAGGAATGCCGGTGGAGAAAAAGAGATTGGCGGGCAGACCGATAACGGTGTCGATGTTTCCATCCTTGAGGAGTTTGGTGCGGATGCGTTCTTCCGCACCCCCGCGAAACAGCACACCATGGGGCAGAATGATGGCCATGACGCCCTCAGGTTTGAGGAAATGAAAGCCATGCAACAAGAAGGCAAAGTCAGCGGCGGATTTGGGCGCCAGACCGTAGTTCTTGAAGCGCATGTCTTCACTCAACGCACTGTTGGGTTCCCAGCGATAACTGAAGGGCGGATTAGCGACTACTGCATCAAACTGCGGGGCCTTGGCGGGATTGGTTTCCCTGAGATAGTCCCAATCATTCGCCAGGGTGTCGCCATGGTAGATTTCAAATTCGGAGTCTTTGACCCCATGGAGCAGCATGTTCATGCGCGCCAGGTTATAGGTAGTGATGTTCTTTTCCTGTCCGAAGATTTTGCCGATGCCATGCGATCCCATACGGTGCCGGACATTCAGCAGTAGCGATCCTGAACCACAGGCAAAATCGAGAACACTGTCCAGTTGTTTTTTCTTTCCAGTAGCCGGGTCCTGACTGTCGAGGGTGACGATGCCGGAGAGGATGCTGGAAATCTGTTGCGGGGTGTAAAACTCGCCCGCCTTTTTACCCGATCCTGCGGCAAACTGACCGATCAGATATTCGTAAGCGTCGCCCAGGACATCCTGATTGGTGGAGAATTGCGATAACCCTGCTGCGATGGCCTGAATAACGGTGCATAGCTGTTGGTTGCGGGCACTGTAGTCCTTACCCAGTTTTTCGGAGTTCAGATTGATCTCCGAAAAGAGGCCATTAAAGGTACTGGCGAAGGATTCGTTCTCAATGTAATCGAAGCCCTTTTGCAGCTTATGGAGCAATTCCGCGTTTTGGGTGCGGGCCAGTTCCGAGATGCTGCCCCAGAGGTATTCGGGGCGAATCACATAGTGGATTTTGCGGCGCATCTGCGTTTCAAAAGCGTCGATATCCTCGGGATTGTTGGCATACCAGAGGGCCAGTGGGGTACGGCGGTCACCGGCTTCCAGTCGTGGATAATCTGGCCCCAGTTCCTTGGCTGCGGCCATTTCGTAGTTATCGGACAGATAACGTAGAAACAGGAAGGAAAGCATGTAATCGCGGAAGTCATCGGCATTCATGGCACCGCGTAGTTGATCGGCAATACCCCAGAGGGTGTTGCCCAATTGTTTTTGGTCGATTTCAGTCATGATGGCAGAGGATTCCTTGGGTTAAAGCGTGTCGCTCAGACATCGGCGGTTGCGGATGATTGCTGAGCCGCAGCATCGGCTTCGCGAAGTTCCTGGGCCGAGATACGGACGCACTGCCCATCCCGGACCATCACAATGCCGGTATTGGTTTGTATGGCGATCTGTCTGGCCAGTTGGGCGGCGCGGCGCATGGCTGCCATGGAAGCACGCAAATCCGGATTACGGGCCTGGGCAATATCTTTGCCGGTATTCATGGATTTTCTCCCCATTCCAACAGTAAAGGTTCTGGACCGCTATTATCATACTTCGCCCAGCTATTGACGCGATATCGATAGTATTGCTCGAAGTGCTTCAACCCTGAATCAAAGCGGCGGCGAATCACCTGCTCAGGGATATCGTGACCGCCCTGACGCACCCGTTCGGCCACTCGGGCAATGGCCGTTTCGGCATTGGGTAAGGCCAGAAAAAACAGTTCCACGTCATATCTCTGTGATCGCCATTGTTGAATATGACGTAAATAAGTGAGACCAGAGAGGGTGGTTTCAAAGGCCAGGCTCTCTTGACGACGCACGCAGGCGGCAATTTCTTCGAGCATCAACCGGCCTGCCCGCAGGTTGGCTACTTCAGGGGCAAAGGGCGACAGACCGGCTGCGATCAGATCGGCATTGATGAAACGTGGGCATTGGGCTTCATCGGGCAGAAAAGAGCGGGCAAAGGTAGTTTTACCGGCGCCATTGGGTCCTGCGATGATGATGATTTTGGGGGTGGGCATGTCTATTCCTCAGAGACCTGCGGGAATAGCTGCTGCATTAAGCCTTTTTTGTGGGTTTTGAGGGCTTCGAGCTTTTGGGTTTGGGCGGTGATGAGGTCATCGAGGCTGGTTAGGCAGGAGGCGATGCGGTGTTGTTCATCGATCGTCGGAAATTTAACCTTAAATTCACTCAGTGCTTCTTTCGTAATCGTCTTGATAATCCCTCCTGGAGCTTGCTCCTTTTCTATATCAAAGAGGTTTTGAATGACGCGGGCAAAAAAGATTTTTTCTATGGGTTTCCTAAAGCTCTCAAATATGAGCAGTGTCCTATCAATGTAAGCATCATAGTGAGTGATCGCAACTCTGCCTATTGAGCCCTGCAACGTAACAATTAATGTGCCTTCTGGAATGAAGACGCTTTTTTCAGCCGCTAATTTGCTTATTCTATTTTTAGTTTTACCTTTAAGCCTAAAGTCATCACCAACATCGAAAACCTGAATGAAAGGCATCCCGTTTTTTTCGTCATACCATTCTGGCAGCCCATAAGGCTGAGGAAAACTCCCTCGCCTAAATGTAGCTATATCGTCCAACGTGCCATCTTCCCACTCCCCAGCATTTTCAAATTCAGGAAAACGAAGACGGGGTTGTGTTTCTCCTTCGCGGGGGAAAAGTTGCTGCATCAGCCCTTTTTTATGGGCCTTGAGACTATCGAGCTTTTGCGCCTCCAGCGTGATCAGGTCGTCGAGGGAGGAAAGGCAGTCGGCGATTTTTTGTTGTTCGAGAATGGATGTTTTACCGCTAGGTATCGGCACTGGTAAGGCAAGTAAATCGTCATCGGTGATACTTAGCGACCCATGAGCACGAGCACCGACCTCTATAAACCTCCGTAACCACTTACCATGCAGATTATCGAGAAATAGATAGTTCATGTATTGTGGAACAGGCGACTCACCTTTAATGTGAAAACATGTGAAAATGCTGTTTGGTACAGCAGCAAGTTCGTCGCCTAAATACAATGCGATAAATCCCTCCGGATACTCTTTGGTTGCACTCTTGTTGTAAGCGAAGTAATTTTTTTTAAGAATTAGATAATTAGAATATGAACTTCCAGCGATTATCCGCCCGAACTTTTCCATCTGGCTAACAAGTCCAACGCCAGAGGTAATGCTCATGGGGATACAGGAAGCATCTTTGACCTTTTCAGCGCTAATTTTTGCGACAATACCAAGCTGTTTTTCTTCCCACTCTCCCGCTGCCCGAAACTCTGGAAACCGCAACCTGGGCAAGAATTCACTGTGTTTTGTTCCGCTCATCCGTTGTGTTTTCCCTGTTCTTCCTGCCGTAGCGGGTGATCCACACTTAATCCATCGATCTGCAAAAGTTTTGTTTCCAGACGCGTGGTAGCCGCGTTCTTGGACTGTTTATTGTTCATAAGCCTCCAGCCCCGAAATCTCCCGTCCCTGAGCCTGTTTATGCAGCAAGGGAATCAAATCCTGCATGAGGGCAGATTCTTTCTGCGTGCGGGCTTTCCAACCCAACTGCAGCGGCGCCAGTAATTCACTGAGCTGTTCCCCATCAAAAATCATCCGGCTCAGGGTCTGCGCCATGAAGTCCTGAAGGGCTTGGACATCCAGTCCATGCGCCTGGGCAATTTCTTGTACGCGCTGCTGTTGCTTCTGCTTCTTGAAGTGTTCAAAACCTTCCCTGATAGCCGATTCATCCAATCCCTTACCCGCTTTCAGGGTATCAATGTAGGCGGTGATCTCTTCCCGATCATCCAGGAACTGGGCATCAGATTGAATCAATCCCACCAGTGCTTCCCGATTCATGGTTTGTTTGCCCGGTGTGGGGTTCGTGTAACGACTGATCAGGGTCATGATGTAGTCGTAATCAATTACGGCCGAGGCAAAAAGGACAAACTCAAAATCCAGTTGCTCGACTTCCGGACTGGTCTGCTCGCGGTTTTGTGCTCTTTGCTCGCGTAATCGCTGTGCCGTATCCAGATACACCCCCCGAAACCCCTGCAAGGTTTCTGGCGGAACCATCTGTTCAATGCATTCCCGTTCTTCGGGCGTTAAATCCGTGTATTGATCCAATTGGGTTTTGCAACGCTGTACTTCTTTGAAGCACTGTATGAACTGACAGCGCGCTGCATCGCCCTGCAACTGCGGTACGGCTTCAGGGGCAGCGGGTAATCCCTGTGACTGCAGAAAGGTCTCTAATTGCCCCAGAGCACCTTGCAGACGGTCGATGACTACCGGGGCTTTATCCACCAACCAGATTTTCTTGGCCTGTTCCCCGGATTGTCCGGAGAACAGGCTGATGGCGGTGTCTACGGCTGATTGTTGCTGGCGAAAGTCGAGAATGTTCCCATAGGGCTTGGTGTCATTGAGCACCCGATTAGTGCGGGAGAACGCCTGAATCAGTCCGTGGTACTTGAGATTCTTGTCCACATAGAGGGTATTGAGATAGGCAGAATCAAAACCGGTGAGGAGCATATCCACCACAATGGTGATATCGATTTTCTGGGTATGGGGCAGATCGGTATGGGGATACTGCTGATCCTTGATGCGCTTTTGGACATCCTGATAGTAGAGATCGAATTCCCCGATACGGTGGCTCGTACCATAGCGGTGATTGTACATGGCCATAATGGCCTGTAAGGCGGCTTTCTTGCGATCCGGATCCTGGGCATTGTCGGCTTTCTCCTGGGGCAGGTCTTCCTGGATTTGCAGGACATCCTGATTCCCTTCCGGTGGTGGCGAGAAAACACAGGCAATGTTCAGCGGTTGATAGTCGGGGTTTTCGGCCTGTTTCTCGGCCTGCATGGTCTCGAACAGGGTGTGGTATTCAATGGCATCGACAATGGATGCGGTGGCCAGCAGAGCATTGAACTTGCGTCCAGCGGTAGCAGCATCATGCTTGGAGAGAATCGCTTCGACGATGGCGCGTTTGGCCAGGGCTTCACCCGGTTTCGGTGCCTGTTTCCCTTCGGGCTTGTAGTAGTCGATATGAAAGCGCAGGACATTGAGGTCATCAATGGCGTGGGTGATGGTGTAGGCATGAAGCTGCTGCTGGAAGATGTCGGCGGTGGTGCGATAGGAAGCGTGTTCTCCCTCGATCTGCTGGTAATTGGCGTTCTGCTCAAAGATCGGGGTGCCCGTAAAACCAAAAAGCTGGGCATTCGGGAAGAATGACTTGATGGCCTGATGGTTCTCGCCAAACTGGGAGCGGTGACATTCATCGAAAATGAAGACCATGCGCTTATGCCGTAAGGGTTCCAGTTTGTCCTTGTAGTGGTAGCGATGATTCCCATCCAAGGCCAAACCGAGTTTCTGGATGGTGGTCACAATGACCTTATCGGCATAGTCGTCAGAAAGCAGACGGCTCACCAAGGTACCGGTGTGGGTGTTGGCTTCTACACAGTTTTCCTGAAAGCGGTTGAATTCATCGCGGGTCTGGCGGTCGAGGTCTTTACGGTCCACCACAAACAGGCATTTGTCGATATCGGGGTTGTCTTTGAGGAGGGTCGAGGCTTTGAACGAGGTCAGAGTTTTGCCACTGCCGGTGGTGTGCCAGATATAGCCATTACCGCGATGCTGGTGAATACAGTCCACGATCGCCTTAACCGCGTAGATTTGATACGGCCGCATCATCAGCAGTTTTTGTTCGCTCGCGACCAGTACCATGTAGCGGCTGATCATCTCTCCCAGGGTGCATTTCGCCAGAAAGGCGTCGGCAAAATCATCCAGATGGGTGATCTTGCTGTTGTCTTCCCGTGCGAACTGGTAGAGGGGTAAAAAGCGTTCCTCGGCATTGAAGGCAAAATGTCGGCTGTTGTTATTGGCGAAGTACCAGGTATCACTGCGGTTACTGACGATGAACAGTTGTAGAAAACAGAGCAGGGTCTTGGCATAGCCGTTACCGGGATCATGCTTATATTCGACGATTTGCTGAATAGCGCGACGGGGGCTGATCTGCAGGGTTTTGAGCTCGATCTGGACGACGGGTACGCCATTGATGAGTAGCATCACGTCATAGCGATGATGGCTGTAATCGGTGTTGATGCGCAGCTGATGAATCACTTCAAAGGTGTTTTTGCACCAGTCCTTGATGTTGACCAGGGTATAGTGCAGCGCCGTACCGTCATCGCGCTCGAAATGGTTGCGTTCCCGCAGAATGCGAGACGCCGCATACACATCGGGGGTCACAATCGTCTCCAGCAATCGGGCAAATTCGCTATCGCTCAGGGAAACGTGATTCAGGGCTTCGAAATGATGCCGGAAGTTGGCTTCCAGTGCGGCCCGATCATGAATATCCGGGCGATAGCTGTACTTCAAATCGCCCAGTTTCTGGATGAGGGCTTCTTCGATTTCTTGTTCGGTCATGTTGCGGGATGCGGCTTCCTGTAAACACTCCCGTGCATGGTGCGAGCTTCAGGGGCTTTCGTCAATTTTTGTAGGGATGTAGAAACCAGAAATGGTTCAGAAGGAGGGTTTGTGCCGGGAGGGACCATCCTCATCGAAGGTGCCGCCGTTACCCGAAGCCATGGCCCAGATTAAAGCGGCAATCCAGCCTAATACCGTCCAGCCCAGAAAGAGGTCCAGGAGCGTGATGGCAGTGAGGTATGGACTGCCTATGGTCCAGGCCATAAAGATTGGAAGCGCATAGATCAGTGCCGCGATGACAAAGGCCGTTATCAGCAAAAACAGAAAACCCGCGCGACTATCCATCATCCAGTGCATCATGAGCGGCATCCTTTTTTCTATGGGCAGGCCAACACAATCAAGTCTGCGAAAGCAGCAGAAGTCTTTCCTTACTGATGATCTTACAAATCTGGGACGTGGGCGTAAATAAGCTTTTACTGTTATCCCGATTCATGCACATGACCGGATGGGTTTTTACCCACAGATCTGGAAAAGCCTCATCGGGTTGTGACAGGATGCATTTTTTGCATTGAGGTTGGGATACATGCTGCGGACCTTCTTCACCAGCGACAGTCATTTCGGGCATGCCAACATCATTCTTTATTGCCAGCGGCCTTTTGCAGATGCTGATGAGATGGACAGTGCATTAATCCGTATCTGGAACAGCGTGGTGGACCCTCGGGATACCGTCTATCACCTGGGCGATTTTTCCATGCTCAAGCCAGACCAAATCGCGCTGCTTCTGAACAAGCTGAATGGCACCAAACACCTGATTCGCGGAAACCACGATCCTGTCCATTCCAATCAGATCAAGGGGTGGTCCAGCGTACAGGAAATGACCAAGATTCATGTAGAGGAAAAGAGCGTTTTTCTGTGCCATTACCCGATGCGGGAATGGCCGGGCATGTGGAATGGCACGATTCATTTATACGGTCATGTGCATGGCAACTTCCAACCGCAACCGGGTTCTATGGAAGTCAGTGCGGATGTTTGGGGTGGCAGGCCCGTGCAACTTGCCGATATTTGCGATGCGCTGGGACCCTTTGATCCGGAAGTCGCCAAGAGGCATCGTGCAGATGTTTTGCGATTGCGGAAATGGGACTGAATTTTTGATGTGAGGTGTCACGCTCATTCCGGTTATACCGCTTACCATAAATAAATATATTAATAGATAGATACGGGTGCACCGAATAGGTGCTGGTCGGAAGAGCCAGCTACACCGAATTGGTACACCCTAACTTTTGAAAGGCAGCGGGCGTGAGACCGTCCTTGGCATGTTCCGGGCAGGCCACATACCAGTAACCGTCACGGACCAATAAGGTGCCCGGCAAACCGCAGTGCTCACAGATCCGGCGGGAGCGATTCTCATATTCCTCGACGATCTGAAACAGGGTATGTTTCTGCCGGTCCGGCAGCACGCCGTCATAGCCATAATAATAACGCATTGTCCCGAATTTCTGTTTGACTTCATGGACGTGAATACGGATGCCATGCTCCTGAGCGTAGGTTTCCAGCGTCTGTGACAAGGTACAAAGCAATGGATACCAGCCGTCTTCGCACCAGAAATGATTTTCCCGGTAGTGGCTGTACAGTACGGGATAATCCCGCCGCAGGGCCTGTTCCAAGGCGATATCCATATGCTTTCTCCCCCTTATTTCTTTAGAGCACGGGCACATTGCCCAGCGTTACGCGCTCCATCCCGGTGGCCGTAGTCATCCAGCCCTGCTGTTCCTGATGGCAAAACAGGGTCAAACCCTGATTGCGATATTTTTCGGGCTGGTCCAGATGGGCGGCCCCCGTATCCAGAAACACATGTCCGGCGACTTGCAATAAACGGCCTTCCCGGGGTGGCGTGATGGTATGACCCACATAAGTCCGGGATAACGCGTTCGGAACGATGGGGATTTCATGGGACAGGGCATAACGCAAACTCCGTCCCCACAATAAATGATCTTCCTAAGTCCCCGTTGCGTCATAACCGATGACCGGATGCGCCTCCTGCCAACGGGGATGGGTGTCTGCTGCGAGATCGGTATCATTCCAGCACACGGCCATCATATTCTCCCGTTCTGCAGCCAGATCGGCGTGCAGCACCTGAAAACGCCCTGCCGGTGTCCTATTCTCTGCGTCAACGATGCGGACCAATGGCACCTGTGCAAGGGCTGATCGCCACTGTTCAAGGCGTTCTTCCTCACTGCGATACAGACGCAGCCAATCCCATCCGCCGTTTTGGTTGAAAAGATCGGCGTAGGCTGCCGTCCGTTGGGATTCAGCCCGCTCCATCTCCCGCAAACAGCTCAGATTCAAGGTCGCCAACAGCATGGCGTCGTGATTGCCCAGCACCGGATAAAACCAGGGGGCATCCAACAGATCCAGTGCTGCGGCACTGTTTGGACCCCGATCCACCAGATCGCCCACGCTGAACAGGCGATCCGTATCGACATCAAAGCGCACCTGATCCATGAGCCGATAGAGAACATCGGGATGACCATGCAGATCCCCGACGATAAAGTCCCGGCCCTGCAGATTGGCTGGGTGCATGATGATACGCGGGTTCATGAATTTTTCTCCTCCAGGGCAATGACCTGATCCAACTGTACGCCGGTCCCCTCTCTCGGGTAGCCGAAGGCATTGGACAAAATGCGCACTGCACCAATGGAGTAATCCACGGCATGGTGGGTATGTCCATGCATCCACAGCCCGACATCCTGATCACCGCAGCGTGCCATATTTTCTTCAATGGAAGTATCGCGATGCTGTTCCGTTATCCATCTGTGCCCTCGCTTCCAGTTGCAGCAAAGAACGTGTGGTGACCCCCAGTTGCCGTAGTGAACCGGGATTGCGCCGAAACTGCCGCCGCAAGCCCTCGACAATCTCTGGTGGCAATGCAGGCAATGCCCAAGTTTCCGTGCCCAGATCCCGCGCAATTTCCTGGAGGGTGTTCGTAAAAATACGATCAAAGTCCCGGCTTTCGGGTTCGTCCACGCGAACGATGGTAAAACGCGCGCGCAAGGGTTTGGGCAGATCACGCAGGTCATTGGCCGTGGCCACCCAGTTGACGGCCGAATAATCCACCGGTCCCAACAAATACTCATCGGTGACGCAGCGGGCGGTGGTCGGTTCCAGCATGGTCAGCAGGGTTTCCCAAAGGCGGCCATTGTGTTTGCTGGTACCGACTTTTTCGATTTCATCCAGACAGACCAACGGATTGGCCTGACGGTTTTCGCGCATGAATTCGACCAGATAACCTGCCCGTGCGGTACTCCACCCTCGTGCCGTGCCTTTGAGCATCATGTTATCGTTCATCCCTGCCATCATCAAAAAGGTCGTGGGCAATCCCAGGGTCTTCCCCAGACTTTGCACAAAGCGGCTTTTGCCGAGTCCGGGATTGCCAACCAGCAAGAGGGGGCGGAATTTCAATACCGGATGCCTCGTCACATGATGCAGTGCCCATTCATTCTCAAGCTTGTCTATGGCCGGCACCATCCAGGGATAGTCCTGGCGCAAACCTTCCGCCCAGGAAGGGCTATCCGGCCAGGTCTGTAAAGGCAGTGGGCCAAGCAAGGTTTTGAAGCGGGACAATGCCTGATTTTCCTTGGCATCATTTCCGGGGGTAATGCTACCCAGTATTTGCCGACTGTATTCTGGAATTGGTTCATTCTGGGTCAATAACCGCTCTGCCTGCCATTGCAGACCAATCAATGACAGCTCATCACAAGAGGCCGCCTGCATGCAGTCCGACACTTCTTTCGCCAAGGCCGCGTCCTGTAGGGCAATAGCCGCTCTTAAACCCAATTCAAAAGCCACCGAAGACAGCTTCTCGAAGCGCCGATTCTGGTTCTTCCAGAGGAAATCCCCACGTTTCTCTTCGCTCTGCCATTTCCGGAACGCCTGTAACCAGCGGGGATCGTAGGCCGTCTGGCCCGAAGCAATATGGAGCTGCAACAGCAGTATCTGACCCATGAAGGACCCCCACTCTGCCCCGATCATCAACCACTGTTCGGCAATCTGCGCGTCATTGGGCAGGCGGTCATCATCTGCCAGATAGCAACGTCCGATATCCACCAAGCCTTCGCGCAGGCTCAGTTCGACGGGCGTTTTTGGATCACGCGCGGACATCGAGTCGAAATCCTTGTCCAGCAGGTTTTGTTCAATGCCATTCCAGATGGACAGAAAAACCTCTGAACGCTTTTTACCAGCGGCTTTCACGTCCTGTTTGAGTTTTTCGCCGAGTGCGAGGAGTTGATCTTTGTAGGGTGTAGTCATGTCAGCCTCCTTTTTGTGGAATGACAGTAGTGCGTAGTATATCTAATATGTACATAGATTTCAAATGTACTGTACTATAACAACACGCGGTTTTTATTTTTTCGTTAGACGCACAATCCGCTCCTTCTTCCATCAATGCCGACAACTCTGACGAGATTTGTTGCGCCATGGTCTGGTCTGGACGATGAATTTCTGCAGGGAGGGGGTGCTGATACTTTTTGGGTTGGGAGTGAAATGGTTAACACTTTGTTAAACTTTTAACTGGACACTGCCCGATTGGGCTGCCCTGTAGTTCTTCTACTGAAGGGCTGGTTCAGACCGATAGCGGTCATTTATTCCCGGATATCCGCAAAGAAGCCATCACCAGCCGCCCATTGCTGTTATCCGCCATAGGCCGGAGCACGAAACATGCGCGGGTCAGACTCAGATTTACCTGACACTCATGCATGCCACACAACAAGGTAGAACGCGGGATCTAGAATACTCGCAAAGGGTTACGGATGGTTCGGCAGACTGCGGAGCAGCCCCTTGGACGCTCCCCCTTGACACTCCACATCAGCTATATCATCGTGCAAATCACCCAAAAACTATGGTCCTCACCGGGGGGCTTCATCCGGTGAGGTTATTCTCTGGCGTCGGGTCCTTCATGCCTGAACCGGAGGCTTCAATGATCGTGGCAGGAACGTTGTCGGCATCGAAGTAAAGGAGCCGATTTCGGCCCAATCTTCAACTCCGTGGCGGACAAACTCAATCTCTAAAGCCCACACCATAACAAAACTTTGCTACAATTAGGAGTGTTTAGTGGTTTTTGACGTCTACCTGAAGATATAAGGCCTATGATTATCAAAGCAATATGCTGCACCTGTGGCGGCGAAGCGGTTTTTTTTACCAGAATTAATTCAAATTCAAGTAGAGGCTTTGTGTATTCAGCCTCTGCATTGGTCTGAATGCGCAACATGCTCATTCTTTGGGCTGCTCTCATGCTGGCGGCCTGTAACTCTGCGTTATTGCGAGGGAGAATCAATGCTACATACTGAGTTGGTGTCTACAGGAAAATTATCTAAGGAACAGGTTTCTACTACCGAAAAGAATAAAAAATTTTCAAAGCAGACTCAGGCGTGGTCAGAAAGCATGTTGTGCGTATGAATTAAGTTTATAAGCCTATCCTACAGGCTTAGGCGGCTGAAACATTATCGAAGGAGTTCTTTATGAGTCATTTGCTGGATCGCCTGAAGTATTTAGTTCGTTACCACGAATCCTTCTCGGATGGACATGGTGTCAAATTGCAGGATGATCGCCTCTGGGAAGACGCATATCGGCATCGCTGGCGGTATGACAAGGTAGTGCGCACGACTCATGGTGTAAACTGTACAGGCGGTTGCAGTTGGAATGTCCATGTCAAAAACGGGCTGGTTGTTTTTGAGATGCAGGCACATGATTACCCGCAAACGCGCCCAGACCTACCCAACCACGAACCTCGCGGTTGTCAACGAGGTGCCAGTTTTTCCTGGTATTTATATAGTCCTCATCGTATCAAATACCCCATGATCCGTGCACGGTTGCTGGAACTATATCGCCATGAAAGAGCCACGGGGAAAGATCCAGTAGAAGCTTGGAGAGCTATTCAGGAAGACCCAAAAAAACGCAGTAGTTACATCGCGGTGCGTGGATTGGGCGGTTTTGTCCGCAGTAGCTGGGATGAAATCAACGAAATCATTGCGGCTGCGAATATTTATACCATATTACGTTACGGACCTGATCGTATCGCTGGATTCTCTGTCATTCCTGCAATGTCGATGATCAGCTACGCTGCTGGAACACGGTATCTTTCATTGATTGGGGGCGTACCACTGAGTTTCTATGATTGGTATTGCGACCTCCCACCATCTTCACCTCAAGTCTGGGGAGAGCAGACCGACGTACCAGAATCAGCCGATTGGTATAATTCTACCTATATCATCGTAGCTGGAACCAATATTCCGGCGACACGTACCCCTGATGCCCATTTTTATTCTGAAGTCAGATATAAAGGTACCAAAGTCGTCGCGATAGCCCCAGATTATGCGGAATACGTAAAATTTGCCGATGAGTGGTTACCTGTACGAGCGGGCACCGATGCTGCGTTATTTTTAGCAATGGGTCATGTGGTATTACAGGAATTCTTTTTGCAAAAAAAGGCATCCTATTTTCAAGATTATGCAAGACAATTCACTGACCTGCCGATGCAAATACTCTTAAGACCGTTGGATGATACCCGATACACCAGCGATCGCTTTTTACGGGCCTCTGATTTTGATAATCAGCTAGGTCAAAATGAAAATCCCGAATGGAAAACTATCGTTTATGATTCGAAAAGCGAGAGTTATCGATGCCCCAAAGGATCCATAGGTTTTCGGTGGAGTCAAACTGAGGGTAACTGGAACCTGCTACAAGAAGATGCGACAACGAACGAATACATTGAGGCAGAATTATCCTGCTTAGGTTTACAAGATATCGTGCTCCAAGTGGTTTTTCCTGATTATGGCAATAGTGACGGCCAAGCAAAGCTGGTTGAACGCAAGATCCCGGCGCGCCGTTTACAAACTACGCATGGTGAACAATTTGTTTGTTCCGTCTTTGATCTGTTGCTTGCACAATATGGCGTCAACCGTGCCGAAATCGAAGGCACGACCGATGCAAACTATACAGATAGCAATCAGCTTTTCACTCCAGCTTGGCAGCAAGGCATTACCGGTATTCCACAAGAGAATTGCATAAGAATCGCGCAAGAGTTTGCGGAAAACGCCGTGCTTACACAAGGGAAGTCCATGGTGATTGTCGGTGCCGGAACCAATCATTGGTACCATAACGATATGAATTATCGGTCAATTATTAATCTTGTGCATCTTTGTGGATGTGTTGGTCAAAGTGGTGGAGGCTGGGCACATTATGTTGGTCAGGAAGCACTTCGACCCCAAGCTGGGTGGTTACCTTTGGCTTTTGCTGGCGACTGGCATCTACACTCGCGCCAAGCAGCGGGGACTAGTTACTGGTATTTACATACGGACCAATGGCGCTATGAGCGCGTCACCGCTGATAGCCTCATGCATCCTGCCGCAAAAGCCAGCTACAAAGGCCACACATTGGCAGATTACAATATTGTGGCCGAGCGTTTGGGATGGCTTCCCGCCGCACCCCACTTTCAAAGTAACCCATTAGATATCGCCGAAGCCGCCAGCCAGGATTCAAAAGGTGTTGCGGATTATGTTGCTCATGAACTTCATAACGGACATCTCACTTTTGCCAGTGAAGATATTGACCACCAAGAGAATTGGCCGCGCAATCTGTTCGTCTGGCGCAGTAACCTGATCGGTACCAACGCGAAAGGTCATGAATACTTTCTCAAGCATCTTCTCGGGGCCGAAAATGCCGTGCTGGGAGAAGATGGCTCGGGTAGAGCTTCGCAAGAAATCCAGTGGCACGAGAAAGCCCCCGTTGGCAAGCTGGACTTAATGATAGATATCAACTTTAGGTTAAATAGCACTGGGGCCTATGCGGATATTATCCTGCCAACGGCTACATGGTACGAAAAGGACGACCTGAACACCACAGACATGCATCCCTTCATCCACCCTCTTGGTGCTGCAGTGGATCCAGGTTGGGAAAGTCGCAGCGATTGGCAGATTTTTCGGCATTTAGCCAAAAGTTTTTCAACACTTGCTGAAAAACATCTCGGGAAAAGAAAGGATTTGCTTGCTATTTCACTACTTCACGATACCCCTAATGAGCTGGGACAAGCTGTGGGAGTCAGCGATTGGAAACGTGAAGGAAAAATTCCAGAGCCTGGACGTACTTGTCCAAATTTTGAAATTGTGGAACGTGATTATCCGCATATTTATGAACAGTACAGCAGCATTGGACCGCTGCTGGCCACTCACGGCAATGGTGCAAAGGGCGAGCATTGGGAGACCGGGCAAGAAATTTCGGAATTGCTGGCGATTAACGGAACATTCCCTTCTTCAGGAAAGGGTAAAGAAGACGCTCGCCCCTCCCTTGAGAGTGATATCAACGCATGCAATATGGTTCTTCATCTCTCCCCGGAGACTAACGGAGAAGTGGCGCATAAAGGATGGCTGTCGTTGAGCACCAAAACTGGACTTTCTCTAACCAAACTTGCCAACGATCGCCGGGGTGAGAAATTTAGCTTTCATGACTTGCAAGTACAACCCCGAAAGGTGATTTCATCTCCTTCATGGAGTGGTCTGATGTCGGAAGAAGTCAGTTACAATGCTGGATATGTAAATGTGCACTATGCCACGCCCTATAGAACACTCACCGGACGTGGTCAGTTTTATCTGGATCATGAATGGATGTTGGATTTTGGTGAAGGTCTTTGTACCTATCGCCCGCCTTTAACCACACACGCCGTCGCAGGCTTGCCTGAGGCCATCGCCCAACAGGGTGGCATCGTATTACGGTTTCTTACGCCACACGACAAATGGGGAATTCATAGCACCTATCATGACGATTTGCGCATGATGCATCTTTCCCGAGGGGGTCCCCATATCTGGCTCAGCGAGAAAGATGCCGATCAGCTTAAAATATCTGACAACGACTGGTTAGAAGCAGTTAATGAAAATGGTGCCCTTATGGCACGTGCGGTGGTGAGCCAACGCATTCCAGAAGGGGTGGCCATCATGTATCACCAACAGGAAAAAACACTGAATGTTCCAGGTGCGCCAAGCACAGGTAAACGTGGTGGCATCAATAACAGCGCTACACGAGTAATTGTAAAGCCGACCCATATGATCGGTGGCTATGCACAACTCGCCTGGACACTGAATTATTATGGACCTGTCGGAAGTCAGCGCGATGCTGAAGTACTGATTCGCAAGGTAAACGATGCACAAATCTCGTGGATGGAAAAGCAGTTAGGCTCGGATCTAGAGACAGAACTGCGTCAAGCAGTGGAGGAAAGTCAATGAAAGTACGTGCACAATTTGCTCTCGTTTTTAATCTAGATAAGTGCATCGGTTGTCATACATGCTCGGTGACCTGCAAAAATACCTGGACCAACCGTCGAGGAACGGAATATATCTGGTTCAATAATGTCGAAACCAAACCAGGAATAGGTTATCCCAAAAACTGGGAAAATCAAGACCAATGGCATGGCGGGTGGATATTGAAGAATGGTAAGTTATCCCTAAAACAAGGTGGTCGTTTCTGGGAGCTGATGACTATTTTTGCCAATCCACATTTACCCGAGATTTTGGACTACTACGAACCTTTTACGTACGACTATGCACATCTCCTCAATGCACAATTATCAGAAACAGCACCGGTCGCACGCCCAGTTTCACTGGTGAGCGGTCAGGTTATGGAAAAAATTGAATGGAGTGCGAACTGGGAAGATCAATTGGGTGGTACTTATCAAACGCGATCTGTAGATTACAATCTTAGAGATGTCCCAGGCAAAGACCTTTTGGGGGAATTCGAGAAAACCTTTCTTTTTTATTTACCACGCATGTGTAACCATTGCTTAAATCCGGCCTGCGTTGCTGCGTGCCCTTCTGGGGCCATTTATAAACGAGAAGAGGATGGCATTGTTCTTATTGATCAGGATCGCTGTCGCGGTTGGCGTATGTGTATCTCTGCGTGCCCATATAAAAAGGTATATTTCAATTGGGACTCCGGTAAATCGGAAAAATGTATTGCTTGCTATCCCCGAGTTGAATCAGGATTGCCAACTATCTGCTCAGACACCTGTGTGGGACGTATACGGTACAATGGCATTATGTTGTACGATGCGGACCGCATTGCTGAACTGGCCGGCACGACTGAAGAAAAGGATCTTTATGAAGCACAAATGAACATTTTTCTTAACCCGCACGATCCAGAGGTAATCGCACAAGCACGCCTCGATGACGTTCCTGATTCCTGGATTGATGCAGCACAGCGCTCGCCTATTTACAAAATGGCGATGGACTGGAAAATAGCACTACCTTTGCATCCTGAATTCCGAACCCTCCCCATGGTCTGGTATATCCCACCTTTATCACCTATGGGGCGCGAAATATCACCACGAAATATTCCGAGTAAGGCAGAGGACATAATCCCACGCTTGGAATCATTGCGTATACCAATCGACTATCTAGCCAGTCTTTTTACGGCGGGGAACCATAAGCCAGTAATCGCATCGTTGAAAAAACTCATTGCAATGCGAGCCTATCAGCGCAGTCTACATGTTCAAGGCGTGCCTAATACAGAGGTTTTAGACGGAGCCGATTTGGACGAGGCCACCGCTCAGGATATGTATCGGTATCTGGCCATAGCCAATTATGAAGATCGGTTTGTGATCCCTACCAGCCATCAGGAAACCATGATGGATGATCCATATGATTTTCAGGGACAAAATGGCTTTGTGTTTGGTAACGAAAGTAGTGCGGGTATCAGCGCTGGAGAGCTATTCCCAAGGCGTCGCAAAGAAACACCAGCGGCGAACGTGCAGCCGCTCCATTTCGTTCGGCACCGGGGAAACGTATGAGTATCTTTCATCAACCCATTTTGCACGTTGTGGCACTGCTACTGGATTATCCAGACGACGAACTCCTACAGAACCTACCAGAGATCGCCTTCGCACTAGAATCACTAGACAATGCGCACAAGAAAGAAGTTATTATGTTGCACGATCATATAAAGTGGATGCAAAGTCTGGCCCCTTTGCAATTAGAAGCTTTATATGTGAATACATTTGACTGGAATCCCAGTTGCGACCTGCATCTGAGTAATCACATCCTTCCTGAGGATGATCGTGGCCGAGGCGACGTTCTCGTCCGACTTCTTGAATACTACTCTACTTATGGATGGGCTCCAGGTGCTCGGGCGTTGCCAGACTTCCTACCTGTTGTTTTGGATTTCGCGGCAACCTTAGAGATAGAGGAGTCTTACATCTTTCTGAGCAGCGCAGACGAAAGTATTCAGATATTGCGAAACAATCTTTCAGAAATACAGAGTCCCTATGCCCGTTTATTAGAACCAGTACTGTATCGCAGTCATTTTCTTTCACCTATTTCATCAGGAGTTTCTGTATGATCTGGTCTTGGAATACCTTCTTGTTTGGC
Organism: Acidithiobacillus sp. HP-2; assembly: GCF_015100155.1. Lineage (GTDB taxonomy): Bacteria > Pseudomonadota > Gammaproteobacteria > Acidithiobacillales > Acidithiobacillaceae > Acidithiobacillus. Next base: position 15,848 of record NZ_JACKZA010000011.1, on the reverse strand, counting down.
ATCTATCCTTACATAGCCGGAACAATATTCTTGTTGGGTTCAATTATTCGTTATGAACGTGAGCAAGCCGGCTGGACTAGCTATTCCAGCCAGATTTTAGCATCGAAACGCTATATGATGTGGGCGAGTAATCTCTGGCATATAGGCATACTGACGCTTTTTCTCGGACATTTTACGGGATTTCTGACCGACATCCTGGAATGGCTAGGTTTAGATCCTGTCGAGCATCAATGGCTTGCTGCTAGCGCAGGTATCACAGCCGGAGTGGTGGCAATGGTTGGTGGAGTCATGCTTTTATTACGCAGGGTGCTTGATCCAAAGGTGCGTTACGCTAGTCGTCCTATGGATATTATTATATTGGTATGGTTATTGATAACACTTTGCTTTGGTTTGGGCACCCAATTCATCAGTGTGCCCGAAGTGATTCATGATCATGTCCAAAATATGGAAATACTTATTCATTATGTTCGAAGCATTGCCGAGTTTCAAGCCAATCCGCAACTCATTATAAACATTCCATTGATCTATAAGGTGCACATGTTTTGTGGATTTACTGTATTTCTCCTTTTTCCTTTCAGTAGGCTTGTGCATATTTGGACTGCACCATTAAATTATGTTGTCAGACCTTATCAGCTGGTACGCTCAAAAATTCGCTCCGTCGTATAAAAGTGATGACCTTGGTATTTCACCGAATTTGTTGGGGAAAGAAAAGGTTGTTTAATTATCATTAAAATGAAAATGGAGGTAACGTGGAAGCCACTCAACCCACAGTAACCGGATCGGCCAACCGCGCATTAATTGGCGCAACCATAGGATTTTTTATTGGTGCAGGGTCTGTTTCCCTGTTTGGGCCAACCGCACACATCTTTCTTAAAGCTATGCACCTGTCTCCCCAACAAGTGGGACTATTGGTAGCTATGCCTATGCTCACTGGATCCCTGCTGCGCATACCCTTTGGTGCATCTGTTGACAGGAATGGTGGTCGATTACCCTTTCTTGTATTGCTAATAGCATCCGTTATTGGTATTGCCGGGCTTTATTGGATGCTTCTGACGCTATATCCGAATCAACTTACGGCAAAATACTATCCGATGCTATTAACCTTTGGTGCACTAGCAGGGTGTGGAATTGCCACATTCTCTGTTGGTATTGGACAGGTATCGTATTGGTACTCAAAAAAGAAACAAGGATGGGCGCTCGCCGTTTTTGGTGGACTCGGTGATTCATCACCAGGATTTGTTGTCTTGATATTGCCGGCCGTTATTATGACCGTCGGCCTTTGGGGTGGGTATTTGTTTTCCTTGGCAATTATTATCGTTGGAATAATAATTTATTACCTCATGGGATTGAATGCACCATATTACCAAATCTATAAACGAAACCATGATACTGCTCGTGCTACTGAGGAAGCCAAAAAGTACGGTCAAGAGCTTTTTCCTACTGGCGGGACCTGGCATACGCTCCTTTTATCGGCAAAGCATTGGCGGACCTGGCCTCTAGTTATTCTGTATTTTACAAATTTTGGCGGATTTCTTGCGTTAACTGCATGGTTGCCTATTTTCTGGCAAACGTATTTCCATGTGGGCGCATTTCATTCCGTAGTGCTTACTGCGGTATTTTCATTAATTGCAGCATTTATTCGTGTTTATGGCGGAAAATTGTCTGACGAGATGGGTGGCGAAAAGACCGCAGTTATTTCACTGATTGCATTGCTAGTTGGGTCTGTAATTATGACTTTTTCCAGCTTGTTATGGTTAACCATCATTGGGGAAATATTGGTTGGTGCGGGTATGGGGGTGAATAATGCTGCGGTGTTTAAACTGGTCCCACATTACGTACCAGATGCTGTAGGTGGTACTGCGGGTTGGGTCGGAGGATTGGGGTGTCTTGGTGGTTTCGCAATTCCTCCGATACTAGGAGATATCGTTGCATTAGTGGGTATCAACGGCTACGCCTTAGGTTTCGGTATATATATTATATTATCCATCTTATGTTTGTTATTGGTTTGGTTGCTGTATAGAACCAGAGAAAATCTCACGGCACATCTCAGTCGCTGATATTTCTCGTGATTAAGTACTTTTTCTATCATTCTGTCCGCCACTACCGCTTAAGAACAAAAGAAAATTTTCTCTCTCGTTGAACCATGGTTTTCCTGGCTCTGTGTTAAACTGATTTATTGCTCATTAAATACAGGAGTAGTTTTTATGCGTACATAATGAAAGCGTCGCGAACAAAAAGATCCGACGTACAGTTGGCTGTTTGATTCTTTCTATTATATGGCGCGCTCTAAAATGAAGTGCAACATCTCTAGTCGAAGGCTGACGGAGGTGAGAGATCAGTGAGTTATGCCAGCCGTTCCAATTTGTTTGCATGTGAAACGACGTCTGTATTTCTGAGGCAGCGGGATTATTGCAGTTGAACACTGCACAAATTACATGTGTCTTACGGGAAACGACCTTGAAATGAGGGATTAGAAGGATCTGAAAAAATCATTCAGAACTTTGTCGAAATAAAAGGAGATATCAATCATGAAATATCCAATGATCGCTGCTGCTGTAGGCGCTTTACTGATGGGACCTCTAGTGGCCCAGGCTGATACTATGCCCCATGCGGAGCATTACCAGACAATTCAACAGTTTCTGGAAGCCAGCAAGGTCACCGGGAATATCCGTTCCTACTACGTCAATCAGCTTTATGGCGGTAGCACATTACCCAATAAGTATGCCTATTCACTGGGCGGCATGTTGAAAGTGCAAACGGCCCCGCTCTATGGTCTCAGTGCCGGTGTGGCTTTTTATACGGCCAACAGTCTGGGCGCCAACGATCTGAATGCTCCCGGTTATACCCATCTGGATGCGCTCTTGATGGGGGAAAAAGACAGTCTGAATGTGCTCGGACAAGCCTATTTGCAGTATCAGGATCGCTGGCTGAAAGTGAAAGCCGGCGATATGTTGCTGCATACCCCCTGGATGAATCCGTCGGATGCTTTCATGATTCCAAGCACCTTCCAGGCAGTCACCGTGCAGGCCAACCCCATTCACAACGTGCAACTGATCGGGATTCGCGAGTTTCGTTTCAAAAACCGGATACAGGAAAATTACTACCGAGAAACCCTGCTGAATCAAAATCCCATTTATCCCGATATGCCGGATCATATGGATGGCACACTGGCTTTCGGGATGAAGGCGCATTGGCAGGGCTTGAAATCCAGCGCCTGGTTCTACAAGTTTTATGATTTGGCGAATCTGTTTTACGGTACTGTCCATTATGGAGTGTCCTGCTTGCCCTATGGCTTGAAGCCCTTCGCCGACTTTCAGTATGCGCGGGAATGGGCGGACGGCGCGCAATACGCGGGTCCCGTCAACGCGACCGTATTTGGTGGCATGGTAGGTCTGCAAACGCCTTTGGGCCAGGTTTTTGCGGCTTATGATGATATTCCCGGTCGCAGTCCGTTTTCCATGGGTGGCCGGACTTTGTATAACGGCGGATTTGTTTCTCCCTATACCCAACAGTACAGTGCCGATCCACTGTACACCAGCATCATGGATTATGGGCTGGTCTCATCTTCTGCGGCGGGACATGCCTGGAAGTTTGGCTTTTTGATCCATCCCCTACGGCAATTGCGGATCAAGTATTCCTACAGCATGTATTGTACGCATCCCTACCTGCCGAACGTAGACGCCAACTATCTGGATGTGACCTATACCCCGGGAGGATTCTGGAAGGGATTATCTCTGCGTAACCGTCTGGCTATCGATCATAGCAATCCCTATGCGAACTATCAGGGAACCTTTATTGATGATCGTTTGATGTTGCAGTATGTATTCTGATGTGACAATGGCTTTTCTCCTAAGAAGAGCCAAAACAACGCTTACTATTGATGTATTTGATTAATCTTTTACCGAAACTGCCCATTAACAATGGAGCCTTAAGATGATATGGAATAATTACTTACTAAACAGCCTGCACAGAGTTTGTACTTTTGAGGTATTGAATCAAGCGTTCACACGTAGAAGCAGATCTGCAACGACAATCAAAGCCGCAAAAGAAAAGCCTACGAAATGGCTTATAACCATTCTGCTTTGTTATTCACTATTGCTCAGTTATGGGGTGGCGTGGGCTGCCGATGCGCCTGCTTGGGGCCATGGACCTTACCGAATGCTCTTTGAAGTCGACTCAGCAAAACCATCGGCATGGTCGATGACTCTTGGTGCAGTCGCTCACATCGTCCACAAGGTCGGCATTCCACCTGCCCGGTTGGAAGTGTTGGCCTGGGGGCCTGGCCTGCAAATGCTCTTGAAGAATGCTCCAGATGCCATGGAAATTAACATTTTACAGATGCGTGGAGTCCGCTTCGTAGCTTGTCAAACATCCATGCGTCGACTGCATATTACGGCGCGTCAGTTGGCTCCCGGAGTGAGTGTAGTGGCTGGAGGCATGGCAGAGCTGATGAAACGTCATAATGAAGGTTGGGCCGAAGTCAAAATGTAAGGCCTGGTTGCAATGTTCCCAAAACCTACGTAATCACCACCCCCCTGCCGCTAGCACGATTAAGAATCGTGACGCAGGGAGAAACACAGACGTTTTCCTTCTTTCCCGACGCAAAGGAGTACCTTTATCATGTCACTTTTTGTTACTGCTCCTGACTTTGATGATCCTATTGGTCTACTGCTGGCCTGTCATAACAAAATTTTGAGCCAATGCGAAACACTGGAACAGTTGCCTGCACATCTGGTCAGTCACGGACCAGATGAGGAAGCCAGGCAGGCTGCTGGGCGTGTCCTCAAATATTTCTGTCAGGCTGAACGCCTTCATCATGACGATGAAGAACAAAATCTTTTCCCTCTACTCACTGCTCACCACAATTTTCCAGAAAACCTACGCGCTCCCTTACATAATCTGAGCCTACAGCATCGTGATCTAGAAAAAGCATGGTCAAAACTTTCTCAAGATCTGGAAGCGATAGTGGCCGGAAAAGAAGTTCATCTTTATCCAACCGCTTTCATCACTATGAATCGCGCCCACATTATCCTCGAAAACAATGAAATCTTTCCCGTAGCCCTACAATTGTTGTCGAGAGATACCCTGGTCGAAATTGGTGCGGCCATGCGACCACGTCATGTCGGGCCACACACTTAAAATGTCGAGATACCTGCTCATCCTGGTCAATACAGCATTTCTGCTGCTGACCTCTCTGGCCGTTGTACTCTATTGCTTCATGTATCTGTTACTTTTTACGGCTGCTATCCGATTGCGTTACACGCATCCAGATGTGCCGCGACCCTATCGCGTTCCGGGTGGCCGCAACTGGGGGCTCTGGCTGGTTGCCGGAATTGGCTTTATGACTTCACTCGCCTGTCTGTTTATCGGCCTGATCCCTCCGGGACATATGGCAGAGAACATTTATGCTCCCGCCATGATAGGTGCTTTAATTCTCATGATTCTTATCCCGTTGGGTTGGTATCGCTATCGAAGGCAAATTGTGCCAGCTTAATGGGTTGTAGATCGATATTTAACTCTCTATAAGGAGATTATCCCATGCCATCCTCTCTTTCTTCACAAACCATTTCTTTCTGCACGACCGATAGCGTAAAACTGGAGGCAGATATTTATCCTGCGCAGAATCCCTGGTGTGTGATGGCCCATGGTAAAGCCTACGATAAAAATGCCTGGAAACCCTTGGCTGTGGATATGCAACAGTGGGGATGGACCGTGCTGGCCCCGAATTTCAGAGGATATGGTCTGTCGGAACGGGGAGATAATGCCAGTTATGATCAGGATATCTTGGCCAGCATAACCTATGCACGCAGAGAACGCGCCAATCCAATCGTTCTTTTGGGCGCTTCCATGGGCGGGATCGCCGTTATCGCCGCGCTTGCAGAAACGGAGAAACCCGTGGATGCCGTCATATGGCTATCCCCTGCGGGAGGGGAGGAATATTTGCCACTTCTGGCCAACAAGGCGGCTCATGGCCTGTTGCTTTTCAGTGAAAATGAGGCTTATGCGGCCCCTGCCCGAGAAATCGCGAGTCACCCCCCTTTTCCTATTTCTACGCGTAGCTGGCCCGGCAGCCTGCATGCACACCAACTGTTGAATGATCCCGATTCCGGGCCTGAAGTAAGGACAGTCATTCAGGACTTTTTGGCCAGCCTCTACAATCCAATGCGTCACGCTTAGCGCAACGACTGCTTAATCGACATATTATGGCTGAGACCGCAGGGGCATTGCCGAGATGCGTAAATAAGCTATGAATGGCATGGATACACCAAAGTCGGAAAGCCGTTACTCCAACGAAACGGGGAGCCCACATCTTCTTGCCATTACCATCGCCGTAATGGCTTGCATTATCATGAATGTCCTGGACATCACGATTGTCAACGTGGCATTGCCGCATATGGAGGGATCGCTTCACGCCAACAGCAATCAGATTACCTGGGCACTCACTACCTACATGTTGGCCATGGTTATCGTGACCCCGCTGACCGGATTGCTGGTCGAACGTTTCGGACAACGGCAGCTCATACTGTGGAGCGTGGCCGGCTTCCTGGTCTGCTCGATCATGAGCGGACAATCCCACAGTCTCACGGAAATTGTCTTTTGGCGCTTCATGCAAGGGGCTCTGGGGGCATCGCTCGTACCGGTCGGACAGGCGATTTTGGTAGAAGCCTATCCCCGGGAAAAACGAGGAGTAGCCATGGCAACTTTGGGCATGGGGACCATGCTCGGTCCGATTGTTGGCCCCGTGCTCGGTGGCTATCTTACTCAGGACCTTTCCTGGCGCTGGTGTTTTTACGTCAATATTCCCATTGGCCTCATCGCGTTCACCATGCTGTTGCTATACATTCCCAGTTTCGGCAAAAGCGAGCATCCCCGGCCGATTGATTGGCTGGGTTTTGTCTGGATGGCCATTGGTCTGGGTGCTTTGCAGATGATGCTCAGCCTCGGAGATCAGGACGGCTGGCTCAGTTCGCGTTTCATCATCATTTTGATGCTGCTGGCGGGCATGGGGATTTTGCTGTTTGTACTGCGCTCGCTCAATGTTTCCCATCCACTGGTGAATTTGCGTCTCCTTAAAGATCGCTCCCTGACTCTGGGCAGTGCAGGAATCGGTTTATTCGGCTTGGCGCTTTATGGAACCATGGTGATTTTACCCATCTACCTGCAAGATTATATGGGCTATGAAGCGCAAACCGCAGGACTGGTCATGGCCCCGCAAGGGATAGGCTCCTGGGTTTCCATGTGGATGGCAGGCAGACTACTTAATCACGGGGCCAACCCGCGCTGGATGATTCTGGCGGGAATCGGTCTGGGGGCCACGGGCACCTGGTTGAGCCTCTCCTATAACCTGCAGATAAGTCCTGCCTGGATCATTTGGCCGGGCGTCATCCGAGGCCTCGGTCTCGGCCTGGTATCCATTCCTCTATTCACACTGGCTTTTGCAACCCTGAGCAAAGAACAGACACCCGAAGGATCGGGGATATTCAATCTGATGCGTAATCTGGGAGGCTCTGTGGGTATTGCTATCATTTCCACCATTATGACCGAAGAAGCCCAGGAGGCCTGGAATCAGATGGGTGGACATATCAATCCGTTCAGCGCGGCACTACCCCGCTATATGCGTGATGCGGGATTACATCAGGGAACGCTGGCTTGGCAGGTACTGGGACAAACTCTGGCGCAACACGCAGCAATGCGGGGGATACTGGATGCATTCACGTTCCTTTTCTGGAGCTTTATAGCGGTCATATTGATTGTGTTACTGATGAAAAACAAAGCATGATTGTCAATACATCCCTTCCGGGCGTCACGCGTCGACGATTATGGTCTGTACCGCCTCCGGAATGGCCTTTTGCGGGTGTTTTTCTTCTTCACCCATAGGGTGGCCTCCATGTGCAGGAAAAGCCTCATCTTATCAAATGGATAATCTTATTTCAGTAGGGGTAACTGCTGTTTTTAGGATGAACCGAATTTTCCTCTGTCATTTTCTTGTTCCAATACATGCCTCTGAGCCTTTCTCATCATTAATTGCCTAATTCCATATAAGTCATATGGTTGGAGGTGCATAGATGAAAGCAGAAGCCATGAATTTGCTGCAATGGCAGGCGCGGTTTGGTACGGAAGAGAAATGTGCCGAAGCGCTGAAACAACAGCGCTGGCCCAATGGCTTTCAATGCCCGCATTGTGGGCACGATCAAGGCCACTGGGTAATGTCTCGCAAGGTCTACCAGTGCAATCATTGCCGACGCCAGACCTCTGTAACGGCTGGCACCCTCTTTCATTCCACCAATCTGCCCTTGGTGCAGTGGTTTCTGGCCATCTATCTGATGGTCTGCGACAAAGGTGGCTTGTCGGCCCTGCGCCTCTCCAAGCAGATCGGGGTCTCCTGGATTACTGCGCACCGGATGCTGCGCAAGATGCGCCACGCCATGGCGGACTGGGACAGTATCTACCGCCTGGGTGGATTGGTTGAGTTGGATGATGCTTTCGTGGGCGGACGTCGATCCGGAGGCAAAAGCGGACACGGTGCAGAAGGGAAAACACCGATCCTGGTAGCTATTGAAAGCCGGGATAAGAAGGCGGGTTTCATGGCTATGGAAACCATCCCTTCGGTATCCGCTGGAAATATCCGTCAGTTCGTTCAGCGTTATTTGCTCCCCTGGCAGACTACCCGCACGGATGGCTTGATGGCGTCTCCGGCCTCGTGGCCATAGATATCATTAACGGGTTTGAAGCCGTCCAGACCCGTCATGCAGACTGCCAGGGGCCGATCATGACGTTTGGCACGCGCCATGCCCTGTTTCATCAGAGTTTACAGGAAACGTCGGTTGGGGAGAGCGGTCAGATCGTCGTAAAATGCCATTTGCTTAATCCGATCTTCGGCCGCCTTTTGTGCGGTGATGTCGCGACCGATGATCATGATGCCCGCCCGTTCACCATTTTCTTTGAACAAAGGCAGTTTCCGCGTTTCATAGAACGCCTGATAGCCATCTTCACGGACCATTTTTTCTTCGACAACAATCAGTTGTTTGGCTTGCCAGGCTTTTTCGTCATCCGCTATGTAAGCCTCGTGAATCTCCCGAAAGTCCGGATGCAGTTCCGCCAGTTCCATATCGGTCTTGCCTTTCCATGGAATTCCTTCCAGGTGAAAAAGGCGTTTGGCGGGTTCATTGATGATCTGCCAGCGACCCGCGCCATCCTTGAAAAAAAAACGCATCTGGAAAGACTTCAAGCAGCGCATACAGTTGTTCGCTGAGAGGGGATTGTTGTTGTGTATGTTTGGTAAAAATATATTTCCACATGTTTCATTTTCTCAGAAGTTGCTACAACTCACAATCTGCAGCATATGATTTCCTAAAATGCACCAGTCATAAGGCGTCAGCGTATCTCGTATTTTAGTCACCCAAAAGTCATACCTTATTGATTACTTGTTATTCATACCTCTTAACCCTTCGTGGTTGCCAGGTGGACAGGGGTTTGTTCCATGCACAGATCCATTTTGACGTTTTTGCGCCCGATGGTTAGCAATGCTACGCTGATTCGCGACATGATCGTCTTTTTTATGTTGGGGATTTGATGATAAAAGTACAAATTCTGGTCTCGAAATGGTGCCCGGTTTGCCCGCAGGCTGAAGCAGTATGGAAACAAGCTGCGGAAAAGGTGCCGATGGAACTGCAGGTACTGGATGTGGCGGATCGCGAAGGGCGCGAAATCGTCAGCAATCTGCGCATTAAAACGGTCCCGGCCATTGTCGTGGACGGTGCCCTGAAGACAGTGGGCGCACAGCCTCTGGGCGAAGTGCTGAAAATGCTCGGTGCCCAATGAACACAAGCTCCTGAATGCGCCTGAACAAAGCTTCGGCCACGTTCAGGTCCCATAGAAATGCACTGCAACCTTTTCGGAGAATGCCATGACACCCATAGATCAGATCATGCAACATGACCATGAACGCCTGGATCAACTTTTGGAGCAAAGTGCCCAGGCTGTCCGCCAAGGCGCATGGCAGGAAGCTGCGCAGTTACTGGAAGCCTTCCGCCACGGCATTGTTGATGGTCATATGGTCGTGGAAGAAGGCACCTTATTCCCTGCCTTCGAGCTACAGGAAGGCAGCGAAGATCATCCTCTGACCGCACTACTCCGCAAGGGGCATCAGGATCTGCGGGTGTTTTTTGAAGAAATGGCGGAGGCCATTGCAGACCAAGACGCCGAGACCTTTGACGATCTGCTGAGTACCGTCCAAACCATTCTCAAACAACACGATGCCAAGGAAGAAACCGAACTTTATCCCTATCTGGCTAGCGCATTGGCGGATCAGGGTGAAGCTGCGGGAAAGCGTATTCTCGACTTTGAGGCGGAGGTCGGATCATGAGCGAATATAATGGTTGTGAACTGCCTGAAGACCTGTTTTATGATCTTGATTATGTCTGGGTGCGCCCGGAAGAAGACGGTACGCTGACAATTGGGGTTACAGACCCGGCGCAGACCATGTCGGGCCGCCTGCAAAAAGCCCGTATTAAAAAAATCGGCACACATCTGGAGGCCGGACGGCATGTGGCTACGCTGGAAAGTGGCAAGTGGGCAGGCGGCGTACCCGTGCCCTTTGCCGGTGAAGTCATTGCCCGCAACGAGCAATTGTTGGAAGACCCGCACCTGATCAATATTGATCCTTACAAGGACGCCTGGATTGCCCGCGTCAAACCGGATGATCCCCAACATGCCCTGGACAACGTGAAAACCGGCAGTGAGGCTATTGAAGCACTGGAGGCCTGGATCAAACGCTATGGAGTGCAGTGTATGCGCTGTTCGGAATGAGCCATGAATCAGGCCGCAAGCCGTTTTATGCTCAGCCCGCCTGCGACCTTCCGGACTGGACCTGATTGACTGGGGCGCTCAGGTGGCGGGATGTGTATGCATACGTAGTCGCGGACGATGATAGCGGTCGAATCTCCTCGCGCTACAAACTGACTGACGTTCACCCCGGTGCGGCTAGCCAGATGGATTACGATGAATAGCTATTTACAGATTATCGAAGATGGCCTGACAACACCTATATATCGTTTGCTGACACAATCAATCACTGGCATCTCGGAAAAATAAGGTTGATCAAGAAGATCGATGACCTCTTTACGGCTCTGATCGGATCGAATAGCGGTAATTGGTGTTTTCAAATCGTCGGCCGCTGCAACATTCAAGGTACGCGTCAGCAAGTCCGCAGTTCTTAGATTTTTCGAAAAAATCATACCGGCGAGTTGACCGCTGTGATCCACCACATAGAAATTGTGCGGGGGATCGTCAGTACTCATCAACTTTACAAGGTGGCTGTAGTTGGCAGAGATCGGCACGATATTCTGAAATGACGGCGTGATCAGGTCATCAAATGCAGTATGTACTGGGTGCGTAGAGACTTGCTCAATGAATGGCTCAATACCGGCAGGGCCAGAATAAATAGACCGCTTATCTAACAGGCGAGCAGTGAAAACAGCGGATACTATGGCTAACAGAACAGGAATCATAATGCCCATAGTATTGTGCGTGAGCTCCAGCAGCAAAACTATGGCGGCCAGAGGCGCTTGCATCGTGGCAGCGAGTAAAGCACCCGCGCCAATTACGGCGTAACTTCCAATAGCCGCTCCAGGCCAGATCAAAGACCATAAATCCCCCATTGATCCCCCAACTACCGCTCCATAGGTAATACTGGGTGTGAAAAGACCACCCGGGGCACCACTTCCAAGACATCCTGCCGTCACCAAGGGTTTTAACACGACAAGAGTAAGCATTAGAAGTAAAGGAAGTTGACTATTAAAAGCAAACTCAGTGACATCCTTTCCATTTCCTAAGAGTTGTGGATAAGGAATGGCTAATATCCCAAGCAGGGTAAACATAAGCAGGGGTGCCCACATAAACCATCCCGACTGAGGCTTATGGAGATCCGCCCATATAATGAGACGAACAAACAAAACAGACATAACGCCGGCTAATGGTCCAAATAGGAGCGACCAGCACAGTTCTCCGATATGAAACGTATAAATCGGAAGTGTGTACGTGGGCTGGTCAGGAAGAGTGATCCAGGATACTACAGTAGCAATCAATGCCGTGGTAATGGCGGGCAACAGAAGAGGTAAAGTCACTGAACCCAGCAGGACTTCCAGCGCAAAAAGCGCGCCACCGAGTGGAACATTATAAACCGCTCCCATCCCTGCGCCGGCTCCACAGGCGGCGAGGAAACGCGTCTCTGTCGATGAGAGCCTTCCCCACCGTGAAAGCAGGCTAGCGATTGCCATTCCTACCTGTTTGGGTGCTCCTTCCCTGCCAAGGGAAGCGCCCATGCCGACGATGGTCATGGAAAGTATCGCCTGAGCGATGGTATGCCAAAAATTCACGCTTCCAGATTGAAACCATATAGCGTGAACTACATCACTATTGGCACCATGCGACAATCTGCGTAACAGCCAGACTGCAAAGGTAGCTAATACTCCGGCAGAAATTAATACGCCCAAGCGATGTAAGCCGGAGACATGCTCTGCCGCCACCTGAAAATATCCATGTGCGTAGTGGTAGCTGAGATGTTGAACCGTGGAGAGTAGGAACATCAAAAAATCCGCACCCAACCCAGCACCGATACCAGTAAAAACAATAAGCAGCCAAAATTTTGGACTGAAACTGATGCCTGATGAATCGAGAGTGTGAGCGTGCGGATAAAAAAGTTGCCGCAAAATACGAACAAGTTTATTCATTGGCCCAGATGCAACAATGGTTGGTTATTCTTCAGGACTTCGTTAGTCCGATGATACCATTGCGCACTATTATCAAGATTATTCCATCAAAAATAAGGTTCACCCCGACAAAAATACCGACCAGTATCAGTGAACCTTGCGGCCAGGTGACGATAAAAAGCAACGCAATCAACACATCGATAATACCGCTGAAAAAAAACCAGCCACGTCCGACTCCACTCAACACCTTGGGCCGCGTAAAATTACGGTAAGCGTCAATAAAGAAATACAGAATAAAAAGCAAGCCAATGCTGGCTATGCCAGCGGCCGGAAGGGCTACCATAATAGCTCCGGTTATCAGCAAAAGAAGCGGTCTGAGCCAGTCTCCAAGCCCATGCGCATGCAGTTGGTAGCTATGAGCTATCCATACTGCGCCACCAAGAATAAGAACCCCCGCCAGGATGCCATCAGTTGCTGCGGAAAGAATCACGGGACTGAGCAAGCCGAAAATGCCGATTACAATCAAGATTAAACCTACCACTAAAGTATATTTTCCGAGATAATGTTGTTCTGACTTGATAATCGTCGTTAAATCTGGTGGTGTTGTGTTCATGATGCCATCCTTTTTTAAAATAATGAACAATACCTAAATAAGGAGCAACTAGTGTATGTAAGCAACCGAAATTATGATGCTTAAATTTGATATTCAACCATCTCGAAAAATTTTTCTATTTCCTGTACTATTTACAAATGAATCCTACTACCTATGTGATGATATGTCTACGTTGAAAAGCCTCATATACGAGGCGCATGAAGCAATCCATGGGATGATGCCCAGCGAGCTGCACCATCTGATCCTCTGCAAAGCCATAATCGTGATAGATGTCAGAGAAGCGGATGAGCTATCTCATGGGAGTATTCCGGGTGCTATAGCAATTCCCCGAGGTATCATAGAGATGGCCGCTGATCTAAAATTCAGAGGTCACCACAAATTGCTTGTTTCCGCGCGTCAGATGAAAATCTGTTGCATCTGTGACTGTCCATCTGCAGGAAGATCTTCATTGGCAGCGTTGGCGCTCAAAGAGATGGAATTTGTCGATGTCAGCTATTTAAAGGGAGGGATTCCTCTTTGGGTAGCAGACGGATATAACCTAAATAAAATCCAGACTAATATTTTTAGCGTTAAAAGGAGATGATTATTTTAATTAATGAATTATAAGCCAACTATCAGCTTCAGTTCTACTACACCATGTCGTGGAATAAAGATATTTAAAATACTTGAAGATTAGAAAGATTGTATTATTTATACAGTAAAATGTGAATATTTCTGGTGCTGCCTTCTACTTATATGAGACCAACTATAGCCGCTGTTTGACAGGCATGGTATAAAGGATATTGAATAATAATAATGATTATATGATTATTAAAGAGTTTGCTATTGAGGCGTAGTCGGGAAATATTCTTGATTTTGCACGGCTAGGGATCAGCAATTGTGAATTGCAGCCGCTGATTGATTGGGGTTAGACAGATGATTAGGAAGCATGGACATACGGTAATTAAAACCATAAACTCCAAATATATGGGAGACATGGTCAACGCTCCACTATGTATGGCTTACCTGATTCTGCCCAAGCTTATTCTCAGATCCATCGCCTAAGATGACGAGGGAGCTCTACTTTCTATTAGAAAAAAAGTTATTCAATTGTTAACCATGGTGAAACTTTATGATTGCATTGACATTAGGCCAAAATATTGATTGCATCCTGGCTGGTGTGATCGTAGGGTTTTCCTTGGGACTTATAGGTGGTGGTGGCTCCATTCTGGCGGTTCCGTTGTTGCTCTATTGGGTCGGTGTACACAATCCTCATCTGGTTATTGGCACGACGGCGCTGGCTGTGGGTATCAATGCTTTCATCAATCTGATTCCACATGCGCGTGCTGGTAATGTTCGCTGGGCAGTCGCTATTCGTTTTACTATCGCGGGTGTTATTGGAGCTTTTGCCGGTGCTGAATTAGGGAAGGCGATCAATGGAAAATACCTATTGATTCTCTTTGCTCTGCTCATGCTTTGGATTGCCTTAACTATGTATCGAACACGAGATAAGCAGCCTGTTGCGCATAAAACATGCGAGCGGCATGCTTGTGTATATTTTTATGGCGGTGGTACTGGCATTTTGTCAGGATTTTTTGGGATTGGCGGTGGTTTTCTCATTGTTCCTGCACTGATGCGTTCTGGGCGCTTGCCTATTTTGAATGCCGTCGCTTCCTCATTGTTAGCTGTGGGGGCCCTAGGTACAGCGACTGCCATCAGCTATTCGCTGAACGGCCTCGTAGACTGGCGTATTGCTGCAGAATACATAGCTGGGGGAATATTGGGAGGATGGTTGGGAGCACTGAGTGCAGATAAACTGGGACAGCGTAAAGCGGCGTTGAATGATATCTTTATCGGTGTCATAGTTTTGGTAGCCATTTATATGTTATACAAAGAAATAAATTTTTTCATATAAGTTAACTGATTAGCACAGCGATTCCGTTGCATGGGTAACCGGTAACTGAGCGGTGTATCTTGCGGGGAGAGTGAACCATTCCGGGGGCTCCCCCCCTATGCTGTTTCCTTTGATGTTGCCTGCTCATCCGTGCTCATCCCAGGGAACCAGCGGATGAAAGTTTTCCGTAGATCATCATTCAGGACCCGCACCCTTGTTTGCGGCAACAAATGCGCACCACTTTGGGTCCACCATACAGATCAGTATGGACGGTCGTGGCCGAGCTATAGTCAAATCTGGTGTATGAGCATTTTCTGACATAGATCAGGCGGCGGTCTGTTGATCATCCGGCAGGGTTAGGTTAGCCGGTATGCCATCGATAAATTTCACCCCTGCAAAAAGCTGCAGGACTTTCTCTGGAGCATAAATCCCAATCCAGCGTTTTTCAGCCTGCTGCAGCATCTTGAAACCCAATCCCAGAAAGCTGCTGCGTGATACACAGTTCTTCGTCCGGGTAGTCCGGTGGCGTACCGTAGCGAAGGTGGACTCAATGGCATTGGTGGTCCGGATATGCCGCCAGTGTTCGGCCGGAAAATCATAGAAAGCGAGCAATTCAGCCCGATCTTTTTCCAGTTTAGCCACAGCCTTGGGA